>JAFRIV010000021.1 GCA_017432615.1 Oscillospiraceae bacterium
ACGAGAGGACCGGGATGGACAGACCTCTGGTGCACCAGTTGTCGTGCCAACGGCACAGCTGGGTAGCTACGTCTGGACGAGATAAACGCTGAAGGCATCTAAGCGTGAAACTCCCCCTAAGATAAGATCTCCCATCATTAGAGTAAGGGCTGAAGAAGACTACTTCGTTGATAGGCCGGAAGTGTAAGTTCAGTAATGAATTGAGCTGACCGGTACTAATAGCCCGAGGGCTTGACCTACATTTGATTGTGCAGGTTCTGCCTCGCTTCCTCCTCTATTCGGTTTTCAGGGTGTAAGACCTGAAGTTGGTGCTTTTAACGATGAGGGTCCACCTGTTCCCATTCCGAACACAGAAGTTAAGCTCATCAGTGCCGAAAATACTTGTCTGGCGACGGACTGGAAAGATAGGTCAGTGCCAACACAAAAAGCTCTCCGATAATTCGGGGAGCTTTTTTTATGGACATGGGAAATTTTTGGTTAATGATGTTTGGCATAATAGAACATCCAGGCGACAATCAGTAATAATGCTGCGATGACGATAATACCGAGAAACATATTTAAAGCGCCTGATGCGAGTGAAAACACACCGGAAAGAATGCGGATTACCAGATAACAGAGCAGAACCGCAAGGATGGCACCGATTGCCAGAAGAAATTTGGTTTTCATGGATTACCTCCCAAGATGAAATAGTATTACGGATTATGGTTTGCCTTTATTCCGCGGGTCCGAGACGGGAGAGAACAGAAATGAAATACTCCGGAAGTTCACTTTCTATGATGATCTGTTTTTTCGTCACCGGATGAATGAATTGCAGTTTTTTTGCATGAAGGCATTGGCCTTCCAGCCCTTTATCCGGAGATTTGGCTCCGTAGAGTGCATCCCCTAAAAGAGGATGCCCGATACTGGCCATATGGACACGGATCTGGTGTGTCCTTCCAGTTTCCAGTTTGCAGCGGAGATGGGCATATTCCTTATATTGCGTCAATACAGACCAGTGTGTAACGGCGTTGCGGGCGTTTTTTTCCGTAACGGCCATTTTTTTTCTGTCATTCGGATTGCGGCCGATCGGGCGATCTACTGTACCGAAAGGAGCACGAAAGTGTCCGTGAGCGATTGCTTCATATTCCCTGGAAAGGCTTCTGTCGGATAGCTGCGCAGAGAGGAACTGGTGTGCTTCATTTGTCTTAGCCACAATCAGCAGTCCGGAGGTGTCTTTATCAATGCGATGTACGATCCCCGGGCGTTTTTCTCCTCCGATCCCGGACAGTGAATCCCCACAGTGGAAAAGCAATGCGTTGACAAGCGTACCATCCATGTGACCCGGAGCCGGATGAACAACAAGACCGCGCGGTTTGTTGATGACAATGACGGAAGAATCTTCAAAGCGAATATCAAGCGGGATATCCTGCGGCAGCAGGGGAACGTCCTCTATTTCCGGCAATGTGATCTCATAGACATCTCCGCAGACGGTCTTCTGATTCTTTTTTACCGGGGAGCCGTTTAACAATATCAGACCGCGCGCTATCAGATGCTGGACGGCAGTTCTTGAAAAGCCGTCTAAAGAATGCGTAAGGAGAGCGTCGATTCGCTCTCCGCTCTCCTTCGCTTCGATAAAGATCAATTCTTCATCCATAAAGGAATCGTTTATCTAAATTCATTGAGGATGCTGTCCAGATCAAAATCCTCTTCCGGAGCAGACGGGGCGGGTGCAGGCGCAGGCTTCTTTTTCGGTGCGGCCTGCTGCTGGGAAGGAGGAGATTTACGGACCTGTGTTTGCGGGGCTTTGGGGGCGGGCTTCTTCTCCGGGGCAGGTGCGGAGGAAGCAGCAAGAAAATCAGAAAATGCATCCTGAGAGGAATCGGAAGCAGCTTTTGAAGAACGTGCCGCAGCAGCGGTTGCTTTCTGATAGGCAGCCTTGGAATCTTCTCTGACCCGTTTATTTGCGTTTTCCCATTCTGCAAACGGATCCTCTCCTTTGGACGTGGGAACACTTGAACGAGATGCAGAAGAACCGCGGCGGACAGGCGGCTGTACGGAAGATTTCGGTTTTGCAGCGGGGGCAGCACCTTCCTTATGGGCAAACATTTCTTCAAACATGGCATCACTGCTGCGATTGCCTGCAGCTTTGCGTGCTTCCGCTGCGCTGCGCTCCGTTGCCTGAGAAGCGGCACGGGCCCGCTGGCGGATAATCTGCTCGGATGTCGGTTTGTCACCGGAAGATTCAGGAGCGCGCGTCCTCTGACGGGGGGGCTGGGCAGACGCCGGTTTTTCAGCGGAAGGTGCAGCAGCACGTGTACGGGGGCGTGCCTGTCGGGCAGGTTCTTCTCTCACAGCTTCTTTGGAAGCGGCTGGTGCAGCGGCACTGCTGCGGGGTTTGCGGACAGAACGCTGCTCTTCCGTGGAGGCTTCTTCTTTTACAGGGGCAGTACGCTTGCGCGGACGGGGCTGCGATACCGCTTCTTCTTCCTCTTCGTAGCGATCCCGTACAGCGGCACGGCCGCGGCGGGGACGTACTTCTTCTTCGTAATCTTCATCCTCGTCAAATTCATCAGCATCCGGATCACGAAGTTTTTCTCCGCCGAAAAGAATGTAAAGGATAAAAGCAATGGAGAAGACGGCAATAAAGATATCTGCGACATTAAAGACAGCAAAGTCAAACAGTTCAATTTTGAACATATCGATAACGTAACCGAAACGGATACGGTCGATCATGTTTGACAAACCGCCGGCGGTAATCAGAACCAGGCACCAGCGACCGAATCTGCCAGACACAAAATTGGTAGCCAGGGCCAGAACCACAAGAAGGGCAAAAACGGCTGTGAGGGCGATGAACCAGATCCTTGCACTTCCGCCGCTGAGGAAACTGAATGCGGCACCGTCATTCTGTACGCGAACGAGACTGAGAACTTTCGGGATCAGTTCAATCACGTTTCCTTCATGGATATTGCTGTCTACCCAAAGTTTCACGAGCTGGTCAAGAATGATGACCAGGATCCCTATGATGGAATAAAGCATGGTTTCTCCTTTCCGGACAGGTCCCTTCAGCTATGCTGAAGACCTCCTGGAAGAACAGTATAGAATTGGAAATGCTGGTACAACAAAAATTGATTCTGTAATCAGTTCTATTAAAATATGCTCAGGAAAGGGAAGCAACAACACGGGAGCAGCGCGGGCAAAGCCCGGTCTCCGGATCGGTGTCTTTTGAAATGATCCAGCAGCGCGGGCATTTGCTGCCGTCCGCTTCTTTGACAGAGACCGTGACTCCGGGGAAAGCCGTACCGCTTCCGGTTACGGAATCCGGAACTTCGCTGTCGTCAATCAGACATTTGGAGACGATGAACAGTTCTGAGAGATTCATGTTTTGCACGGCTTTGAGCGCGTCCGCTGCAGCATCGTCGCCTGCACGAAGAGTAACAGCGGCTTCCAGCGGCTTGCCGATGCGCTTTTGCGTACGGGCAGTTTCAAGAACACCGTTGACGTCTCCGCGAAGAGCAATGAGAGTATCCCACTGCGCCATGCAGGCATCGTCCAGCGCATAGGCGGTGAAAGGATCGTCCATCGTGTTGAGAACAACGTTGCGGGCATCATCAGAATCACTGTGGGGCATGGAAAGCCAGATCTCGTCACAGGTGAAAGCGAGAATCGGAGCAAACATTTTTGTCAGACTGCTCAAAATCAGATACAGCGCGGTTTGTGCACTGCGGCGGGCAAGACCGTTCTTTTCCTCGCAGTAGAGGCGATCTTTGATGATATCCAGATAAAAACTCGAGAGCTCAACGACACAGAAGTCATTGATGGCATGGGAGATCACATGAAATTCGTAGTTGCGATACGCTTCTGCAACTTCTTCGATCAAAGCATTGAGCTTGGTGATTGCCCAGCGGTCCAGCGGGAACATCTCCTCCGGGGAAACAAGGGCATTCGCGTCAAAATCGGAAAGATTGCCAAGGCAATACCGTGCCGTGTTGCGGAATTTGAGATATTGCTGGGAAAGCTGACGAAAGATCTCTCTGCTGCAGCGGACATCTACATGATAGTCGCAGGAGCCAGCCCAGAGACGTACGAGATCCGCGCCGAATTCTTCATACAGCTCGGCAGGGTCAATCCCGTTCCCGAGAGACTTGTGCATTACTTTGCCCTCCCCATCGACCGTCCAGCCATGGGTGAGGCATTCTTTATACGGAGCGCCCTGACCGAGCGCGCCGACAGCAACAAGCAGAGAACTCTGGAACCAGCCGCGATACTGGTCACCGCCTTCAATATACATGTCGGAAGGCCAGAAGCCCTGATCACGCTTCATAGAGGCATAGTGTGTGGAACCGGAGTCAAACCAGCCGTCCAGCGTATTTGTTTCCTTTGTGAAGTGCTTTCCGCCGCAGTGCGGGCAGGTGAAGCCTTTGGGCAGAAGGTCTTCCGCTTCCATGTCAAACCAGGCATTACTGCCCTTTTCTTCAAAGACCGAGGCAACGGACTCGATGGAATCATCCGTGCAGACAGGCTGCTTACAATCTGTGCAGTAGAAAACAGGGATCGGCAGCCCCCAGCGCCGCTGACGGGAAATGCACCAGTCAGACCTTTCACGGATCATGGAACCCATACGCTCTTTGCCCCATTCCGGCAGCCAGCGCACATTTTCACAGGCGGCAATCGCTTCCTCCTTAAAGGAGTCAACAGAGCAGAACCATTGCGGGGTCGCGCGGAAGATGATCGGGCTCTTGCACCGCCAGCAGTGCGGATAGCTGTGGATAATGTCCTCGGAGGCAAACAGCATGCCGCTTTCCTTCATGTCCTGAAGAATGATCGGGTTGGATTCCTCGGTACGAAGGCCTGCGTATTTGCCGGCATATTCCGTGTGGCGCCCCTGATCATCTACCGGAACGACCATATCGATGCCATAGCGCATGCACGTCTGATAGTCATCCGCACCGAAACCGGGAGCGGTATGAACACAGCCTGTACCGGAATCCATTGTGACATAATCTGCCAGAAGGAGACGGGAAGTTTTGTCCAGGAAGGGATGCTTTGCCAGCATATTTTCAAAGAAGGAGCCCGGATGGCACTCCAGGATCTCATAATGATCAAAGCCGCCAATGCTCATGACTTTTGCAACAAGGGGTTCTGCCAGGATAAAGATTTCTCCGTTTGCTGCTTTGACGAGAGCATACTGTTCATCCGGATGCATTGCGATAGCGAGGTTGCCGGGCAGCGTCCAGATCGTTGTCGTCCAAATCAGGAAGAAGACCTTTGAAAGATCTAAATGGCCGAGCTTTCCAAGATCGTCATGCATCGGGAACTTCACATACACGGTGGTACAGGGATCATCCTGATATTCGATTTCCGCTTCGGCAAGGGCGGTCTCATCCTTTGCACACCAGTAAACAGGCTTGAAACCTTTGTATATATGACCATTCCGGTACATCTTTCCAAAGATCCGGACTTCGTCCGCTTCGAAGCCCTTGCTCATGGTTTTATAGGGATGGTCCCAGTCTCCGATAACACCGAGACGTTTGAAACCGTCACGCTGGATGCCGATATATTTCTCGGCGTAGGCTTCACAGGCAGAACGGAATTCCGATGTGCTCATCGCCTTGTGATTGAGTTTCTGCTCCTTGATAATCGCAGATTCAATCGGCATACCATGGTTGTCCCAGCCCGGAATGTAAGGCGTCCAGTATCCGCGCATGGCGTAAGAACGGATAATAAAATCTTTCAGCGCTTTATTGAGGGCATGCCCCATATGAATTGCACCGTTGGAAAAAGGAGGGCCGTCGTGGAGAGAGTAGCGGGGATGACCTTCATTTTTCTTCAACAGCTCATGGTAGATATCCAATTCTTCCCACTTTCTGAGCATTTCCGGCTCACGCTTCGGAAGCCCGGCGCGCATGGGAAAATCGGTTTTCGGAAGATTGAGGGTTACATTATAATCCTGTGCCATAAAAGGGGTACTCCTTACTAAATTCAAGGGGCGCGCTTACCGCGTGCCCCGAAATCTGATCATTAAAGGGTGAAGGGCTGGGTGCTGTCAGAATCGTCCTCCGGGCCAAATGCGTCATTCAGATCAAGAGAAAGATCGGCCTCATCTGCGCTTTCGGATTCTTCATCCGTCAGAGCAGGCTCCTCATCCGCAGGAACAGGCTCCTCTTCGGCTTCTTCCGCCGAAACGGGAGCGGGAGAAGGCTCCGCTTTCCCACCAAAGGTGGAGAGGCTCAAATTGTCGATGTTTTTCAGCTGTGCATTGCACATAGCCCGGATCCCGTCGAGGAAGCGGGCGGAGGCTGCCTCTGCTGCAGAAAGACGCTTCTCTTCAAACTCTGCTTTGGCAGAGATCGATCCGATCGTTTCATCGACCTGCTGCTGTGCATCCCGGATCATAACGGCAGCTTTTTCCCGAGCTTCCGATTCGATCTGCTGAGCCAGCTTCTGCGCAGAAAGAATAGACTGATTGAGGGCAGACTCGTTGCTGCGGTATTCCTCAATTTTACTGACAAGGACCTTCATTTTCCCTTTGAGAACACCGATTTCTTTCTGAGAAGATGTCAGCTCGTTGGCGATTTCCTCCAGGAATTCATCGACTTCCGCCATATCGTAGCCGCCGAATTTAGATTTTTCAAATGTTTTTTCACGGACATCCTGTGCTGTGATCATAATATGGTCCACCTTTCAAATGATTTTTCTTTGCCAAAGGAAAACGGAGTTATTCGTTTTCGGCCGGAGAACTCTGCGCATCCAGCAAATCAACGTTTTCCGGCGTGATAAAATAAGTTTTTGCAGATACCGGGGTGATCTTCCCATTCATTGCAAAAGCAATTCCGGACATAAAATCCAGAAGTCTGCGGGCTGTTTCGGAAGGAATCTCCTCCAGGGACATGATCAGGCTTTTGCCCTGTTCAAGGAAACTGACAAGTTCCCCGGCATCATCAAAAGTCTTCGGATTGAACCGGACGACGGATTGATCAGAGGAAAGAGCACTGTTTTTGCCCCGCCCCTGTCTGGCGGGCTTGGAGGATCGGGATGACGGTTTGCTGTCTCCCCGGCCTGCAAACAATCCGCCGCTGAGCCTGGGCTTTTTTGCCGGTTCCGGTGCGACGGCCGGATCCTCAGCAAAGGAAGATTCAAATTCCAGCTGTGCATCGCCGGAAGAAGCTGCATCCTGAGGCGCAAAGTCTCCGCCGGCACCTTCAAAGTAATCATCCTCGTCACCGTATGGCTGAGTAAGTTTTCTGAGACTGTCCATCAGACCCATTGTTAACACTGCCTCCGATTTATTGGGCTTGCTGCGTATGATCCGCCGAAAGATTATACTGACGCGGACCGAAGATTCCCGATCCGATCCGTATGATGTTGCTGCCATATTCCACAGCAACAGAAAAATCATGGCTCATTCCCATGGACAAAAAATCCATAGTGCTATTATCGTATTTTTTCCCTCCAATGTCAACAAAAAGCTGTTGCATTTGGGCAAAATATGGACGAATTTCCTGTAAATCCGAACAGACAGGGGGAATTGCCATCAACCCGCGGACATGAACACCGGAAAGCTCCTCACAGAAATCCAGGGCGGAAGGCACCTCCTCCGGAGAAAAACCGGATTTAGATGCTTCTCCGCCGATGTTGACTTCTAACAGTACATCCTGAACGATTCCTTTTTTCTGCGCAAGCTGTGCAATCAGCGCCAGTAGGGCTGTGGAATCCACACTGTGAATCAGTTCCGCAATTCCGACAATCTGGCGTGCCTTGTTTTTTTGCAGATGGCCGATGAAATGCAGGTGTGCGCCGTCATAAGCGCCGAGAGCGTTTTTTTCCAGCATTTCCTGGACGCGGTTTTCTCCGAATACCGTGATGCCGGCTGCAAATGCTTCCCGAATACGGGATGCATCATTCATTTTACTTGCTGCCAGCAGGGTGATCCCAGCGGGATCCCTTCCGGCACGCTGCGCGGCAAGGGAAATCTGCTGACGGACCTGTATAATATTGTCGGAAATTGTCATAAGATGAATCGCCTTCTGTCATAGTGAGGATATTATACGCCGAGGATCTCAAAAAAGCTATCAATATTCGCAAAAGCCGGTGATTATTTTTTAATCGCCGCAGCGGCAAACCGAAGGGCATTTTCCAGGAGAGCGGGCGTACCGCCGGGATCATCGTGATAGAGCCTGCAGGCATCTTCGTGACGGGCAAACCAGGTGAGCTGGCGTTTTGCATAACGACGGCTGGCCTGCCGGATCTGCGCAATTGCTTCCGCCTCGGTACAGTTTCCCTGCAGGCAGGAAATTACTTCCTTATATCCGATTGCCTGCATGGAGGTGGCCTTTGGAGACACACCGGAGGCGAGCAGCGTACGGACTTCGGAGAAAAGGCCGAGGGCAACCATCTCTTGCACGCGTTCATCGATGCGCTGATACAGCAGGGAACGGTCGTGAAACCCCGGAATGATTCGCACTGCACGGTAACGGGGCGGGATCGTGCGGGAACGCCTGTCGTGTTCTGTGATGGTTTCACCGGTCAGGCGGTATACTTCCAGCGCACGGACGATCCTTTTCCGGTCTGAGGGATGAAGCAGTGCGGCGCGATCCGGATCGACGCACCGAAGCTCCGAGAGAAGCGCCTCCCCGCCAAGCCGGTCATATTGCCGGTTCAATTCGTCACGCAGGGAACCGTCTGTATCTACGGCGCCGAATTCCCTGCCGGAGAGAAGAGAATCGATATAAAGCCCTGTCCCGCCCACCAGGATCGGCAGTTTCCCGGCAGCAAGGAGGCTGTCGCAGCAGCGGGCAGCTTCTTCCACGTAGCGGGCTACCGAATACTCCTCGGAAGGGTCGGCAACATCAAGCATATGATGGGGAATTTGCGCGCGCTCCTGCGCGGTGGCTTTTGCCGTGCCGATATCCATCCCGCGGTAGATCTGCATCGAATCGGCAGAAACAATTTCTCCGCCGAGGGCACCGGCCAGGCAGATCCCGAGAGAGGTTTTCCCGCTGGCTGTGGGGCCTTCCACCACAAGTACCGTCCTGTCTGTCATACGATGCGTTTAAATAATCTGTCCAGATCCTTATGCGTCACCAGGGCGGAAACCGGACGGCCGTGAGGACAATATCGGATTTCTCCGGACAGAACAGCCACTACAATTTTTTCAAGCTCCGGGCGCTGTGTATCCCAGCCGGCCTTGATGGCTGCTTTACAGGCAACAGTGTGAAGGATCTCATCCTGCACTTCTGCCGGGTCTACTGTTTTGCCGGAGCGAAGTGTTTCACAGATCTCTTCTATAGCGGCAGGCACATCCGAAACATTCATCTCCGCCGGAACGCCCCTCACGATGAATTCCATTTCTCCGTATGGTTCGATCTCAAAACCGAGATCGGTCAGCAGAGCACCGTTTTGCAAAATCACTTCCGCATCTTCCAGGGAGAGGCGTACGATGGACGGAACGAGCAGCATCTGGGAAGGAATCTCCCGCCCTGCCGCTTTCAGGCGGTCAAAGATCATGCGTTCGTGAGCGGCATGTTTATCGATCAGGATGATCGTGTCATTTTGTTCCACGATAATGAAGGTGCGAAAAGCCTCACCCAGAATTTTATGATCCGGAAAAGCACCTTTTCCTGCAGATTGAACAGGTTTTTCCGCTTCCCTGACGATTTGAGCGGCCGGAACGGAAACAGGAGATTCCGGTACACTTTGCGGAGAGGGACGGACAGCTTCTCTGGTGCTTCCGGGAGAAAGATCCATCCGCAGCTGCGGTGTATAAGCGGGAGCGGGAGAATGAAGTGCCGCCGCAGAAAAATCCCTGCTCTGCCTTTGGTATTCCGCAGCAGACATCGTCTGATAAAAATCCTTCTTCGGCTGGAAAGCAGCTGCCGGGGCCGGGACATGCTCCTCTTTCGGCACGGCGGCGAGGCGGTCTTCAGACGCAAGGGCGAGTTTTACGGCCTGATAAACAAAATCGAAAACAGCTTTTTCATTGCCGAACCGGATCTCTGTTTTGGCCGGGTGTACATTGACGTCGACACTGTTGACAGGCAATGTGAGAAACAGAGCACAGGAAGGATATCTGCCGACGAGAAGCGTGTTTTTATAAGCCTGCTCCAGAGCAGACTGCAGAAAAGCAGAATGAATAGTACGGCTGTTTACAAAGAAAAACTGATGTGCCCGGTTTCCTCTGCCTTCTGCAGGAGAACTGATAAAACCGTCCAGCTTCATGCTTCCGGAAGAACTGGTGCACCGGAGCATGGAGGCAGATTCCTCCCGCCCGAGAAGAGCATAGAGTGCGGAACTGATCTTTCCGTCTCCCGGCGTAAAAAACTCTTCACTGCCGTCGCGGATCAACCGGACGGAAACGTCCGGTCTGCCGAGTGCACAGCGCAGCGCAGCAGCAATACAGGCGGAAGCTTCGCTGCGGTCAGATTTCAGGAATTTTAAACGGGCAGGAGTATGGTAAAAAAGATCCCGGCAGATCATCGTGGTGCCTTCCGGACAGCCGCACTCTTCCATTTCCTGAATGTCACCGGCCTCAAGCAGAACACGGGTTCCTGCAGGGGCTCCCGGCTGTCTGGTGAGCAGTTCCATACGGGAGACGGAAGATATTGCAGCAAGCGCTTCTCCGCGAAACCCCATCGTGCTGATGCAGGCAAGCCCGTCTTCGTCCGCCAGTTTGGAAGTGGCATGGCGCAAAAAGGCAATCCCGGCATCTTCGGGGGCCATCCCGCATCCGTTGTCGGTGACCCGAATGTAGGTGGTGCCGCCGTTTCGGATCTCACAGATGATCTGGCTTGCTCCGGCATCAAAGGCATTTTCCAGCAGCTCTTTGATGACAGAGGCGGGGCGTTCCACTACCTCGCCGGCAGCGATCAGATCCGCCACATGCGGGGTGAGAAGATTAATTACGGACATGATTTGCCTCCGTTTCGTCAGCAGTGAGTTTGAGGATCGTATATTCCTCTTCGGAGAGGAAAAGATCCTCTCCGGCGCACCAGGAAAAGACACCGTAGGTATAGGCCAGCTGAGAGATCACACTGTGGTTGGCATGGGCGCATTCGATCACATATACCGGAATGCCGTGTTCCACCATCATACGAATGGCGGGGACGTCCGTACCGACGCCCGGTTCTTCAAACAGGTAAAAAACAGTACCTGCTTCGGCAATCCGGTCACACTCTTTCTCCGTAAGATTATGAAAAGGGTCCTTCCAGTAGAGCCCGGTATCCAGCGTGCAGACGTTGTTGACGATCTGGCCGTAATCCGTATAGTACTGCGCGGCCGCCTTCAGGGCTGTGTAGCACCCGACACTGGAGCCGATGGTTGAAAGATCGTGCACGATAGTACCGCAGTCATAAGCCAGGCGCTGCAGCTCCTGATACATTTGGGCGTTTTTTTCTTCCATATGATTGTAGCCGGATTCGTTGCAGAAAAACAGAATGGCATCGGGGAAATAATTGTCAAAATATTTGTAAAGCCCGGAGTAATAAATGTAATCTTCTTCCCGGTCACCGCCGCAATAGTAAAGCTCAAAGGTCGTGTGGGGATCTACTTTCTCGGGGACATAAAACATTCCCAGAGAATGGGAATAGAGAATTCCGTGTTCATATTCCCGGGAGATTTTCCACCTGTTATAAAACGGCGTACCGAATTCCGGTTCGGAAGCCGGATAGGAAAGGGAAAAAGCGGCAAGGCGGGCACTGTCGGCATATTCTCCCAGTGCAAGAAAGGCTTCCTGCGCCTTTTCAAACTGGCGGGTATAGAGCAGTTCAAGAGCCGCATCATATCGGACCTGCAGATCCTCTTCCCCAAAACTCTGCGGTACGAAAGAAATAAGCAGAGACACCAAAAGGAAAACAAGGATTCCGGTTTTCCGTTTATTCTGCAGCAGAAAGGGCTCCTTTAAACAGGAAGAGTGAAGAATCATTTTCTCTTACAGCTCCCCGTACAGGGCCCAGGTATTGCCCGCGGTGATGCGGACATTGCAGAACCGGCCGATCAGGGAAGGATCGCCCTTCAGGTGGACGAGGCGGCCGCCGTTGGTGCGGGCAGAGAGATTATACGGGTCTTTGCCGGTTTCCCCGTCGACCAGGACGCGCTGCACAGTGCCGATATATTCGGCGTGCTTTTCGCCGGAGATGCGGTTGGAAACCTCCGTCAGGCGGTCAAAATGGCGCTGTTTTTCTTCACGGGTAAAGGGATCCGGCATGGAAGCGGCGGGCGTACCTACCCGTTTGGAATAAATGAAGGTAAACATGGCGTCAAACCGGACTTCTTCACACAACTTGAGGGTATCTTCAAACTCCTCATCGGTCTCTCCGGGGAAACCGACAATGATATCCGTCGTGAGGACAAGATCCGGCATATACCGACGGGCAAGAGCTGCGACGGAGAGATACTTTTCCGCGGTATAGCGGCGGTTCATAGCCTTCAGGACCCTGTCATTGCCGGACTGTACGGGAAGATGAAGCTGGTGGGCGCACTTTTCACATTCCGCCATGGTGCGGAACAGCTTTTCCGTGGCATCTTTCGGATGGCTCGTCATAAAGCGGATCAGGAAATCTCCCGGAATGTCATTGATCATGCGGATCAGATCGGCAAAATCCGTGCCCGAGGAGAGATTTTTGCCGTAGGAGTTGACGTTTTGACCGAGCAGGGTGATGTCTTTATAACCGGCTTCCACCAATTCGCGGGCTTCGGCAACAATGGCTTCCGGCAGGCGGGAGCGCTCCCGGCCGCGGACATAGGGTACGATACAGTAAGTACAGTAGTTGTTGCAGCCGTACATGATGGACAGCCAGGCTTTGACGTGCCCGTCACGCCGCAGAGGGATCCCTTCTGTAACAGCCCCGTCACTCTTTTCCGTTGCAAAAAGACGCTTGTGTTTCAGCATGACTTCCTGCAGTAGCTCCGGAAAGCGCCACAGTTCGTGCGGGCCGAAGACAAGGTCCACGATCGGATAGGATTTTTTGATTTTTTCCGTCATATGTTCCTGTTGGACCATACAGCCGCATACCGCAATGATCTGGGAAGGTTTGGCTTTTTTGGTATGATTCAGCGCACCGACGTTGCCGAGAACACGCATTTCCGCGTGCTCCCGCACAGCACAGGTATTGATGACAATAATATCGGCTTCATACTCATCCTGTGTGAAGCCGTAGCCCATTTCGGCGAGGTATCCGCGCAGTTTTTCGCTGTCTGCCTCATTCTGCTGACAACCGTAGGTGTCCACCATGGCAAGAGGATGTGCGGCGGATGCATTGACGGAAGTAAGAATTTCGCGGCAGATGGAAAGCTGGCGGCGGATCTCCTCCGGAGCAACGGTTTTTCTGGGAATCATAATTTCCTCCGTGCGTACATTTTTTGGAATTATACACCATAAACCCCATGAAAGCAAACAGGAAGGACATTTTTCGGGAAATTTTTCTGTTTTCCCGGAAAAGAGGATAGGCAAAAGGAAAGCGGATGTGGTATACTGAGAAAAAAACGAGGGAGGAGACCCTATGGGAGAGATCTATGTAACCGGACACCGCAATCCCGATACGGATTCGATCGTGGCCTCGATTGCCTATGCAAATTTGCGCAATTCTCTGGGTGACCGGGAGTATAAGGCGGTGCGTATCGGCGCATTGAATGATGAAACGCGCCATATTCTGGAGCATTTCGATGTAGAAGCGCCGGAATATATCAAGGATATGAAAACACAGGTGAGTGATCTCGCCTTTGATACCCCGCCGGAGCTGACGGCGTCCGTGCCGATCAATCTGGCCTGGAACACGATGCGAAACAATGAGATCGCCTCTCTCCCTATCCTGAATGACGATGGGACGCTTTACGGCGTGCTTTCCGCAGGGGACATTGCTTCTTACGACATGCAGACGGTATATTCCAGCCACATTGAGGAACTGCCGCTGTTCAACCTCCTGAGCGTCATTGAAGGACGCATTGTGAATGAGCTTTATAACACCGTCAATACGGTTTCGGGGAATGTAGTCATTGCACTGCCGTCGGCTTATGAGAGCGGGCGCTGCAAAAACGGTATTCTGATCTGCGGCAATCAGCCGAATTCCGTGGAGAAGGCAATCGCGCTGGGCGCTACCTGCGTGATCCTCTGCCAGGCAGAACTGAAGCAGGAATGGACGGAGCTGGAAACACCCTGCATCATCTCCACGCCGCTGGACGGGCGGGTGGTGTCCCGGGTGCTGTATCAGGCACAGCCGATCAAAACGATCTGCCACACGGAAGACATCGTCTGTTTTCATCTTTCCGATTATCTGGACGATGTACGGGAAGTCTTGCTGAAGAGCAGATTCCGTGCCTATCCGGTTCTGGACGCCAACGAGCATGTGGTAGGGACGCTCTCCAGATTCCATCTGCTGCAGCCAAAACGGAAACGTGTGGTACTGGTAGATCACAACGAGGCGGCTCAATCTGTCGTGGGGCTGGATCAGGTGGAGATCATGGAGATCATCGACCATCACCGCCTTGCGGATATCCAGACACTGCAGCCGATTTCTGTCCGCAATGAACCGGTGGGCAGCTCCAACACGATCATCACGGCGATGTATCAGGAGCTGGGGGTGATCCCCTCTCCGAAAATCGCCGGGATCATGGCGGCAGCGATCCTGTCCGATACGGTTATGTTCAAATCGCCGACCTGCACGCAGAAGGATATTGCAATGGCCAACCGCCTTGCCAAGATTGCGGGAGTCTCTCTGGAAGAGATCGGGAAGGAACTGTTCTCTGTTGCGGGAGCAGCGGAGAAGAGCGCGGAGGAGCTGATCGAGACAGATTATAAACGGTTCCATATTTCCGGACAGAATATCGGCGTAGGTCAGATCACCTGTGCAGATTCTGCGGCATTCATGGCACGGAAGGAGGACTTTCTCCGGGTGATGAAGCAGATGAAGGAGAGACAGGGACTGGATTTTATCATTCTGATGCTTACGGATGTACTGCTGGAAGGATCCTATCTGCTGTATCTGGGCAGCGATGATGTTCTGGCACAGGCCTTTAATGTGAAACCGAAAGATAACCAGATGTTTTTGCCGGGTGTTATGAGCCGGAAAAAGCAGATTATCCCGATGATGACGGCACTGTGGGGATAAATCTTGACATCCGCTGACCATGGCGCTACAATAATACCCTATCAATGATAAGGAGATCGATGATATGGCCAGACCGGTTATTATCACAACGGACAGCACGGCAGATCTTTCACCGGAACTGCGTGAGCGGTACGGTATTTCTGTTGTGCCGCTGACGATCCAACTGGGAGAAGAGAGCTACCGGGACGGAGAAAACATTACTCCGGATGACATTTATGCACGCTATAGGAAGGATGGAATCCTTCCCAAAACAGCAGCACCGAGTGTGCAGGATTTTCTGGATTTCTTCCGTTCATTCACGGAAAACGGATATGATGTGGTGCATTTTGATATCAGTTCCGAACTGTCCAACACATTTAATGCGGCACGCCTTGCGGCGGACGAGCTGAGCGGCGTTTATCCGATCGATACGCGGATGCTGTCTACCGGTATTGCGCTGCTGGCTATTGAAGCAGCTGAATGCCGGGATCGGGGCATGTCAGCCGGAGAGATCGTGATGCATCTGGACGGGCTGATCAATAAAGTGTCCACCAGCTTCGTGCTGGATACGCTGGAATTTATGTGGAAGGGCGGCAGATGCACCGGCGTGACTGCATTTGGCGCAAATTTACTGAAGATCAAACCCGGCCTGGAAATGAAGAACGGCAAACTTCAGGTCTATAAAAAATATCGCGGCAGCATGGAACATGTCTACCGGCAATATATTACCGAGCGGCTGAGCGGGAAAAAGATCCGGCAGGGGCACATTTTTCTTACGGAATCCGGAGAGATCCCCAAAGAGACGATAGACAATCTTTCTGCGCTGATCAGGCAGCTTTCCGGCTGCAAAGAGGTGCACCATACGATAGCCGGCAGCACGATCACTTCCCACTGCGGGCCGAAAACACTTGGCGTCCTGTTTATAGAAGAATAACGGACCGGCGGGACAGATATGGACGAGAAAAATAAGCGAAAAGAGTTTTTCCGGGCGGTAAAATTTACCCTGTTTTCCGTATCGGCCGGGATCATTGAGATCGTCGCATTTTCTCTGCTCAATGAGCTGACGAAATGGAGTTACTGGCCGTGCTATCTGATCGCGCTGGTGCTTTCGGTACTCTGGAATTTTACCCTGAACAGGAAATTCACGTTCCGTTCGGCAAACAATGTGCCGGTAGCCATGGCAAAAGTGGCGCTTTATTACGCGGTGTTTACGCCGGTCACGACCATTCTTGGCAACTTTCTGGCGGAAGGTCTCGGATGGAATGAATATCTTGTGACAGGGATCAACATGGCTTTAAATTTCGTTACGGAGTACCTGTACGACACTTTTGTGGTTTTCCGCGGGACGATCGATACCAACGATCTTGCCATACGGGAAAAAGAAAAGGAAAACATAACCTAAAACCGCATAAAAAAATAAAAAGGCATCGGAACCGAGAAGGATCCGATGCCTTTATAAAGAGCATTAAATTATTTGGGAGAGATCAGCACACGGTTTCCGTGATGGGAAAGCCGCCCTTCACAATAGAGAGAAATGGCCTGCGGAAGAAGCTTCCACTCGCCTTCTTCCACAACACGGGAACGGAGGGATTCCGGGGTGTCATCCGGATGAACCTCGATACTCTTCTGCAGAATAATGCTGCCTACCAGGCCGTCATTATCCGCGAAATAGGCAGTTGCACCGGTAATTTTGACGCCGCGTTCCAGAACGGCATGAAAGATCTCCTCGTCCGGAACCTCTTCAAAAGCGGGAATCAGGCATGGGCGGGTGCCGATGATCCGGTTCCTGTACTGATAAGGAATAACGCCGAGATCCAGCCTGTAGCCGGCAAGAATGACGAGATCAATATCCATATCCCGCAGTTTGTTGGCAATTGCCATGCTGTGACTGGTAATGTTGGGAAAGAGATCCGGATCCACCACAAAGGCGGGAATGCCGGAACTGACGGCACGCTTCATGGCTTTGGTATTTTTGTCCGGAGAGAGAACTGCCACAAGTTCGAAATCGGGAATTTCCTGAAAATAGACAGCGTCCAGGACTGCCTGAAGCTTATAGCCGTCTCCGGAAACAAGCGCTGCTGCCCGAACCATACCGATCACCCCCTCCTGCCATCCTGCTGAGAAAAAGGAAAACACTTGTCGAATGTGTTTTTTCAGGATATAATATATTATACAACTTAGTTCACATAACGTCAAGACAGGACAAACAATATGACGCGAATTTATCTGATCCGCCATACACAGGCGGAAGGAAACCAATACCGTATGATGCAGGGCCAATGGGACGGGGCTGTCACACCGATGGGGGAGAGGCAGATCGAAGCATTGTCGAAACGGTTTGAAGCCGTCCCGGTCGATGCTGTGTATTCCAGTGACCTCAGCCGTGCAATATTAACGGCAGAGGGGATTGCAAAACCGAAGGGGCTTTCCGTGAAACGGGATGCACGACTGCGTGAACTGGATCTCGGAATGTGGGAGTCGCAGTTTTTCGGAAACGTTCGGGCTGCTTACCCGGAAGATACCCGGAATTTCCTCTTTGAACCGGAGCAGTGGCATGTCGCTGGAGCCGAGACGATGGAAAAGGTCGCTGACCGCGCGATCCGTGCATTGAAAGAGATTGCCGGCGGTCATGAGGAACAGACGGTTGTCGTTGTCAGCCACGGCATTACGATCCGATGCGTTTTGTCGAAGATCCTCGGAAAACACATGGCGGGAGAAGAACTGCTTCCGATCTTTAAAAATACCGCCGTAACGGAGCTTTGCTGCGAAAACGGCAGCTTCACGGTAATAACAATGGGGGATGCTTCCCATATTGAGACCCTGCCGGTCAACGACTGGGTGACGCTGGATGCGCTGCGGGATGAAAACTTTGATCCGGCTTCCGATCCGTCATTCTATACAAACTGCTATGAGGAAGCCTGGCAGACAGCCCACTGCGGGAATAAAAAACACTTCCGGGCAGAGCCGTTTTATCAGGCGGCACGGCAGCATTATTCCCTGTGCCCGGACGCGGTGAAGAAGTTTTATTCGGAAGAAACCTGTGCAGGCCTGATCGACTGTGACGTCGAACGGGGAAAACATGCGGGGTACGGATGGATCAGTTTTCTCTATCTGGTTCCAGAATTGCGGGGAAAGGGGTACGGTGCACAGGTCCTCGGGAGAGCGATTGCACTGTACAGCCGCCTCGGGCGGCGTGTCATCCGGCTGCATGCAGCGGCATCCAATGAGCGGGCCCTTCGTTTTTACCGGAAATGCGGATTTGAGATCCTCTCCTCGGAAGCCGGTTCGGACGGACCTCTCTATCTGATGGAAAAGAAAATCGGGGGTGGTGTTTTTGTTCGGTAAACCAGCAAAGATCCTGCGCCCGGATCTTCCGAAGGATCGGCGTGTCATTGTGATTTCGGATATTCACGGAAATCTGCCCTATTTTAAAGGCCTTTTAGAAAAAGTCAGCTATTGCCGGGAAGATATCCTGATCCTGGACGGGGATTTTCTGGAGAAAGGCCCGGACAGCCTCGGAACGCTGCGGTTTATTATGGAACTGTCCAAAGCAGGAGCTGTCTATCCTGTGCTGGGAAATTGTGATGAATGGCAGCTTGTTTTTCAGTGGGGAAAAGACGGAGATGCCCATATGAGGCATTATTTCCACAAAAGGAAGTACGGGCTGCTGTTTGAAATGCTTTGCGGCATGGGGATTGATCCGCTCTCCGTAGAGCAGGTATCGGTGCTCCTGCCGCGGGTGGAGCAGTCTTATCCGGAGGAGTGGCATTTTCTCTGTTCCCTTCCGCATGCGATTGAGACGGAGCAGTTTATCTTTGTGCATGCAGGAATGGATGGGTCCAGGCCTCTGGAGGAAAACCTTGCAGAGGAACTGACCGCACGCGATGCTTTCCTGCGGGAAGGGCAGTACTTCGATAAATGGGTGGTCACCGGACACTGGCCGGTCGTTCTGTACGGAGAGAATATTGTGAATGCCAACCCGATCATCGACGAAGAACACCATATTATCTGCCTGGACGGAGGGTGTGTGCTGAAAGACGACGGGCAGCTGAATGCACTGATCCTGCCGAATATTCTCTGCAAAGAGGCATCCCGCTTCACCTGTGCCTATTATGATCCTTTTCCGGAAGCGGAAGTGCTGGAGCATCAGGATGCCGGAGAACGATCCTACTATATTCGGTGGGGTGACAGCAAGGTGCAGGTAATACAGCGGGGAGAAGAGTTTTCCCGTTGCAGGCATATCCGGACCGGATATGAGATGGATATTCTGACCAGGTATCTGTTTGAAGAAAAAGAAGTTACCGGCTGCAATGACTGTACAGACTATGTGCTGCCCCTGGAAAAGGGCGATCGCATCTCCATTGTGGAAAGAACATCGCGGGGTGTACTCGCCAAGCATAACGGCGTGACAGGCTGGTATTTCGGAAAATGGAAAGAGGGATAGAGACAATGCTTGAAAATTATCTGATCGTTCACAAAAGTGTTCTGCCGGATTACTTTGAAAAGGTAGTAGAAGCCCGCCGGCTTGTTGAGAGCGGGAGAGCGGGAGATGTCTCTTCAGCAGTAAAGATGGCCGGGATCTCACGAAGCACCTATTATAAATACAAAGACTATGTTCTGGAACCGGCTGCTGTGAGTGATGGCAGAAAAGCCGTATTGTCGGTGATGCTGGCGCACGAGACCGGTGTGCTGAGTGCTCTTCTGACGAAAGTATCGGACGCAGGATGCAGCGTACTTACGATAACCCAGAGCCTCCCGATCCATGACAGAGCCGGGGTAACGATCTCGCTGGATATCAGTGATATGCCGGGAACAATCGATGAACTGATGAAAAGCCTTTCTCAAACCCCCGGAGTGGAAAATCCGAAACTGCTGGCGATTGAATAAGACAGGCCGGAGAGACCGGTTGTATTTGCTTTGCCATGCCGGAAAAGAAAAAGCTGAGGAAAACAAACCGCATTCCTCAGCTTTTTCTTTTTCCCTTTTCAGAAACAGGCAATATTGCTGTCGGTGCGGGACTCCGTCCCGCCGACGAGGACCCCGTTGGGCAGCCGGACGATCATCTGCCCGCGGCCGAAATTTGATGTGTCAAGATCCAGCCGGATGGCATGCCCTTTTCGCTGCAGTGCACGGGCAAGATCGGCATCGAACCGGGATTCCACCGTAACGGAGCCGTCGCGCATCCACTGCCAGCGAGGCGCATCCAGCGCCTGCTGCGGATCCAGGCGGAAGTCCACATAGTTCATAATGACCTGAACATGGCCCTGCGGCTGCATATATCCGCCCATCACGCCGAACGGCCCGACAGGCTTTCCGCCTTTCATCAGAAAACCCGGAATGATGGTATGGTAACTGCGCTTGCCCGGCTGCAGGCAGTTTGCATCTTTCGGATTCAGGGAGAAATCATGACCCCTGTTTTGCAGAGAGATGCCGGTGCCGGATACAACGATCCCTGACCCGAACCCCATATAATTGGACTGAATATAAGAGACCATATTTCCCTCACCGTCGGCACAGCACAAATAGACGGTACCGCTTTTCGGAGGGACTGCATGGGAATAGACCCGGGCATACTCTTTGATTTCTTCTGCGCGTGAGGCACCGTATGCAGGATGAAGAAGTGTCCGGTAATCGATCTCCATATGCCTCGGATCGGTAACGTAGTGAAGCGCATCTGCGAAAGCGATTTTGATCGCTTCAAGCTGTCTGTGACAGGTCTCGACACTGTCTTTCTGATCAAAGGAAAACTCCTTGAGGATATTCAGGGCCATCAATGCCACAATCCCCTGCCCGTTGGGAGGGATCTCACACACCTGATAACCCCGATAAGAAACAGAAATCGGTTCCACCCACTGGGCATGATAAGCTGCCAGATCTTCATAGCGAAGATAGCCGCCGTATTTTCTGCTCTCGGCATCTATTGTCTGCGCAAGGGGACCGGAATAGAAAGAGGCAGAGTTGGTGCGGCCGATTTCTTCCAGGGTATCTGCATGGTCAGGCAGGCGGATCAGATCACCGGCTTCAAAAGCCCGTCCCTCCGGCGTGAATGTGCTGTACCAGGCATCAAAGGCAGGAGAGGTACAGGCTTCCCGGTATCGGGTAAATGCTTTTTGCCACATCAAGGCGAGATTCGGGGAACAGGGATACCCTTCCCTTGCATATCGAACAGCAGGAGAAAGATCGTCTTCCAGAGGAAGACGGCCAAAACGGCCTGCCAGTTCAGCCCACGCTTTCGGGGCGCCGGGAACGGTAACAGGCGTCCAGCCAAAGGCAGGCATTTTGCCGCTGCAGTCGTTCCCGTCTGAAAGAACGCGATCGATGGAAGCAAGTGCCGGAGCGGGACCGCTGGAATTGAGCCCGTAAAGCTTCCGGTCTTTTTCCGACCAGACAAGAGCAAACGCATCGGAACCGATTCCGTTGGCAGTGGGTTCTGTCACGGTAAGAGTAGCGGCAGCGGCTACGGCGGCATCCATGGCATTCCCGCCGCGCCGAAGGATCTCCAATCCCGCTGCGGACGCCTGCGGGTTGGAGCAATTGACCATTCCGCCTCGTGCATAGAGGGGATAGCGTGCAGACGGATATCTCTGTGCCAGGGGATCAAAAATAGTTTTCATAACGGGTTTGCCTCCTCTTGGTTGAGATAGACTCTGTTATCTGTACTGTTTATCTATCATACCATAAAGATCATACAAAGTCTATTCGGCACTTCTTCGTCCAGCCGGCCGCTGGAAAGAACGATATCACGGATCAGCGGTATCACACCGCAATATAAGACTCATTCTGCGGACCTCAGGGTAGATTTACTCGCCATGATGACGTCGGCAGCCCTCGTCGCCGAGATGATGTCCGCATTCGTGACCTTCTCCGTGATGGCCATGGTGGTCGCATCTGGCATCAGGATCATATTTCAGTGTTCCATCAGAAAGGGCCTTTGCGGCAGCATCTGCTGACCCCTGGACGCCTGCATAAAGCTTGATCCCGGCATCAGCAAGCGCCATCTGCGCCCCCATACCAATGCCTCCGCATATCAGGGCGTCCGCCTTCGCCGCCTGCAGGAAGCCTGCAAGAGCGCCATGGCCGCTTCCGTTCGTTTCAACAATCTGCTCATTGACGATTTTACCCTCTTCAACATCATACAGCTTAAACTGCTCTGTATGACCGAAGTGCTGGAAGATCTCTCCGTTTTCATATGTAACTGCGATTCTCATGGTATGTATTCCTTTCTCGATGATTTTCTGATCGATCTCAACCGGGTCGTATTCACAATGTCCGCCTGTAATCAGCAGCCTTTTCCCGTTCACAAGGGCATCCGCGACTTTTTTCCTTGCGCTGTCATAAACGGCTGTAACGGTGGTTCGGGCAATGTTCATTCTGGAAGCGCAGGCTTCCTGGGTAAGGCCTTCATCATCCAACAATCTCAATGCCTCAAATTCGTCAACGGTCATCAGGACATTTTCTGTGGCTGTGATGTCGTCAGGCGAGAAGCTGCGATAGACCGGGAGCTGCTCTATTCTGCGGCATATGAATGGTCTTGGCATAAGCTCTCCTTTCTGACATATGTCAATAATTATCATAAGCCCGAAAGTGACATATGTCAATAACTTTTTGAAAAAATAGTGAGAAGGATTCTTTCCCTGCCACAAGATGATGCCTCATTCCGCTTGATCCGATACATGATTAATACTTCCCCAAACACCTTCTGTTACGGCATATACATCGGTGTCCTTCCGGATCGGCTTGTCACACTTGGGGCTTTCGTTTATAACCAGTATCTTCATCGTATGCTCCTTCTGTGATCCAGTTATCCAGAAATCGCATCTGCTCATCCGTATGGAACCAGTGCTCTCCGTCTTCCATCACGGTTAATTCAGCGCCATGAGTCTCCGCAAACGCACTTATCGTTTCATGGGAGGTCAGATTATCCCGGGTGCCGTACAGGATCCTGGTTGGAACTGTCCAGCAGACAGGATGCTTACGGACATAACACAGGTAGTCCCAGGACAGATCTTCGTCGAAAGAAGTGGGGATCACGCCCTTCTCTTCCAGTTCCCTCTCTGTTACCTTAGCCAGGGACATCATGTTAAGGATCAGCTGCTCCATATCAACCACGGGAGAAATAAAATATGCGCAGCGAATTATTGCATCAATCCCGGCATGCATACTGAAAAAAGCACCGATGCTGTTGGCGATCAGGACGATACTGTCATACTTCCCTTTCAGCTTTATGACCGCCTCCCGGATTTCCTTTCCAGTCTCCCATGGTGTAAAAGTCTGATAATCCAATCCGACGACTTCACAGTCAGGAAACAACGGCTTATAGTGTTCACTCTCCCCGGCACAGCCGCCCTTGCCGTGGATATACACTACCAGTTCTTTCATTACCGCTTCCTCAAATCGTTAATTTCTTTCTGTAGATTTTCCAGAAACCTGCCTGCGTGAGTTCCATCCATCTGGGTGTGATGGAACTGAAAGGATACCGGTAAGGAATACCTGAAAAACTTTTTTCTGTATTTTCCCCAGATCATAAACGGGTTGTTAAAAATTCCGCTGTTCATCCCGACAGCCCCATCAATTGAGGTATTAATGATTGCGGACGTACCGATCACCATACTATCAGATGACAGATCCCGATCCACGCAGGTTTCTGCGACTTGTCCGGTATGATCCAGATAATCATGATTAAAGGCTTCCAGATCATCTGTGAATAGAATATCGCAGGAGCTTACTTCCCCGGTCCTGTTCTTGACGATCGTGTTTACTGCGATCGTATCGAACTGCATCAGCTTATCCCCGACCGGAAGCAAATAGAACTCATTTACAGGAGCGGCAGCTTTTCCTATACAGTAGTCCATCAGCATGTTGAACTTCAGTTTTCTTTTCCTGCTCGTCCTTATCAGCTCTGTTACATCAATGGTCTTGAAAAACGTAACCATCGGGTTCGGAGCCCGCATCCACAGTTCATAGGCGGCTGCCCGGCTTGTTTCTTTTGGATTAACTTCTATCGGCATAATGATCTCATGTACCTCCAGATTTTTTTCTTCGTTTTTCTATTAGCGGTGGACGCACATCCTTCCGGAATCTATTTCACAACAAGGAGCTGACAATCACTTCCGCAGGGACTGTAGGGCCTGCTTTACTGCTGTCAATGCGCAGGTCATACAGGCTGAATACCATCGCCTATTATACCTAACGTTCGTTCGTTAGTCAACAGCTGTTTTGATTACCTGCTTCGGTCTCCTTCCTGCGCATCAGGTGAATGCCGATGAGTCTGATATGCTGCTGCGGGGGATAATGAAAAAATCCTTCTCCCGCAGCGCATGTGTACCTGTGCCGGAGGAAAAGGGTATAAAAAAGACGGGACTGATCGCATATCAATCCATTGTGTTCAATTACAGTGCTCTTAGTTTTATCTGTGAAACAAATCCAATGTTCTTTTGAAGATCCTCAACAGGAAACGGTTTGCCGTGCGCAGGAATGACGGTGCTGATGTCTTCGTCGAGAAGCGTTTCCCATGATGCTTCAAAATCAGATATATTCCCCACCCAGATAGTGATCCTGTGAGAGCTCGGAAATCCGTTCATTGCGGCATCTCCGCAAAAAACATGGTTGCTTGATGCCATCTGTCAGATCTCTCCTTGTGTCAAATGTTTTTTATGATCCGGTTTCATATCAGGTCCCGAGAGTCAAATTGTCAGGTTTACCACTTACAGCAAATTGACCGGGATCATGCCAAAGAGACGGAACTCTTACCCTATGTTTTTATCGCTTTTTCTGTATCCATATCTCCTGAAGTCATCTTTGTCTGTTCAGCTCGGCTTCGATCTCGTTTAACGTCCGGAAGAACCTGTGTGTAGCGACAGCCGGCCCAAGCAACAGGATCCCGAAGATATTCCATCCGAACATATGCCGCCAGGAGGTATACGGGCCTTCGATGCCGAGCTCAATTGCTTTTGCCTTTAATTCCTCCGCAATCCGAGCCATCCAGACAAGGGTGTAGATGAACAGTGTCGGGATTCCAAGCAGATAGGCCTTCCAGTACGGAAGCAGTTCATGCCCGAGGATCCCTTCCAGTTCATCCTGCAGGCCTCCAAATGGCATGCCAAGTGCTGCTGCCTGTAAAAAGAAGCAGTATCAGGGTCAGTATCAGAGCCGATAAACGTGTGCTGTTACTCCAGCGATCTTCCGAACGCATAAGCTTCATCCTGTTCCTCTTTCTTCCCGGAGGCCTCGCCGGGATCGGAGATGCCGCCGCAGAAGAGAGTCCCGGAAAGCTCTGCCTTTTCAAAGCAATCGACCCAGCCCTGCAGGCCGCTTATCGCTTTTTCCGGCACATAGCCTTCATCTTCCGTAGCGGTCATCAGCATATAGACCTTGCGGAATCTGTAATCCGATGGATAGAGCGGATTCAGCCGGTCCAGCAAAGTCTTCATCTGGCCGCTCATCTCGTAGTAGTAAATTGGTGTTGCAAAGACGAGGGTATCTGCGTTTTTGACCTTTTCGGCGATCCAGACTGCATCGTCTTTCAGTACACACTTTTGCGTCTTCTGGCAGGCGAGGCAGCCGATGCAGAATTTCAGCTCCTTACCCTTCAGGCTGATATGCTCAACTTCATGTCCGGCGTCCTGAGCACCATTGATCAGTCTTTCTGTCAGAATGTCTGAATTGCTCTTTGCCCGCAGGCTCGTGGAGATCACTAGTACTTTACTCATGGGTCCGCTCCTTATTTCAGATATTTTGCAAAGAAGCTTTGCAGCTTGTCAAAGGGAATGGCATTCTTCCCGCCGCCGTCATAGAGGTCGGTGTGAACTGCTCCCGGAATGATCATCAGTTCCTTGTTGTCCGCATACCTGCTGTCCTTGATCATATCTGAGTAAGCGTCTTTGCTGAAGTAGCAGGAGTGTGCCTTGTCGCCATGGATCAGAAGGACGGCGCTGCGGATCTCATTGCTGTATTTCAGGATCGGCTGATTGACGAAGCTCTCGCAGCCGATGACATTCCAGCCGCCGTTGGAATTGAGGGACCGGGCATGGTAGCCGCGTCCGGTCTTGTAATAATCGTAGTAGTCTTTTACAAAGAAAGGTGCATCTTCCGGCAGCGGATCGACTACGCCGCCGCCAAGCTTGTATTCACCCGCCTTCAGATCCTCAAGCCTCTGGGCGCACATGGCGGCCTTCGCCTGGTATCTTGCTTCCTCGCTGTCGGCGGAATCGAAGTAACCTTTGGCGTTCACACGGGTCATGTCGTACATGGTGGACGCCACAGTCGCCTTGATCCGAGTATCCAGCGCAGCCGTATTGAGAGCCATACCGCCCCAGCCGCAGATCCCGATGATCCCGATGCGGTCCGGATCGACTCTCCCGTTCAGGGAGAGGAAGTCCACTGCCGCCATAAAGTCTTCGGTGTTGATATCGGGAGAGGCCATATAACGCACATTGCCTCCGCTCTCTCCGGTGAAGGAAGGATCAAAAGCAATTGTCAGGAATCCGCGCTCCGCCATCGTCTGGGCGTACAGGCCGGAGCACTGTTCCTTGACCGCGCCGAACGGACCACAGACCGCAATGGCCGGAAGCTTCCCTTCCGCATTCTTCGGGACATACATGTCCGCTGCCAGCGTAATGCCATAGCGGTTTACAAATGTCACCTTGCTGTGATCGACTTTTTCGCTCCCGGGGAAGGTCTTGTCCCATTCGTTTGTGAGTACGAGTTCTTCTTTTCTGATCATGGTCTTTATCTCCTTATTTCATGTTTTTTGCTGTCTGCCTGATCAGGAAATCCAGGCAGTCCACTTTTCGCTGGCTTTCGTGAAGCTCCTCCATCCGGTTGCATCGGCATTTCCGGAAATAGCGGATCATGGCTTCCGCATCTCCGGCTTCGTACAGCTGCTTTGCTTTTTCCAGTTCCTTGCTTCCGCATCCGGCATCCGAAAGGTTTGCGAGGATCTTTTCCAGTTCTTCCTTCATCTCAGCCTTCTCCCAACCATTTTCTTTCTGTGCTTTCATTATAAAGGCTTTACGAGCGCTTCGCTAATGGTTATAATGAATATCATGATATTCATTATCAGCATATCATGTCAGTAAGACTTTGGGAGGAACCCGTATCATGGAGATCCGCACGCTTCGGTATTTTCTGGCAGTGGCCAGAGAAGAGAATATGTCCCGTGCTGCAGAGCATCTGCATGTAACGCAGCCTACATTGTCCAAGGCTCTGAAAGCATTAGAGGATGAGCTTGGCAAAAAGCTTTTCACCCGGCACAGCTTCAGCATCACGCTGACGGAAGAAGGCGTGCTTCTCCGAAACCGGGCGGAGGATCTGGTATCCATGGCAGACAAGATTGAACAGGAATTCCTGATGCTGGATGAGCTCACCGGCGGCGATATCTATTTCGGATTGGCAGAGTCCTATCAGATCCGGTATCTGGCCAGGGAGATCCGTTCCTTTAAAGAAACCTATCCGGATCTTCGATATCACATCACCAGCGGGGATACAGAACAGGTCACAGAAAAACTGGATAAGGGACTGCTGGATTTCGGGGTGATCTGTGAAACACCGGATGAACGGAAATATCATTCCATCCTGTTCCCGGAGGAAGACTATTTCGGAGCTGTAATTCCGGTCAATTCTGAACTTGCAAAGAAGGACAGCATCACAGCTGACGATCTTACAGGACTGCCGTTGTTCACTTCGGAGCAGAGCTGGGAAAATGATATACGTCCGTGGGCAGGGGAAAAGTTTTCACGGCTGCATCTGGAAGGCTCCTTCCGCCTTGCCTACAATGGTTCCATGTTTGCAAAGGAAGGTCTCGGGATACTGCTGACGCTGAACAACCTAATCGACACCTCCCCGGAAAGCGGTCTGGTATTTCGGCCGCTTTCGCCGCGCCTTGAAATGAAAATGGTTCTGATCTGGAATAAGTACCAGAGCTTCACGCCTATTGCAGAGAGGTTCCTGAAGCAGATAAAGGATTCTTTCTCAAGACAATAAAAAAGAACCGGAAGACACCTGTAACAGGGCATCTTCCGGCATTATTATCAGGGTTCTTTTTCATTTTGACGGCCTTGTTCGCTTCTCTCAGCTGCAAACAGGGAGAAGTGGCTGCTCTCTGCGGCTGCCGGTTCCTAAGCCTCATCCCGGAGTTTCTGTATTCAGCATAGGCTGTTTTTTGCCTGAAAGAAGTTCCGAATATTCAGTGTTCAAATCCTTCACTTTTGGAATCTTCTTCACACCCGACGCATCGAAAGCCTGATTCCAACGCGGTGAACGCGTTGGGTTATATCCGAGCTTATATGTCCGGTATATATCCATCAACGATTTTGTAGTCGATATCCGCCTTACGAGCCTGCAGTGTTTGGAAACGGCGCGGGACACGGTACATTCTGCCATTTTTTATGAAATATGCCCTGGTCTGGTGGAACTGAAAAGGCACGCCTTTATTCATGCACTGGCGGCGCACATCCAGCACCCAATCATAGTCGAGCGGCCGCACGTTTAAGCCCGACTCGCCTGAGCAGGCCACCTCACAGATACTGCCGTTGAGATATTTCTCAAGTTCAATGGGGCCAAGCATAGGACCGATTATTACCGTTTTGTGCTTTATCGGAAGCTCTGTAAAAATTGGCAGTCTGAAATCCGCTCTGTCCTGATTTTCACAGGTGCAGCCAACGATAACATTGTTATAGCCCTCGCCCCAGTCTGCCGGAACGCACTCCATAAAGCGTTCAATTCGCTTCGTAAAAAAATAGAACATACAGTCTGAACGGCTTTTTATCATTTCCCAGCATTCTCCACGCCATTCGTCCGCATCCTTCAGCAGAAAATCCGAGGTAAAACAAGTCATAACAAGAGAACCGGGCTCAACCTTAAAGCTTCCGTCACGCTTCCTTTTCACAGGCAGATTAAAGTTCTGCGTTTTGCGGCATTGCTCCGATGAAACCGAACTGCCGTATGCCTCATCCTGTCTGTAGACGTAGCAGTAACGGCATCCTTCGGAGTACTTCGTACAGCCGTGCCAGGGATTCCATG
>JAFRIV010000022.1 GCA_017432615.1 Oscillospiraceae bacterium
GTGGTAAATACCGCCTGTTTTGTGTTACAATACTCATGCGATTGAGGCCTTTCATTAGTTTATGGGTGTGGTAACTTTTATTCTAATGAACTCAATCGCTTTTGTATACCCTTTTGTATCACATCTATTGTAACTCTACATCTGTTGCACAATTATTTTCAGCAATTCATTGCAAAACACTTCATAATCGTGTATACTACACTCTGTATTGAAGTAAGCACCTGCAAAGGAGGGCTTTGCACATGAAAAAATGGTTAGCACTGGCAATCGTACTCGTGATTGTATTAAATTCAGGGGCTTATGCGTTTGCACATGTTTTAACAATTATTCAGACTACTGGTGGTACAATAGTTACGGGAGAAGCGTATACTGCTGAGGATGGCAATTCAACATTGCCATGTTCGGCTATACCAGATAGTAATAACGGCTATAAATTTGATTGTTGGATTGTAGACGGAGCAGAGAGGCATGACCTTTCTTCTTCAGAAGATTTTACTGAATGGGAAGGGAGAACACTTTCAGCCAAATTTGTTAAGGATAAATCCTCAGATTCTTCTCTTGAAATTGAAGACCAGGAAAATAGTAATCAGCAAAAACAAGATAATCAAGAGACGTTGAAGATAGAACCTATAGTTCAAACAAAAGGAGAATTAAAGGGTTCACTAGAAGGAACTGAGTCAGAAGCTACCAAGGGAGAGTCTGGCACTGAAGGTAATAGTGAAGGATCTGGTTCGGGAGATGAAAGCGCAAATAATTCTACTGATTTTCCTTACAGTATTCATGTTCTCGCTTCACCTTCCAATGCAGGATCGGTTCTGGTTGGAGAAAAATATATAGACTCAGTAACAAAGAACAAGGTGCAACAGGCTAAGGTCTATTCTTATAGCGGCTACCACTTTACTGGTTGGTATGACAATGATCAGGGTAAAATTGTAAGTATAAAAGAAGATGAAATTTTTGATATTGATAGAGATAGAAATCTTATAGCACAATTTGAAGCAGATGGGAATACGATTATTAATCCGAAGCCAGACCCGGGTTCAGAAGGGAGCAATCCCCCTCCTAAGCCTGTAGCTTCATATTTGATAGATTATGAACCGGGTTTATATGGGAGAGAAGGCGCTGCAGCAAGAGAATGGTACACTCCAGATGCTAGAGTGGCAGGACAGCTTTTTACAAGACCGGGTTACACTCAGACAGGTTGGTCGGTAGTTGATGGTGGTGTCAAGAGATATGATTTAAATTCAAAGATCGTTTTGATCTCTGAAATAACAACTCTCTATCCGTATTGGGAATATGTCTCCAATCCGCTGTATCTAACGGTGAGAATGTCGGGAAATGGGAGTGTTTATCTCGGCGGAAGCAGAGTCTATGACGGCTGGGTCGGCAAGCTGGAGCCAGGGCAGTCTTTTACCTTTACTTTTTATCCCGAGAATAATTATTATGTGTACAGCATCCTTCTGGGGGGGTGGTATCGCACCGTCCAGTACGGCAACCAGTACACGGTCACCTACGACATGATGCAGGCGAGGAACCAGACGATGACGGTTCGCTTCTCCTCTATCTATGATTCTCCCAAGACGGGGGATGATGCCAATGTGGCGCTGTGGATCGCCCTCGGGGGGCTTTCGGCAGTGGCGCTGGGTGCGCTGCTGTTCATGAGCAAGAAGAAAAAATAAACGGAAGTGCTCTCCGGATGGAGAGAAGGCAGGGATATTTAACGGAGGGGGAGCGGTCTCCCTCCGTTTTTTAAGAGAGGACAGAAGATGAACGAAAACAATGCAAACCGGTTTTTCAAGGCGCTGGTGCCCATCGTGCTGGCGCTGGTTTCGATTTTCCTGATCACGCAGGTTGCGGCTTCGCCGGAGTTCCATGCAGGGACGATCGCCTCACTGGATGCCAAGAACAAAACGGTACTGGAGCTTGCGGCTGCCTCTACCGCCACCTCGGCTGCCATAACCCTTTTGCCGGGAGATGCGGCTACGCCCATTGCCGACAAGCTAGCGGAGCTGAGTTCCTATTTCCTCATTGTGATCAGCGCCATCTATCTGGAGAAGTATCTCACCACCATCACCGGATATGCGGCGTTTATGATCCTGATCCCGGCAGCATGCGTGCTGCTGTCGATCAACGTGTTCGCGCGCCGGCCGATACTGAAGCGCATTGCCGTCAAGCTGATGATCTTCGGCATCGCGGTCGCGCTGGTCATCCCGGCCAGTGTAAAGGTATCCGATATGATTGATGACACCTATAACGCCTCCATCCAGGCCACCATCGACAGTGCCATGGCGGTGACGCAGGAACTGGAAGCAGGGGAGGATGCCTCTTCCGGGCTGGGTATCAGCGGTGTGCTGGGCGGCGTGCGAAGCTCCATCAGCAGTGCGGCGGACAAGGTGAAAAGCGCCCTGAACAACTTTATCGAGGCGCTGGCGGTGATGATCGTCACCTCCTGCCTGATCCCGATCCTGGTGATCCTGTTTATCCTTTATCTGCTGAAGATCCTGCTGGGCAGCGATGCGGACTGGATGCGCATGCCCCCGCCCGGACGGCCGCATGGCATGAACAGGGAGGGCCGGGAAGAATGAGGCGTCTTGCAGGGTTCATTTTATGTCTTGCGCTTTTGCTGGCAGTCCCTTTTGCCGGAGCGTCAGGCGCCGGCGTGACGGACGCCTGGGGCTATACGGATGAGGACGGAGACGGCCTGATCCTTGTGCCCGTGGGGGGGAAGACCTTTACCGGCCATCTGCTGATCGTGCTGGATCCTACCCGTGTGGCGGTGGCCTGTCGGCCGGACCGTTTTTACAGCAAAGGCTATACGGTCGCCGACTTTGCGGAGAGCTTTGGCGCGGTGGCGGCAGTGAACGGCGGCGGATTTGAAGACTTTGACGGCAACGGCGACGGCAGCACTCCGGAGACATTTGTAGTCACCAGCGGAGAGATGTATGCCGGCTGGCTTGGGGCAGGGAACGGTTTTGCGGGCCTGGATGCCGACGGCTGGCTGCAGGTCGGCCTTTCCAATTCTGTGGAAGTGACGGAAAAGAATATTGTGGAAGGCGTCGGTTACGGCCCGGTGCTGATCGCCGACGGCAAGCCCTGTGACCCCGGGCAGAGTGCCTTCGCCTACTGGGTAGGGCTGTTGAATCCGCGCACCGTGATTGCCCAGCGGCAGGACGGAGCGATCCTCTTTCTGCTGGCGGAGGGGCGGGAACCGAACTGTCTCGGAGCCTCCTTTGCCGACTGCACCGAACTGCTTTTGAGTTTCGGGGCCATCTCCGCCTGCAATCTGGACGGGGGCAACTCCTCCCAGATGTGGCTGAAGGGGAAGTATCTCAACAACCCGGCAGGCACCTTCGGGATCCGCCCCATCCCCACCTGTTATATCGTAAAACAGTCCGGCAGCGGCGCATGGTCTGCTCCCGTGATCCCGGATGCGGAGCGCCGCGGTCTGACAAAGGAGGAACGGGAAGCGCAGACTCCGGGCGGGGAGGCGTCCGACCTGGCCGTCGATGACGGGACCCGCAGGGAGATCACTTCCCTTGCGGAAGACTTCGTAAGCCGCTATCTCACCTTTTCGGCGGATCTCGGCGGGTTGAGCTATCCCAATTATAATGCGCTGCTGAAGCTCGTGGTGCCCAACGGAGCTCTGCAGCGGCATCTGCACGGGGCTTTCGGCAGCTTCGGATACTGGTCGATCTCCTCCTGCACGCTGGACAAGTGTAATGTCGCTTCCCTGCAGAAGCTGCCCAATGCGCGCTATCAGGCAGTGGTGCACTATACCACCACGACGGTCGGCACGAAAGGCGTGCCCGCAACGGAAGAAAAAAATCTCGCCCTCACGGTCGTGCGTGAAGGCGAGCAGTTCCTGGTGGAAGATATGCTGTTTTTCTGACGGGCTTACTGCTGCCCTTTTTTGAATACCAGCAGCTTGCTGAAAACGTAGTTGCCCACGATCACCGCAATGTTGGACAGGACAGTTGCCGCATAGACGTTGATGCCCAGCACATTTCCCAGCAGCTGCATCAGAACGATATCGAGGATCCAGGTCGCGATCCTGGACGCCACAAATCCGGAGGCTTCTTTGAAGATCTCCGGGTTTTTGCTTTGAAACACCCATCTGCGGTTTACGGGATAGGCAAAAGCCACACCGGCGATCCAGCTCACGGTGCTCAGGATCAGGTTCTGCAGATTGGTCGGGTGCGGGGTGCCGGCATAGAAGAGAAAGTTCCACAGGAATTTCACACCCCAGGCCACAATGGTCGTCAGCACGCCGACGATCCCGTATACGATGATCTCCCTGTATTTGACCAGGAGCTCTTTGATTTTATCGATCATTTCTGTTTCCTCCGCATTCTTCCGAGATGATGTACCGCGGCCGGCCTTTCAGCTCTTCATACATTTTCCCGATGTAATAGGCGATCACGCCCAGACTCAGCATGACCAGGCTTCCGGTAAACAGCAGCAGCAGGATCACCGTGGTGAAGCCTTCCGCCGCCTGCCCGCTGAGTTTCTGCACCAGCGTGATCAGAGAGAAGATCACCGCGATGGCCAACATCAGGATCCCCAGCAGGGTGATGCTGTGCAGCGGCACGGCCGAGAAGGAGGTGATGTTGGTGATGGCGTAACGGATCAGCGCCCGGGTGGACCATTTGCTTTCTCCCACGGTGCGCTCCTGTACGCGGTAAGTGACTTCCGTTTTCTTATAACCGACCCAGTAGCTCAGCGCCCGGAAGAACACGTTGCGCTCCGGCATGGCGTTGAGCGTGTCCACTACCTTGCGGTCCAGCAGCTTGAAGTCAGACGCGGAGGACATATCCCAGCCCACCGCCCGGCTGATCAGGGCGTAGAAGCTTTTTGCGGCAAAGCGGTGTGCACCGGTCTCCTCGCCGCGGTCTTCCTTGATGCCCTCCACCACTTCGTAGCCCTGCTCCCACAGGCGCACCATCTCCACGATCTTCTCGGGCGGGTGCTGCAGGTCGCAGTCGATGACGACGCAGCAGTCTCCCCGTGCCTTTTCAAGTCCGGCAAACATGGCCGCTTCCTTGCCGAAGTTTCGGCTGAAGTGGATGCCGCGCACGTTGTCGTCACGCGCGGATGCCGCCTGTATCTCCTGCCAGGTGGCGTCGGTCGAGCCGTCGTCTATGAACAGCAGTTCGTAAGGGATCGCTTCCCTTTGCAGGATGCCGGCAATGGTCTCTGCCGTCTGCCGGATCATTTTTTCTTCCCTGAAGGCAGGGATGATCACTGAAATCATAGCTGTTATCTCCTCACAAGATAGGTTACGCTCAGCCCGCCGAGGCCGTCGAGGTCATACCGGTAGAGCAGTTCCCGGCTCTGTACGCCGGCATCCTTTTCCAGAAGCGCCAGCATTTCTTCCTCATCGTATCCGCTGGACCAGAAGGGGCCGGTGTCGATATACACAACGACCTCCTCCGCATCTCCCAGATACTCCAGCAGTTCAGGGGAGGCGGTGCTGCCCGTGATAAAAAAGCTTTCAAACTGCCGCAGCTGCAGCAGATCCTGGGTCTCCGGGGCATAGTAGCCATCGGTCAGATAAATGCATTTGTCTCCGGTGTAGGGCGCAATGGCTTCGTCATATCGCCGCATCTCCGGGAAGAGATTGTCCGGCGGAGCCTGGCGGACACTGAAAAGGGCGGCGCACAGGCACAGTGCCGCTGCGGCGTATTCCCGTACGGCACGCCCGGGGAGATCTTCCGCAGCCCGGAAAAGCGCGGCCAGCAGCCAGCCTGCAGCCAGTGCAGGGAAGGGCCCCAGATTATAGAGATACCGGAATTCCCGTACCGGAGAGAGGATGGCGACTGCCGCAAAAGCGGGCAGCACCGGTACGAGCAGGGTCAGTACGTCGAAAGAGATCCCCTTGCCCTTCCCGCCGCGCAGCAGGCGCGGCAGAAGCAGCAGAAGCAGCACAAGCGCGCCGAACAGCACCCATTTAACGGCGGCCATCTGCTGCAGTGCCTGCAGGAAATACCGGATACGGGGGAGATACTGGGCAGTGTTCTTTAAATTATCCGTCACGCTTGTCCCGCCCACGACCTCTCCGTTGCCGCGAAAGATCTGATGCAGGCAGGCGGGGAAAAGCACCACCGCCAGCGCCACCCCTGCCAGGGCGGCAAGGCTGAAGCGCACGAAGGCGCGGAGATCCTTCCGGCACAGCAGCACGAGATCCACCGCCACACATAGGAAAAACGCATAAAACACGAAGTAATACTGGGTCAGAAGCCCCGACAGAAGCACGGCCGTGACGGAAACGGCTCCGCCGCGCCTGTCGGGCATGCGCAGAAACTGCAGGCAGCGCAGGGCGAAAAGAACGGTGAGAAACGTCAGCATCATGTACATGCGGATCATCATCCCGTCGGAGATCGCGAGGCGGCTCAGACCGTACAGCCCCGCCGCGGAAGCTGCGGCTGCAGTGTTGTCAAAGGCGAGCAGTGCCAGGCGGTAGAGCACCAGAAGTGTCAGCAGGTAGAAGCAGAGATTGATGCCCAGCCCGATCCACTTGGAGCAGCTGCCCCGAAACACCGACGAGACCAGATGGACAAGTTCATAATAGAGAGGGGGATGCACATCCCGCGTCTGGTTGTAGTAGACCGAAGCGAAGGAAAACCCGTCGTCCCGGACGGTCAGGTAATCCTCGGCCTCCGAGCGGGTGAAAAGCACATCGTGCAGATCCCCGCCTTTCACATCGTAGAGAAAGGGGGCATAGGCACTGTTGGACAGACCGTAGGTATACACCTCGTCGACGAACAGCCCCGTCTTGCGCATGCCGAACAGACAGAAAACGCCTGCGCACAGCACGAGCACCAGTGCAAGAGCTCCGTATTTTTTTAGAAAAGAGCGATCATTCATGTCTTTTTCGAATCAAAACCAGCGCCCCGAAAACGGCCAGCAGCGCCGAGAGCACCTGCGAGACGCGCACCCCCGTGCCCGGCAGCAGCAGGCTGTCGGTCCGCAGCCCTTCAATGAAAAACCGTCCCGTACCGTACCAGAGAAAGTACAGCGCCGTAAACTGCCCGTTATACCGGCGCTTTCCGCGGCGCAGAAGCGTGCCGAGCAGCAGAAATCCCGCTGCATTCCATATACTTTCATAGAGAAATGTGGGATGAACGAACACCGTCTCCCCGGTGACGGCAGTTAGCCCCATGCGGCAAAAGATGTCCGTCTCCCGCCCGAAGGCTTCCCGGTTGAAAAAATTGCCCCAGCGCCCGACGGCCTGCCCCAGCAGCACCGCGGGGGCAAGGAGATCCAGCATGGCAAGCGGGGGGATCTGCTTTCTGCGGCAGACCAGCAGGACTGCGGCGATCCCCGCCAGGACGCCGCCGTAAACGGCCAGGCCGCCTTCCCACACCGCGAAGATCTCCGACGGGCGGGCGCGGTAATAGTCCAGCCGGAACAGCACATAGTAAAGCCTGGCCCCGAGGATGGCGGCAGGCAGCATCCACAAAAACACGTCGTACACCCGGTCGCTCTCTATCCCGAAGGCGGGGGCGTGCCGGGCACACCACAGAATGCCCAGGGCAAAGGCGAGGGCGATCACGATCCCGTACAGATACACCGTGCGGCCCAGCAGGGTCACGGAGGCGGGCGGGTCCAGCACGGCACCGCCCAGCATCGGGAAGCAGATGGGGCTGTCCCGGCCGATCAGATCCGGAAGAGCCGTCATGCCTTGTCCCCGAGGGGTAGCAGCACGGACACCGCGCACCGCTCGGGGATCAGGTTTTCCGCCACCCACCGGGTGCACTCGTCACAGGTTACTTCCCAGAACAGGTCCATCAGGTCAAAGGTGCAGAAGCCGTCAAACCAGTCCTGCGCCAGGGTGACGCACACATTGTCAAAATCTTCCAGTGCGCGGAGCCTTCCACCGATCATCGCCTTGCGGATACGCTCAAAATACGCTCTGTCGAATCCCTCCCGGGCAATGCGGGCGATCTCTGCATGCACTTCCTCCAGGGCTTTGTCCACATCCGTCGCCTCAGCCCCGATCAGCACGATGGCCGTCCCGGCAGAATAATCGGTGTCAAAATCAAAATCCTGCGTCAGGGTGCCGTCGGCATACAGACGGGTATAGAGCGGGGAGGAGTTGCCGAACAGCATCCGCAGGGCAAGGGAGGCCACGAGCCTCCGGTGCAGCCGCGTACACATCCCGCCTTCCTCTTCGGAGGGTACTTCGTCCCGGATCTTGATGCCCATCAGAAATTCCGGCACGGCGACGCTCATGCGCTCTTCCTTTCGCGTCTGCAGAGGCAGCAGCCCCTCCGGCGCACCGTAATCGGCCCGGGGGATGGGACGCCGCTCCTTCGGCAGCATTTCCTCCGCCACGGAAAAGACCAGCTCCGGATCAACATCCCCTTCCACGCACAGCACCATGTTGGAGGGGGCGTAAAATACCTTGTGGCAGGCATAGAGCGTCTCGTCGGTGATCCCGGCAATGCTCTCCACCGTGCCCACCACCGCTTCCCGGATGGGATGATGGTCATACAGCAGGGAGAGCAGATTGTAGTAGATGCACCGCGCAGGGGAATCGTCCCCCATGCGGATCTCCTGACCGATGATGCCCTGTTCCTTCTGCACCGTCTCCGGGGTGTAATACGGGGTGGAGACATAGGAGAGCAGCAGGCGCAGGTTCTCCTCAAATCCCTCTGTGCAGCTGAAGTGATAACAGGTAATGTCGGAGGAGGTGAAGGCATTCGGGTCGGCCCCGTTCTGCGAAAACAGCGTCAGGGCATTGCTGCCGTCGGGCATGTCGAACATCTTGTGTTCCAGAAAGTGCGCCACGCCGGCAGGGGTATCGATCATCTCCCCGCCGACGGCAAAGCGGCGCATGGCTCCGCCGTAGTGGGTGGCAAAGGCGGCGTAGGCCGAGGAGAAACCCGGCTTCGGGATCACGTAGATCTTCAGCCCGTTGCCCAGCATCCCGGTATAAACAGTCTCTCCCACGCTCGGGTAGTTGATTTTTTCTATCGTCACGCTCATTTGTCCTCTCCTCTCAGCAGATAGAAAAGATCCGGCACAATGCTTTTGGCCACAGCGGATACATCCTCCTTCGTCACCTCGCGCACACGCACGGCGTATTCCTCCGGGGTGAGGTCAGAGCCGTCGATCGCGTTGCTGAAGAAGAAGCTCTCCATCGCACCGGGGCTGTCAAGCATGGCGGTCAGGTCCGAAAGGATCCCGGCCTTGGCATATTCCAGTTCTTCATCGGTAATATTCCCGTCCCGGACTTCCTGCAGCTGATGGAGGATCTCCGCTTCCGCTTCGGAGGCCTTGGAGGCGTCGATCCCGGCCGCAGCGAAAAGCGTCCCCTTATGGACATCAACGATCGAGGCAACGGAATAGCACAGCTGCAGCCTTTCCCGCACATGTACAAACAGCTTGGAAGTCACGCCGCTGCCGAATACGGTGTTGAACATGGAAAGAGTGGCTCTGTCCGGCTCTTCCATGACTTCTCCGAGACGGAACCCCATCACCAGACGTGCTTGGTTGACATCCATCGTCTCCGTTACCCGGCGGACATCATCCTCCACCGCATTCATGCGCACGTCCGTGCCGATCTCATAATCGATCTCGCCCCGGGGGAGCGTGCTGAGGGCTGAGCGCAGGCACTCCGCGATCTTTTCCGGCGTTTCCCTGCCGCAGTAGCAGATCTCTACCGGGGAGGAGGACAGTACCTGCTGATACTGCCGCGTCAGCTTCCGGTAGCGGATCTCGCGGCACTCCTCCAGATTTCCGAGGCGCGCCACGGCATAGTCTTCAAAGCAGCACATCTCTTCAATGCAGCGGATCAGGGAATACTGCGCCTTGTTGTTGATCCGGCTGCGGATCGCTTCGGCCAGTTTATCCCGTTCGCTGTTTACATAATCTTCACGCAGCAGTCCGCCGCGGGTGGAAGGCTCCAGCAGGATCTCACTCATCAGGGCGATCACGTCCTGCGTCACGTTTTCTCCGGCGGGCAGGAATACCGATTCCGGAAAGCTGGCGGTGATGCCCAGCGTCTGGATCTCTCCGATGCGCCGTACCAGCGGGGAAATGGCCGTGCCGTACAGTTCGTCGCACCGGCGGCTCAGTTTTTCCATATCGTCATAGTGGGTGCTGCCGCGGCAGAGCACATTGGGGATCAGAGCGTTGCCCGGCGCCGTCTCCCGCCTCAGCTGAGCCAGAAAGGAAATGCTCAGCGAGGCAATTTTGAATTTATCCGTCCCGATATGGGTGAGATATACCCCGGGCAGCAGGTTTTCTCTGGTTATGTTCATAGTCAGCCCTCTCAATCATCGCTTTGACAAATCTGCGCCATAAACTAAAATATTATACCAAGCATCAGGCGAATAATCAATCAAAACCGTGGTTTGCTTTTTGTTAAATATATGTAAATAAACAAAAAGCCGTTGAATTTCGGGGCATCTGCGGGTATAATAGAAAAGTTGATGAATAAATGCCGGTTTTCTGATCCGGCAAGGAGGCAAATTCGGATTATCATGGCAAAAAAACAGTTTAAAGCGGAGAGCAAGCGCCTGCTTGATCTCATGATCAATTCCATTTATACGAACAAGGAGATCTTCCTGCGGGAGATCATTTCCAACGCGTCCGACGCCATCGACAAGCTCTGCTACCAGTCTCTGACGGACGATCAGGTCGGCCTCAACCGGGACGATTTCCGGATCGACGTGATTCTCGACAAGGAAGCACGCACCATTACCGTGCGGGATAACGGCATCGGCATGACGCAGCAGGAAGCGGAGAACAACCTGGGAGTTATCGCCAGGAGCGGTTCTTACGCTTTCAAAAGCGAACTGGGAGAGAAGAAGGACGAGGAACTGAATATCATCGGCCAGTTTGGCGTGGGCTTTTACAGCGCCTTCATGGTGTCGGACGAGGTCACCGTGCTCACCCGCCGCTACGGCGAGGAGACGGCCACGAGGTGGTACAGCGCCGGGGCTGACGGCTATACCGTCACTGAGGATACGCGCCCCTCTGCCGGTACCGATGTGATCATGCACCTCAAGCCGGACACCGAAGATGAGGACTACAGCACTTATCTGGAGACCTGGAAGATCCGCTCTCTGATCAAGAAGTACTCCGATTATGTCCGCTGGCCGATCTGCATGGATGTGGAGCGCTCCGAACGCTTCGACACCGGGGAGAAGAATGAAGACGGCTCGGCAAAATATGACTATAAGACCGTCACCGAAAACGAGACGATCAACTCCATGATCCCCATCTGGCAGCGCAGCAAGAGCGAGGTCTCGGATGAGGACTGCATGAAGTTCTACAAGGAAAAGTTCCACGCCCAGAAGGATCCCTGCGCCCTCGTGCGCATCAATGCCGAAGGGCAGGTCTCCTACAAGGCGATGCTCTTTGTTCCCGGTGAGACGGACGAGATGTATCTCATCCGGGAGGACCGCGAGGGCATCACCCTCTACTCCAACGGCGTGATGATCATGGAGAAGTGCGAAAAACTCACCCATGACTATTTTGAGTTTGTCAAGGGCGTGGTGGATTCGCCCGACCTGTCTCTGAATATCTCCCGTGAGATCCTGCAGCATGACCGTCAGCTGAAGATCATCGGCCAGAATATCGAAAAGCGCATCAAGGGCGAACTGGAGAAGCTCCAGAAGGAAGACCGGCCGAAGTATGAGGAGTTCTTCAAGAACTTTGGCATTCATCTGAAAGCCGGTGTCTGCGAGGAATACGGCATGCAGAAGGATTTCCTGCGGGATCTCCTGCTGTTCTACACCTCGGAAGACCGTCAGCTCACGCTGAAGGAATATGTTTCCAATATGCCCGAAAGCCAGAAGGCCATTTATTATGCCACGGCGGACACCGTCAAACATGCCATGTCTCTCCCGCAGTGCGAGGAAGTTCGCTCCCGCGGGTATGAGCTGATTTATCTCACCAGTGCTCTGGATGAGATGGTGGTGCAGACACTGATGGACTATGAAGGCAAAAAATTCTGCAACGTGGTGACGGAAGATCTCGGTTTTGAGACGGAAGAAGAGAAAAAGGCGGTGGAAGAGCGCAACACCGAGAGCAAGGACCTGCTGGACTTCGTGAAGGAATCCCTCGGAGAAGAAGTGGCCAAGGTGCGCCTGTCCGGCAAACTCGCTACACAGCCCAGTGCTCTCACTACCGAAGGCGGCATCACGCTGGAGATGGAGAAGTATTTCCAGCACGGGCCCAACCAGGAGATGCGCAGCATCAAGGCTACCCGCGTCCTGGAAGTAAACCCGGACAACGCCATGTTCAAAGCACTGCAGACGGCCTGGAACGACGGAGACAAAGAAAAGGCCGCCGGCATTGCGAAGATCCTCAATACCCTTGCAAAACTGATGGCCGGCGTTGAGATCGAAGATCCCGCATCCTTCACCAAGCAGATCGCAGATCTGTTCTGATCTATGCCGGACAGACAACTCGGGATCTATATTCACATACCGTTCTGCGCCAGCAAGTGCTCCTACTGCGATTTTTACTCACTCGCAGGCTGTGAGCACCTGATGCCGGACTACCAGGATGCCCTTCTGGATCATATTGCCGAATCCTCCCATTCCATCAAGAATTATGAGGTGGACACCATTTATTTCGGCGGCGGTACGCCCAGTTTCTATGGGGCTGACCGCATCGCGGGCATTCTGGACGAGCTCAAACTCAACGGCAACGTGCGCCGGGATGCCGAAATCACGGTGGAGTGCAATCCCGACAGCGCCAGTTATAACGCTCTGAAGCTTCTGCATGACGAGGGCGTCAACCGCATCTCGCTGGGCCTGCAGGCTACCGATAACGATCTTTTGCGTATGATCGGCCGCCGCCACACGTTTGAACAGGCAAAGCGTGCCATTGACAATGCCCGTTCGGTGGGATTTGACAATATCAGCGTGGATCTGATGTACGGGCTCCCGACCCAGACCAAGCAGGACTGGGCTAAAACGCTTGCCCAGACGGTGGCTCTGCATGTGGAGCATATCTCTGTCTACGGCCTGAAGCTGGAAAAAGGGACCCCGATGTACCGGGACTACCGTAATTCCCCCACACTTCCCAGCGACGATGATCAGGCGGATATGTATTCCTATGCCGCCCGTATGCTGGAACATTACGGATATCACCAGTATGAGATCTCGAATTTCTGCGCGCCGGGTTTCCTCTCCCGCCATAATCTGAAATACTGGGAGCTGGATGACTATATGGGTTTCGGTCCCGGGGCACATTCCTGCATCGGCCATCTGCGCTACAGCTTTGTGCGCGATCTCAAAGCCTATATTACCGGGGTGCGCCGCGGAACCAGCCTGATCGATGAATACAACGAACTGGATACGCTGGAACGTGCTGCCGAATATCTGATGCTCGGCATGCGCACTTCCCGCGGCATTTCGGAACATGACTACCGCCTGCTCTGCCAGTCTGACTGGAAGCCGATCGAGAAGACCCTGAAGATCTTTGCCGACAAGGGCTGGACTGTGCCGAACGGGGAACGCTGGCATTTTACGGTGCCGGGTTATCTGCTGTCCAACCAGCTCATCAGCATCCTGCTGGAAGTTCAGGCAAGCGGGCGGATCGAGAATACCCCCTGGCTCAGCGAACTGTTTGATGCGGAAGAAAAAACGGAAATGCCCCCCAGCGAAGAGGAACTGTTTAAGGAAATGTACCAAAAAGTGACGAAGGGAGCTTAATGAGGGCGAATGGAATTTGATTTTGACGAAATTCTGAAAGAATTCGGGATAGAAGCCGGCAGCGACGGCGGTGACGCTGGAAAAAATACGGCAGCACCGGTGCCTCCTGCAGAAGAGGAAGGTTTCGTGGAAGCCCCGGAAGAAACTGTGGAAGAGCAGCCTCCTGAGAAGCCTCCTGTCGAGGAACCTGCTGACGATGCGGTGCCCGAAGCTCCCAAAACTGTGCCGGGTCGGCCGTCTATTGACGAAGTGTTTGCTGCTGAGCAGGCCCGCCGGGAAGAAAACCGATCTCCACGCCGCCGTTCTCAGATGCAGCAGCGCCCCGCAGCAGGTACCGCGGCCCGCCGGCGCACAACCGGAGAAGGAGCCGCCCCTGTACGACGCCGTGTACCGGCAGAGGAGAAGACGGAAACGCGACCTCGCCGTGTAAACAGCGAAGCGCAAACGGAAAAACCGCCCCGTGCACACCGCGCTGACACCGGGGAGAACAGTCTCCCGGTGAAGGAAGACGCACGCGCCGAAAAACGCCGCCGCAGACAGCAGGAAAAAGAGGCTGCTATTGCCGAAAAGGAAGCAGCCCGCCGCCGCGCTTTGAATGAGCGCGATGCGGACAGAGAGGCAAAGCTGCGCGAACGGGAAGAGATCCGGGAGACGCGCCGCCTGGAAAAAGCCGCTTATGACAGACGGCATTTTCAGGAAAGACGTCAGGGCACCATCGCGCTGATCATTTTCCTGCTGATTCTGGCCTTGGCGATCACCGGAGTGATTTATGCCGGCAGAAAGATCGCAACGAGCGATAAAAACCTCCCCAATGTTTTCGTGGACGATATCGCGGTGGGCTCTTTGACGAGAGAAGAGACGAAAGCGGCTCTTCTTGCAGGCGGCTGGGAGGAACGTGCAGCGGCAGCGCTTGTTGTAAATACATACAATAACGTCTCGGTGGAAGTTGATCCTACAGAAGCCGGAACGGTTATGAGCCTGGAGGATGCCCTCAATGCAGCCTGTTCTTACGGGCGGGACGGAAGCTTTCTGGAAGGCCTGATTGCCTACGTCGAGAGCTTTTTCAGCCATGCGGACGTCAACCGGATCCACACTTCCCTCAATACGGCCTATCTGCAGCAGAAAGCTTCGGAACTGGAAGAAAAACTGACGTCTTCTCTGGGCGAGGAACCTTATGTGGTGGATCTTCCCGGAGAAAAACTGGTTGTTCCCAAAGGCCAGGGCAGCATGAAGCTGGATTCGCGTGCACTGTTTGAAGCCATTACACAGTCTGCCCTGAACGGAGACAGAGAACTGACCTTTACCCAGCTTTCCGCACAGCCGGTCATGCCGGCTTTTGATGCGATCTATGCGGAACTGGCGGCAGACCCTGTCGATGCCAGATTCTCTGATGACGGCCGCTTTACGGTGATTCCGGAAACAGTCGGGGTATGGTTTGACGTGGAAGGCGCGAAGGCTGCCTGGACGGCTGCCCAGCCGGGAGAAACGATCACGCTGCCAATCTCTGTTACCTATCCGGCAACGACGGCAGAAGGCCTCCAGGGCATGCTGTACCATGATCTGCTTGGTGCCATGACCACAAAATATACCAACTCCACTGCCAACCGATGCAGCAATGTGCGCCTTGCAACCTCCAAGATCAACGGCACTGTCCTTTATCCGGGCGACGTGATCTCCTATAATGAGACTGTCGGCGCCCGAACGGAGGAAGCCGGGTTCCTGCCGGCACCGGCCTATACAGGTGTCGGAGAAGATGGTGTCAAGGATGAAATCGGCGGTGGTGCCTGTCAGGTTTCCTCCACGCTCTACTGCGCCAGCATCTACGCGTTTCTGGAAACTGTGGAGCGCACGGCGCATATCTATCCGGTCAATTATATCCAAGTTGGGACGGATGCCACTGTCACTATTCCGGAAGATGGCGGCAACGTGATGGATCTGAAGTTTAAAAACAGCAAGAACTACCCGATCAAGATCATCGGCTACACCGAAGAGACGGAAGACCTGAAGACGGTCACTTTTGAGATCTGGGGAACTCTGGAGGAAGATGACTACATGCCGGTTGAATTCGACAACACCTATTACTGGATGCTGGATTATGACCGCGTGATCGAGCCCTCTTATCCGGACCGCACCGGATATAAGATCAAATTTACCCATGAGCGTTATGCCTTCGAAGATGGACTGGGGGCAGGAATGCGAACTCTCACACACCGTGAAGTTTACAACGCCGCAACAGGGGAACTGGTCCTGGATGAAATCATCAACCCGAAGATCTCCACAGGCTATGCGATGGATACCTATTATAACCACGGCTGATTATGCTTTTTCAGTAAATTTGTAAAATAAAGGAAGAAGATCATGGACAGAAACGAAAAGAAAAAAACATTTTACATCACTACGCCGATCTACTATCCGTCAGATAAGCTGCACATAGGACATGCGTATTGCACTACGGCCACCGATGTGATTGCCCGTTATAAACGGCTGTGCGGGTATGACGTAATGTTCCTTACCGGTACCGACGAACACGGCCAGAAGATAGAAGAAAAAGCCAAAGCTGCCGGCGTTACCCCCCAGCAGTTTGTAGACAACATCGTGACTGGAGAAAAGGGCATTCTGGATCTTTGGAAGCTGATGAACATCTCCAATGATCGTTTTGTCCGCACCACCGATGATTATCATGTAGAATCCGTTCAGAAGATCTTCAAAAAGATGTATGAGAATGGCGATATCTATAAAGGTGCTTACAAAGGAATGTACTGCACGCCGTGTGAGAGTTTCTGGACGGAAAGCCAGTTGGTCGACGGCAAATGTCCTGACTGCGGCCGCGAAGTGCACTATGCCGAGGAGGAGGCCTACTTCTTCCGCCTCTCCAAGTATGCAAAGCCTGTACAGGATCTGTTGGAATCCGGGACTTTCCTGGAGCCAGCCTCCCGTGTCAACGAGATGGTCAACAATTTTATCAAGCCGGGTCTGGAGGACCTTTGCGTATCCCGTACCAGTTTCACCTGGGGCATTCCGGTGGATTTTGATCCGGGCCATGTGGTTTATGTTTGGGTCGATGCATTGTCTAACTACATTACGGCTCTCGGATATCTTAATGAAACCTATGATGATTTCGAAAAATACTGGCCGGCAGATGTGCATGTTGTAGGGAAGGAAATCGTTCGTTTCCACTCCATCATCTGGCCTGCCATGCTGATGAGTCTGGGTCTCCCCCTTCCGAAGAAAGTTTACGGTCATGGATGGCTCGTTATCGACGGCGGTAAGATGAGCAAATCCAAAGGCAATGTAGTTGATCCTTATGTTCTTGCAGAAAAGTTCGGGGTAGATGCTCTGCGTTTCTTCCTGATGCGTACCTTCCCCTTTGGTTCTGATGGCAATTTCTCCAATGAACTCCTTATCAACACCATCAATATGGATCTGGCAAACGATCTGGGAAATCTCGTCTCCCGGACCACTGCCATGGTGGAGAAGTACTTCGGCGGTACCCTTCCGGCAGAGAAAGAGCCGGATGGATCGGATGAAGAACTCCTCTCACTGATCCGTTCCACAAAAGCGGCCTACGCCGCCCACATGGACGCCTTCCATCCGCATTTTGCGCTGGAAGAGGTCTTTAAACTGATCCAGCGTGCCAACAAATACATCGATGAAACAGCACCCTGGGTGCTTGCCAGAGATGAAGCAAAAAAACAGCGTCTTGCCACTGTGATGTATAATCTGCTGGAGGCTCTGCGTGCTGCGCTTATTCTACTCACTCCGTTTATCCCGGATAGTTGTGAAAAGGCGTTTGCCCAGATCGGCGCCGTATCGGAGATGTGCACATGGGAAAAGGCAGATGTGTATGGCGTACTGCCTGCAGATGTAACCGTCCATAAAGGAGAGACGCTTTTCCCGCGGATTGACTTGGACAAGGCGATAGCTGAACTTGAGGAAATGAAGAAAGCGGCGGAAGGTCCGAAAACACCTCCGGTCCTCCCGGATGTGACGATCGATGAGTTTGCAAAATGTGATATGCGCGTATGCAAGATCCTCACCTGTGAAGCTGTTAAAAAGTCTGAGAAACTGCTGAAGTTCACACTGGATGACGGCAGCGGTAAAGAGCGTCAGATCCTCTCCGGAATCCATAAATTCTATGAGCCCGAGCAACTGGTTGGAAAGACTGTTGTTGCGATTCTCAACCTGCCGCCGCGCAAGATGATGGGACTGGAATCCAACGGAATGCTCCTCTCGGCTGTGAAAGAAGTCAACGGCAAAGAAGAGTTGCATCTGATTATGCTGGATGACAGCGTGCCTTCAGGTTCGCAGCTTTGCTGATCTGATGCTGAAAAGTAGTATGATATGTAAATAAAGTTGAATTAACATAGTTAAGTAAACATAGAATAATAAACAGAAAATAATTTACGCAAAACAGTAAACACAATTCAATAAACATAAGAAGGTTACCATAATATGACAAAGACAGATATATTTTCTGGATTTCTGGGAGCGGGAAAGACCACATTGATCCGTAAACTGATAGCGGAAGCCTATAAGGGTGAGAAGCTGGTCCTGATTGAAAACGAGTTTGGAGATATTGCTATCGACGGTGGTTTTCTGAAGGATGCCGGTGTAGAGATCACTGAGATGAACTCCGGCTGTATATGCTGTACGCTGGTCGGGGACTTCCGTAAAGCCCTGCAGCAGGTTGTTGAAACCTACACGCCTGATCGCATCGTAATAGAGCCTTCCGGTGTGGGAAAACTCTCAGATGTGGCCAAGGCTGTCAGCTCTGTTGATGGCATTGAAATCGGTGCAAAGGTAACGGTTGTCGATGCTTCCAAGTGCAGGATGTATATGCGCAATTTTGGTGAATTTTTTAATGATCAGGTTATTCATGCAGACCTGATTGTCCTCAGCCGTACAGACACCGGGAATGATGCAAAAACACTGGAGGCAGTAGAGATGCTGCGTACACTGAATCCTGACTGCGGGATGATCACGACTCCCTGGGATCAGATCTCCGGAGAACAGATTCGCACTGCCATGGAAGAAAACGGGCTGAAGCATGCCATGGAAGAACTTGCCCATGAGCATGCTCATGCTCATGACGAAGAGGAATGTGACGATCCGGAGTGCTCCTGCCATCATCACCATCATCATGACGATGACGATGAAGATGAGCACGAGCACGAGCACCATCACCATCATCATGACGATGAAGACGAAGATGAGCACGAGCATCACCATCATCATGACGATGAAGAAGAGGGTGAGCATGAACATGAGCATCATCACCATCATCACCACGCAGATGAAATCTTTGATTCTTTCGGCATGGAAACACCGCGGAAATTTACCTCTGATGAGATCTCAGCCATTCTTGATAAGCTTTCCGATGAGGCAAAATACGGCATTATTTTGCGTGCCAAAGGCTTCGTAAACGGAAAAGACGGCCAGTGGATTTATTTTGACTATGTGCCGGAAGAGAAGAATATCCGAATTGGAGCACCTGCTGTTACAGGCCGATTCTGTGTGATCGGTTCAAAGATTGATCATTCTGCCCTGAAGGAGCTGTTCAGCCTTGAATGAAGTAAAAGATTTCCCGGTCTACCTGTTTACGGGATTCCTGGAGGCGGGGAAGACTCGCTTTATTCAGGAGACGTTGGAAGATAAGCGGTTCTGTAACGGAGAAAAAACGCTTCTTCTTGTCTGTGAAGAGGGTGAAGAGGAATATGAACCGGATCAGTTTGCCGACCGCAGTGTCACCATTCGCACTGTTGGGGACATCTCTGATCTGACCCGGGCCAATCTTTTAAAATGGCAGAAGGAAACGCGTGCTGAGCGCTGTGTGCTGGAGTATAACGGCATGTGGATGCTGGACGATCTTTACAGTGCTATGCCGGATGACTGGGCGGTCTATCAGGAGTTTATGTTTGCCGATGCGGGTACATTTCTTACCTACAACGCGAATATGCGGCAGTTGGTCTACGATAAGTTGAAAAGCTGTGAGCTTGTGGTATTCAACCGCTTTCTGCCGTCAATGGATAAGATGGAATTCCACAAGATCGTACGCGGGGCTTCTCGCCGTGCAGACATTGCCTATGAAGATCCCAAAGGCAATGTGGTGTATGATGACATTGAAGATCCGCTTCCCTTTGATCTTGAAGCACCGGTCGTAGAGATCGGAGATGAAGATTATGCACTGTGGTACCGTGATATGACGGAAGAACCCGAAAAATATGAAAACAAGACAGTTTCATTTACCTGCCGGGCACTGCGCCGTGAACGAATCCCCAAAGGGAGTATGGTTGTCGGCCGCCATGTGATGACCTGCTGTGCAGCTGATATTCAGTTTGCTGCTCTTGTCTGTCAGATCAAAGATGCATCGAATATTCCGGACAACACATGGATCCGCCTTACCGCAAAGATCAACTTCCGCTTCCATATGGCTTATAAGCGTAAAGGTCCTGTGCTCTCGTATATTTCCCATACAGCTGTTCCGGCACCGGATCCAGAAGTTGCCACTTTTTATTGAGCGGCTTATGAAATACAAATGTCTGGTTTGGGATCACGATGATACGACCGTCAACAGTACGGCCACGATTCACCACCCGGCTTTTTTGGAGTTTTTGAAGGTCTATTATCCTGATCGCACCTGCTCGTTGGAAGAATATTTCCTGAAAAACTTTTCTCCCGGCTTTATAGAAATGTGTCGGGAGGAATATGGCATGACGGACGAGCAGCTGGATCTGGAAGTGCAGTTTTGGCTGGATTATGTCAAAAATCATATTCCGGTGGCGTATCCCGGCATCCGCGAGATAATGGTCCGCCAGAAAGCAGAGGGTGGAAAGGTCTGTGTAATTTCCCACTCTATGAAATACAACATTCTGCGGGATTTTAAAGCCAATGGTTTGCCGGAACCGGATCTGGTCTACGGCTGGGAAGAGCCGCCCGAACATCGCAAACCGAATGCCTGGCCGATGGAACAGTTGCTTGAAAAGTTTTCTCTTCAGCCGTCGGAAGTTCTGATGATCGATGATTTGAAACCTGGATATGATATGGCCCGAGAAGTCGGAGTGGATTTTGCAGCCGTCGGCTGGTCGAATGATATCCCGGAGATTGAATCCTTTATGCGTTCCAACTGCCGTTATTATTTTAAAACGGTGGAAGAATTAGCGGCATTTGTACAGTAGAGCTTTAGCAACATATCTTAAAGAACTCGTAAATCGCGAATTGAGGATTCGGTGCATTACGAGTTCTTTTGAACTATCAAGGGAAATACTTTTCCAAATTGTTCATAAAAACCTCTTGTACTCTCTTTCAAAATGTGTTAACATAATTTTATGTATGCAGATTGGAGGATCAAATTGATGAAAATGAAAAAAATCTTATCTGTATTTTTTGCTCTTTGTATAGCAGGATGTATTTTGTTTACAGCTGCGGCTTTTGCAAGTGATATGCCGCCGCTTTATATCTCAGGAGATTCCTCCTCAGTTGGAGCCCCCCCTTCAACGATCAGTGGTATCATTCTGCCTGAGAACCCCGGAACGGAAATAACTGTATCTCAGTATTCTTCTCCTTCTACCGGGTCAGGTACACTGCAGGGTGGCCCGTTGGATGGTGCTTCGGCCAATACGATCACACAATACATCACCAATTACTCCAATGCTCTGCCCAGAATCGAGAAAGATCCGACCAGTGAAGCCGACAGAGAAGAAGGAACGTCCACTTCCTTCATTGCCCGTGCCAGCAATGCAACGGGATACCAGTGGTTTGCAATCTCCCCTGCGACAGCCCAGTCGATACCCATCGACCAGGTCGGCAACCAGATTGATGGGGTTAGTTTTGCTGTTACAGAGAACAGAGGAAATCTGCTGGAAACAACACTGCATATCAATTCCCTGAATCAGAAGATCAACGGATGGCAGTTCCAGTGCCGCTTTACCAACGCAGACGGGCAGGAGGCATGGACGAGCAGGGTGAATGTTTCCGTCAAGGAACCGGAAGCCACTCCTACTCCTATGCCGACTCCTACTCCCACACCGGCCCCTACCCCAACCCCCACACCGGCTCCCACGCCTACAGCAGTGATGCCTTCCGGCAGCAGCGGGATCAACAATAACGGTACGGGGACGGTAACTTCCGGCGGCTCTTCCAGTACAAACGGCACGGGCGTTATGAGTTCTACGACCGGAAGCGGTGCAATTATGCCGACATCCGGAGCGCGTGTTACGGAAACCGGAACAAATTCCACTCCGGAGGATCCAATCTATACATCCCTGACAGGAACCAACGGGTCAGGCATCACCGGCATCACCACCAGCATCTCTTCCCGCAGCTATATGGGGGCGTATATTTTGGCTGCAGCTGCACTTTTGGTTATTCTTGGTGCAATTGCTGTTATGGCACTTTATATGAAAGGGAAGATATCGCTCGGCAAGTTTGAACAGGCATCTGATGATGCTAACGGCGATGGAGATGAGTTCTACAACCCGGATGATTTTAAAAACACCTGATTATTTACCAGCATTACCAGTTATTATAGGAGGAAATGAAAATGAGTAATCCTTATGCAGGCACACAGACAGAGAAAAATCTTCAGGCAGCATTTTCGGGGGAATCCCAGGCAAGAAACAAATATACTTATTTTGCCTCCAAGGCGAAAAAGGAGGGTTTCGAGCAGATTGCCGCTCTCTTTTTGAAGACTGCAGACAATGAAAAAGAACACGCAAAAATGTGGTTCAAGGAACTTAATGGAATCGGTTCCACTGCAGAAAACCTCGCTGCAGCAGCGGAGGGAGAAAACTATGAGTGGACGGACATGTATGAAGGCTTTGCCAAGACGGCCGAAGCAGAAGGCTTTGCAGATCTTGCCAAAAAGTTCCGTCTGGTCGGAGCAATTGAAAAGCATCATGAAGAGCGTTATCGTGCACTTCTGAAAAATGTGGAAATGCAGGAAGTGTTTGCCAAGAGCGAAGTTAAAGTTTGGGAATGCCGCAACTGTGGCCATATCGTGGTGGGTACTGCTGCCCCGGAGATCTGCCCGGTCTGTGCGCATCCGCAGGCTTACTTTGAAGTAAACGCCGAGAATTACTGATGAGGATGCGGCAATGAAGTTCAGCACTCCGGAAGGGAAAATCGATACGCCAGAGGTCAATGCCGATTACGAAACGGCGTCCCGTTTTGAAAAAACACGTGTCGGTGTCCTTGGAGTGTTTTTTCCCAGCGGTTTTGGTACAAAATATATACCGTATTCCTACATTGATCAGGCTTTTATTCGTATCCATGAGGTCGATGGGAAACTCTGCTGTGGAAAGGCAACGTTTTATTACTATCGTATTGTTTTCGTACATAACGGAAAAGAATTTGCTGATATCATGAGCGAAAATGAAAAACTGACGGATGAAGCGCTTTCCGCGATTGGCAGAGCAGCTCCTCAAATCAAAATCGGGAAATAATAAAGCGTTTTTACCCGGCGCGGCAGAAAAGCTGCGCCGGGTTTATACTCTGGAAATTGTTGAATATGCCCCTTTCTTTTTTATGCATTCTGTGTTACAATAAAATGAATATTTTTCATCGAGAGCGCGGAGGATTCTAAAATGCCAGATAATTATATTACCCGCAAAATGGAAAAGGGATCGATCAACATCTCGGAAGATGTGGTTGCTGCCCTTGTAAAAACGGTTGTCATGGAAACGGACGGTGTTGCAGAGCTTGCCAATGCTGTCGGTGCGGATGTGGCCGAATTAATCGGTATCAAAATGAACATCCGGGGTGTCAAGGTGCGTTTCCCGGAAGATAAGATCAGTGTTGATGTGGTAATTACCGTAAAATACGGCAACAATATTGTCAATGTAGCTCAAAAGGTGCAGGAAGCGGTGCTTTCTGCCGTGGAGACTTCTACCGGCATTGAGGAGGCGGAAGTCAACGTACACGTTGCCGGTATTGCCTTTAAGGACTGACGGAAGGAACGGATTACCGTATATGACTAGAGATACTGCCCGGGAGATGGCCGTTCAACTCATCTTCGGCCTGGACCATTGTGATGCAGACAGAGAGGCTTTTCTGGATACCTTCTTCTCGGAAGAGCATTTTTCCTCACTAAAAACCGAAAATGAAGAATTATATATCGAGTACCCTTCCGGAAAGATGCTGGCCTATATTCAGCGTATCGTTTTTGGTGTTTTTGATAATCTGGAAGAGATCGACGGTCTGATCCAGCGTTATTCCTCTGTTTCGTGGGATATCGCCCGTATCTCCGGCACTGCGCTTGCAGTGCTCCGCGTTGCGGTTTTTGAAATATTATATCTGGAGGATGTACCTGTTGCCTCCGCAATCAACAGTGCCGTTGAAATCGATAAAAAATACGACACGGCAGATACGGTTGCCTTTGTCAACGGATGTCTGGGCGCTTTTGTGCGCGCAGAAAATCTTACCTAAGCTGTGGAACGTCCTCTGTTTACTGTTTCTCAGCTCAATGAAGCACTGAAGAACACCATTGAGGCTAACCTCCTGTTTTCCAACGTTTGCGTGATGGGAGAGGTTTCCAACTATAAGCGGTATCCGTCCGGTCATCACTATTTTACTTTGAAGGATGCCCAGGGTGCCTTGAGCTGTGTAATGTTTCGCAGCAGCGCCGCGTCCCTGCGCTTTAACCCGGAGAACGGGATGCAGGTGCTGGCTGTCGGCAGAGTCACATACTATCCGCTGGACGGGAAAGTCCAGTTCTATGTCAATGCCATGGCACCGGCGGGAACCGGGGCTCTGCAGATAGCGTATGAAAAGCTGAAAGCAAAGCTCAGTGAAGAAGGTCTCTTTGACAACGTCCACAAAAAAGCTTTGCCGCCCATGCCAGAAAAAATAGCCCTGATCACTTCGTCGGCAGGCGCTGCCGTACACGATATGATCCGTATTCTGTCCAGGCGCTGGCCAGCTGCGCATGTTATTGTGGTTCCTGTGCGGGTGCAGGGTGTTGAGGCTCCGGAAGAGATCAGAAGTGCCATTGCACTTGTCAATTCTCTTCACCTGGCGGATTTGATCATTACCGGGCGCGGGGGAGGTTCCATAGAAGACCTTTCGGTTTTTAATGATGAATTAGTTGCACGAGCGATTTTCGCATCCGAGATTCCTGTGATTTCTGCCGTTGGGCATGAACCGGATGTTACTATTTCCGATTATGTGGCGGATGTTCGGGCTTCCACACCATCCAATGCTGCTGAACTGGCTGTACCGGATAAAGCGGAGGTTGCTGCTGCTTTGAATACCTATCAGATCCGGATCACCCGGGCAGTGCAGAAAAAACTGGAAGTTGCGCGGAAACAGCTGATGGAACTGTCAGAAAAACGAGTTCTTGCAGAACCCGCAGAGTTCTTTTCTCTTCGCCGTATGGATCTTGATATGCTTCGGGAAAGACTCGCAGGGAGTCAGGCGCGCATTCTGGCGGAGAATAAACAGCGACTTGCGGCGTCTTCGGCCGCACTTGATGCTATGAGTCCCCTGAAGGTGTTGTCGCGCGGATATGTTATTCCATATAACGGTGAGGGAAGGCCAGTCAGTTCAGCTTCTTCGATTAAAATCGGGGATCAGCTGCAGCTGCGCTTTGCCGACGGTACAGCAGGGGTCGCAGTAAACAATGTTGCAATGATTGGAGAAGATCCGTGAAAAAAACCAAACTGTCATTTGAAGAGTCTCTCAGACGCCTTGAGGAAATCGTTCGGCATCTGGAATCCGGGGATCTTGCGCTGGATACGTCCCTTGCGCTTTTTGAAGAAGGGACCGGCTTGATAAAAAACTGTACGGCAATTCTGGATGATGCAGAGCAGAAAGTGACTATCCTGCGCACTTCATCTGGTGGTGAAGTCTATGAAGAGCCGTTTGCGGAGGGCACTGAAGTATGACACTGCAGGACTATCAGGCACGCGTAAACGCTTATCTTGCGGCCTCGATTCAGGTACCTGAAGGGGAGAAAGGTGCTCTCGCTGATGCCATGCAGTACAGTCTCATGGCAGGAGGAAAACGGATCCGGCCTGTGCTCGCTCTGGAATTCAGCCGGATGCTCGGAGGAGATATGGAAGCAACTCTCCCTATTGCCTGCGCCATTGAGATGTTGCACACCTATTCGTTGATCCATGATGATTTGCCGTGTATGGATAATGATGATTTGCGCCGGGGAAAACCGACCAATCATGTGGTTTACGGGGAGTGTACCGCAACACTGGCGGGGGATGCCCTGCAGTCGCTCGCTTTCTCAGTGCTTCTTTCTGCACCGGTAGAAGCAGAGCGTAAAGTGCGTTGCGCCTCTATTCTTGCCGAGGCTGCAGGATATCAGGGTATGTGTTATGGCCAGCATTTGGATATGCTTGGTGAAGGGCGTACGCTTTCCGCAGAGGAATTGACGGAGATCAACAACCATAAGACCGGAGCGCTCCTTTCTGCCTCCTGTATGTTAGGCGCATCTGCAGCGGGAGCGACGCAGGCACAGTTGGATGCCTCAGCACAGTTTGGCCTTTTACTTGGCCTCGCTTTTCAGATCCGTGACGATATGCTGGATGTTCTTTCTTCTGATGCCCAGTTGGGAAAACCGGTAGGGTCTGATGCAGAAGAGCATAAAAATACCTATATGGCACTGTACGGGGCAGAAAAATGCGCAAAAGAAATCAGAGCTTTGACAGAGCGTGCTATTTCCATTTTGCAGGCTAATTTCAGTGACACGGTCTTTTTGACGGAACTTGCCCGCTCACTGGAAACGAGAAATCATTGAGGAGCTTTTCCCATGCTGGAAAATATCAATTCCCCGGCTGACCTGAAAGCACTGAGTTATTCGGAATTGGATACACTCTGTGGGGAGATCCGGGAATTTCTGATCGATACTATTTCACAGACCGGCGGTCACCTTGCCTCAAATCTGGGCACGGTAGAGCTCTCTATTGCATTGAATCGTGTATATGATGCCTCAAAAGACAGAATCCTCTTTGACGTAGGCCATCAGTGCTATACACACAAGATCCTGAACGGCAGGCGGGAAGAATTCCATACCCTTCGCCAATTCGGCGGCATTTCCGGTTTTCCGAAGCCTTATGAAAGTGAAGCGGACGCTTTCATTGCCGGCCATGCTTCAGACTCTGTTTCGGTAGCTCTCGGCATGGCCAGAGCACGTACCATTCTAAAGCAGCAGTATGATGTCTGTGCCGTCATTGGAGATGGTGCGCTTACAGGCGGTTTGGCCTATGAAGGCATAGAAAATGTGTCTGCAAGCATGGAACCTATCGTCATTATTCTGAATGACAATGCCATGTCCATCAACGGAAATGTTGGCGGAATGTCCAGCGTCCTGCGCAGGCTCCGGCTGAGTGAAGGCTATTACGGTTTTAAAAAGAGATACCGGGCCATCGTCGGGATCGATTCTGCTGTCTATCGAACCGGTCACCGTGTGAAGGAGGAAATCAAAAAACGGCTTTTTGCAGGGAATATGTTCTCTGCACTCGGCCTGAATTATCTCGGCCCCATCGACGGCCATAATATCCGTGAACTGGAGGGAGCTATCCGGCTTGCCAAAGCAATGCGTTCTCCGGTGCTTCTGCATGTGATCACCCTGAAAGGCAAGGGATATGGCTTTGCTGAAGCACATCCAGATGTTTATCACGGAGTAGGACCTTTTGATAAAAAAACAGGGAGAATTCGTCCCACAGGGAAATGCTTCTGTGACGTGATGGGAGAGGAACTCTGTGAACTGGCCGAAAAAGATCTGCGAATTACGGCTGTTACGGCAGCTATGTCTGACGGAACCGGTCTGTTTTCTTTTTCACAGCGCTTTCCGAAACGTTTCTTCGATGTGGGTATTGCGGAGGAACATGCAGTTTCCATGGCAGCCGGAATGGCAAAGCAGGGATTGATTCCGGTCTTTGCTGTTTATTCCAGTTTCCTTCAACGCGCCTATGATATGCTGCTGCATGATGTGTCTCTACAGAATCTCCATGTTGTTTTCTGTGTAGACAGGGCGGGAATTGTGGGCAGCGATGGAGAGACACATAACGGAGTTTTTGACGTTTCTTATCTCTCCACGGTGCCTGGAATGACGGTCCTCTGCCCCTCTTCTTTTGCAGAAATGCGCCGCATGCTGCGCACAGCGATTTATGAAATTGAAGGCCCGGTTGCTGTGCGTTACCCTCGCGGCGGAGAAGGCGATTATCATGCGGATACCAGAAAAGCAATTCTCTGCGAAGGGAATGACCTTACAATTGTTTCCTACGGGACGATGATCAATGCGGCGCTTTCTGCTGCAGATGTGCTGGCAGAAAACGGCTTTTCAGGAGAAGTCATAAAGCTGGATACTGTTTGCCCTCTGCAGGTTGATGTTATAATGGAGTCTCTTCAAAAAACACACCGGCTTCTTGTAGCGGAAGATGTCTGCCGTCCTGGATGTGTTGGGGAACAGCTTCTTTCCGCATGTGCAAGCTGTGGTGTGGTTCTTAAAGAAGCAAAGCTGGTTAACGTTGGTAACGGCATTCTGCCCCATGGATCAGTTCCGCTGCTGATGGAAGCCTGCTCCCTCAACGGCGCTGCTCTTGGCCGCATTGCCCTGGCTTTGGTCGGCAGGAGTTGACGGATGAGCAAGATCAGGCTCGACCAGTTGGTATTTGAACAGGGATATGCCGACAGCCGTGAGAAAGCAAAGGCAATTGTAATGAGCGGTAATGTATTTATCAATGGGCAGCGTGCTGACAAACCGGGTATGCCGGTAGCACAGGATGCTTCTCTTGAAGTGCATTTAAAAGAGCTGCCTTTTGTCAGCCGCGGCGGCTATAAGCTGGACAAAGCCCTTAAGGTGTTTCCCATTGTTCCTTCCGGAAAGATCTGTATTGATTGCGGAGCATCAACGGGCGGTTTTACGGATGTGCTGTTGCAGCATGATGCGGCAAAGATCTATGCAGTGGACGTAGGATACGGTCAGCTCGCGTGGAAGATACGTAATGACGCGCGTGTTGTCAATCTGGAACGTACCAACCTGCGATATCTCACCGAAGAGCAGATCCCGGAACTTCTGGACCTTGCTGTTTGTGATGTATCCTTTATTTCACTTCGGCTGGTAATGCCTGCTGTGGCAAAGCGTCTGAAAAGTGGCGCCCAGATCCTGTGTCTCATCAAACCACAGTTTGAGGCCGGCAAAGAACTGGTTGGGAAGAAGGGGGTTATACGATCTGCCGAGGTCCACGAACAGGTTATCCGTGATATTGTTGCCTTTATGCCATCTATAGGTTTTTCCGTACAAGGGCTTGATTTTTCCCCTGTAACGGGTCCGGAGGGCAATATAGAATTTCTTTTATATATGGTTAATGCGCCCATGGCATCTCCTGAAATCGATATCACCGCGGTTGTTTCGCGGGCACATATGGAGTTGAAGTAACATGATTGCAATATGTTCCAATCCCTATCGTGATACTGACCTGTCTCTTGCAAGGCAGTGCGATGCTATTTTAAGGAATGCAGGGTTTAAATGCGTGATCTGCCCTGTTTTTGCTGAACCGGGAGAAACGATTCTTCCGGAAGGGGTAGTGCTTTCACGCATTTCTGACCTGGAGGAAAACGTGACGCTGGCTGTCGTAATCGGAGGAGATGGGACGATCCTTTCCGTCTCCCGGGATCTTCATGGCAACACGATCCCTATATTGGGGGTAAATCTTGGTACGATGGGATTTATGACCTATCTGGAACCGGAGCATATCGACCTGGTTGTAAAGGCTGCCCGCGGGGAAGCTCGCCTCAGCCCGCGTATGAAGATCGATGTGACGCTTCATCGGGGAGAGAACTGCGTTTATCATGGCAGCGCCTTGAATGACGCCTATATCCATGGTTATGGAGATACCATTATTCTGCATGCCATGTGTGATGGACAGACGATTACAAGCTACAGCGGTGATGGGATTATTTTCTCTACGCCTACAGGTTCTACGGGCTATTCTCTTTCAGCCGGCGGTCCCATTGTCGAACCGGAGACGGAAAATATAATTGTAACGCCCATCTGCGCACATACTATGGTTGCCCGCACTTTCGTTCTCGGCCCTGAGCGCGTGGCCTCTGTCATTGCAAGGCGTCTGCATGACAGACGGGCATATCTCTCGGTGGATGGATATGTTGTTTCAGATATTTGCCAGGATGACCTCCTGATTGTAAAAAAATCACAGGATTATACATTTTTTGCAGATCTTGGGGTCAAAAGCTTCTATGAAAACACCTATGAAAAGCTGACATAGAAACATATGGGACGAGTTTCAGCCCTCTTTATAGTTTTATCAAGCATTAACGATAAATATCATTATTATTTCCGGAGGTAACCGAATTGAAACCCGGCAGACAAACTATTATCCTCGAGATTATTGAAAACCAGAACATTGAGACACAGAACCAGCTTCTGGATGCTTTGGCGGAGCGAGGCATCCGAAGCACACAGGCCACACTCTCCCGCGATATCAAGGATATGCGTCTGATCAAAGAACCTGGTCCAAACGGCCGCTCCCACTACGTCAGACCGCCGGAGTCTGCTCAGGCACACGACAGCCGCCTGCAGAAGATCCTGAAGGAGAGTGTTCTCTCCGTGGAACTCGCACAAAATCTGCTTGTTATTAAAACGCTCTCCGGGTTGGCTTCCGGCGCCTGCTCGGCCATCGACAGCATCCATATCGAAGGGCTCGTGGGAAGTCTCGCCGGAGACGACACCATCTTTCTTGCTATGCGCAATGAGGATGTTGCACGTTCTGTGCTCTCAGAGCTTAGAGATTTGCTGTAAGGCACTTGTCAGTATGTTAAGTGAGCTGCATATTGAAAATATTGCTGTAATTGAGCGGGCGGATATTTCTTTCGGTCCAGGTCTGAACGTCCTTGGAGGGGAAACGGGATCCGGGAAATCCATTATTATTGACTCTATCAACGCAGTCCTTGGAAACCGAACAAGCCGTGAGATCGTTCGGAAAGGCGCAGAATCAGCAGTTGTTACCGCAGTTTTTGAAATGGAGCACGCACTGCCCTGGTTCGAGGAAAACGATATTCCTTTCGAAGAGGAAGTGATCCTTCAGCGAAGGATTAACGCCGCAGGGAAAACAAGTTCCCGCGTATCCGGCCTTCCGGTTACGACGGCGCAGCTTCGAGCTCTTGCATCTGAACTCGTGGATATTCACGGTCAGAATGACGGTCTTCGCCTTCTGGACGAAAAAAGTCATCTCGGCTTTCTGGATGGTTTTGCCAATACAGGGGCACTTCTGGATGAATTTCGGGAGGCGTATCGCCGTTTTACTGCCCTGCAGAAAGAACTCAAAACACTCACCATGGATGATGAAGAGAAGCAGCGCCTCAGTGATTCTCTGCGTTTTCGCATTGGAGAACTGGAAAACGCCGCATTGAAAGCAGGGGAGTATGAAGAACTGTCTGCCCGGCGTGATCTGCTGCGCAATTCTGAAAAACTCCGGGATGCTTTGGACGCTGCCCTTGCCCTTCTTTATGATGGGGAGGACAACGCCGTCACCTTTACACAGAATGCACAATATTATGCAGAGCGGGCAGCCCGTATGGCGCCTGATCTGGAAAGTGCAGTTTCTTCCATGAAAGAAGCTTCTTTCCTCCTTTCTGACGCATCGGAAAGCTTGAATGATTTCCGGGAAAGTCTTGATTTCTCACCGGAGGAATACGACAGGCTGGAAACGCGTGTCGGACAGATCGACAGGCTTTCCCGTAAGTATAACCGGGATGCGCAGGGGCTGATGGACCTGCTGGAGGAATCCCGTTTGAGACTCAACGACATTGAGTATTCTGAAGACAGAATCCTTAAACTGCAACAGGAACTGGAAGCACAGCGACAGGTTTGCCTTGCCAGAGGAGAAAAACTCTCCGAAGCGCGCCGTCTTGCTGCAAAAGAACTGCAAAAGCGTGTTGTGCAGGAACTGAAAGAACTGAATATGCCCTCTGTCCGTTTCGTGGTGGATTTTGCACCTGTCGACAGCATGTTTGGCTTCGTTTCGGACGGGATTGATGATGTTCGCTTCCTGATGTCAGCCAATGCGGGGGAGGATCTCGGCCGAATCAGCCGTATTGCTTCGGGAGGTGAACTTAGCCGTATTATGCTGGCACTGAAAAATGTTTTTGCTGAACATGATGCGGTTCAGACTATGATCTTTGATGAGATCGACACCGGGGTTTCCGGTATCGCTGCGCAGCGTGTAGCGGAAAAGTTATATAGTGTTTCCAAAAACAAACAGGTGATGTGTGTTACACATCTGCCGCAAATTGCCGCCATGGCAGACAGGGAATATCTTGTTTCCAAGTCAGAAACCGGCGGCAGGACCTTCACCCAGGTCTCCCTTTTGGACAACGAAGGCCGAAAAAACGAAATTGCTCGCCTTTACGGCGGCGATCATATCACATCAACTACACTTTCCGCCGCGGCGGAACAGCTCTCTGCTGCCGGGGAATTTAAACAGAAGAGGTAAATGAAACATGCAGATTTTTGAGGAACTACAGAGAAGGGGCCTGATTGCCCAGATCACTGATGAGGAAAAGGTCAAGGACCTGATCAATAACGGTGAAGCGACCTTTTATATTGGTTTTGATCCTACCGCTGACAGCCTCCATGTCGGCCACTTTATGGCTCTGTGCCTGATGAAGCGCCTGCAGCAGGCAGGCAATAAGCCCATTGCCCTGCTCGGAGGAGGGACAGGAATGGTCGGGGATCCTTCCGGCCGTACGGATATGCGCCCTATGATGACGAAGGAGATCATTGACCATAATATCGAATGCTTCAAAAGCCAGATGAGCCGTTTTATTGACTTTTCGGAAGACAAGGCTCTTATGGTCAACAATGCAGACTGGCTTTTGGATCTCAACTATGTAGAACTTCTGCGGGAAGTTGGTGCCTATTTTTCCGTCAACAATATGCTCCGCGCCGAATGCTACAGGCAGCGCATGGAAAAGGGACTAAGCTTCTTTGAATTCAACTACATGATCATGCAGGCGTATGACTTCTATGTTCTCTACCAGAAGTATGGCTGCAATCTGCAGTTTGGTGGAGATGACCAGTGGTCTAACATGCTGGCAGGTCGTGAATTGATCCGTAAAAAGCTTGGCTTGGAGGAACAGGATGCCAAGGCACAGGCAATGACGATTACGCTTCTGCTCAATTCCGAAGGCAAAAAAATGGGGAAGACGCAGTCCGGGGCCGTTTGGCTGGATCCGAACAAGACCTCTCCCTATGATTTCTATCAGTATTGGCGAAACGTCGGGGATGCCGATGTGCTCAAGTGCATCCGCATGCTCACCTTCCTTCCTTTGGAGCAGATCGATGAGATGGATTCCTGGCAAGGCAGTGAGCTCAACCGCGCCAAAGAGATCCTGGCCTATGAGCTTACCTCTCTCGTCCATGGTGAAGAGGAGGCAAAAAAAGCCGAAGCCGGGGCCAAGGCACTCTTTGGCGGGGCAGGGGATCTGGCAAACATTCCGTCTTTCACCCTCGCAGCTGAAGATCCCTCTGACATTGTCACCATCCTGGTAAAAACCGGTCTCTGTTCGTCCAACGGGGATGCCCGCCGCAACATCCAGCAGGGCGGCGTCACCGTCAATGATGAAAAGATCACGGACTTTAAAAAGACCTTTACCGTGGATGAACTCTCCGCCGGGATCCTGGTCAAGCGCGGCAAAAAGAACTTCTTTAAAGTGACCAGAGCCTAAACCTTTACCGGTGGTTCAGACAGAAATATTAAGGCTCCCCTCTGTCCGGAGCACAGGACTTTACGCACCTGTTTTCCGAACAGAGGGGAGCCTTAATTCTATGGATGATTTCTCTTTACTGGAATTAATAAACAATTTACGTAATTTGCGGATAGCCTTTCTCAGACAAGGAGATTCCTCACGGAGAAGCTATAAAAGCATTTGAAATTTTCGAAAAGCTGTGGGGATGGAATACGTATTTTTCATTTCTTCAGTTGTAGCCCAGGTAAAATTTCCTGTTTCCTCCCGGCATAGCAGACGAAATCCTCTCATTTCCCACTCTACATGGGTAAATATATGTTTAGCTGCCCCGCATTCCTCAACATCTTCCGGACAGGCACCCCAAGCTTCTGCCTGCCTTATAGCAGATGCTTCATCGCACCAGCCCTCACAATTCGGAAATTCCCATAGCCCTGCAAGCAGCCCTTTGTCCGGCCGCTTGCGCACGGCCGTTTTTCCATGGCACTGGAACAGGAAAACGGTTTTTTGCTCGCACCGCCTTTCTTTTTTTCCGATTTGTACCGGGAAAGCGGTTTCCTGTCCGGTCTGATGGGCAGTGCATTGCAGATGCAAAGGGCAGGCTGCGCACTTTGGGGCAGCATTCGGCAGGCAAAGGATCTCTCCGAGCTCCATCAGCCCTTCTGTCAGCAGGGCAGCTTTTTCTCCTTCCGGGTAATGCTTTTGCAATAGTGCGGCGATATATTTTTTCGTTTTTGCATCGGCAATGTCTTCCGGGCAGGCCAGCAGCCTTGTGATGACCCGCATTACATTGCCGTCCACGGCAGGGACAGCTTCTCCGCAGGCAATGGAAGCAATGGCCCCTGCAGTATATTCTCCGATTCCGGGGAGTTTTTTTAGTTCCTCTGCGGTTTGAGGCAGGCTGCCTCCGTAAGTATCCATCACCAGAGCGGCGGCTTTTTTCAGGTTTCTCGCACGGCTGTAATAGCCAAGGCCTTCCCACAGCTTTAACAGTTTTTCTTCATCTGTTGCTGCTAGAGCTGCAATATCGGGGATCTCCTGTAAAAAACGCCGGTAATAGGGAATCACCGTCTCAATGCGGGTCTGCTGCAGCATGATTTCCGAGATCCACACGCGATAAGCCGTTACATCTTCCCGCCAGGGTAAGACCCGCTTATTGCCCCGGTACCATTCGATAATGATCGGAACAGCTGTCTTGATCTTCTGATCTTCTGCCTGAATCCGTTTTTCCGGAATAGAAGTTTTCATACTGCCGTTGTTTTCTCCTTCGGTATTTTCCTGTGCAGTTAACTGTACAGGAAGTGCTTCAAAAAAGCAAGCTTTTCCTTCCTTTACAATTCCGGATGATTCATGTAGAATAAAAGAAAACACATCAGTCAGGAGAAATTATGTTAACTATTAATGATCTTTCTTTACAGTTCGGCACTTCCGTGCTTTTTTCAAAAGTAGATCTGCAGTTTACACCCGGCAATTGCTACGGGATCATCGGGGCAAATGGAGCGGGAAAATCGAGCTTCATTAAGATCCTCTCCGGTGAATTGGAACCGACATCCGGCAGTGTTTTTATCGATCCCAAATGCCGCATGTCCGTTTTGAAGCAGAATCAGAATCTGTATGATGCCTGCCGGGTGATCGATACTGTGATCATGGGCAACGAACGCCTTTGGCAGTGCGGCTTGGAAAAGGATGCCATCTATGAAAAACCGGATTTTTCCGATGAAGACGGAGTCCGGGCTTCAGAACTGGAAGAGGAATATGCAGAGCTCGGCGGCTGGGAAGCAGAAAGCGATGCCGCCCGTATTCTGAAAGGACTGGGCATTGAACCGGAACAGCATGAAATGCTCATGTCTGAGATCGATCCTCGCCTGAAGGTCAAAGTACTGCTGGCGCAGGCACTTTTCGGGCACCCGGATATCATTCTCTTGGATGAACCTACGAATAACCTCGATTTGAACAGTGTCGTCTGGCTTGAAAACTTTCTGATGGATTATGAAGGTACAGTTCTTGTCGTCAGCCATGACCGTTATTTTCTTAATAATATCTGTACCCATATTGTGGATATCGATTACGGAAAGATCAAGCTTTATGTCGGCAATTACGATTTCTGGTATGAGTCCAGCCAGCTGATTCAGAAACTGGTGAAGGATCAGAATAAAAAGGCCGAACAGAAAATTGCCGAACTCCAGGCGTTTATTGCCCGTTTCTCTGCGAACCGTTCCAAATCCCGGCAGGCTACTTCCCGCCGCAAACTGTTGGATAAGATTACTGTGGAAGAACTTCCGGCTTCCAGCAGGCGCTATCCCTGGGTCGGCTTCAAGGCGGACCGGGAACCTGGGAAAGACAGGCTTTTCGTCACGGATGTTTCCAAAACGGTGGACGGCGTTCCCATGCTGCAGAATATCAGTTTTATCGTCGGCAAGGAAGATAAAATTGCCATCGTCGGCAGGAATGAACTCGCTGTCACCATGCTTTTTAAGATCCTGATGGGAGAGGAGGAACCGGATACCGGCTCCGTCAAATGGGGTGCTTCTATTGAAAACTCTTATTTCCCCAAAGACAACAGCGCTTTTTTTGAAAACAGTGACTATGACCTGATTGACTGGATGCGCCAGTTTTCTTCGGACAAGCGGGAAAGCTATCTGCGCACCTTCCTTGGCCGCATGCTCTTTTCCGGCGATGATGTGTATAAGCCTGTCAAAGTCCTCTCCGGCGGGGAACGCGTACGCTGTATGCTCAGCCGCATGATGCTCTCCGGCGCCAATTTTCTCGTGTTTGATCAGCCTACCAATCACCTGGATCTGGAAAGCATTGCCGCTTTGAATAATGGAATGGAAGCTTTCAAGCATAACATCCTCTTTGCCTGTCATGACCACCAGTTGACACAGACTGTCGCCAACCGTATCATCGAGCTTACTGATGACGGCATGATTGACCGCCGCTGTACATATGATGAGTACATGCACCTCACGGGAGAATCCTGAGTGTTCGGGCGAATCTGAAGGAACCCGGAGCATACTGAAGAACATAATTATTACCTAAGAACTTGTTGATCTGGCTTTTTTCTTGACATGACGGGACCTTTTTCAGTATAATGAAATTATTCTGGATATTGTTTTGGTTGTTTATCATGCTGCAAACACCCTGTAAGACCCTATACGTGCGTAGAGTATCAGTTTCAAATTCTGTTCACATCAAGGAGTTGCGATATGAAAAAACTGCTTTCTGTGATTCTGGCACTGTCCGTGGCTTTTTCTGTGGTTCCGTCTGCGGCTTTTGGGCAAGAGATCGCATTTGAAGAGTTTGACGATTTCGACGATGGAACACCTGCGTTAACATCATCTGCAATAGACGAGCCTTCTCCTGTTTTCACTTATCCGGGCTTTTCCACGACGGTCAATGAGGACGGAGAAGAGGAAATGGTCTTTCCCGAGGAACTGCTGGTCGGTCATCCGACGACGCTTCGCGGAGACTTTTTTACGGAAATGTTTGGCAATGACACAGCAGATATTGACGTTCGCGCTTTGATCCATGCGTATAACCTGGTTTCCTGGGATCAGAACCAGGGTGTATATGTGTTCGATCCCACAGTTGTAACCGATGTGCGTGCTGTCAGCGATGCTGACGGGAATAAGACGTATTATATCGTTCTGGCTGAAGACCTGTATTATTCCGACGGGTCTCACATTACCGCATGGGATTATGCATTCTCTCTGCTGCTGATGATGGCACCGGAAATTGAGCAGATCGGCGGCAAAATCTACCGTGCGGAACATATTTTCGGTTATGAAGACTATATCAACGGCAGTTTTCCCAGCCTGACCGGTGTGGAAGTGCTTGAAGACTATCAGCTGTCCATTACACTGGATCATGAATTTCTGCCGTACTTCTTTGAAGTCGGCTTGCTGCTGTGTGTGCCTTATCCCATTTCGGTAATTGCGCCGGGCTGTAAGGTATATGATGACGGATACGGCATTTATATCGGCAATGAAGACAAGAATGATCCGGTGCGCAAATTCACGCCGGAGCTTCTGCAGAGGACTATCCTGGATCCGTTAACGGGCTATAATACACACCCTTCTGTAGTATCCGGGCCTTATGTGCTCACCTCTTTTGACGGAGTTACGGCACACTTTGAGATCAATCCATACTATAAAGGGGCGTGGGAGGAACCCTTCCTGACCGGCGGCGCCGATGCGGATGCTTCTGATAAGGAGAAAGATGAGGAAAAAGAAGTCAATCAGGAAGCATTGGATATCGCGGAAGAAAGTTCCCTTATCAAACCGACGATTGAAAAAATTGCGTTTACCGTTGCTGACAATGACACTATGAAACAGCAGCTGATCGACGGAGAACTGCACTTGGTCAACAAGGTGGTATTTGGTCCGACCATTATGGACATGATGCAGACAGCCGGACAGACAGGCCTTCGTTTCCAGAACTACCCGCGCATCGGGCTTGCCTTTCTGACATTCTCCTATGACTGGCCTACGGTGAACGATATGAAGGTGCGTCAGGCTATTGCCTGGTGTATGGACAGGCAGCAACTGATGCAGGATTATACCAAAGGCTTCGGTATGGTCATCAACGGTTACCACGGCATTGAGCAGTGGGAGTATCTGCTGGTTACCGGAGCAATCGATTACCCTGTCAATATGCTGGATGATGTGCTGCAGCCTGGGCAGGACCCTGCAGATCTTACGCAGTTTGAAAACCGTTATGCAAGGAATGATGCGGAATATGACAGTATGATCGAGGCATGGGAAGAGTTGACGCTGGATAATCTTGTCGACTATGAAGTGGATACCGAAATGGCTAACTCTCTTCTGGACGAAGAGGGATGGACACTGAACCGGGAAGGTAATCCTTACCGGAAGGGTATTGATGCCGTGCGCTGCAAAGAGATTGACGGAGAACTGGTTGCACTGGATCTCTCCATGATGTATCCGGAAGGCAATCACATCATTGACACTATTCAGGAAAACTTTATTGATAATCTGAATGAATGCGGAATTCTCTTGACGCTGGTGCCGACTCCGATGCTGGATCTTTTCAAGTCCTACTACAGGGAGACGGAACGTACTACTGATATGATCTACCTCGCCACAAACTTTCACGTTGTTGTGGACCCGGCCATCACCTACTCCGCAGACGATGAAGCCACGCATCTTATGTGGAACAACACCTATTCTGACGATGCGGAACTTTATGAAGACGCTGTCGATATGCGCAAGACAGAGCCTGGGGATGTCTATAATTACGTCCGGAAATGGGTTACTTTCCAGGAGAGGTATAACGAAGTCCTGCCGACGATCCCGGTCTATTCCAATATCTATTTCGATTTCTACAATCCCTACCTGCAGAATTACTTTATTACTGCTCACGTTACCTGGACCCAGGCGATTCTGGAAGCAGTCTGGGGTATGGATGCCATAGAAGAGGCGCAGGAAGAAGATGCTTTGGCAGAAGAGGAATTCAACGATAGCGACTTTGAAGGACTGGAAGAGTTTGAAGATTGATAAGAATAGCCAACAGCCCTCCGCTTTCTTGCGGAGGGGCTTTTCTGTATCTTGACAAATGAATGCGTGAATGTTAGGATATCCTGTATGACTAAAGGGAGTATTTCGTGATTTCGGAAACTCCGGTTAATGGGAGGCAATTTATGGATGATAATGAAAATCGATATTCCTTTGAAAATGAGGAGTATCGCAAAACATACTGGCATACCTGTTCACATGTTCTTGCGCAGGCGGTCAAAAGGCTGTATCCTGAAGTAAAACTTGCAATCGGCCCGTCGATTGATAACGGCTTTTATTATGATATGGATTCTCCATTTCCCTTTACCCCTGAGATAATGGTTAAAATTGAAGCGGAGATGCGCAAGATCTGTAAAGAGAAGCTGAAACTGGAACGCTTTGAACTCCCGCGGGAAGAGGCTGTCCGTTTTATGCAGGAAAAAGATGAACCTTATAAGGTGGAACTTATTAATGACCTGCCGGATGGGGTTCCCATCAGTTTCTATCGCCAGGGTGAATTTACTGACCTCTGTGCCGGCCCGCATCTGGATTCTACAGGGCGCATCAAGGGCAACGGCATCAAGCTTACAGCCTGCAATTCCGCATACTGGCGAGGTGATTCCAACCGCCAGACGCTGCAGCGGATTTACGGCATTGCCTTTCCAAAGAAGGAAGAACTGGATGCTTATCTGGCGCGTATTGAGGAGGCAAAACGCCGTGATCACCGTAAACTCGGCAGAGAACTCGGACTGTTCGCTTTCCGGGATGAAGCTCCTGGTTTCCCGTTCTATCTTCCGAAAGGAATGGTGCTCCGCAATACCCTGATCGACTACTGGCGCCGTGTCCATAAGAAATGGGATTATGTTGAGATCATGACGCCGCAGATCATGAAGCGCACCCTCTGGGAGACATCCGGACATTGGGATCATTATAAAGAGAATATGTATACCACCGTGATCGACGGGGAAGATTTTGCCATCAAGCCGATGAATTGCCCCGGCACGATTCTGGTTTACGATTTGGAACCGCATTCCTACAAGGATCTTCCGATGCGCTGTGCCGAACTGGGTATTGTTCACCGCCATGAGCTCTCCGGCGCTCTTCACGGCATGTTCCGCGTGCGCTGCTTCACGCAGGATGATGCGCACATCCTTCTTGCCAAGGAGCAGATCCGGGATGAAGTGGTGCGCATCGTGAAGCTCTTTGACGAGGTATATTCCGTCTTCGGGCTCCCGTATACCATTGAACTTTCTACCATGCCGGATGACCATATCGGGACGGTAGAGGACTGGGACGTCGCAACAAACGCTCTGGCGGAAGCTCTTACCAGTATCGGCAAAACATATAAGATCAATCCGGGTGACGGCGCTTTCTATGGCCCGAAGCTGGACTTTCATATTGAAGATTCTCTTGGCAGAACCTGGCAGTGTGGAACTATTCAGCTGGATTATCAGCTGCCCGGCCGCTTTAATCTGGAGTATGTCGGGGCTGACGGGGAGAAGCATTGCCCGGTCATGATCCACCGTGTGGTCTTCGGATCCATTGAACGTTTTATCGGCGTCATTACCGAGCATTATGCCGGTGCTTTCCCTGTATGGCTTTCCCCGGTCCAGGTGACGGTTCTTTCCATCACGGACAGGGTAAATGACTATGCAACGGCTGTTGCGGCAAAACTCAACGATCTCGGTTTCCGGGCGGAGACGGATCTTCGAAATGAGAAAATCGGATATAAGATTCGTGAAGCACAGCTTCAGAAGACACCTTATATGCTTGTCATCGGAGATAAAGAAGCGGAAACGGGCGCAGTTGCGGTGCGCACGCGTACAGGGGTGGATCTCGGTGCAATGCCCCTGGATGACTTTGTTGCAAAATTGAAAGAAGAAGTTGAGACTATGGCCCGTTAACGGGAAGGAGGAATGAACGGTGGCTTATTGCACAAACTGCGGTGCTTATATTCCGGATGGGGAAACGATCTGTATTTCCTGCGGGCAGGATTCGTCCAAAGGAATGAGTGAATCTGCATCCACCTCGGCTTCTCATGCCCAGGCAGCATCTTATGCAGCCGTATTGGAGAAGGCTACCGCACAGCAGGAAGATCTTCAGGAAACATTGGAAAAGACGCGGCGTGAACAGCAGGAAAAGTCCAGAGAATGGGCAAATCAGGCATATGCCGAGTATAAAGAAAATCAGACGCACACTACCTCCGGCCGTACCGGCGGACAACCTTCTGCAGCGAAGAAACCGGAGACCGGCGTATCTTCCGGAAAACTTATGGCAGGGCTTTCCTATGTCAGTTTTCTCTGCTTCCTGCCGTTTATCTTTTCTTCCAAGTCTGATGATTTTGCCAAATTCCATGGGAAACAGGGAATTGTCCTGTTCATTGCCACAATCATTATTGATATCCTGGGCAGGATTTCCGGTCTGGCCGGGTTTGCCCTTTCTCTGCTGCGACTCTACCTGATCTATAAGGGAATCAAAAATGTGGTGGAAGGAAAGAAAGAAGAACTTCCCTGGATCGGTCAGTTTGCCGAAAAGTTTTAAAATACGGCTTTCTGCTGCATCGTTTGTTTTGTGAATTCGCATATTTTATATAAGGAGTATACATATGAAAACAAAGCATGTTTTTTCGTTGATTTTTATTCTGTCATTGCTGGTGATCGTCCTTTCGGCTTCTGCATTTGCTGACAAATGGGATGATCCCGCCACAGCATCGGATTTATCGCATGTTCATAAATTCGGTGACTGGATAACCATGATCGAAGTTTCCTGCAACAGCTATGGGGAACAGGTCCGTATCTGCAGCGTATGCGGATACAAACAGCATCGTTTCCTGGATGCGATTCCTCATGCCTACGGTCCTTGGTCTGCAGTCTCTGAAGCAACGGATCATTCTGCTCATACGGAGCAGCGTACCTGCACCAGATGCGGCCATGTCGATACAAAACTGGTCTATCCGGAAGGAACTCTCCGGCTCTGGAGTGAAGGGCGTACCGTAAAAGACGTTCAGAAAATTCTTCTCAGCCTTGGGTATCTGAGTCCCCGTGCAGTAGATGGCACTTACGGCTATATGACAGAGGCCGCGATAAAACAGTTCCAGGAGGCAAATGGTCTCACAGCGGACGGGATCGGCTGGCCGCAGACGGTCAATTTGATCCTGAAAAGTAAGAATGGCTGAACGAATTATCACCGCTTAGGATGAAACGACACTTGTTAAAATTCTGGGAAGAAGACCGATCGGCAACGCTGATCGGTCTTCTGTGGTTGATGGTTTATCCTTTCTTGCGCAGCAGGAATTATACGCATCTCACCCGTGACAAGTGGGAAGGGATGCTCGTTCTGACAGCGGTTACACTGTTGGTTTTCTGCATTGGGTCCATCTGTTGTAAAAAAACGGGAAAAGACGATACGGATAATCCGAGGCTTTCTCCGGGTATTCTTTTTGCAATAGCTTATTTCACATGGGTTGGATTGTCGGCTGTTTTCGGAACGCTGCATACCCAGCGCAATGAGAGCGGGTCTCTTGCGGTTCTCTTCGGCTCAAAACGCTATGAGGGGCTGATTACACAGCTTTGCTATTGTGTGATATTTTTTGCCATGGCGCGAAAGAAACCGAATAGAAAAGTTATAGAAATAGGCTGCACTCTGGGATTGCTGCTGTATGGATTTATTGTCTTTCTTCAGTATGCAGGTTATAATCCTTTTGGGCTCTTCCCGGAAGGGCTGTCTGTCAGAACGAATCCGGCGTTCCAGGGTCCTATCGGAAACGTTGATCTTGCATCGGGCTATGTTGTGCTGATGTGCGGATTTTTATTTGCCGCTTTTCTGCAGAGCCACTCAGAAAAATGGTTTTGTTATATCTCCGCTCTCATTGGGGTTTTCCTGGAAGCCTGTTTTGATGTTCAGTCCGGTGCAGTTGCGCTGCTGACGGGGATTGCTGTGTTGCTGTTTCAGATGCTGCGCGCGGAAGAGCTTCGATATCGGATATGGTTGATCCTGGCAGGGGTATGCGGTGCATATTTGGTTCGTTCACTGGTTCTATTCCCCTGGGCAGATGATGCAAACGGTTTTGCGTGGGCTCCTTTCAGATGGAAGCAGGGGCTTCTGCTCATCGCATTTCTGCTTTGCGGCGGAATGGCTGCGAGGAGAAAACAGAACAGCGGAAAGGTGTGGAGCAGGAGGAAAATGCTTGTCTTATGTGGTTTTCTTCTTGCAGCATTGGTGATTTTTCTGTTTTTTCTCCCTGTCGAAGAAACAGAGGGGCAGAACCCGGGATTTTTGGCGCAGCTTCAACTGACAGCCCGTGGACAGGGCAAAGATAGTTTCGGCTCCTGGCGTCTCGGCGTGTGGCGGATGACATGCAGGCTGTCCCGTGAGCATCTTCTCTTTGGAACAGGGCCGGATACCTTTTGGTTTGCTTTTAATCCTGCCTGGGAAGAATATGAAGCGGAACTGTACCGCGCCGGGGCGATTGAAGGAGCACTGGAAAATTTTGATAATCCGCATAATGAGTATCTGGCTGTACTCAGCAACAACGGTATTCCGGCTCTGATATGTTATCTTGCTCTTCTGATCACTGTTTGTACTGATGCGTTCACTCAACGTACAGGAAAGCTCCGAAAAGAAGCAGCGGCAGGTGTAGTTCTTTACGGTATACAAAGCTGCTTTTCCTTCAGCATTTGCCTTGTAGCACCCATGTTCTGGGTAGTGCTTGGTATTGCGGCAGAAAACGAATGAAGAATAAATAGGTGACAGATAAGCATCAAACTAAAACGAAGCGGTAAATTGACTAAATATGGTATGTTTTGCATTGCAAAAGAACTAAATTTAGAAATCAAAAAAATTTCAAAAAAAGTTGAAAAAAACAGTTGACAAGGAGAAGGAGAAGTGGTATATTAATCAAGCTGTCGCCGAGGGGCACAGCGATGTACCTTGAAAATTGAACAATGAAGAACAGCTTATGCAAATAAGCACCAAAGAAAAGGGTTCTTTAAAA
>JAFRIV010000023.1 GCA_017432615.1 Oscillospiraceae bacterium
TTCAGGGGCAGGCTGGTTTTAGCGTGCTCTGGGTAAAGTCGCGGTAGTTTTCGCTGAAAGCGCGAATTCTATCGCTTTTTTCACGTTTTTGGCCGTAGAAAAGGAGCTGTGCAAAATTCTTATTTTGCTACAGCTCCTTTGCTCTTTCTAAAAGCAAAAGTGAACCTGTTTTTCCTTGACAAATCTGCAGTTTGAAAGTATTCTTATAAAGGTATTTTACCGCTAATTGAATCAACGATAAAAGAAGGAGGAAACGACATGGACGCTGGTAGTAGCAGTGCATCGGGAGGCCGAAGTCAGCAGGATGAGCACTTGCCAAAGTGCATGTGCGTTTTCTTTTATTTCGTCCTATAGTTGACCTTTTGACCTGCCGATGCAGCTTCCTGCCCGACAACCATTTCGAGAGGAGGATTTGCTTATGGCAGAACACAGCATCACCGTGGAGAGCACGCTTCAGACGCTGCTCGAAGCAAAAAAATATTCAACCCTTAAAGACATTCTTGTCACCATGAACGGGGCAGATGTTGCCGCGATTTTTGAAGAGACACAGGAGACCAAGATCCCGCTTCTTTTCCGTTTGCTTCCCAAAGAACTGGCAGCGGAGACGTTTGTGGAGATGAACCCCGATCTGCAGGAACTGCTGATCAAAGGGTTTTCCGATAACGAACTGCGCGAAGTTGTAGATGAACTGTACGTGGACGACGCTGTGGACCTGGTAGAGGAGATGCCGGCGAATGTGGTCAAGCGGATCCTTGCGCAGGCAGATCCTCAGATGCGCCGGGAAATCAATGAGATCCTGCGATATCCGGAAAACTCTGCCGGGTCGATTATGACGACAGAGTATATCTCTCTTCGCCCGAATATGACGGTGGATGAAGCCTTTGCCCGTATCCGAAGAACAGCGGTAGACAAAGAAACCATTTACACCTGTTATGTTACGGAGAACCGTAAACTTGTCGGCGTGTGTACCATGAAGGATCTTCTCCTTGTAAAGGACAATGAGACCAGAATCCAGGATATGATGGATCGGAATGTGATTTCGGTACACACAAGTGATGACAGAGAAGAAATCGCGCTGCTCCTTTCCAAATATAATTTTCTGGCGTTGCCCGTGCTTGACAGTGATGACCGTATGGTCGGTATCGTGACATTCGACGACGCAATGGATGTTATCGAAGAAGAAGCGACCGAAGACATCGAAAAAATGGCAGCTATCCTGCCTTCGGATAAGGAATATCTTCGCTCAAATGCAGTTGACCTGTATAAAAAAAGGATCCCCTGGCTGCTTTTGCTGATGATCTCTGCCACATTTACCGGCATTATCATCACAAAATTCGAAAATGCACTGGCTGCACAGGTGATCCTGACCAGCTTTATCCCGATGCTGATGGATACGGGAGGCAATTCCGGTTCTCAGGCTTCAGTCACAGTGATTCGTGCACTTTCCCTCGGAGAACTGGAGTTTAAAGATCTTGCCAGTGTAGTCTGGAAAGAGATCCAGACGGCTGTTCTCTGTGGCGTGACGCTTGCCACAGCCTGTTTTCTCAAGATTATTCTGGTGGATCGGATGCTCCTTGGGAATACAGATGTGACGGTGTTGGTAGCATTTGTTGTCTGTGCGGCGATGGCACTGACGATCCTGGTGGCAAAGGTAATCGGATGTACACTGCCTATGGTGGCGAACCGGCTTGGCTTTGACCCTGCAGTAATGTCCAGCCCGTTTATTACAACGATAGTTGATGCATTGTCTTTGCTGGTCTATTTCACTCTCGCCACAGCTCTGCTGTTTTAGTAGAAAGAGCGGAATTTGCTCCTTCGGCTTGATGAACGAAGGAGCTTTTTTGCATTATCAGATCATCGAAAACAAAGGAATAATAAATGAAAACAGTTGTGATTTGCGGCGGAGGTGCTTCCGGTATGATGGCTGCGCTTTCTGCGGCGGAAAAAAAAGAAAACAAAGTACTTCTGCTGGAGCGTCAGGCGCGTGTGGGAAGAAAGCTGCTTGCCACCGGAAACGGAAGATGCAATTTGACCAATACGGGTGCTTCAATCGAACATTATCACGGGGCAGATCCCGCTTTCGCCTCTTTTGCCCTTAAGGCATACCCGCCGGAAGAAATGCTGACGTTTTTTCGGTCGTTGGGGCTGGTCTGCATAGAGACGGCCGGGGGACGTGTCTATCCGCTTTCAGATACAGCGGGCAGCGTGCTGGATGTCCTTCGCCTGGCACTGGATGCTGCAGGAGTACAGATACATACCGGAGAGTGCGTGAAACAGATCCAGCAGAGGAAAAGAGGATTCCTTGTCAAAACGGAAGAGGCAAACTATCCGGCTGACGTGCTGATCATCGCCTGTGGGGGAAGGGCAGGCGGGAAACTCGGAGGTGTAAATGACGGTTATGAACTGTTATCGGCTCTTGGCCATCACCGCACGGCTCTTGTCCCTGCTCTCGTTCCGATCTGGACGGAACCGGAGATCCCCCGCTCATTGAAAGGAGTGCGGGCATCAGCCACAGTGGAACTTTATAGAGACAAAAAACAGATTGCGGAAAGCACAGGAGAAGTGCAATTTGTGGAGAGAGGTGTTTCGGGGCCGGCAATCTTCGACCTTTCGAGGTCGGCTGTACAGGGGGGAGAACTGATTATGGATTTCCTTTCCTGCCTTTCTGTCAGGGAGGTAGCGAATCTGCTCGCTCAGCGGAGAACGCTCTCTCCGGAAAAGGAAAACAGCATTGTTTTTGCCGGGCTGCTGCACAGCCGGTTGGGCCTCGCAGTGGTGAAAGCGGCGGGGTTCAAACCATCGGGAAAAATCGGAGATCTTTCGGACGAACATTTGAAGAAAATTGCATATACGGCAAAAAGACTTTCTCTTCGAATCACAGGAACAGATACCTTTGAAAACGCACAGGTAACGGCAGGCGGAATGGATGTACGGGAGTTTCATGCGAAAACAATGGAAAGCAAGCTCATGCCGGGAGTGTTTGCCTGCGGGGAAGTACTGGATATAGACGGAGATTGCGGCGGCTTCAATTTACATTGGGCCTGGGCCAGCGGACGTCTGGCAGGGAGAGCAGGAAAATGATTCTGGTACGCAATATTCGTGTGATTCCGGGAGAAAGCCTGGAAAAACTCCCTGGAGCGGTTTCCAGAAAACTGCATATTCCTGAAAAAAAGATCTGTACCTGCCGGATTGTCCGCAGATCCCTGGATGCTAGAAAGAAAAGTGACATTCATTATTCTGTCAGCGCTGCCATCACTGTGCAGGGAGATGAAGAGAAGATTTTGAAATCTGCCAAAGGATGTAACTGCAGCGCTTACACGCCTCCGGCACTGCCTTATTATGGTAAAATTCCCTTTTTCGGACAACGGCCGGTCGTGGTCGGATTCGGCCCGGCAGGCATGTTTGCGGCACTGGTGTTAGCCCGCTCCGGGCTCAAGCCGATTATTCTGGAGCGTGGACAGACGGTGGAGAAGAGGCAGACAGCGGTGGAAGCATTCCGCCGTTTCGGCATTTTAAATCCGGAGAGCAATGTACAATTCGGAGAAGGAGGAGCCGGTACATTTTCAGATGGCAAACTGAATACCGGCACGCATGACGGGCGTATTCCTTTTGTGCTGCAGACTTTTTATGAACATGGAGCAAACGAAAGTGTGCTTTATGACGCAAAGCCACATATCGGCACGGATGTACTGCAGAGGATCGTAAAAAATATCCGTGAGGAGATCCTTTCCCTGGGCGGAGAGCTTCGGTTTGAAACCAGGGTGGAAAGCCTGCAGCTTAACGGCGACACCCTGTGTGGTGTAACAGTCAAAAATCGAGACGGAACATATACGCTGCCCTGTACCCTGTGTATTCTTGCCATCGGGCATTCCGCCCGGGATACGTTTGAAGCACTCAATGCGCAGCAGATTCCCATGGAACGCAAGGCGTTTTCCATGGGGGTACGGATCGAACATCTGCAACAGGAGATCAACCTGGCCCAGTATGGGAGAATAGACAACAATCTGCCATCTGCCGACTATTCCCTGAGCGTTCATCTTCCCGATGGGAACAGTGCTTATACGTTTTGTATGTGCCCGGGAGGATATGTATTTGGTGCAACGAGTGAAAATGGCAGAGTCTGCACAAACGGGATGAGCTATTCCGGGCGAAGTGGAAACAATGCCAATGCCGCGCTGCTCGTCACACTTCATCCGAAGAATTTTCCCGGAGAAGGAGCCCTTGCCGGGATGACCTGGCAGAGAGAGATTGAAAAACGTGCTTTTGAATATGCAGCGGAAGTATGCCCCTATGCTGCTCCTGCACAGTTGGTGGGGGATTTTCTCCTAAACAGACCGAGCACAGGTCCCGGGAAAGTCCAGCCAACTTATATGCCGGCAGTAAAGTGGGGAAACCTCTGTGAAATATTGCCAATAGAAATCTCTTCTGTCCTTTTAGAAACTCTGCCGGAACTGGGAAAAAAACTTCCCGGATTTGCAGATCCGGAAGCTGTGCTCACCGGGCCTGAAACCCGATCGTCTTCCCCGGTACGCATCTTACGCGGAGAAGACTGCCAATCGCATGTAAAGGGACTGTATCCCTGCGGGGAAGGTGCCGGCTATGCAGGCGGAATCACGTCCGCCGCGGTGGACGGGATCCGATGTGCAGAGGCAATCCTTCGAAGAGTTTCAGGAATTGTCCTTGAGGAGAACAAAGGATAGTGATATAATGGAAAACACAAGGGGGCGAAGCAATGTGGGGGAAAAAGGATATGTTGCGGTAGTCGGCGGGGTGAACATTGATATCGGCGGAAAGCCCTTTCAGCCTTTGATCGCAAAAGATTCCAATCCCGGGCGCGTTTCCATCAGCCTTGGCGGGGTAGGAAGAAATATTGCTCATAACATGGCGCTGCTTGGACTGGATGTTCGCTTTTTAACAGCTTTTGGGGATGACCTGTATGCACGGCAAATCGAAGACAGCTGCATTTCTCTCGGTATTGATATCAGTTGTGCGCGCAAAATATCGGGCGGGATTACTTCAACCTATATTTTTCTCAGTGAAGCTGATGGAGATATGGCAATGGCTGTCTCGGATATGGAAATTTGTGAACAGATCAGCCCCGCTTATCTTGCCGCCAATCTTACTCTGATCAATAACGCCAGAGTTGTTGTGGCGGACGGAAATCTGAGTGAGAATTCGCTGCAATATCTGGCAAGCCACTGTACTGTGCCGCTTTTTGTGGACCCTGTTTCCGTTGCAAAAGCAAAAAAACTGAAGGGAATATTAAGCAGTATCCATACCTTCAAGCCAAATCGTATAGAGGCGGAAGCCTTAAGCGGAATACCCGTTTCTGATGTGACTTCTGCATGCACATCGGCAGAAAAACTGTTGGAGAGCGGGATGCGGCGCGTGTTTCTCTCTCTCGGCAGCCGGGGTGTTCTGGCTGCTGACCGGAACGAGGCATTTTTCCAAGAAAGTTTTCCGGCAGCGGTGCGTAATACTACAGGAGCCGGAGATGCATTTATGGCTGCCCTCGTTTGGGCTTATCTGAAAGAAATGGACCTCAGGGGAAGCACTATGGCAGCATCCGCTGCGGCCGCCATTGCAACAGAAAGCAAAGAAACCATCAATCCTGCACTTTCAGAAGAAACTTTGCGGGCAAGAATGAACAACATTATGGAGGAATAGACAATGAATTTAAATCCGTATCTTGATGTAAACCCTGAGGTAGCAGCTGCACTTGCGGAAGGAAAGCCGGTTGTTGCACTGGAATCCACGATCATTTCCCACGGAATGCCCTATCCGCAGAATGTGGAAACAGCACTGAATGTGGAAAAAATCATCCGGGAAAACGGGGCTGTTCCCGCCACCATCGCTATCATTGGCGGACGGCTGAAAGCCGGACTGACCCCGGAAGAAATCGATTATCTCGGCAAAAGCGGCCGTGCGGTGGCAAAGGCCAGCCGGCGGGATCTGGCAGTGCTGGTTTCCAAAGGCCTGGATGGAGCGACGACAGTGACTACCACTATGATGATTGCCGCTATGGCAGGCATCTGTGTATTCGCCACAGGAGGAATCGGCGGGGTACATCGCGGAGCGGAAACAACAATGGATATTTCCGCAGATCTGGAAGAACTGGCAAATACCCCGGTGGTGGTCGTTTGTGCCGGAGCCAAAGCAATTTTGGATCTGAAGCTTACGCTTGAATATCTGGAGACCCATGGCGTTCCTGTAATCGGGTATGGAACGGAAGAACTCCCTGCCTTTTACAGTCGGCACTCCGGTTTGAAGGTAGACTATCGGCTGGATACCCCGGATGAGATTGCAAAAGCCTTTTATGTACAGCAGAAGCTGGGAATGAAAGGCGGTATGCTTGTCACAAATCCGATTCCGGAAGAATATGCAATGGATGATACCATAATCAACAAGGCAATTGATGAAGCCATTGAGGAAATGAATGCCCGGGGCATCCATGGGAAAGAGGCAACACCATTCCTGCTGGCGAAGGTAAAGGATCTGACCGGTGGAGACAGCCTGGATTCCAACATCCATCTGGTATATAATAATGCCATGGTGGCCTCGCGGATTGCAAAAAGCTTTTGTGCCATGAAATAATCCGGCAACAAAAATCTGAAGAAAACGAAAACCGCTGCCAGCTGAACCTGGCAACGGTTTTTTATAAGCGATAAGACCACAAAAGGGATGCGGAATAGAAGCGGCTGAGAAAAGACAAACTTATCGGATCTGCCCGTTTCCACGCACGATATATTTATAGGTATTCAGTTCCTCCAGCCCCATCGGCCCGCGTGCATGAAGCTTTTGCGTGGAAATCCCCATTTCGCAACCGAGACCGAATTCTCCACCATCGGTAAAACGGGTGGAGACGTTTACGTAAACAGCCGCCGCATCGACCAGGGCAGTGAATTTTTTGGCATTTTCTTCGTTTTTCGTGAGGATGGCTTCACTATGCCCGGTGGAATGACGGGCAATGTGTGCAATTGCAGCATCAGCATCATCGACCACAGCAACGGCCAGAATGTAATCCAGAAATTCCGTATCAAAGTCCTTTTCCCCTGCCGGAATGCCGGGGATGATCGCAGCAGCAGCTTTGTCCAGACGCAGTTCAACCGGCGGAAGGCTGCGCAAAAGGCGTTCTTCGGTCAAATGCTTCTGTAATCTCGGAAGAAATGTGTCGGCAATACCTTTATGGACCAGCAGCACCTCTTCCGCGTTACATACGGAAGGTCTGCTGGCTTTGGCGTTTTCAATGATGGTCAAAGCCTGATCCAGATCGGCAGATTCGTCCACAAAAATGTGGCAGATACCGGTCCCGGTTTGGATGCAGGGCACTTTCGCATTTTCGGTGCAGCGGCGGATCAGACCTGCACCGCCGCGGGGGATCAGAAGATCTACCAAACCGACAGCATGCATCAGTTCATCTGCACTGGCATGATCGGTATCTTCCACAAACCCGACAAGAGAGGCGGGAAGCCCGGAATACTCCAGACCGTGACGAATTGCCTGTACGATTGCCAGATTGGAACGAAAAGCCTCTTTCCCGCCTCGAAGAATAACGGCATTGCCGGATTTTAATGCCAGAACGGCAGCATCTGACGTTACATTCGGACGGCTTTCATAAATAATGGCGATGACACCGAGCGGAACAGAGGTCTTTTCAATCACAAGACCATTCGGCCGCTCCACACGGCGAATTACGCGACCCTCCGGATCCGGCAGGGCAGCAACTTCTCGTACACCCTGTGCCATCCCGGCAATGCGATCTTTCGTCAGGGTCAGGCGATCAATCATTACTTCCCCATAGCGTGAACGGGCTGCTTCAACATCAGCCCTGTTCGCAGCTAGGATCTCCTCTTGTTCCTTCAGCAGGCAATCGGCTATTTTTTCAAGGGCAATGTTTTTTCTCTCCCTGGAAGCAGTCAAAGCCGGGAGCGCCGCGCGTGTCTCCAGCAAGATCTCACGTGTTTCCTTCATCAGATTTTCCTCCCTTTAAAAGTTGTACCAACGCTTTTTTTATCCAGGATATCATAGAGAACGGATGGCTGCGCTCCATTGGCGATGATCATATCTGTGCCGGCATCCATGCATATTTTTGCAGCGGATAGTTTGGTGGCCATTCCGCCGGTAGAAAGCATTGTGCCGCTTCCACCGGCATTGTCGAGCATGTCCTGCGTGATTTCATGTACTTCGGAAATTAAACGGGCATTGGCATCTTTGCGTGGATCGGCCGTATATAACCCGTCAATGTCTGAAAGAATAATCAATAAGTCCGCCTTTACACTCACGGCAACCAGGGCACTGAGTGTGTCATTGTCTCCCACAGCAATTTCTACAGTGGATACAGTGTCGTTTTCATTAATGACAGGCAGCGCACCAAGTTCCAGCAGCCGCTGCAGGGTGTTGGTAAAATTGGCGTGCCGCTGTGTCTCCCGGAGATCTTCTCCGGTCAGCAGAATCTGAGCTACCGTATGGTTATATTCCGAAAACTGCTTGTCATAAACGTACATCAGTTCACATTGCCCGACGGCTGCTGCTGCCTGCTTGGTCGGCATATCGGTCGGCCGAGCAGTGAGATTCAGCTTTCCGACACCCATCCCGATTGCTCCCGAAGAAATCAGAATCACTTCATGCCCTGCATTTTTCACGTCACTGAGCACTTTGCAAAGTTCTTCTACATGCCGGATATTCAAATGACCGGATGGATGGGTAAGGGTCGATGTCCCGACTTTAACGGCAATTCTCATAAGGATCCTCCGCTATGCGATAGTTTTAATAACGCTACTATAGAATATTTTCCAGGTTTTTGCAATACTTTCTCAAAACTTGCGTTTATTATAGTGGGGATCCTGAAGGACTCTTCCGCCGGAATGCCGGAAGCGTTTTTTCTTATGAATATGCCGTAAACGGCACACAGGCACAGAGCACAGAAGAGATTGATCTCTCAGGTATCCGCGAATCGGAACGCGATTTCATCAAATCGGCTTATCGGGAGCAGATTGCGCCATGGATCCAGAATTCTATACTGGTGGATAATGAGTTGAAAGCAGGGATAATGGCCGGCAGGAGCGATCAAAAAACACAGAAAAAACACACCCCGGCAGCTTTTGCTGCCAGGGTGTTACTGCGAAAGGAAAAGACCTTTCTGCAGTTATTTTTCCGGATCAATTACAATTTTACAGATATTTTCCCCGGTAAGCATCATCTCAAAAGCCCGTTTGATCTCACTCAAGCCGAGGCGGTCTGTAACCATCCGGTCAAGGCCAAGGGATATCCAGTTGTCCTCCACGAAGCGGACTCCTTCTTCAAAATCATGCTGATCATAAAGACGGTTTCCAATCAGCGTCAGTTCTTTAAAGGATACTTTTCCAAGGATGAACTGATATACATCTCCGGAGAGATTCAGGCTCATCAGTTTTCCGCCGCATCGGCAGAGGTCCGGCATCTGCAACACACAGGAAGCTGCTCCGGAGGTATCATACACCATATCAAAACCACTTCCGCCTGTCACTTCACGCATCAGATCCATGGCATCTGTGACAGAGGGATTGATGGTCTCGATTCCCATGCTTTCCACAAACTGGCGGCGTCTTTCGTTGATTTCTGAGACGATTACCCGTTCGCAGCCTGCAGCTCTGGCAAACAGGGCAATGTACAGCCCAACGGTCGCACCGCCGGAAATAAACACTTTGTCACCCGGCTGAAGTTTGGAATTGACCATCACATGAGCGCCAACCGCAAACGGTTCTCCCAGAATAGCTACTTCATCCGGCGTCTCATCCCGTACGGCCACCAATTTGTCTGTTGCTACTTTGGTATATTCCGCAAACCCGCCGTCAACATGGATGCCGAGCAGCTTGAGATTTTCACATACCCAGGTCATCCCGCGGCGACACGCTGCACAATGTCCGCAGGAGATGATGGGATTCATCAATACCCGTTGCCCTACATGAAACGGTCCGGAATAACCTTCCGGTAATGTTTCGATTCTGCCGAGGATTTCATGGCTCAGGACAGTAGGGACTGTAGCCGTCATGTGCTTGCCTTTATAAACAACGATGTCACTTCCGCAGACGCCTGCGCGGATTACCCGGATCAAAGCTTCATTTTCTCCCGGGACGGGAACAGGGATGTCACATAATTCCAGATCCATCCAGTTTTTTAAGACAGCAGCTTTCATGGTTCTTCTCCTTATTTTTTAATTATTTTCATTATATCTGCTTTTGAATGGAAAGCAAGAGGAGAATGTGATTATTTCCGTAAGTCTTTGGTCGTGCCGCCCCAGGCATAGCACACCGGCAAGCAGATGTTTGCTTTGGCCGAGGGATGAAGCACCAGGTCCACAGCTACTTCCGCCATCTGTCGAATCGGCTGAACGATGGTTGAACAGGAGTATTGCCGGGTGGCATAGTCTTCAATTCCGTCATAGCCGATGATCTGTACTTCCTCCGGGATGCGGATCCCCCGGCTTCTTAAAAAGGCACAGACTTTTACTGCAAGCCAGTCGGTTTTACAGAAGATCCCGTCGAAATCCAGCTTTCCGCCCACAATATGCTCCTGCAAAAAGGAATAAAACGGTGCATCCGTATCCCTGTCGTTGAGGATCAGCTGCGCAACATCCGCCCCGGCTCGGCGGCAGGCGGTTTCAAATCCCGGACCGCGTTTATCCGCTTCGCCAAGAATATCCGGACCGATCCCCAAGAACAACAGTTTTCGACAGCCATACTCTATCAGTTTCTCCGCAGCAAGTTCCCCGCCCCGGAAGTTATCTGACGAAACACAGGAAAAATTCCCAGGGAAATGCCTGTCAATGGTGACGATGGGCGTGGAAGTATCGATTTCACTGAGGTTGGGGTTGTAAGTCAGGGCAATTACTCCATCCACTTTATTCTGCTGCCCGAGGATCAGGCATTTTGTTTCGGCTTCCGGGTCATAATTGGTGATCATCAGAAGGCTGCGGCAATCATGCTGCATCAGACAGGCAGTCAATGCATCGGTCAGATGAGCATAAAAGGGGTGACTGAGAGAGGGCATCAAAAGAGCCACGCAATAGGTTTTATTGGTTTTCAGCCCGCGAGCGTAATTATTCACACGGTAACCCAGTTTTTCAATGGCGGCTTCCACACTTTTGCGGTAGCCCTCACCCACGGGAAGTCCGTTTATGACTTTGGAAACCGTGCCCAGTGCAACGCCCGCTTCCCGGGCAACGTCTTTCATAGTGGGCTGTCCAGCCTCTTTCATATAATGAGTCACATCCTTCTAAAAAAATGAAACGTTATTTTCATTATAATGATTTTTATTTGGGATGCAAGCGTTTTTGTTGTGTGCAAATTATACAAATTACAGGACTAAAATTTGTACAGAATAACCAAAATATGATTGAAAAGGAAAATTAAATTGACATTCCGGGAATTGTATGGTAGATTTGATTCAACAACCATGTAACGTTTCACGACGCTATTTCACGAGTTTTCCTCTCTTAATTGAGTTGCGTGAAACATTGCACGGATAAAAAACAGAAAAAGGAAGGAATACCCATGAAAAGAAGAGCTCTTGCACTTATCCTCACCCTTGCCATGATTATGGCATTTGCCCTCTGCGGCGGCAGCGCATTTGCTGCAAAAAATGTCAGCCTCACCATCTTCAACTCCAAGATGGAGATCCAGAGCCAGATGGAAGAAATGGCTGAAGAGTACTCCAGCACCCACGATGTAGACGTAGAAGTCTACTACTCCAGCGATACGGTGGCGGCCCATATGTCCACCAAGTATGCCTCCAATGACCCTTATGTCATCTCCATGGTCGACGCTAAAGACATCTTTTCCCTCGGCCCTGATCACGCTATTGATCTTTCTGACCAGGATTGGGTCAAGGAGACTTCTCAGGCTATCAGTGTGGACGGCAAAGTTCTTGGTTTCCCTGTATGCGTTGAAGCACGCGGTATCCTCTATAATGCGGATGCCATTGAGAAGGTCACCGGCGAAGCATTTGACCCGGCCTCTGTTCGGACGACAGAGGACTTCCAGGCTCTGATCGATAAGCTCGTTGCAGGCGGTATGGAGACGCCCACCGGTCTTCAGAAGGAAGACTGGTCTCTCGGTGCCCACTATCTGCAGCAGGTCTATGAGATGCAGCCGGATCCGGATGCTTTCATTGCTGGAATCAAAGACGGTTCTGTGAAGCTTGCGGAAGACCCCGTATTTAATGCCCTGATGGATACCTTTGATGTAATGAAGGAAAACAACTGGAAAAAGGATGCTCCTCTTTCCGCTGTTCGTGAGGACACCGAAATGATGCTTGCCGAGGGAGAGATCGCTTTCAAATTCGGCGGCAACTGGGACTGGGCAAACATCAGTGCATTTGACTACACCGAGAATATGGGCATGATGCCTGTTCCCAGCGCACTTGACGAGTACAATACCAAACTCGTCGGTGGCGGTTCCAAGTATTTCTTCATCGACAACACGGTTTCTGAAGAGCAGCAGCAGGCCGCAAAGGACTTTTTGAATTGGCTCGTCTTTGACGAAGCAGGACAGGACTTCCTCGTCAATACCTGCGCACTGGTTCCGGCATTTGCCAATATCACCCTGCCTGTTTCCGATCCTCTGGGCGCTTCCGTTAAGTCCTTCGCAGATACGGATTCCCTTATTGCAGACTACCGTTACGCACCGGATGATCACTATGCCAAGAATGGTATCTCCTTCCAGAAGTATCTTGCCGGCCAGATCGACCGCGCAGGTCTTGCCGCTGAGATCACCGAATACTGGGCAACAGCTGAAGTCGGCGCGCACTGATCTTCTCCCCCTGTATTCCCTGCCGGGCATCGGATGCCTCTGATGCCCGGTTTTTCCTATACGCTGTGAATGGCCGCCTTCACCTCGTAGCATACTGAAATTTTAAGCGGCAGAATGGAAGCGAATTTTTTGTGAAACAAAATACGACCTCCTACAAAATAAAGCAGTATCTAATGTTTGCCGGTCCCGGTACCGCCCTTTTCCTTTGTGTGGTGATTGTACCGTTTCTCTATGGCCTGTATCTGACGCTTACCAGTTGGGACGGCGTAAGCCTCAGTAAGCCTTTCGTCGGGTTCCAGAACTTTGCTGCAGCTTTCAAGGATACCACCTACTGGCAGGCAATGGGCCGTACGGTGATCTATTCCATCTTTGCGGTTATTCTGATCAATATTGTGGCGTTTGCACTGGCATTCCTTGTGACCAGCGGTGTGAAAGGACAGAACTTCTTCCGTGCAGGATTTTTCGTACCGAATCTGATCGGCGGCATTGTCCTCGGTTATGTATGGCAGTTCGTGTTCAACCGGGCTTTCGTCGCTATCGGGAATCTGTTTTCCGGCGGCACTACGGTATCCCTCCTCTCCACGCCTAACGGCGCTATGTTCTGCCTGATTCTGGTATCCGTCTGGCAATATGCCGGTTATATGATGCTTATCTATGTGGCCGGCTTTATGAGTGTCTCCAAGGATGTGCAGGAAGCTGCCATGATTGACGGCTGCACCTCAGCTCAGGCTATGAAAAATGTTACCATCCCGCTGATGCGTTCCAGTTTTGTGCAGTGCATCTTTTTAAGCATTACCCGTTGCTTCGTGGTTTACGATGTAAACCTTTCTTTGACCAAAGGCGAACCATTCGGTTCATCTGTAATGGCGGCAATGCACGTTTACAATCAGGCTTTCACTTATAAAAATTACGGGCTTGGTCAGGCGGAAGCCGTCATACTGTTCCTAGTGTGTGCCATCGTCGGTGTGACGCAGGTTCTGGTAGGTAAGAGAGGAGAGGTGGAAGCGTAATGACAGAAAATGAAAGAGCTGCAAGGCAAAAACGCATTTCCCATATTGTGATGTGGATCGTGCTGCTGGTCCTGTTTATTTGCTTTATCTTCCCCTTTATTATGGTTGTAATCAACGTCTTCAAATCCAAAGCGGATATCATTAAAAATCCTCTTGCTCTGGTTGGTGCCCATGGTTTTACACTGAAAAACTTTCCGGAAGCAATGAAGAAGATGAAGTTTTGGACAGTATTTGGGAACTCTCTTATCATCACATCCTGTGCCACAGTTTTGACAATCCTGGTTTCCTCCATGACGAGTTTCGTCATCGTGCGTAATGGGAACTGGAAGTTTTGTACCTTTATCTTCTCTCTAATGATTGCTTCAATGGTCATTCCGTTTCAGGTGCTGATGGTTCCGCTGGTGTCTGTTTACGGCGGAATTCTGAATGTGCTCAACCATCGCATCACGCTGATCCTGATGCATGTCGGCTTTTCCATTTCCATGGCAGTGTTTATGTTCCACGGAGCGATCAAAACAAATATCCCGCTGGCGCTGGAGGAGGCTGCCACTATTGATGGCTGCACCCGCTGGCAGACATGGTGGAAGGTCGTTTTCCCGCTGCTCAAGCCAACGATTGCCACAGTCGGCATTATCAATGCCATGGCGTACTGGAATGACTATCTTCTGCCCAGCCTTGTCCTGACGAAGAAGAACCTTTATACCATTCCTATTGCAACACAGGCTTTCTACGGAACCTATTCCACGGATATCGGCCTTGTGATGGCAGCCCTTCTGTTGGCCATGCTGCCGATCCTCATTCTTTACGTTTTCCTGCAGCGCTATATTGTCGAGGGTGTGGCCTCCGGTGCTGTCAAGGGCTAAGAAAAGCAACGATCAGCCTTATAGAAGTTTGAACGGCTGCCCCGCCCCTTCTGGGGTGGGGCAGTTTTTCTGATGAAAACTGCGGCGGACGAAAAAGCTGGAGGGATAACGTGCTCAGAAAAGTATTTGATATGGAAGGCCCGATCATGAGTGGGCTTTCGGCAACAGCCGATCTGTTGGTTCTGAATTTGATTACACTCTTCTGCTGCCTGCCTGTGCTTACGGCGGGCGCCGCCTTTACCGCACTTTTTGACCAGTGCATCCGTTTAGCCCGGGGAGAGGAGGGCACAGTGGCGAAGGCTTTTTTCCAATCCTTTGCAGACAATTTTAAAAAAAGTACTCTTTTCTGGCTGCTGGTGCTCCTGGCGGTACTGTTGCTGGCGGCCGACTATCTGGCAGCTTTGGCATATGTTCCGGCTTTCCGTGTCGGTATAATAGCCATAGGCCTGATCGTCCTCGCCGTTACCCTCTATGCCTTTGCACTCCTGGCGCGCTATGAAAATACCCTTCTGAAAACACTGAAAAATGCAGCCTCTCTTGCGGTTGGCTTTTTTCCGCAGACGCTTGCAATGCTGTTCTTTACAGTAGCTCTCTGGGTTGCCGGCATCCGGTTTTTCCAGATCGGGGCACCCGTTCTGCTGATGTTTGGGCTGTCACTGCCCTGCTATGTGTGCAGTATACTGCTGCGAGGTATATTTGACAAAATAGAAAAATGAACCCGGTAACGAAGCCCGGTTTGCATTACCGTGTGATGAATTGTTTTATACAGGAGAATACCCCCAATGAGCGATATTGAAAAAATGGAACAACGACTGCAAACATGTTATGATGAACTGAAATGGCTTTACTGCGAACTTTATCATAACGATATGCACGCCTTTGAATATTTTATTGAAATGCTCCGCCGCAGTTATCGGGAAAGAAGACCTTCGCTGCGGGCACTGGATGAAAAACGCCTTGTAGAACCCGGCTGGTATTACAGCAATAAACTGCTCGGTATGATGCTCTATGTAGATGCATTTGCCGGTACACTGAAAGGGGTGCAGGAAAACCTGCCTTATCTGCAGGAATGCGGCGTCAATTATCTGCACCTGATGCCCTTGCTGAAAACAGTGCGGGAACGCAGTGACGGCGGTTATGCGGTGGCGGATTTTCGTACTGTGCAGCCGGAACTTGGTACAATGGAAGACCTGGAGGAACTTGCGGAAGTATGCCATAAGAAAGGGATCAGCCTCTGTCTGGATTTTGTTATGAACCATACCAGTGAGGATCATCCCTGGGCAAAAGCTGCCCGCGCAGGGGATCCTGTTGCCAGAAGCAGATATTTTTTCTTTGATGATTGGGAAATCCCCAATCTGTACGAGCAGACAGTTCCGCAAGTCTTTCCTACGACAGCACCGGGTAATTTTACCTATCTGGATGACTGCGGTAAAATTGTAATGACGTTTTTCTATCCTTACCAGTGGGACTTGAACTATGCCAATCCAATGGTACTCAACGATATGACGGAAAATCTTCTGTTTCTGGCAAACCGAGGGATGGATGTTATCCGACTGGATGCCATCCCCTATATCTGGAAACAGCTCGGTACTGACTGCCGCAATCTCCCGCAGGTGCATACGCTGGCCAGAATTTTGAATCTGGCCTGTGCCATTGTCTGTCCGAGCGTTCTCCTGCTGGGGGAGGTGGTGATGGAGCCGCAGAAGGTTGCACCCTATTTCGGTACGCCGGAGAAACCGGAATGCCACATGCTTTATAATGTTACCACTATGTGTACCACCTGGCATACTCTTGCCACCCGGGACGTGCGTCTGCTGCGTCGCCAGCTGGAGCAGGTATTCGCTCTTCCCGGTAATCCGCTTTTCCAGAACTATCTTCGCTGCCACGACGACATCGGCTGGGGGTTGGATTTTCCCTGGATCAGCCAGTTCGGCAATCTGGAAGTTCCACACAAACGGTATTTGAATGACTGGTTTACCGGACGTTGGCCGGGAAGCCTTTCCCGGGGGGAACTTTATAATGACGATCCCCGTCTTGGGGATGCCCGCCTTTGCGGCACTACGGCATCTCTCTGCGGGCTGGAAGCGGCAGAAGGCGGAGAAGTGGAGAAAGCACTGCAGTGTGACTGCATGCTGCATGCCCTTCTTCTGACGCTCAGTGGATTGCCAGTCCTCTACAGTGGTGATGAGATCGGGCAGCTCAATGACTATTCCTATCATGATGATCCGGAAAAGCGGGAGGATAGCCGTTATCTTCATCGCGGCAGATTCCGGTGGGATCTTGCGGCCTTACGTCTGGATGAGAAAACGGTTCAGGGCAGGCTGTTTCAGGCTCTCCGTCATCTGGAAATACTGCGTGCCGAGCATGAGGCATTTCGTGCAGATGCATCTGCAAGCATTTTTGATACCGGCAGCGAGAAAATCCTGGGCATTCACCGGCAATTCGGAGAAGAATGGTTTACGGCGCTGTTCAATTTCTCAGAGGAAAAATGGACGATTGAAAATCCTGCAGCCGGCGCTTTTGACTTGCTGACCGGGAAAAGGGTCCTTCGAAAGACATTGGTCTTAGGCGGATATGGCTTTTTCTGGCTCGCGAAGAAGATCGGCAGCAGAAATGAGCAGTGAGCTGCTGGAGAGCAAGGGAATATGAACAGGTTCACCGACCAGATGTGCTGAGGCTATGCAAAAAAAGGCTTTGTGTGGTGGAAACTGCACTCTGCTGTGACGGCACCGGATCCGCTGTATGCCGCATTGGCCGCTTTGATCGGGATCTCTGCCATATCATCGTAGTATTGTCCGCATCCGGAAGTTCCCGCTTTGCCGGGTGTTGAAAAAAACAATCTGAAATTGGAGTAACTTTTTATGGAAAAATCATTTGATGTTGTGGCTTTGGGAGAATTGCTTATTGATTTTACGGAAAACGGACTCAGCGGGCAGGGAAACCCTTTGCTCGAAGCAAACCCCGGAGGAGCCCCCTGTAATGTGCTGGCCATGCTGGCAAGGCTTGGCAGGCACTGTGCTTTCATCGGGAAAGTGGGGAAAGACATGTTCGGTACTCAGCTTCGTGCTGCTGCCGAGGAAGCAGGCATCTGCATGGATGGACTTGTAACCGATGATGAAGTACACACCACTCTTGCCTTTGTCAAAACATTTGAAAACGGAGACAGAGATTTCTCCTTCTACCGCAATCCCGGGGCAGATATGATGCTTCGGGAAGAGGAATTGCCGATGGAAATGATCCGAAAGGCAAAAATTTTTCATTTCGGAACTCTTTCCATGACACACACGGAAGTTCGTTTTGCAACAAAAAAAGCGGTGGAAGCAGCAAAAGAGGCCGGGGCTATCATCTCTTTTGATCCGAACCTTCGCCCGCCGTTATGGGCAGATCTGGAAGAAGCTAAAAAGCAGATCATATGGGGGCTTGAAAAATGCGATGTGCTGAAGATCGCCGACAACGAACTGGAGTTTTTAACAGGGGAAACCGATTTTGACCGTGGTGCTGTCGCATTGCAGAAACAATTCCCCAATATCCGCATTCTGAATGTCACAGCCGGTGCAGCAGGGAGCTATAGCTTCTATGATGCACAGCGCGTATTTGTGCCTGCTTTCCGACTCGGCGGAACCATAGAGACAACGGGTGCCGGAGATACTTTCTGCGCCTGCATACTCAATTTTGTTCTGGAATACGGCATGCAGGATCTGACGGAATTGCAGCTTCGGGATATGCTGCGTTTTGCCAACGCTGCAGCCTATCTTGTCACAACAAAAAAAGGTGCTATTCGTGTTATGCCTACACGGACAGCAATCGAAGCCATTCTGGGATAAACGGGAGGAGTGTTAGATATGAAGCGTTTCCCGGACCCTACCGGACAGCCCTGGTGGAAATCTGCCGTAATCTATCAGGTCTATCCGCTCAGTTTTTCCGACAGTAACGGGGACGGGATCGGAGATATTCCGGGGATCCTCTCCAGACTGGATTATCTTGCCGATCTTGGTATTGATGCTATTTGGCTCTCACCGGTTTACTGTTCACCCATGGCAGATAACGGCTATGATATTTCCGACTATCGGGCTATCGATCCGGTTTTCGGCACGATGAAAGATATGGAGGATCTGATCCGGGAAGCGGGAAAGCGGAACATCCGGATCCTGATGGATCTGGTGCTGAATCATTCTTCGGATGAGCATATCTGGTTCCGGGAGGCAAAAAAAAGCCGGCTCAATCCGTATCACGATTACTATATCTGGCGGGACGAAGGCGATCAGGCCATCACGGAGGAAAAGGTAGACTTTGCAGATTCCAGCTGGGAATGGGTGCCGGAAGTCAGGCAGTATTATTATCATCAGTTTTCGGCAAAACAGCCGGACCTGAACTGGGAAAACCCTGCTCTGCGTGCAGAACTCTATGATATGATCCGCTGGTGGAAAGGAAAAGGGATCGGCGGGTTTCGCCTGGATGTGGTAGACCATCTGGGAAAAGATCCCGATCGGCACATTCGGGTAAACGGACCGCGCCTGCATGAATTTGTCCGCGAGATGAGCCGGGAATGTTTTCAGGATGGAGATCTGCTTACCGTCGGGGAGGCCTGGAGCGCAACAACGGAAATTGCCAAGAGGTACAGCGCACCCGATGGAAGTGAACTATCTATGATATTTCAGTTTGAGCATATCAAACTTGACCAGAAGGAGGGGAAAGAAAAATGGGATCTTGCCCCGCTGCCGTTTTTGAAGCTCAAACAGGTACTGGCTGCCTGGCAGAAAGACCTTTTCAATTGCGGCTGGAACAGTCAGTTCTGGGAAAATCATGATCTTCCGCGTATCGTCTCACGATGGGGCGACGATGGGAAGTACCGTGCAGAGTCTGCAAAAATGCTGGCTGTACTGTTGCTTTCCCTGCAGGGCACGCCTTTTATATACCAGGGTCAGGAAATCGGGATGACCAACGCCGGACTGGCACTGGAGGAGCATATCGATATCGAGACCCGCCAGGTGATTCGTCGGCGCAGGGAGATTGGTTTTTCCGAGGAGGAGATCCTTCGCTCAGTACGGGCAAAGAGCCGGGATAATGCAAGAACGCCTATGCAGTGGAACGCCGGGAAAAATGCCGGCTTTACTGCGGGAAAACCGTGGATGCCGGTGAACCCCAATTACCGTGAAGTAAATGTTGAAAACCAGATCCGGGATGAAACTTCCGTTTACAGCTGTTATAAAAATCTGATTCGCATCCGGAAGCAGCATCCTGTTTTTGTCGACGGCGAGTTTCATCTGTTGCTGGAAGCACATGAGGAGATCTTTGCCTTTACCCGTTCCAATCATGAGGAGACATTACTGATCCTCGCCAATTTTTACGGCAGAACGATTCCAAATCCTCTGCAGGACTATTTTCAAAAAGGAGAGATCCTGTTCTCAACCTATCCGGATATCCCGCACAGCAACTGTCTTCGCCCCTATGAGGCAGCAATCTGCAAAATAGAACCGATTCCCTCTTGACAAATTGTGTGTTATAGTTAACAATATAAAACCAATCGGTTAGGAGATAAAGCGGGAGAGGAGCGTGAAGGACCGTGCGGGAGGAGCATAGGATTGTCCGGTTGGCAAAACCGGTCAAAAAAGGCTTGCTGCATTTGGTGTTCAGCCGTTTCCTGATCATTTTTCTCCTGATGGGACTGCAGGTCGGTGTTTTTGTAGTGCTCTATGGATGGCTTGCACATCTGAGCCGATATACCATAGTTGCCCAGACTGTTTTTACCGGGATTGTTGTGATCTATCTTTTCAACAACGAGATGGATACTTCCGCCAAACTGACATGGCTGTTTTTGATATCGCTTTTCCCTTTGCCGGGAGCAGCGCTGCTCTCTTTTACACAGACAAATCTCGGACACCGCAATCTGAAACAGCAGGTGGACCGACGGATTCAGGAAAGCAAGAAAGCTCTTTTACAGCCGGAAGGTGTGCTGGAGCAACTGGAGAGGGAGGGCGACGGAACGGAAGACCTTGTCCGCTATCTGAACCGCAGCGGATGTTTCCCTGCCTACCGGGATACCGAAGTGAAATATTATCCGCAGGGAGAGGATACATTCCCTGCGATGATCAGAGAACTGGAAAAGGCAGAAAGATTTATCTTTCTGGAGTTCTTTATTATAGAAGAAGGATACATGTGGGGACAGGTGCTTGACATCCTGATCCGGAAGGCAGATGCGGGCGTCGATGTGCGGGTAATGTATGACGGGATGTGCGAAATGTTCCACCTGCCTCATGCCTATTGGAAACTTCTGCAGGAACATGGAATTCAGGCGCAACCTTTTGCCCCGATCCGTCCGATCGTTTCTTCTCATTATAATTACCGCGATCATCGCAAGATCCTTGTGATCGATGGCAAGGTGGCATTTACCGGAGGTGTTAATCTGGCAGATGAATACATCAACCGGATCCAGCGCTTCGGCAGGTGGAAGGATACCGCGATCATGCTGCGCGGCACAGCGGCACACAGCTTTACGCTGATGTTTCTGCAGTTGTGGAATACCAGGGATCCTTCTCCAATTTCTCTGCCGGAATGGTCGGATACATCCCCAGAAGCCCCTGATCCGGGAGGCTTTGTGATTCCTTACTGTGACTGCCCTCTGGATGAAGACAAAGTCGGCGAAACAGTCTACATGGATATCCTCTACCGGGCAACAGACTATGTGCATATTATGACGCCTTATCTGATTCTGGATGGGGAGATGGAGGCGGCGCTGAAATATGCAGCCCAGCGAGGTATAGATGTTAAGATCATTCTTCCCGGTATCCCGGACAAAAAGCTTGCCAATGCTTTGGCAAAATCACATTACAGGGCACTTACGGCCGCGGGGGTGAAGCTTTATGAGTATACACCGGGTTTTGTACATGCAAAGGTTTTTGTCAGCGATGCGAAAAAGGCTGTGATCGGAACCATTAATCTGGATTATCGAAGCCTGTATCATCATTTTGAATGTGCGGCCTACCTGTTTCAGGTACCCTGCATTCCCGATATTGAGGAAGATTTTCAAGCCACATTGTCTCAATGCCGTCTTGTGACGGAAGAAACCATGAAACAGGAAAGTTTTACTGTACGTTTTTTAAGCCATCTCATGAAATTTATCGCCCCGCTTATGTGAAGCGGGGCGATTGCCATAAAAGGGAATACAGCGGGAAACAGTTCAGTCCGTAAAGAGCGGAGTGGAAAGATACCGGTCACCGGTATCCGGCAGAAGGACTACTATGTTCTTGCCTCTGTTTTCCGGTCGTTTTGCAAGTTGGATGGCTGCCCAGACTGCAGCACCTGAAGAAATACCGACCAGGACGCCTTCCAGGCGGCCAATAGTTTTTCCAGTAGCAAACGCATCTTCATTTTTTACCGTGATTATTTCATCATAGATCCCGGTATCCAGCACTTCCGGTACAAAACCGGCGCCGATTCCCTGAATCTTATGAGGACCGGGTGTCCCTTTGGAGAGCACCGGAGAACCGGCGGGTTCTACAGCTACGATAGTTACCTTAGGATTTTTTTCCTTCAGATAGCTGCCGACGCCTGTCAGTGTTCCTCCGGTACCGACCCCTGCCACAAAAACGTCAACTTTTCCGTCAGTATCCTCCCAGATCTCAGGTCCGGTAGTTGCTTTATGAATAGCGGGGTTGGCAGGGTTGACAAACTGGCCGGGGATGAACGCATCGGGAATCTCCTTTGCCAGCTCATCCGCTTTGGCAATAGCACCTTTCATGCCCTTTGTGCCGTCCGTCAGAACGAGTTCGGCTCCATAGGCTTTCATAAGCTGGCGGCGTTCCACGCTCATGGTTTCCGGCATGACGATAACGATCCTGTACCCACGTGCCGCCGCGACGGACGCAAGGCCGATGCCGGTATTGCCCGAAGTCGGCTCAATGATTACAGAACCTTCCTTCAGCAACCCCTTTTGTTCAGCGTCGTCGATCATGGCCTTGGCAATTCTGTCCTTGACAGAGCCGGCCGGGTTTAAATATTCCAGCTTGGCCAGAACCTTTGCTGCCAGCCCTTCCTGATGTTCTATATGGGTAAGCTCCAATAAGGGAGTTTTCCCTATTAATTGATCTGCTGATGTGTAGATAGCGGACATAAATACTTCCTCCATTCGTAAATTACCCTATAACCTATCAGTTAAATAGGATAATAAGTTTATACATCGGACAGAAGCATTTGTCAAGAGCTTTTTAAAAAAGCTGCGGCATCAAACGATGCCGCAGGAATGGCTGTCACCGGATTTGGTTATGAGACCCGGTTTTCAGGAAGGAGTTCTTCGGCCATGGTGAGCAGCGCCTCCTTTGAAAGCGCGCCGTTTATCTGAAAGAGGGAAAAGTGGGTATCGGCAATCTGCCAGGTGACAATCTGTGTTTCACTCACGCGGATCTCCTCTCCGGGAGCAAATTCCGTATACCCGAAGTGAAGCGTTCCGGCGGCCTGTGCGGCTTCTTCCTCCGGTGTCGGCACATAATCCAGCGGTACTACTTTATGGGTGGAGCGGTCGTAATGCAAATGGATGCCTTTTACGGTACGATCTTCCTGTGAAGAGGAGACGGAGGTTTCTGTCAGATATTTTTCCTGAAAAAAGGAAACCGAGTCATTTTCCTTCTGATAATGGAGTTCAAAAGAATTGTATGTCTCCAACACCTGATTTTCTTCATCCAGGATCTGGTTTTCTATTTTGTTTCCGCTCTGAAAAGTATAACCGTTGGAAAAAGCAGAGGGACAGAGAGGGGAATACCCCTCTTTTTCCATTGCTCTGGACGCAGCCTCCACAGTGTGGTAATCGGGATCCAGCAGGGATTTGCCGCCGGAGAAGATGCTGACGGGTTTCCCCCCTGCTGCATAGGCACACACTCCTATGGCAAAAAGCAGGGTTGCCGCAAGAAAAAGGGTTTTCCAATGTCTGATTCTGATCATTTTCAGTGTCCTTTCCTGATGGGCGGAGGGAATCTTTTCAAAAACCATATCTGTGATACGTTCCGGATCCAATGTGTAAGGGATACTGTCCCGCAGCAGCAGATCAGACAGGTTTTCTGATTTCATGTTGATTCCTCCGGATTCAAAAGTTGTTTCAGTTTCTTTTTTCCTCTGGAAAGGCGCGTTTTGACAGTGGACAGATTCATCCCCATGGCTCGGCTTATTTCTTTGAGACTTTCCCTGTAACGATAGAACCGCACGAAGATCTCCAAGTCTTCTTCTCCCAGTTCGGCTACAGCTTCCCAGAGAAAAGGATTCGGCGGAGGATAACTGACACCGGGGAGAAGTTCGGCGTCCGGTGCATCCAGCGAGCAGATTTCCTTTTTTGACCGCAGGCGCTCGATCGCCTGATTACGTGCGACTCCGGCCATATAGGCGCGCAGCGAGCCTTTTTTCGGATCGATCCGTACAGCATTTTGCCATACACTGAAAAATACATCTGCTGTGATCTCTTCCGTATCTTCTCTGGAAAGCAGACTGCCCACAGTGCGATACAATACGGTACTTAGATAGGGCGTATAGGTTCTTATGGCTGCTTCCAGGGCTTCTTCCTTACGGCTTTGCAGAGCCAGAAGCAGTTTCTGTTCCTCTGTCATAATGGTACCTTTCTGATGGTAACGATGGAGCGCTCTTTTCGTTTCACATATAGATTCGGGAAAAATTGGGAAAAAGTTTCATGCTCACAGAAAAAAGTTGAATAAAATTTCCCATGTGTTATAATTTGAAACAATTCCCAAAAAGAATTGCCCTATAGAATACCATACGCTGATTGGAGAGACTGACGATGAATCCGGAAATAAATAATCAGACTGAAACTACCCCGGCAGGAAGAGATCGCGTGATTTTTCAAACCAGCATGATCGGAATCGGGGTCAATGTGCTGCTTGCCGCTTTGAAAGCAACTGTCGGGCTGCTCTCTCATTCTATCGCCGTGTTACTGGACGCCATAAACAATCTTTCAGATGCTCTTTCTTCTGTCATTACGATTTTCGGAGTTCGCCTTGCTTCGCGCCGGCCGGACAAGAAGCATCCGCTGGGGCATGGGAGGATCGAGTATTTAAGCGCGATGCTTGTCTCGGCAATTGTGCTGTACGCCGGTATTACTGCGCTGATTGAATCCGTTAAAAAGATCCTCCATCCGGAACAGGCAGATTACAGCATACTGTCGCTTCTGATCATTGCTGCAGCTGTCGTGGCCAAGCTGCTGCTCGGACGCTATGTGAAACAGAAAGGGAAGGAAGTGAATTCCTCTTCTCTCACAGCGTCAGGGGCCGATGCGCTGTTTGATGCCATCCTGTCATTATCCGTGCTGCTTTCTGCCATTGTGTTCCTGATTACGGGGCTGTCTCTTGAGGCGTATGTCGGCGTGGTAATTGCTGCATTTATTATCAAGGCAGGCATTGAGATGATGCAGGAGACGCTGGATGATATCCTGGGTGTGCGGCCTGATGCGGAATTGACATCGAAGATCAAGCACATACTCAATGAGGAGCCGGAAGTATATGGTGCGTATGATCTGTTTTTAAATAATTATGGCCCGGATAAAAATTATGCATCCGTACATCTGGAGCTGGACGACACCATGACGGTGCAGGAAGTTGACACCTTGACGAGACGTCTGCAGTCAAAAGTGTATAATGAGACAGGTGTAGTGCTGACCGGGGTCGGAGTTTATTCCCATAATACCACAGACAACGAAGCAGCACAGATCCGAAATACGGTACAGAAAATCGTTCTTTCTCATGACTGGGCGTTACAGTTCCACGGCTTTTATGCTGAACCGGCAGAAAAATTGATCCGCTTTGATGTGGTGATGAGTTTTGAAATCGATCCAAAGCAGGGGATCGATATCCTTACCAGAGAGGTATTGGAACAATATCCGGATTATACAGTCGTGATCGCACCGGATGTGGATATTTCAGACTGAGAAGGTGAAGACAGACGATGAATAATTTCCTGCTTTCAGCCAATGCCGTACTGCCGATGTTTCTGCAGCTGGCTGCTGGATATGTTTCCCAGAAGATCGGTATTCTGACACGGGAGGACGTCCCCCGATTCAATAAGGTGGCATTTCGCGTTTTCCTGCCCTGCCTTTTGTTTTATAATGTGTATTCCTCTGACCTCAGCGCCTCTGTAAAGCCGGGAGTGCTGCTTTTTGCACTCTGTGGGGTGCTTTTGGTGTTTACAGGGGCAATATTGGGCGCCCGCTTTTTTGTAAAACGGGAAGACTGGAAAGGAGTGATTGCACAAGGGGTTTTTCGCAGCAATTTCGTGATCATGGGTATTCCTATTGCCCAGGCATTGGTGGGGTCGAACAATTTGGGTGCTGTTACGATCCTGATTGCAGTTGTGGTGCCGCTGTTCAATTTTCTGGCTGTTTTCACCCTGGAGCATTTCCGCGGGGGAAAAGTTCAGACAAAAACAGTGCTGATCGGAGTTGCAAAAAACCCTTTGATCATCAGCTCGCTGCTTGGCATTGCCTTCCAACTGCTGCATCTGCGTCTTCCCTGGGCGGCGGAGAAGGCAGTATCCAATCTCGGTTCTGTCGCAAGTCCGTTGCAGCTGTTTCTGCTGGGTGCATTTTTCCGCTTTGACGGCGTAAAACAATATATCAGGCCTCTGGCAGCTGTTTCCGCACTAAAACTGTTCATAAATCCGGCGATTCTGCTTACTGCGGCAGCCTTGCTCAGGATTCGCGGAGTGGATTTTGTCGGACTGATTGGCGTCTTTGCGGCACCGACAGCGGTTAATTCCTTTGTTATGGTACAGCAAATGCATTGCGGAGATGAGGAACTTGCCGGAGACATAGTGATTATGACTTCAGCTGTCAGCATCCTCAGTTTCTTCCTCTGGATTCTGATTTTCAAATCTGCGGGAGTATTCTGATACTTTCGGAGAGCGGGAGAATACTATGGATGTTCAGAAACTCTGTGATACGCTGACAGATCGCTACCCCCAATGGGCAGATACTATCCGTCTTCTTTCTTTTCAGGAGGCGGCAGGGGTTCATCCCGCAGACAATGACGGAAGGACAATATATTACAATGACCGCCTGCTTAATTATCTTACCGAAGATTCCCAATGCTTTTATGTGGCACAGCAGCTGCTTCATCTGCAACTGAATCATCATGCACGAGGCAGAGGAAAATCACAGGCATTGTGGAAACGGGCGAGTGATGCGGTGGTCAATTCCATGCTCCGGCAGGATGGGTTTCAACCGCCGGACAATGCACCGCTTCTCCCCTCGGGGGCGGAGGAGAGTGCGGAAGATGTGTACGGGGTGCTGCTGGCACAAAAAGAACGGGAAGAAAACATTTCGGCAGACAAAGAAACCAAAGAAGAACTTCGCATTCCGGATAACCCCGGAAAGCAGGCAGGGAAAGAGACGGATTCCCATACCCGTGAGATTGATGAGATCGGGATGGAAAAAATCATTGCCGGTCTTTCCGAAATGCTGGAGCCGAGCATGCAGCTGGATTTTGACTGGTTCCCCGGCAGTACGATCCGGAATGGGGTGCTCTCTTATGAATTTCGCGCCTACCCGGTAGCACATGCCGAGATCCTGCTGGATACAAGTGCATCGGTGGATGCCGATCTTCTGCGTGATTTTGTGCGGGGAGTAAAGGGCCTGCTCCGGCAGGATGCCGTGGTCCGGGTTGGCTGTTTTGATACCAGGTTTTACGGCTTTCACGAGATCGCCACGGAGGAGGATATTCAGAATCTGGAACTCAGCGGTTCCGGCGGAACGGACTTCCATGTGGCAGTCAATGCCTTTACCGGCGATGCAGAAAACCGCATTATTTTTACAGACGGCTTTGCCGAAATGCCGGAGCAGCGTTGTGATGCCATATGGGTCGTATACGGCAATGCGGTGATTCATCCCGTTGGCGGGAGAGTACTCTATGTAAGACCCCCGGAGGAAAAGGAGAAACATGAAATCGATTTTCTTATCACCTGAACTGTTGTTCGAAAAGCGCTTACCGATGTTTACTGCAGCCGGAGTACTGGCAGCACCGACCGATTTTGCTTTAATGACGACTCCGGATGACGGTTTTTTAACAGAGGCGGGAGGCATCAACTATTATCTGGGAGACGAGGCAAGTGTAGACCGCTTTGGCCGTCTCTCTCCCTGCGCGGTGTGTGCGGTACGGCCTGCGTTGCTTCTGGAAGAAGGAGAAGAAGCGTTATTACATCATCTGCAAAGTGCCGGCGGCGTCACAGTGGCGGAGTATGGCAGCTTTCCCGGTCCGATTCTGGACGCGTCTCTGCGGGAAATGGCAGCAAGAGAGAAAGAGCACGGTACGCTGCCGACCACGGGCAGGTTTGTTACGGCGTCCGGAAAGCAGCTTCCTGTTTATCGGCTGGGAGCGAAGCAGGTCATCTGCCTTGCAGCGGATCAAAACGGTACCAAGGGCTATCTGCAGCTTTCTGACGGTACTGCTGTGGGGGAAGGAGAAGAAGTCTTCCTGGAAATCCGTCCGGTACGATGGCTGTACGATCGGTCAAACAGGCTTCTTGTCAGTGCCCAGGCGCTCTTTGGCGGCGTCAGCCGGGAAGCGGCAGCTGAGTATCTGCAGGATCGCTTCGTGCGGGAACTGAAAGAAGACAGCATGGAATCTTCTCTTACTGACGGAGAGAACTGGAGTGTGCGGCAGCACGATGAACTGAGCCTGATCCGCACCTTTGTGGAAGCGGATATTCCGGTGTTTCTCCATGGCTTGTCGGGCGACGGCAAGAGCGACCGTGTTCGGCAGATCGATCCGGATGTGCTGGATATCGAACTGGTCAACGAAACACCGGAGACGATCAACGGACGCGCCATCTACAATGAAGCTACAAATGAGATCATCGATGTAAAGCCGGTCTGGCTCGTAAAACTGGAGACGCTCTGCAAGGATGGGTCCCTTCATATTCTTTTCTTTGATGAACTGACCAATGCGACGAAGCAGACCCAGTCTGTGATCTTTAAAATCGTGCTGGAACGCTTTGTCAATAATCGCTGGCCTCTGCCTCGAAACGCACGCATTGTGGCTGCCGGCAATGAACGAAGTGAATCCAGTGCGGCGCACGACCTGGCAGAGCCTCTCTTCGGGCGCTTCGCCCATATCTATATCCGCACCACAGTGGAAAATTGGATGCCCTGGGCAATTCGCAGCCGGATTAATCCCTTCGTGATGGAATTCCTTGCCAATAATGACTTGTATCTCCGCACACCTTATACCGGAACCTCCGGCTATGCCGATCCGCGTCGATGGGAGATGGTGTCGAAAGCCCTGGATGCTTCGGAAAATGATTTCTCTCTGCTGGAGCCAATTGTAGGGAGAGACAGCGCAGAGGCATTTGTCCGGTTTTTCCGTGCCAGAGCACAGCTGATCTCTCTGGGTAGCTATACCGATGAAGAACTGCAGCGGCTCAGTGTAGCCCGTCGGTATCAGTTGGCACAGCAGTGCCTCGCAGCATACAGCGCGCAGCCGGAAAAAGCACGTGCCCTGGTACAGCGGCTGGGCAGGGAGTATCTCGCATGGCTGGATTATATGCTCCAAAGAAAAGAAAAACTGTAAAAAAGACCGCCCGGGAAGATTTAAAGAATCCCCGGGCGGTTTCTGTCAGAAAAGGATATACGATCACTCGATACCGAGCACCGTATAATCCTGATCCTCAACAGCTTTCTTCAGAAGGTCATCAGCTACATCGCTGCGCAGCGTGACGACAGCGGTGCCCTTGTTGTGGTCGGCTACAGCAGCTTCAACACCGTCGAGCTTTTCCAGGGCCTTCCGAACGCGGGCTTCGCAGTGTTCACACATCATGCCCTCTACCTTTAAAGTCTTTGTCATGGGAAGATTCTCCTTTTCTGTTTTCTCCGAGCCGTCTGCGCTTTTCTCCAGATCAGCTGCGGAGAGTTGTTTTATTTTCCGGTCATGACTGGCGTCATGGATCCTGACAAGATTAAGCCGCAATGCATTCATGCAGACAAAAAAGCTGGAAAGTGCCATTGCTGCGGCACCATACATCGGCTTCATTGCGATTCCGTAAAGCCCCATGGCGAGGGGGATGCAGATCGCGTTGTAGAAAAACGCCCAAAAAAGATTCTGATGGATGTTGCGGATGGTTGCCCGGCTCATGCGAATAGCGGCGGGGACATCCGTCAGGCGGCTTTTCATCAGCACAACATCAGCTGCGTCAATGGCAACATCTGTTCCAGCCCCGATTGCAATACCGATGTCCGCCACAGTGAGAGCGGGCGCATCGTTGATTCCGTCACCAACCATGGCGACTTTTCCCTCTGCTTCTAACCCACGGATTGTATCCGCCTTGCCCTCAGGCAGAACACCGGCTATCACTTCATCCACACCGGAGGCTGTTCCGATGGCCTTTGCCGTGCGTTCGTTATCACCGGTGAGCATGACAACCCGAATGCCCATTCCCTTAAGTTGGCGGATGGCTTCGGCGGAGTCCTCCTTCACGGTGTCTGCCACGGCGATGATCCCCGCCAGGGCATTATCATAGACGAAAAGCAGAGGGGTTTTCCCTTCCTGTGCCAGTGCTTCCGCTCTGTCGGACGCTTCTTTTGGAACAGAGACAAGTGAGGAGATGAAAGATAGACTGCCGCCGGCAAGGGATTTCCCGCCCAGCGTGGCGCGAAGCCCGTTCCCGGGCAAAGCTTCAAAATCGGAAACATCCGCGACAGGCATTCCCTCCGCCCGCACTGTGACGGCTTTTGCCAACGGGTGCTCACTCTTCATCTCGAGAGCAGAGGCAAGGGAGAGCAGTTCCTCCTCCCCTCTGCCGAAGGGGATCAGATCTGTCACCACCGGTTTTCCTTCCGTGATTGTACCGGTCTTGTCCAGAGCGACGATCTGTGTACGCCCTGCACCTTCCAGAGAAGCAGCGGTTTTATAAAGGATTCCATTTTTTGCACCCATACCGCTGCCGACCATGATGGCGACCGGCGTAGCCAGCCCAAGTGCGCAGGGACAGGAGATCACAAGCACGGAGATGCTCCGTGCAATGGCAAAGCTGAACTCCCGGCCGGCAAGCAGCCATCCGATCAGCGTAAGTGCGGCGATGATCATAACGGCAGGAACAAACACTCCGGATACTTTATCAGCTATACGAGCAAGTGGCGCTTTTGTGGCAGCCGCGTCTGAAACCGTCTGGATGATCTGTGCCAGAGTGGTGTCTTCCCCTACACGGGTGGCACGGCAGCGGATATAACCCTGCTGATTGATGGTGGCGGCGGAAACTGTGTCTCCCTCCGCCTTGTCAGCCGGAATGCTCTCGCCTGTCAGAGCGGATTCGTTTACGGATGTACTCCCTTCCATAATCACACCGTCTACCGGGATGCTCTCGCCCGGGCGGACGACAAAAATATCTCCTGTATGCACATCTTCAACAGGTACTTCTGTTTCCTGCCCATTCAGGAGGACTATAGCTGTTTTCGGTGCGAGCTGCATCAGGCTCTTAAGAGCATCCGTTGTTTTGCCTTTGGACATTGCCTCCAGCATTTTGCCGACGGTAATGAGCGTGGGGATCATGGCTGCAGACTCAAAATAGAGATTCATACCGTATCGCATCACGGTTGCAAGATCTCCTTCACCCTGAGCCAGTATCATCAGAAACAGCTCCGCTAAAGAATAACCGAAAGATGCAGCAGAACCGAGTGCTACCAATGTATCCATATTCGGGGCACCGTGCAGAAGAGAGGAAAAACCGGAAGTAAAGAATTTCCCATTGATAAGCATTACGGCTATCGCAAGCAGCATCTCAAACAGAGCGAGAAAAACATGGTTTTCAAATGCTTCCGGAGCCGGCCAGCCCCACATGGTATGCCCCATGGAAAAGTACATCAGAACTGCAAGAATGACGGCGGAAAAAATGAGGCGTTTTCTAAGTTTCGGGGTTTCCCTGTCCTTCAGAGCGTCATCATCCGCCCAGGAAGGATTTTTGCCTCCGTCCCGTCGGGCAGCGCCTTTCAAAGATGCTCCATATCCGGCCTCTGTGACAGCACGGATAACCTCTTCCGGGGATGCAGTGCCCTCCACCCCCATTGAATTCGTCAACAGGCTGACAGAACAGCCGGTAACACCCGGCAGTTTGGAAACGGCCTTCTCCACCCGACTGCTGCAGGCTGCGCAGCTCATGCCTGTCACGTTATATTGTTCCATTGTTATTTCATCACCTTCTGCAGTGTTACCACCAGTTCATCGATCGCTTCTTCCCGACCGGCTTTGATATCTTCCAGTACACAGGAGCGCATGTGAGAGGCCAGAAGTGTTTTGCTGAAGCTGTTAAGAGCACAGTTTACTGCGGAGACCTGCACCAGGATCTCCGGGCAGTAGGCATTCTGTTCCAGCATCTTCTGTAGTCCGCGCACCTGACCTTCAATCCGCTTCAAACGGTTCATCAGGTCTTTATACTCTTTCTCTTCCCGCTGCTTGGTGCGGCCGGAATGTTCACAGCAGCTTTCATGCATTTCTGCAGAGCAGGATAATAATTCTTTGCCCATCCGATCCATCCTTCTTGCTGTATACCCCTGGGGGGTATAATTCTTTGCAGACAGATCATAACGCTTTACACGCTGTTTGTCAAGTCTTATTTATCTGACGAATCGTTTTTGACCTGTCGAAAGGAGGAATATGACGGGAAGTCAGAAAATTTTTTTTATCTGTAAGATTTTCCCCAAAATCCTGAGTATTAGGATGAGGCGGAAAGGAAGTGATGCATTTGGAAGATTATAAAATCATTGACCTGTTCCTGGAGCGCTCGGAACAGGCCATTACGGAGCTGGATCGGAAATACGGTGCAGCGGTGAAAAAAACGGCGGCTAATATATTAAGGAACCGCCAGGATGCGGAAGAAATAGCAGATGATACTTACCTTGGAGTCTGGAATACGATTCCGCCTCAAAAACCGGATCCTCTGGTCAGTTATGTCTGCAGAATTGCCCGCAATCTGGCGTTGAATCGCTATTATGCCAATCATGCAGCGAAGCGAAACGGAAACTATGACCTTGTTCTCGATGAACTGGAGGAATGCATTCCGTCCGGAATCAATCTGGAAACAGAGTATGAGGCAAAGGAACTCTCAGAAGCTATCAACCGCTTTCTGGCAACGCTACCCGGAGAGGACCGTATTTTATTCGTGCGCCGTTACTGGTATGCCTGCCCGGTATCTGAACTTGCAGCAATGACAGGCAGCAGCCCCAACCGTATTTCGGTGCGTCTTTTCCGCATTCGGGGAAAATTGAAAAAACAACTGACAAGGGAGGGGTTTCTACCATGAACCGGGAACTGCTGTCAAAAGCCTTTGGAGAGATCGATGATCGTTTTATTGCCGAGGCTGTATATTTGCCCGCCGGAGATGCATCTGCCTCTCCGGAAAGGAAGCATATGAAAACAAAACGTATTCTTACGCTTGCTCTGGCGGCAGCGCTGATCCTGTCACTTGGAATTGCCGGCTTTGCTGCCTGGAGCATCCATTCTTCACGCCAGCAGGAACTGCGTACCGACTTGAAGATCGAGGAAGGGAAACCGGAGAGCTATGTGGAATTTCCGGTGGCGGACGCAGATGCGAATACAGCAGGGGTCGTCCTGCTTTCAGCGATCAATGACGGACAGGAAGAGCGTATTTATCTGAATGTGTCACCTGTGGCGGAGGAGAAACTTGCCCGATTCCCGGAGGAAGCCAGATTTTTCTGCATGATTGAAGGGACGGAATACGGCGGCTTTGCTGCACCGAAGCTTCCGGCGAAATTATCCCTCTCCGGACAGGATGAGATCAGAAAAGCGGTAAAGGAGTATTCCTATGACAGTGAAACACAGACGCTTACGCTGGAGGCTTATCTGATGACGGATGTGCTGAAAAAGGCTATGCAGGAACTCGGTACAGAAAGGATCCCTCTGCAGGTGAATATGGCCGTAGGAGAAGAGACATTGTGTTTCGGAAAGATCCTGTTTTCTCCCACGGAGGAACAACACCGCTTTTTTGATTTCGGCCATGCGCGGTACTACGATAGAGAACTGGATAAGGAAATCGAGATCCTCGGCCTGAAGCTGACGCCATTCAGCGCCGAGTGGATCGTGCATTATGAAGAGGATGCGAAAGGTCATACCCCCGGGGCAGATCCGGGCAAATACAGCAGCTGGTATCTTCTCGAGGACAAGGTCTGTATAGAAGCGAAACTGCACTTTTCTGACGGATCAACTTTCTCAACCGGCGGGGCTGTGGCGACACCTTATCAGGATGGAGCAGTTCATCAGCACTGTTCCTGGGGCAGCGCAATCGACATTGAGGATGTGCAGCGCATCACGCTGGGCGATTTGACGCTCTGGGAACGTGCTTCGGAAAGCAACTTTATCCAATAAAATCCAGAAGGACACGCCAGGCTTCCGTCAATTTCGGAAGGCTCCAGGCGGCGTTGGCAGGGCTTGTGGAAGGAAGCGTAACTGCTGCCTTCCCGGTTTTCGGCAAGAGATACCGCTCATAGAGCTGGGCGGCTTTTTTGCCGTTTACAAATATCTGCCTGATGGAGGAGCCGGTGAGGATCGGCGTCAGATCGTTCGGTGTAACATCCTGGATGCTGCTGTCTGATGAGCCGGTGATCGTGCAGGATGCAATTACATCCCACACGGCGATTTTATGCCGGAGAAGGAAAGCGCGCCGCTCAGAAACAGTCGCCGGAACAGGGTCTCCAACCAGGATCCCGAGTACCTGCCAGAATCGATTCCGGGGATGCCCGTAAAAATAGGCCATCTCCCTGGATTTCACTGATGGAAAGCTGCCGAGGATCAAAATGACGGAATTGCTGTCCCAGGTCGGAGGAATGGGGTGATCGATACGTTGTTCCTGCATAACATTCTCCATTTTCATGATACAAGGATACTGTTATTATGAGCCGGGAAAATCGCGCTGTCAACGAAAAGAGGAAATCGTCCATAGGAAAGGAGCACATGACGGGGTAACAATCTCATCTTGCACCGCAGCAAATAAAATGCTATAATTTTAAACTGTAATGAAAGCGGTATTTCGACAGATTTTAATGAACAAGGAAGCAGCTGCCCTCCCCAATTTACAGGAGAGCGGCAAGCTTCCTGTACTCGTTTCCGGCCTTTCGGCTGTACACAGGGCCAATTTTGCGGCAGCTCTGGCAGAAGATGCGGGAAAAAAGCTGTTTGTGATTTGCCCCGATGACACTGCGGCGGAAAACTTTGCCGGAGATTTGCGTTCCATGCTTCGGGAAGAAGTAGCAGTGCTTGGTATGCGGGATTTCATTTTTTATCCCACAGAGGCGGTTTCACGCCAGGCGGAACAGGCCAGGCTTTCAGCCCTTTATGCCGTCGCAAAAGGGAACGTGAGGCTGTGCGTGGCATCGGTATCCGGCCTGATGCAAAGGACTATTCCGCCTGAAATACTCAAGGATGCAGCTGTGTCTGTACAAAACGGAGAATCCGTCTCCCTGGATCTTCTGGTAGAGACATTGCTGAAGTGCGGGTATTCCCGCACAGAACAGGTGGAAGGCCCCGGCCAATTTGCCGTACGAGGCGGAATCCTGGACTTTTTCTCTGCTTCCGCCCGGGAACCGGTTCGTCTGGAATTCTGGGGTGATGAAATCGATTCCATGGCGAATTTTGACATTGTTTCTCAACGGCGGACCGAACCGCTGGAGCAGTGTACCATTCTTCCTGCGGCGGAAGCCCTCCCCACGCTTACAGCCGGAGGGATCGAGGTTTTCTGCCGGGAACTGGACGGGATGGCAGACAGAATCATCAAACGCCGTACCTCCGAAACAGCAGCACGTCTTGCCAACACAATGCGGGCGGATGCTGAAAAGCTTCGCGGAGGCCTTTCGATGACAGACGGAGACCGCTATCTCCCGTCCATATATCCGCCGGCTACCGGGATAGACTATATTCCCTCAGAGGCAATGGTGTTCCTCGATCAGCCGAACCGGTGTGCCGAGCGGGCACGGGAATACAGCAAGCGCCTGGCGGACGAGATTCGTGAGCTGGGGCGCCGTGCACTGGTTGCTGCACAGGAAGACGCTTACACTTTACCTTTTGACCGCCTTATAAGAGAATTGGAGGAATTCCCCATTTATATGGCGGATGCCTTTACAGTCGGCAGGAATCCGATTGCGCCGCGCACCATGATCAGTATCCCGGCCAAACAGCTTCCCTCCTATGCGGGAAATGCACAGACTGCGGCAGAGGATGCCAGACTGCTTTTAAAATCCGGTTACTCCCTCGTCGTGCTGGCAGGAGATAGCCGCCGTGCGGATGTACTGTGTACTTATCTGAATGAACATGAGGTGCCGGCGAGCCTTACGGAGGACGAAGAAGCCCTGGCAGGTCCGGGAAAATGCATCGTTACGGTTGGAGCGGTTTCGGCCGGTATGGAATATCCGGGCATCAAGCTTGCAGTCCTGACAGATGCACAGATCGTCCGCAAAAAGACCAGATCTGCAAAGCGCAAGCTGCCGGCTGGTCGGCAGAGGATCGAATCCTATTCGGATCTGTCCGTCGGGGATTATGTGGTGCACGAAAACCACGGCATCGGGCGGTTTATCGGGATCGTTCGCATGGAAGTGGACGGTTATGAGAAAGATTTTGTCAAGATTGCCTATGCGGGTTCAGATATCCTTTATGTTCCGGCAACGCAGCTGGATCTTGTGACCAAATATACGGCAGTCACAGAGGAAGCCGGCGTCAGACTCTCCAGAATGGGCGGCGTAGAATGGGAAAAACGCCGCAGCAGGGCTAAAGGGGCAGCCAAAGATATGGCAAGGCGCCTTATCAGCCTGTATGCGGAACGTCTGCGCACGCCGGGATATGCTTTCGCTCCCGACAGTGAGTGGCAGCTGGAGTTTGAAGAGAACTTTCCCTATACAGAAACAGACGATCAGCTGCGCTGTGTGGCGGAGATCAAAAAAGATATGGAGGCTTCCGTCCCGATGGACAGGCTCCTTTGCGGTGATGTAGGATTTGGAAAAACGGAAGTTGCCTTTCGGGCAGTAATGAAGTGCATTTTAGACGGCAGACAGGCTGCCTTGCTTTGCCCGACGACGGTGCTGGCTCAGCAGCATTATCAGACAGCCCTGCAGCGTTTTTTCGGCTTCCCGATCCATATCGAAGTTCTCAGTCGGTTTACCGCCGGACAGAAAACAACAAATGCCCTGAAAGCGATTGCCAACGGTTCCTGTGACTTTGCAATCGGGACGCACCGCCTGCTTTCCAAAGATGTCCAGTTTAAAAATCTCGGCCTTTTGGTGGTGGATGAGGAGCAGCGTTTTGGGGTAACGCACAAGGAACATATCAAAGAACTATCCCGTGGGGTGGATGTGCTGACGCTTTCCGCAACACCGATCCCGCGGACTATGAATATGGCAATGTCCGGCATTCGGGACATGTCCAACATCGAAGAACCGCCGGAGGACAGGCAGCCCGTACAGACTTTTGTGATGGAGCATGACTGGAACATCCTCGGTGATGCCATGGCGCGGGAATTGCAGCGCGGCGGACAGGTCTACTATCTTCACAACCGTATTGATGACATCGAACGGACGGCCCGCAAAATCATGGATCTTCTGGGAGGAGAGGTTTCTGTTGCAGTAGCTCATGGCAGAATGGATAAACAGATGCTTGCCGATGTGATGGACCGCGTTGTGAGTGGGGAAGTGCAGGTTCTGGTATGTACTACAATTATTGAAACCGGTATCGATATTCCGAATGTCAATACCCTGATCATTGAGGATGCTGACAGGCTCGGCCTTGCTCAGCTGCATCAGATCCGCGGCCGTGTCGGCAGGTCTTCCCGTAAGGCAAGTGCTTATCTTACGTTCCGACGGGACAAGGTACTTACGGAAGATGCCGAAAAACGCCTGAATGCTATTCGGGATTTTGCTGCATTCGGATCCGGCGTGAAAATTGCTCTGCGCGATCTGGAAATCCGAGGGGCAGGCAGCCTCCTGGGAGCAGAGCAGTCCGGGCATATGACGGATGTCGGTTATGATATGTATATGAAGCTGCTCAATGAAGCAGTTCTGGAGGAGCGTGGGATTGCACCTCCGCCAAAAGCAGAATGTTCTGCAGATCTTGCCGTATCGGCCAATATTCCCGAACGCTATGTGCCGTCTTCTGAACAGCGGATGGACATCTATCGGCAGATTGCCATGATCCGAACGGAAGAAGAAGCAGACGATTTGCTGGATGAGTTGATCGATCGATTCGGAGATCCTCCGCCGGCTGTCAGCACACTGATCCAGGTGGCACTGCTTCGCGGAGAGGCGGGAAAGGCAGGAATAACGGATATCGCACAAAAGCAGGGGTCTCTGCGTTTCACGTTGAAAGAGTTTGATATGGCACGTGTTTCTGCGCTGTATGCAACGCCTGCCTACAAAGGTCGGCTGAAAGTGGAGGCAGGTTCCAGGCCCTGTTTGAGTTTAAAGATCCTTTCCAGGACGCATGTGATCGATGAAGCCCGGAAATTTGTAAAAGAATGGAATTCCATGAAAGAAAAAGAAGGAGAAGCATCATGAAAAAAATCGTTTCCCTTGTACTGCTGATCTGCCTGCTCTTCACAGGTTTTATCAGCTACCGGCAGGTGCTCGCCGTCAAAGCGGAGCGTGAAGCTGCTGCATCTTCCGATGAAGCCGAGATCATACCTGTAGAGGTGGCACTGGTGGACAGAGAAGCACTGCTTGCATCACATGCACCGGACGAGGTGGTTGCTACAGTTGACGGGAAGGAGATCCGCTGGGATGAGTATTATTATTTCTACAGCAGTTTTATAGAAGAAGTTGAACATATTTTTACTTATTTCGGTGCATACGGGTATTCCCTCACCTGGGAAGACGAATATGAAGAAGGCATGCTTTTCTCTGAAGTGCCGCCGGTAAATGCGGAGGGCTCAATTTGCCAGTATACGGCAATAGAAGCACTTGCACAGGAAAAGGGTATTACTCTTTCTGAAGAGACAGAAGAGGAACTTCGTGCTCAGACTGCTGCAGATGCGGAAAGATACTGCGGGGAAGGAGCAACGGAGGAACAGTTGGAAGCATATCTTGCCGAGATCTATCTGCCGCTTTCGGTATACCGCCAGATGCTGCGCACCAATGCACTTTACCGCCAGGAACTGAGCGACCTCTTCGGCGGGGCTTCTGATGACGGCAGCAATGAAGCTGCTCTCAGCGCAGCACTTCAGGAATGTCTGCGGGAGGTTCAATTTGCTTATGCCGACGGGTTCAGCCTTCCGGATATTCGGGATTATGTCGGCTGATTTTTCCCGTACGGAAAGACTTATCGGCAGGGAAGCGATGGACCTGCTGGCACAGGCACGGGTTGCCGTGTTTGGCCTCGGCGGAGTGGGCGGATTTGCGGTGGAGGCATTGGCTCGCAGCGGTATCGGCGCATTGGATCTGATCGATGATGATGTTGTCAGCTCAAGCAATGTCAACCGGCAGATCCTGGCTACAGGAAAAACGATTGGCCGGGCGAAAACGGATGTGGCTGCCGAACGTGTAGCAGAGATCAATCCGGAATGCAGCGTGAGAACACACAGGACCTTTTATTTGCCTGAGACAGCAAATCAATTTGATTTTTCCGAGTATGACTATGTTGTGGATGCCATTGACACTGTAACCGGAAAGATCCAACTCGTGCTGGCGGCAAAAGCGGCCGGAGTACCGATTATCAGCGCCATGGGAGCGGGCAATAAACTGGATGCCGCAGCTTTTGAAGTGGCAGATATCTCTGAAACCGATGTCTGCCCGTTGGCGCGTGTGATGCGAAAGGAACTTCGGCGGCGCGGAATAGAACACCTGAAGGTGGTCTACTCCCGGGAGAAACCGATTACGCCAAAGAGTGATCTCTCTTTCCTGCCGTCAGACGGGGCTGTCGGGAGCCATGATAAAACACGGCGGAGTATTCCGGGATCCGTGGCCTTTGTTCCTTCGGTAGCAGGCCTGCTTCTTGCGGGAGAAGTGATTAAAGATCTGATCAAAAAGGAGAATTCCCAATGAAAAAGTTTATTTCCTGGAATGTCAATGGTCTCAGAGCCTGTATGGGAAAATGTTTTTCTGAATCCTTTCAGGAATTGAATGCGGATATTTTCTGCCTGCAGGAGACCAAATTGCAGGAAGGGCAGATTGCACTGGAACTGCCCGGATATCATCAGTTCTGGAATTATGCAGAGAAAAAAGGATACTCCGGCACCGCGGTTTTCACGAGGGAAGAACCGCTGCAAGTCACATACGGCATAGGGATCGATGAGCATGACCATGAAGGGCGTGTAATCACCCTGGAGTTTCCCGAGTATTATTTTTCCACTGTTTATGTACCAAACTCTCAGCAGGACCTGAAACGGCTGTCTTATCGGATGCGCTGGGAGGATGATTTTCTCCGATATCTGAAAAACCTGGAGACACACAAACCGGTGGTTTTTTGCGGAGATCTGAATGTAGCGCATCAGGAGATCGACCTGAAAAATCCGAAGACCAATCATCACAATGCCGGGTTTACGGATGAAGAGCGAGAAAAGTTCAGCCGTTTGCTCAACGCGGGTTTTGTGGATACCTTCCGTTATTTTTATCCGGAGCAGACGGATATTTACTCCTGGTGGAGTTATCGTTTCCATGCCAGGGAAAACAATGCCGGGTGGCGTATTGATTACTTTATTGTAAGTGAAAGCCTGGCACCGCGCCTTGCCGCGGCAAAGATCCACACGGAGATTACCGGATCAGACCATTGCCCGGTCGAACTTGATCTCGTTTGAAGGGAGTTCAGGGGTCGGAAATATGGAAAACGGCTTGCGTCAATGAAAACGCAAACCGTTTTTTATATTATATTGGGATCAATTTCGGATAACAGACGAAGAAATATTCAGGAGAGGACCTGTTCAGCCAGAACGGAGACATCGATAGGCTGCACTACAGGAACATCGGCATATTCCGACGGCTCCGGCATCGGGAGTGTCTGCATATAGGCGTGCATGGTTTCTGCCACCCGTTTGCCGTTGGCAACGGCTTCTACGACTGTGCGGGCACCATGGGCAATATCCCCTGCCGCAAAGACGCCCGGCCGGGATGTCCGTCCGTCTTCATCTGCAATCAGCAGGCCGGAAGGCTGTGTGCCGATATTGCGGGTGCTTTGCATGATGCTGCTCCCTAACTCCTGGCTGACGGCGACGATTACACCGGTGCAGGGATAGAGCTTTTCCGAATGAGGGATCGGATGGATCTTCCCCTCTTCATCAACTTCATTATCCGCAAAAACCACACCGTCATCGCGAATTTCCACCGGGCTTTTCAGCATCTCAAAGGTTACGCCTTCCAATTGCGCATAACTGGCTTCATATTGACTGGCAGCAATTTTATCCCGCCTGTTGAAGACGGTCACATACCGGGCTCCCTGCCGGATCGCAGTGCGAGCGCAGTCCATCGCCGAATTTCCGGAGCCGATGACGATAATGCGTTCTCCGAGATGAAATGCCTTGGGAGAAGCGAGATAGTTGATGGCAAAGGCTACATGGCCGAGACTTTCCCCCTTGATATGCAGAGACCGGGGTTTCCACAACCCGGCGCCGACGAATACACTCTGGTATCCGTCCCGAAACAGATCATCAATGGTAATGGATCCGCCGATGGTTGTGTTGGGACGGAATTGAATGCCTTTGAGCTCCAGATGACGATAGGCGAAATCATCCAGGACTGCATCTGGCAGACGAAAATCCGGAATGCCGTATCGCATAACACCGCCGATTTTGTCCTTGCTGTCGAATATGGTAACACTGTATCCGTAGCGGGCAAGGATGACCGCAATTGTCAAACCTGCCGGGCCGGCTCCGATGATAGCGACTTTTCTCCCGTTGGAGGGTGCGGGACCATTTACCATCTGGTTGGCATAGGTTGTGGAGATATAATTCTCAATGATCGAGAAATGCACCGGAACGCCCTTTAAGCCGCGGATGCAGTGGCCTTCACACTGCTTTTCGTGGTTGCACACCAGCGAACAGACTGTAGTCAGGGGATTGTTTTCAAAAAGCATCCATCCGGCCTCATTGAGTTTGCCGGCCTTCAGCAGCCGGATCACTTCCGGAATGTTGGTATGGATCGGACAGCCTTCCCGGCAGTTCGGCTTCTTGCAGCCGAGACAGCGATTGGCCTCTTCCATTACGTGCAGTGCCATAGTGCGTCTCCTTTTTTGAAAGAACGGATTCCTTCCTCCGGGATTCGTCGGAAAGGTTCTGTATATCAGGAATTTTATACCGTTTAATCCATTTTGTCGAGAGGAACTTTTCTCTTTTCTGAAAACCTCTTTCTTTTTGCAAAGAGAAATGCTATATTGTTATGAGATACGAAATCTCAACACCAATGAAAAAGGAGGCTTCAGCCATGGAAGATACAGGCATATCCCGGGAATCGAAATTTATTACATTCGGAGAAATCATGCTCCGCCTGACGCCGCCCAATTATGAAAAGATCCGTGCTGCTACCAGCTTTGAAGTCAGTTATGGCGGCAGTGAGGCAAATATTGCTCTGGCCCTGGCAAATCTCGGCATTGACAGCACATTCTTTTCTGTCGTGCCGAACAACAGCCTCGGCAAAAGTGCCGTACGGATGCTGCGCAGCAATGATGTGCACTGTTCACCGGTGATTCTCAGCACCAAAGAAGAAACGCCCACGCACCGTCTCGGCACCTATTATCTTGAAACGGGTTACGGGATACGCTCCAGCAAAGTGACGTATGACCGCAAACACAGCGCTATCACGGAGTATGATTTCAGTATGGTTGACCTGGATCATCTGCTGGACGGTTTCGGTTGGCTGCATTTAAGCGGCATCACCCCTGCGTTATCTGCAAGCTGTGCTGATTTTATACTGAAATGCCTGATAAAAGCCAAAGAAAAAGGACTGACGGTCAGCTTTGACGGGAATTTTCGTTCCAAACTCTGGAGCTGGGAGGCGGCAAGGGATTACTGCACACAATGCCTGCCCTATGTGGATGTACTGCTCGGCATCGAGCCGTATCATCTCTGGATCGATGAAAATGATCCCTCAAAGGGAGACTGGAAGGACGGGATCCCACTCCAGCCGTCCTATGAGCAGCAGGACGAGATCTTTCAGGCGTTCGTGCAGCGGTATCCCAATATCAAATGCATTGCCCGTCATGTACGATATGTCCATTCCGGCAGCGAAAACAGTCTGATGGCGTATATGTGGTATCGGAACCATACCTTTGAAAGCCGCCTTTTTACCTTTAACATTCTGGACCGCGTGGGGGGAGGAGACGCTTTCGCAAGCGGGCTGATCTATGCCATTATGAAGGGCTATAAACCGATGGAAATGATCAATTTCGCCGTGGCCAGCAGTGTGATCAAACATACAATCCACGGAGACGGGAATATCACAGACGACGTGGAAAGCATCCGGAATCTGATGAATATGAATTACGATATCAAGCGGTGAAGCAGGGAGTATTCCTGTAACATGCAGGGTTGTGGTAATTTTATTGTTGAATCGTTACTGGAGATAAAAAAGAGGCAGCCGCCAATGGCTGTCTCTTTCTGAATTCTTAGTATTTTACTGCGGTTCCGGTCTTGGCACTTTCATAAATGCATCGGATCAGATGAACTGCGCGCAAGGCTTCTTCACCGGAAATAGACGGTTTGGTTTCATTTATAACAGATCTGGCAAAATCTGCAAAAGCTCGGATATGACCTATAGTACTGATTGCCTTTGGATCGCTTGCTCCGCCTGGCGAGGTGGATCCGGAAAATCTGGTACGGATATCCGCATCTTCCGGCCTTTCCTCGGCAAATTCCCATTTGGTGATGGAGTCCTCCTCCAGAACTGCCTGCCCTTTGGAGCCGCAGATCTCCAGCCGTTTTAAACTCCCGGGATAAGAACCGGTTGTACCTTCAATAATGCCGAGAGCACCGTTTTTAAAGCGAAGCGCAGCTGCGGCGGCATCTTCCACCTCGATGCGGTCATGAGCAAGAGTTGCAGTAAATCCGCTTACCTCCACTGGATCGCCGACAAGGAAAAGCAGCAGATCAATAGCGTGGATCCCCTGATTCATCAGAACACCGCCGCCATCTACAGCCCAGGTTCCCCTCCATGCACCGCTGTCATAGTATTCCTGCGTGCGGAACCATTTGAATTGAGCATCAGCAAGAGTGATTGTTCCAAAACGCCCTTCATCAATGGCTTTTTTCAACAGCAGCGGGGCATCCTGGAAACGACTCTGGAAAACACCGCCAAGGCGGACATGGTGCGCCTCTGCCTCTTTGATCAGTTGCGCAATACGTTCTTCGGTTATTTCCATCGGCTTTTCAATCAAAACGTGTTTTCCTGCACGAATTGCAGCCAGTGCCGGATCAAGGTGATAACCGGAGGGCGTCGTTATGCTCACCGCCTTGATTTCAGGATCTGACAGCATTTCTTCCAGGGAGTAATAAGCCCTGCAATTGTGATCGTCTGCCCAGCGATCTGCTTTACCCGGATCACGGTGATATCCTCCCACCAGATAACAGTCGCTCTGGTTTTGAAGAGCAAAGGCATGAGTCTTTGAAATAGAACCCAGTCCGACAATACCAAATCCTATTTTTTCCACAGGAACCTCCTTTTGTGCTATCAGTATGTTGCAAGCATGCGGAATATACATGAACCGAACACTTCCGGTTTTAAGGAAGAGCCTTCTTTAGACAGTTTTTTACTTTAATCTTGCAAAATTGTTCATGGAGAGCTGATACTGTTTTGGACTCTGGCCGACTTTCTCCTTAAAGATCCTGCTGAAATGGGAAAGGCTGCCAAAACCGGCCTTTCCGCAGACCGAATCCACGGTTTCTCCGGCAATCAGAAGCTCCTTGGCTTTCATGATACGGCAGTTGATCAGATACTGATTCGGGGTACTTCCGACAACGTTGCGAAACATTTCACAGAGAGAATACTTATTCACAAAGAACTTCTTGGAGAGGAAATCAAGAGAAATCTCATCTTCATAATTGTGATTGATATATTCAATAATATCATAAACAACTTTCCGGTTTCTAACACTCGGCGCTGTATTGAGGTGGTAGAACTGATGATACTGAGTATTCACAGTCAAAAGCAGCTCCGCTACCATCAGCTGCAAATGGAGTTCCTTGCCATAGCATTCCTCATCGGATTGGTTTTGTATATACAGGATCTCATCAAAGCGCTTTTGCAGATCCAGAGACTGTTTAGCAGTCAGCTTCAGGATCTGACTGTTTTCAAAAGGCCGGAAAAGAAAGCATTCCAGAAGATTTACATGGGCTGTTGAGAGATATCCGATATAGCTTGGCTCAAAGTACATGACATAGCGCTTGTTTTCACCGCCGGGATGTCTGGTGCCGAAGTAATGCAGATCCATGTTGTTGAACAGCAGCAGCGTATTGGCAGAAATAGAAAAGTTTCTCTGCTCTCCAAGGTTGAGAAACATGTCATCCGAGAGACACAGGAGCAATTCATAGTGCCGATGAATATGGTAGCCTTTGTTAGAGGTGCCGGGCGCATCCTTATACTGAAGGGAGAACATTCCGTTCAGTGACACCTCAAACTGATTCTCAACATCGTGTTTTGTCATGATTCATCCGTAAATAAGATTCGGCAGGAAAAGAATAATATCAGGGATGAACACAAGCAGAATGTCCAGGAGAATGATCGTCGCAAAAAACGGGATGCTGTGCTTTACATACTCCCCAATGGAGCAGCCCATAATATCACACACAGAATAGCAGGCCGTCCCTACAGGAGGCGTCATACAGCCCATGGTAACAATCGTCATCATGATAATACCGAAATGAACAGAATTGACCCCCATATTCTGCAGAACCGGCAGGATCAACGGTGTAAACAGAAGCACATTGACGTTGGAATCAATCACCATACCGGACAATGTCAGGAAAAGAATAATAATAATCATCATCATCTGAGGATTATTTGTGATCCCGAGAAGCATCCGGCCAAGAACAGAAGGTACCTGCTCCACGGTAATTGCATAACTGAAAATTCCACTCAGTGAGATAATCAGAATGATTCCGCCGGTGTCGATCACACTGTCCTTCAATGCCTGGAAGAATCCGTTCCAGGACAATTCATGGTAAACGAGCGTTCCGCAAAGGAGTGCATAAGCGACGGCAAAAGCTCCGGCCTCTGTGGAGGTACAAATACCAAAGCGAATCAGTACGATCAAAAGGATCGGGAAAATCAACGCAAAGAAGCATTCCCGTAGAGACGCAATGATTTCTTTCCAGCTTGGAGGTAAAACCTTGTCATCCGGAATATCATAGCCGTGTTTTTTGCTGGTCCACCATACGGTGATCATCAGCGCTGCACACATCAGGATCCCGGGGATCAGCCCGGCAATGAACAGCCGCCCGATGGAAACATTCCCGACAAATCCGTAAAGAATCAGACCCAGAGAAGGAGGGATCGTGGCAGTAATAAGGCTTGTCAGGCAAAGAACCGCGCTGGAATAACCCTTCGGATACCCTCTCTTTGTCATAGAAGGTCCGAGAATACGGGCTTCCATCGTTGCGTCTGCAACGGCAGAACCGGATACGCCGCCCATCAGAGTGGAGAGAACGACGGACACCTGGCAGGTACCGCCAACCATTCTTCGGGTGACCAGCTGGCTGAACTTCATCAGCCTTGGCGTGATTCCGGTCCGATTCATCAGGTTTCCGGCAAAAATAAAAAACGGAACTGCGAGAAAGGTAATGGATTGCGTCTGGGCAACAACGCGCTGGATCGCGATGCTGATCGGCATTGTCCCCTTCGCGAGGAACCAGACGATGCCGGACCCTCCGATAACAAAAGCAATCGGGGTATTGATCAGCAAAAGCACCAGAAAAGCAATCAGCAATACAGTCAATGGGCTCATGCCTTTTTCTCCTTTCCCTCGTTATCCGGATCATGCATATCAATGGTAAAAGAATTGTCATTGAAATTGCGGACAGTAATATAGATTTTAATACTCAGGGTGATGAGCATCAGAATACTGCAGACAGGCAGGCTGAGAGTAGCCCAGCCATAAGAAATCGTCAGCGTGTTGAAAAACCTCGCCCAGTTCATTTTTGCCAGCTGATATCCTTTTACAACAAACAGGCATAAAATAGCGAACATGATGCCGTAAACGATCAGCGACAGCACTTTTTGAATCTTTATCGGGAGATTCATAGTTGCCAGATTCATACTGACGAGACGGTTGCTGCGCATGGCAATATCTGCCCCCAGGAAAGATACCCAGGCGAAAAGAAGTGTGCAGATATCATCACTGGCAATAATCGGCTTATTAAAAAGCCGCAGTACCGCATTCCCAAAGGTCATCGCAATAATTGCAAAAAACCCGGCACAGGCAATGATCGTCTCAAATTTGCAGAAAATTTTGTAGATCTTTTTCATTTAAGTCCTCCATTCAAACAAACTGAATGGTCCATTGCTGAATAAAATACGCAGAATATAAGGAAGAGGCGACACGATTGCCTCAACGCACGTATCGCCTCTCCTTACCGAATAACTGTTACCTTTCGATACCCATCTGTGCGTAGAGTTCGTCACGCAGAGCGAGGAAATCAACGCCGCCGGTTGTTGCGGGATCTTCATAGAGGAATGCGGTGGCTTCACGGAAAGCATCAATGTCAGGCTCGGTGACCTTTACACCCATGGCTTCCATTTCCTCAAGGTACTTGTTTTCATATTCAATGACCATTTCCTTGGTCTTGCCGTATTCCTGAACAGCCAGTTCCTCAAGCTGCTGCTGCTGTTCCTCCGTCAATGTGTCATACCAGGCACGCCCGCAGACAACAGAGCAGGTGAGCAGGAAGTGGTTTGTACGGGAGATATTCTTGCATACTTCGTACATTCTCAGGCTGTAAATGGTCGGGATCTGCCATTCGCCGCCGTCAACTACTTTGGTCTGGATAGCATTATAGGCTTCGGCCTGGTTCAGTGCAGTTGCAATTGCGCCCATAGCATTGACGGAATTCACGGCAATTGCAGAACCCATGGTGCGGATCTTGAGGCCTGCAAGATCTTCCGGCTTTACGATTTCCTTATTGGTTACGTAATTCCGGAATCCGGTGATACCGTTGTTTGTCAAAAGGACGAGACCCTTGTCATAGAGAGCCTGCTTCCACTGCGCATAGAGCTCAGTCTCAAGAAGTGTATCGATCTCATCATAGCTGTCGAACATGTAGGGCATCATCAGAATGCCGAACTCCGGCACATAGGATGCCAGACGGGCGGGGTCCGTTGCGGCAACAACACCGGCGCCGGCCAGCGCCTGCTCCAGAACGTCGTCGGTGGATCCCATTTCGGATGAGACCATTGCAACCGCTTCAAAATTGCCGGTAGCATTCAGTGCTTCTGCAAAGTTCTCGTGTGCGATGGACTGTGTGTCACCCTTGCCGTTGGTTCCGGTGATGATGATCGGCGTTGCCGCATAGGAACATGCGACGCAGGAAAAAACAACGGAGAGGACGATAACGAGTGCCAGGGTCTTAAAGAGTCTTTTTTTCATAGATACCTCCTAAAAAAATATATAGTGCTGCGAGTATGATCGCAGATGCTACCCTTATTATACTGGCCTATGGTCAAATAATTTTGCGATCCTTTTAATTTTTTTTGCGTTTCTTTGGCAACCCGTATTTCAGCTTTTCGGTCCGAAGAATTGGAGAATTCTAAGGCCGTCTCCTCTTGAGGAGGAAATCGTCAGATTGCCGGTTTTAGCGGGAATGAAAAATTGTGCTGTTTTCTCCAACGGCAATACAGATGATTTGCAGGAAAGTTCCCCATCTCCGTCCAGAACGTAGAGCCCGCAGAAACTGTCGGATCCTTCCAGCGTGATGCTGCTGTCCGTCCAAATCTCTTTCAGCATGAAATACGGCGTCCGATCATATCCTATCAGGGTTTTCACCCGTCCCCCTGGCAAATTGAGAACGGAGGGGGGGATGAATCCTTTTTTGCGGATCTCCTCTCTGCTCATATCGGTATAATGGAAGACATCCAGCATTTTTTCAAACCCGATACCCTGATGGCACATACTGTCAGCTACAGGAAATCCGCTTGGAGTCGTTCGCTCGACACGTATGGTAAAGTCTGTCGGTTCCTGTATTTCCACGAGAAAACATCCGGAGCCGATTGCATGCGGCATCCCGCCTTCAATTAAAATCGTGTCGCCCGATTGAACGGCAAAACGCTGCATGGAAGAAAGCATACCGGGAATATCCTGCCGGTCAAACAGGTCTTTCCATTTTTCTCTGGTAACGCCCTCTTTGAAGCCATAATAGATGCAGGGTTCTTCCCCGCCGACTTCTCTTGCCTCAAGAATGTGCCAGCATTCCGTTTTTCCGTAGGGACTGTGGAAAAGCCTCTCTGCTGTCGGCCGGTCAGGATGGACTTGCAGAGTCAGCCTTTCTGCACTGTCGATCAGCTTGACCAGTACACCGGGGAAGGGCCCGTTTTTCGCAACAAAGGCTTCTCCCAGCATCCCGGAAGGGTCTGCTTCAATCTGCTCTTTCAGGGTTCTGCCGGTTTCCCGGATGTGGCTCATCCCTTCGTCTTTGATGTCCTCCCGACCTGCATTTCTCGCTGCCACGACGGACATGATCCACTCTTCCGGAAAATGTCCGTCTTCCCCGGGCAAAACTCCATGCAAGCGATCAAGTCCGGCTCCGCCCAGATAGGTTCGCCATGCCCTGGGATTATCCAGCCGAAGAGGATACTTCATCTTTTCCATAATGCAGTATCCTTACTCCAGCGTTTGCTTTTCCCCGGTAGGCTTGTGTACTTCGTCGAGGTATTCAACAGCCTGCTGCTTCAACTCCTGCGGAGTACAATCGATCCACAGATAATGCATTCGCTGGTCTCCGAGAGCAATCACGCCGTGATTGCTCCCCAAGGGAATATGCAGCAGGGTATTGCCCTTCATCGGACAGATCCGGCAGTCGATCAGAAGATTCATGTCATTTTCCGGGAAGCTGAAAAAGAACTGATCCAACAGGGGATGAGCGTGCATGCCGACAAGATCATCACCCTTTGCTTCCACGCTGCCCATGGCAAAACGGGGAATGACAGACTGTTTTAGCAGTGCCCGGCTGATCGTTGTTTCACTTTTGAAAAAATCCCGATACTGAAGAGCATCCCGATAAGCTTCACTGATGGGAAATTGGGTCGGGCTTGCATCAAGATCGGCAAGATCCTGCTCGTTTAATTCCCAGCGGATTTCAAGCAGGACGCTGTCTTCAGCCGCGGAAATTTGAATTCCGCTCTCCGGTTTTGCAACAAAGATGGCCTTTTCCGCGTATCGGAAGGTTTTGCTTTCTGCGGAGAAGGACAGACTTCCCTCGCAAAGGAAGAATATCCGGATAAATTCTCTCTGGCCCTCGAACGACAGGATATGCCCCTGCGGCAGATGATGGCAGAGCACCAGGGCCCCGGGAATTTCACCCGGCAGCATTGCACGGACATCGTATCCGCCTTCATGTTTTGGGAGAACTTCCATTTTGATATCGGACAGTTTTACAGGCAGTGCCATTGTTTGTCTCCTTTCTCCTTATGGGTAGCACAGCTCAGCAGCCGCTGCTCGCACGCATTTCCGGCATAAGAGGATCGTCCCCGTTTACGGCAAGGATCCTATCCACTACAAGCTGACGAAATTCAGGGCTCAGCATAGCAAAATAAGCCGTGAATCCGGTTACACGAACGACGAGATCCGGATATTTTGACGGATCCTTGTGGGCTTCCAACACTTTGTGCTGATCTATGATATTGATGTTTAAAAGGGTGTTGCCGGTTTCCAGGATCGTGCGGATCATAGCGACCATCTTCTCGACGCCTTCCGGCGTGTTGGCGATCTTCGGGTCAAGCTCTAACTGGACAGGAGCACAGTTGCCGTAAAACGGCTGGACACTGGCAATGGAGTTCGCCATTGCTGTAACGGCACCGTCTTTCCGGAATCCGAAGGTCGGATTTGCCCCATGGTTGATGGCTTCCCCGTTATGTCTGCCGTTCGGTGTTGCACGGACATGGCTGCCGAATTCCAGCGTATTGGACCAGCTGAACCATCCGGGAATAAACTGAATTTCAGAATAAGCAGGATCAAGTGCCCGGATTTTCGGAACCATACTCCGGACAAGGTTGCTGAACAGCTCGTTGATCCGGACGGCCCAATGATCTGCAAGCGTATCTCCTCCGCAGTAACGTTCACTGTGGAGCATCATCTGACGGATATATTCTCCGTCAATATCGTGCCAGTCGAGATCCATCTGCCGGGTCAGGGCTTCCCAGGTGATTTTTCCTTCTTTTTCGATCCGCTGCTCACAGGCGGCAAAGCTGTCTGCCACGGTCCCTATTCCGGCGCCATCCATACACATGTTGAAATAACGGGCACTCTTTGTGACGTCTGCTCCCTCCTCAACCGGGCCCCGGCTCAACAGATTACAGATCAACTCAGGTTCATTCTTGTCCTGATTATGCAGATGGAAGAGGATCCCCCTCGCCGTGGTATCCACCGCACGCTCCAGATGTTTGGCAAACTTCTGCCAAAGTATTTCCGTGCTTGGAGGTGTCTGGGCGGCCTCCCGCATCATTTCTGTATAGGCGACTTCAAATACCTTTGCAGTATTGATTTTTACAAGATCGTTCAGGGTATATTCCATGCCGGGAATACTCATCCAATGGCATCCGGCAGCCAGACGTTTTCTTGCAAGATTTTTATCATATCCGAGACGCATGAAGCCGTTTACCAGGCTGTTGTCTCCGGAAAAACGAGGCCAGGCGTTTTTGTTTTTGAACAGATACCAGACACTCTTGCGGAAGAAGTCCTCATTCATGTTGTCGTGAACACGGACGGTCAGGTTGCAGGCAATGTTGATCCAGTCAGCTGCTTCCAGAATCAGATAGCTGATGTGCGTTGCCATATCGTTGCCGTTGTCATCGGGACCTGCCAGCTGATAATAGCGGGTATCATTCAGGAAGAGACAGGCAATGTAGAATTTTGCCGTCTCATCATCCAGGATCCCTTCGGCGATATCATGCTCATAGAACGGGCGAAGCAGCTCATCCAGCTGCCCGCCGGACGGCCCGCGGTTGTAAAGCCGACTGAAGAAGCTGAACCAGCACATCCATTGGATGCATTCGCGCAGAGTTTCCGGCTGACCTTCCGCCATTTTTTCATTGCATGCCGCCATCTCTTTGAGATTTTGCCGGAGATAGGGATTCTGTTCCTCCTCTGCAAGAGCGGCAATTTCACCGGCAATACGGTGCAGGAAAGAGATAATATGCTCTACGACCATGATTTCGCTTTTGTAGAATTCTTCGTGCTCAGGGCCGTTGTTGATCTTCCGGTATTTTTTCAGTTTCTCCAGAATGCCTCCCCAGCCCATGGAAAATCCCATCCGAAGATCCGGTGTGAAATGTCCGTCTGAGCCGATCCCGCACACAATGTTGTACTCGTCAAACGCTTCTTTCAGGTCGTCATAAGGGAGATCCGGATTCCATATGGCACCTTTCTGCCGCGTCATGAAAAAGAATCCTCTTCCGACAAAGGCATCCAACGGATCGCAGTAGAGCGGGTGTTCGTCCAGCAGCTTACAGTAATTGGTGCGCCAGCCTTCATAACCGTAGTAACTGCCGTTTTTATTGTTGGGGATAAACTCAAAATGAAAATCGTCCGGCGGAACGACCCTTCCGTAATCATCCTCGTCCAGCCCGCCTTCCATTTCAATCTTTTCTTCCGTCTGACGAAGCTTGCGCGCTTTCAGAAGGCGGATCCTCTTATCCAGCGTGAATTCTTCTTCTGGTGAAAATTCATTGATAAACTGAATCTGTCCCATATCTGCCTCCTTTTTTATTCTTCAGCACGGACAATGATCCCGGCTTTTTCGGCGATTGCTTTTAATTCCTCGACGCGGACCTTCGGGAGCGGCCTTGCCTCTGCAAAGGGATTCTTTTTCTTCAGGCTCTGATATTTTGTGTCGCCAAGAGGGTTAAAGTTCAGAAGCTCATAGTAAAGCAGGGAACCATTGCTGTCAACTTCCTTCAGGAAAGCTGCAATAGCGGCAATATTCTCGTTGGAATCCGTCGCACCGGGGATCAGCGGAGTGCGGACGATAAAGGGGGTTCCGCTTTTTGCAAGGGAAGCAATAGAGGCTTTGATCGTAGTATTATCTGCCCCTGTCCATTTGCGGTGCGATGTGCTGTCATCGATCTTCAGATCGCACATTACAAGGTCTAATTTACGAATAAAGGATTCGATCTCTTCCCAGGGGAAATTCAGGTTGCTCTCTATAGCCACTTTGATCCCGTTTTCATGGCAGGCGTCTACGATACCTTCCGCAAACTCTCTCTGGCAAAGAACTTCTCCGCCGGAAAGAGTCACGCCTCCGCCACTGGTCAGATAATAGGGTTTGTCCTGCAATACTTCATGCATGACTTCGGCAACCGTCATCTTTTTGCCGCTGATCGCCATTGCCCCTGCGTAGCAGATTTCCGCACATTTTCCGCACTTTACACACAAATTCGGATAATACATATGAATGTTGTTGATCCGTTTCTGAGCTTTGCAGGGACAGGCATACACACACTTGTAACAACTGATACATTTTGAGGCATAATAATGCAAATCCCGCTTCATGCTGATGGTTTCAGGATTATGGCACCATGCGCAGTTCATGTTGCAGCCTTTAAAAAAAACTGTCGTGCGAATTCCGGGGCCGTCATTTAAAGCGAACCGTTCAATTTCTGTAATCATGCCTTCCGTCGTACTCATCTCCTTCTGTATCTGTTTCTGCAGTTTTTGATCCTTTTAAACTCAGTATAATTCTAGAGTCAAAAATTTTTTTATGAAAAGCTTCTGTTTTTTTGCTTTTCTTGGGAAGATGAGAAAAACCATCCCGCGGCACAGCGCTTTGGAATGGCTTTTTGAAAGGCAAAAAATGCAAAATCACTTTTTCCTGCGGGAGAGCAGATCCCAGAGACCGAAAGAGAGTAAAGAAAACGGCCTTTTCCAGGCCAGTCCGGATTTTTGCGAAAGCAGGTTCATCAGCCCGTTGATACCGTCTTCCCCCTGTACGGAATCTTTCCGAAACATATAACCGGAAGCTTTGCTGGTAAAGAGAACAAGATACTGCCCGTCTTCCATCAGACGGTATAACTGATCATAGGGGACAGTGGGGCGCCCCTCGCCATCCGTAAAACCGGAATCGGAAAAGGAATATCGTAACGTCGGGAACTGCCCGTGCATGGCTTCTACAACCTGATCGGCAACGGTATTCGCCCGGGCATCCAGGTTGGTAAACAGAATGCAGCCGATAAAAATGCAGAGGATAGTCAGAAGAGGGGAACCGAAAGAAGGCGCATAAAAGATTCCGAAAAGGATCAGTGCGGCAGAAACGACGATCAGCAGCAGCTTCCGCCACCATTCAAATGTGTTGTATTGGAGCAGGGTAAACTGCTTTAACGTTTCTTTGCTGTGGCAGATTTCCGCCGAATACAGTTCCATGAACGGGCCTCCTGGTTGAAATCTTTATTTCTATAAATCTTAGCCTGTTCGCTGAAGGAAAGCAAGAAAAACATAAACTATGCGTTCCCCTTTGTACAAAATACACAAAAAAAGACGGTTATTTTTGTGCTTGTTTACTAGTAGACAAGACGATAAAAACCGCATATAATATTCGTATAACTCGGCGCAGGACCGTATTCCTGTAAAACAAAGGAGGAAATTATGAAGAAAATTTTTGCAATGATCCTCGCACTCTGCATGGTGTTTGCGCTTTGCGCTGCTGCATCGGCAGATAAAACGTATGAGCTCAAGCTCTCCACCACGCAGACAGATACCTCCATGATCTATGCAGGTATGAAAGCTGCAGCAGACAAGATTTTTGAAGACACCGATGGCCATGTGAAGGTAACGATCTATCCGTCCAGCCAGCTTGGCGCAGAGGAAGACATGATCGACCAGGCCCTGCAGGGAATGAACATTGCCGTTCTCACGGATGCAGGCCGTCTTTCCAGCTATGTCCATGATATGGGCATTATGAATATGGCCTACTTTGTCAACAACTACGATGACGGCTGCAAAGTCATGGCAACGGACACTTTCAAGGGCTGGGATGAAGCGCTTGCAGCAGAAGGGCTCCGCGGCCTCTGCTACAACTACTATGACGGTGCACGTTCTTTCTGCGGCCATGCCGCATGGACGAAGCCGGAAGATCTCAAAGGCGTTGTGATTCGGACTCCCGGTGCAGCCCCCTACTCCAAGTCCATTGAAGCTCTCGGTGCAACGGCTTATAACATCGGCTGGGGTGAAGTGTACAACAGCATCCAGACGAAGGCAATCGACGGCTGTGAAGCCCAGTTTACCTCTCTTGTCTCCAGCAAGATCTATGAAGTCTGTGAATACTGCAGCAAGACCGAGCATATCAACCTCTTCAACATGGTCGTCTGCGGCGAACAGTGGTTCAATACCCTGCCGGAAGAATATCAGGAGATCGTGAAGAAGGACTTCTATGATTGCGCTTATGAGTCTGCAAAGGCAGTGGAAGCCGCTCAGGATGAGATGGCACAGATCCTGACCGACAACGGTATGCAGATCGTTGAGGTCGACCGTCCTGCATTTGAAGAGGCTGCAAAAGTCGCTTACGAACAGCTTGGCTGGACGGAACTCCGCGAACAGCTCTATAAGGAAGCAGGAATCGAATAAGGACTGACTGGCGGTTTTTGTTGCATCAACAATACCAGGAAGGGGATATCTCCCGAACAGGGTGATATCCCCCTTTAAGAATTGAGGGAAAACCTATGAAAAAAATTTATCGGGCCTTCTGCAAGTTTGAAGAGGTCCTTGCCATGTGCCTGTTGGGCGGGCTTGCGGCGCTGGTATTTATTTCAGCATTGATGCGCACGCTCAAGCATCCGTTAAACTGGGCACAGGATGTGGCATTGGTTGCTTTTGCCTGGCTGATTTTCTTCGGCAGCGACATCGCCGTGCGCGGTTCCGGGCTGATCGGCATTGATATGTTGGTCAAACGCTTTCCCCCGAAAGTGCAGAAAGCGATCGACATAGTTTTCAAGATCATGATCCTTGTTTTTCTCTGCATTCTGGTCTACTACGGAATCATTATGACAAAAACAGGCTGGAAGCGTCAGATTACCGCACTGGAGATCAGCTACGGCTGGGTGACAATGGCCGTACCCACCGGGGCCTTTTTCATGATCATTTCTACAGCGATTAAGCTGATCGAGCGCATCAGAACGCCTGCCGATCAGGAGATCAAGAAAGAAGCGGGGAGGGAGCTTGCCTGATGTATTACGCAATTCTTGTTTTTCTCGTGCTGCTGTTTCTCGGTATGCCGGTTGCTTTTTCCATCGGTATCAGCGGCCTTTCTTTCTTCCTGATCCGCGGCCTCCCGCTGACAGTTCTGGTTCAGAAGTCTATTTCAACTTCCCAGAGTTTCACTATGCTTGCTATTCCGCTTTTTATCCTGGCAGGCAATCTGATGAATTCCTGTGGGATCACCAAACGTCTGACGCGTTTTTGCAATGCCTGCACCGGGCATATGTGGGGCAACATGGGGCAGGTCTCCTGCCTGCTCAGCACGCTGATGGGAGGCGTCTCCGGCTCAGCAGCAGCTGATGCTGCTATGGAAACGCGTATCCTCGGCCCGGAAATGCTGCGTTTGGGATATTCCAGAGGCTGGGCTGCCGCCATTAACGGGCTCTCAGGCCTGATTGTGGCAACCATTCCGCCCAGCATGGGTCTGATCATCTTCGGTACAGTGGGAGAGGTATCCATCGGGCGTCTGTTCATGGCAGGCTGGGTACCGGGGATCCTGATGTGCATACTTCTGATGCTGGCGACTACCTGGAGTGCCCGCCACTTCGGATATAAACCGGAACACGACAGACCGGCTCCGTTCAAAGAGATCCTTTCCTCCTTCCTCGAGAGCGTCTGGGCCATGCTTTTCCCGATCCTTCTCATTGTGCTGATCCGCTTTGGCGTGATGAGCCCCACGGAATCCGGATCCTTTGCCTGTGCGTATGCGCTGCTGGTAGGCTGTGTGATCTACAGAGATCTGACCTGGAAGACGTTTATTCAGACATTGCGCGACAGTGTGAAGGACGTGACGGTCATTACCATTATCCTCGCATTTTCCGGGGTGTTCGGCTATGGAGTGGTCTATGACGACATTACCGTTTCCATTGCAAATTCTCTGACGGCTATGACTTCCAATCCGACGATCCTTCTCGTCCTTGTCGTGATTTTCCTGGCTATTTGCGGCATGTTCATGGAAACGACGGTCATTGCTTTGATTCTGACACCGATCCTTCTTCCGGTCATGCGGAACATCGGGGTAAACGAAGTCGTGTTCGGTATGATCATGATGACGACGGTAACATTCGGGGTAATGACACCTCCTGTCGGAGTTGCACTCTATTCCGTCTCGGATATCATGGGATGCCCGGTGGAAGAGACCTTCCGCTACGGCTGGCCGTTTTACCTGGCTGTTGTGCTGGTGATCCTGTTCATGATCTTCTTTCCCAATGCAGTCCTCTGGCTGCCGAATCTGGTCTACGGAGCCTGAAAAATGAAAATGACTTTTCGCTGGTTCGGGGAAAACAGTGATACGGTTTCTCTGAAGCAGATTCGACAGATCCCCGGGGTTTCGGGGATTATGGGTTTTCTGGATTACAAGGCAGCCGGTGAGGTCTGGGAGGAAAGCGAGATCAAACGATTCGTTGATCAGGTACACCGTGCCGGGCTTGCCTGTGAAGTGATCGAATCGGTGAATGTACACGAAGATATCAAACTCGGGCTCCCGACACGGGACAGGTACATTGCAAATTACTGTGAAACGATTCGGAACCTTGCCAAATACGGGATCAAAGTCATCATTTACAATTTCATGCCGGTCTTCGATTGGCTTCGGACGGACCTTGCACACGAAATTCCGGAAGACGGTTCTAACAGCATGTATTATGATGAGAAAGAGCTGGCGGGACTTTCCGTGATGGACCTGGTCCGCAGCATGGAGGGCGGCAGCAACGGTTTTTCTCTCCCGGGCTGGGAACCGGAACGCGTGAAGGAACTGGAAAAGACGCTTTCCCTGTATGACGGGTTAACGCAGGAGGATCTGCTGACCCATTTTCGGTATTTCCTGGATGGGATCCTGCCTACCTGTGAAGAGTGCGGAGTAAAAATGGCCTGCCATCCGGACGATCCCTGCTGGCCGATTTTCGGTCTGCCGCGCGTCGGATACAATCAATACTGGTTCGACAGGATCATGTCGCTCAACTCCTCACCCTGCAATACGATCTGTCTCTGTACAGGGTCACTCGGTTCTAATCGGGAAAACGATGTACCCGCCATGATTCGCCATTTTGGAGAACAGAACAGGATCAGCTGTATGCATATCCGGAACATTCGTTTTTACGGTGAGCGAAAATTCCGAGAGGCAGCACATAACAGCTGTGACGGCGATTTTGACATGTTTGCAATTGTAAAAGCTATGCATGATGTCTGCCCGGATGTATATGTCCGTCCGGATCACGGGCGTATGATCTGGGGAGAGACGGGACGCCCGGGCTACGGGCTCTATGATCGGGCCTTAGGCACACAGTATCTGATGGGAATGTATGAGGCAATTTGTAGAAGCTGAAACCCGGAAAGGGGAATAATGCAGATTATCGAAAAATATAAGCATGAAACAGCGAAGGACTATGTGCTTCGCCTGCTTCAATCCAACATCAGAACGCTGGAACTTGCTCCTGGCAGTCAGATCAGTGAAAATGAACTGTCAGCCGTTCTTGGGATTTCCCGCACACCGATCCGGGAGGCTTTGGCAGAATTGTCTAAAGTCAGGCTGGTTGAGGTCGTTCCGCAGAAAAAAACAACAGTTGCCTATATTGATTATGATTTGGTAGAAGAGGCGTGTTACATGCGCAATACGCTGGAGACCGCCCTGATGGAACCTGTCTGCCAACTTGCAACAGAAGAAGATCTCGTCGGGATGGAGGAGAACATCCTTCTGCAAAAACGGTATCTGGAAACGCATGCCAAAGAAAAACTGATGGAGAAAGATGATGCTTTTCATCGAGCCTTCTTTGAGATATCCAGAAAGATGGAAATTTATCGGCTGATGCAGAGCCTGATGATTCATTTTGACAGAGTCCGTACCATGTCGATCGACTCGGTGCATGACCTTAAAATCGTGGAGGATCATGAAGCCATTCTGGCAGCTATCCGAAAGCGGGATTCTAAACAGGCTCAAAAACTTCTGGCGGCACATCTTGCAAGATATCGCGTAGACGCTTCTGCTGTCCAGGAGAAGTATCCGGAGTTTTTTCCGCAGTGAGGCATATAAATGACAGAAACAGAGAGGTTCGGAAAGCAATTCCTGTTCTCCCTGCTTTCTGTCTTTTCTTCTGTACAGGGATGGTGGGGAAAAAACGTGAGTGGACTTAAATATGACGTGAAACATCCTGCTGCCGGATAGATAAAGCAGGAGAAAACATGTATAATAGGTTTTAGAAAATCGAAGCAATTCCCACGGATGAACAAAAAAAGGAGAGTTATCATGACAACAAAACTCAGGGAAAACTGCAAATATGCGATTGCCTGCGTCACGAGCATGGGCGTTCGCATCACCCCGGAGGACAGGATGTCCGTGCACAACAGCGATCATTTTTATCTTCAGGCTACAAGCGCAGAGACAAATGTGCTCAACATTGCGTCTTCTCTCGGCTATCCCTGCCTTTGCATGACGCGCTTTGTGGAAGGAAGCCCGATTGCCGCCTTTATCAAGGCAAAACTTCGGGCAAGAAACATTGCCTTTGAAGGGCCGGATATCCCGCAGGGCGGTCCCTGGGGATACCGTCATCAGTTCAATATAGCCGACTCCGGCTTTGGGATGCGTGCGCCGCGCGTCTGGAATGACAGAGCGGGGGAAATCGGCAGGACGATCTCTCCGGATGATTTTGACCTGGAACGGATCTTTGGCCGGGAAGGTGTAGGGATCCTGCATATCTCCGGTTTGATTGCCGCAATGAGTGAACAGACAACGAAGACCTGCCTTCGCCTTGCGGAGGTTGCCAAACAGTATGGCACACTTGTCAGTTTTGATCTGAACTACCGTGCTACCTTCTGGAAAGGGCGGGAAGAGGAGCTGAGCGCAGCATTTCGGAAGATTGCTTCAGCAGCCGATGTGCTGATAGGCAATGAGGAGGATTTTCAGCTTTGCCTTGGTTTTAAGGGGCCGGAGGCAGGAGGAAAAGACCTCGCTTCCAAAATTGACAGTTTCAAAGGAATGATCGACCAGGTGCGGGCAGCATATCCGAATGCGATTGCCTATGCCACCTCCCTGCGTCAGGTTATTTCGGCAAATGAGCATCTCTGGGGAGCCATCATGTGGGCAGATGGAGAATGGTTCGTAGAGGAACCACGGCCTATCCCGGTCATGGATCGCATCGGCGGGGGCGACGGTTTTTCCGGCGGCATTCTTTATGCCATTTACAGAGGCTGGGAGGCTTCCAAGTGGGTTCAGTTCGGTTGGGCGACGGGTGTGCTGGCCGCCTGCAGCCTGAATGATTATGCCGAGCCGGCGGATGAAAAGCAGGTATGGGATATCTATGCCGGAAATGCCAGGGTGCAGAGATAAGGTACGGCAGGAAAGGAACAGAACATGAAAAAAGCGGACATCGGTATGATCGGGCTCGCCGTTATGGGCGAAAACCTTGCAATGAATATGGAATCGAAGGGGTTTACCGTTGCGGTTTACAACAGGACGACGGAAAAGGTAGACTCTTTCCTCCGCGGCAGGGCAGCCGGGAAAAACTTTATCGGGGCGCATTCTCTGGAAGAACTTGCTGACTCTCTGGAAAAACCCCGCAGGATCTTTATGATGGTCAAAGCCGGAAAAGCGGTGGACGACCTGATCGATTCTCTTCTCCCTTATCTGGAAGAGGGGGATATTCTGATCGACGGCGGCAACAGCCACTTCCCGGATACTGCGCGGCGCACAGCCTATGTGGAAAGCAAAGGACTGCTCTACGTCGGTACTGGCGTTTCCGGCGGTGAAGAAGGTGCGCTGAAAGGACCTTCTATGATGCCTGGCGGATCCCCTGCCGCCTGGCCGTATGTCAAACCGATCTTCCAGAGTATCTGCGCAAAAGTTGAGGATGGCTCTCCCTGCTGTGACTGGGTCGGAGAAAATGGTGCCGGACATTTTGTAAAAATGGTGCACAACGGCATCGAATACGGAGATATGCAGCTGATTTGTGAAGCATATCAGCTTATGCGGGACGGTCTTGGCATGTCCTGTGAAGAAATGCATGAAGTTTTTTCGGCATGGAACAAAACAGAACTGGACAGCTATCTCATTGAAATTACTGCAGATATTCTCAGCCATAAAGAAGAGGATGGTTCCTATACCGTAGATTGCATCCTCGACCGGGCAGGCCAGAAGGGGACAGGAAAATGGACCAGCATCTCGGCACTTGACGAAGGCATTCCCCTTACCCTGATCAGTGAAGCGGTTTTCTCCCGCTGCCTTTCTGCACAGAAGGATGAACGTGTTAACTCTGCTGCTCTTTACAATCGCTCTGTTCCGCTCTTTGAAGGGGACAAAAAAGCATTTGTGGAGAACATCCGCAAAGCACTTTATGCCAGCAAGATCATTTCCTATGCACAAGGGTATGCACTGATGCGTGCTGCTGCAAAAACATATGGCTGGAATCTGAATTACGGCGGTATCGCGCTTATGTGGCGCGGCGGATGCATCATACGCAGTGTTTTTCTCGGAAAGATCAAAGAAGCTTTTGATAAGAATCCGGAGCTCGATAATCTTCTGAACGATCCGTACTTCTCTTCTGTGATGAAAGATCTGATCCCTTCCTGGAGGGAGGTCGTGGCATACGCAGTGAAGGCAGGCATCCCGATGCCGGCATTTTCCTCTGCACTAAGCTATTTTGACGGTTATACCTGCGCTTCCCTCCCGGCAAATCTGCTGCAGGCGCAAAGAGACTATTTCGGGGCGCATACCTATGAACGCGTCGATGCACCTCGCGGGCAGATGTTCCATACCAACTGGACCGGGCACGGAGGCAGCACCGCCTCTTCCAGCTATAACGCGTAAGGAAAAGAATATGGATATTTTTAAAATTTCCGACAGGGAGGAAGGACTCAGCCGGGAAGAAATACGATTTGCTCTCCTGGAAGCGCTGAAAGGCAGGACCCTGAAAAAAGTGCTGATTCTCCCGCCTGATTTTACCCGCTTTCATTCCAATGCCGGGCTCATTACCAACATCTGCTATCATGAGCTGAAAGAAAAAGGGGTCCAGGTCGATATTATGCCCGCCCTCGGGACACATGCGCCGATGTCGGAAGAACAGGTACGCACCATGTATGGGGATCTTCCTTTTGATCAGTTTCTGGTCCATGACTGGCGGCACGATGTTGTAAAACTCGGCGAGGTTCCGGGGACATATCTGGCTGAAATTACGGAAGGGCTCTGGACGGAGCCCGTGAGTGTAGAAGTCAATCGCCGCGTGATGGATCCAAGCTATGACCTCATTCTGTCTCCCGGGCAGGTGGTGCCCCATGAAGTGATCGGCATGTCGAATCACGCAAAGAATCTCTTCGTCGGAGTCGGCGGGAGCGATATGATCAATAAATCACATATGGTCGGCGCAGTTTACGGGATGGAGCGCATGATGGGGAAAGATAACACCCCGGTACGAAAAATCTTCGACTATGGGATGGAGCATTTCCTGAAAGACAGGCCGATCCTCTTTGCACTGACCGTTACAACGGCTCCGGGAGGAAGGATCCGCACACACGGACTTTTCATCGGAGAAGGCCGGGAGTGCCTTACGCAGGCAGTAAAACTGGCACAGCAGAAGAATATCGATTTTGTTGAGCACGGTCTGAAAAAATGTGTTGTGTATCTCGATCCGTCGGAATTCAGAAGCACCTGGCTCGGCAATAAAGCCATTTACCGCACGCGTATGGCAATGGCAGATGGAGGAGACCTTGTCATCCTTGCTCCCGGGGTGGAACGCTTCGGGGAGGATGATCAATGTGATGCGCTGATCCGTAAATATGGCTACCGCGGACGGATCCATACACTGGAAGAATTTAAAAAGCCGGAAAACACCGACCTTCGGGAAAATATGGGCGCAGCTGCTCATCTGATCCACGGCTCTTCTGACGGAAGATTTTCCATTACCTATGCGGTGAAAAACATTTCGAAAGAAGAGATAGCAGGGGTAGGTTTTCTCCCAGAAGATTATGATAAGCTCGCCGCGCGGTATGATCCCGCAAAGCTTGCTTACGGATACAACACCCTTCCGGACGGAGAGGAGATCTACTATATTCCCAATCCGGCACTCGGTCTCTGGATCAACCGGGAAAAGTTCTGATAATCTAATAAAGGAGTCAAAGGAACCATGATTTTAAACGAACAAGGCCTGAAGGAGCGCTCTTCCTGGGAGGAAAAGGGCTACGCCCTCCCGCAGTATGATCGGCAGGCAATGGTGGAAAAAACGAAAGCTGCCCCGACCTGGCTGCACTTCGGAGCGGGCAACATCTTCAAGGCATTTCAGGCAGATGCCATGCAGCGCCTGCTGAATGCCAATGAGGCAGAGAAGGGAATCATCGCTGCAGAGCGCCGTGAAAAAAAGCCCATCACGTCTGATAACTATACGATCAAAGTAACCCTGAAAGCCGATGGAACGGTGGAAAAAACGGTAGTCGGCAGTATTGCGGAAACGGTTTACCTCTATGGCAATGAAGCACGCCTGAAAGAGATCTTTGAAAATCCGTCTCTGCAGATGGTCAGCTTCACCATCACGGAAAAGGGCTACAGCCTCAAAGACGGCCAGGGGGAATACCTGCCCGATGTGGCAGCGGATCTCGCAGCCGGGCCGGAAAAGGCGACAAGCTACATGGGAAAACTCACCGCCCTGCTCTGTGCCCGCTACCTTAAAAACCGCCAACCGCTGGCCATGGTCAGCATGGACAACTGTTCCCACAACGGGGATAAGCTGAAAGCCGCCGTCACTACATTTGCCCGGGCATGGGGCGGCGAGGGGTTTAATGCCTGGCTGGCGGAAAGCGTTACATTCCCCTGGTCCATGATCGACAAGATCACCCCGGGACCGGACGCTTCCGTGGCAGCCATACTGGAGAAAGACGGCCTTGCTCCCGGAACACCCTTTGTCAATGCTGAGGAATGTGAGTACCTCGTCATTGAGGACAGCTTCCCCAACGGCCGTCCTCCGCTGGAGAAAGCAGGCATTTACTTCACTGATCGGGAGACGGTGGATAAGGTGGAGCGCATGAAGGTATGCACCTGCCTCAATCCGCTGCATACGTCTCTTGCAGTGTACGGGTGCCTGCTGGGTTACCAGCATATCTGGCAGGAGATGCAGGATGAGGATCTGAAAAATCTTGTTTATACCATAGGGTATAAGGAAGGCCTCCCCGTGGTTACAGATCCCGGCATTATCCATCCGAAAGATTTTATCGATGCCGTTCTGCAGATCCGCGTGCCCAACCCCTTCATGCCGGATACACCGCAGCGCATTGCAACCGATACCTCGCAGAAGCTTCCGATCCGTTTCGGAGAAACGATCAAAGCCTATCAGGCATCCGATACGCTGCAGGTCGGGGATCTGAAGCTGATCCCGCTGGTATTTGCAGGCTGGCTGCGTTATTTGATGGCAGTGGACGATACGGGCAACTCCTTTGAGCCGAGTCCGGATCCGCTTCTTTCTACCGCACAGCCCTATGTGGCGGCTTTCCGCCTTGGAGAAGTACCTCCGCGGGAGGAGATCTTTGCAAAAGTGGAAGGTTTGCTGCGCAATGCAACCATCTTCGGCGTGGATCTGGTGCAGGCAGGACTTTCGGAGAAGGTCTGCGGTTACTTTGCGGAGCTGATTGCCGGCCCTGGTGCCGTACGCGCTACTTTGCACAAATATACAAAAGAATAAAGGACCCTCCTTCCGGAAAGTCCTTGAAGCGAGTTTAAATCTGAAAAAGAGAGCAGGGTGTTGAAATGCCCTGCTTTCTTTGTAATAAATAAAAAGGTATGAAAAGGGGCTGCCTCGAGCTTTAAGGCAGCCCCTTTTCAGGTTGAAGAGAGAATTCAATTACTCCTCTACACGAACAAAGATATATGCGAAGGCAACGTCGCCGTCTTTCTTCACCATGTTGTCATCGCTGTAGCAGACGATCAGCTGGCCGCCTTCGTTCATGCCGACATATTTCATATTTTCATCGGAGATGGCTTCATTTTCAACACCGGTCACTTTGGCAAAATAGAGGCTCTTATCATCAGCGGCAACCTTGCTCAGTTTGCCGACACCCATGTTGAAGTCACCGTCGTCTTCCCCGCGTACGGTGTAAAGCCAGCCGTCCCAGGGCAGCTTCAGGGTCGCTTCATCGTCAGTGATGTCTTCCGGGAAAGTGATGGTTGCTTCCATATCGTAGACATGAGCGTGCAGGTAGGAACCCTGGTCGACCATAACACCGGCGTCGGAACCGGTTGCACTGCCGTCAAGAATAGCCTTCACGGTCATTTTTACAGCGCCTTCCGGAACGGCAAGCATACCGACGGTTTCAATGTCATTTTCATCAGCAAAGTCTTCTCCGATGAATGCGGCTGCGAGGACCCAGTCGCCTTCCCAGTCGGTCACGGGAGATTCCCGATCAAAGGACATGACTTCGTCGGGATCGGCATTGAGCAGATCGTTGTCAGCAAAGGCGGATACGGTGAGTGCGAATACGAGGAGTGCAGCGAGGAACAGGGAGATCATCTTTTTCATTTTGCTTGAGTTTCCTTTCTGTTTTATAATTTTTATTATTTATTTGCCCAGCAGGATAACAAATTGATTTAATCCGCAAGAGAAGGCCATTTCTGCATGGCTTCCTCCATAGTCATACCGGAGGCAATGCCTGCTTTACGGGATGCATTAACAGCCTGGATCTCTTTCATCTTGGCACCTGTCAGGCTGTATCCGCTCATGGCCCAGAGCGTTGCGGCCCAGGCCAGCATCGGGATGATACAGAACATGACGATAACGGCTGCCTTGATGCCGGAGGAATACGGCGTGGCGTCTGTCGGCAGTTCAGAAAGCCCGGCAAAAATCAGGAACAGAAACGCAACAAGAGTCTGTGCCAGCGAGGAGACCAGCTTATCCACCAGAGAAAACAGCGTGCCCATAATACCCGGGATATATTTTCCAGAGCGGTATGTTTCATAGTCAGAGCAGTCAGCCACCATAGGGATGGGCATGTCCGCTGTAGCATAATAGGCACCGTAGCCCACACCGAAAAACAGGATAAAGAGGATCGTGTACAGGTTGATCGCTCCGCCGCCGCTGAAGGGGAAAGCAAGCATCGTAGCGGGATTTTCATGGTTGGAGAAAATCAGCAGAACAAGCACGCCAACATAGCAGATCAGCGCCACAGCCACATAACGCGTCAGGGAGGCTTTCTGACCGAGCTTCTGGGAGGTCCTTACAGACAGAAGGAAGAATGGTACGGCGAATACATAACCAAGGATCATCATCGGCAGGTAAAGGCTGTTGTAGTTGCTCATCATGATCCCGTACAAAGCCAGAAGCACGGTGGTGTTGGTCGCTATGGCCAGTGCCAGCTTACAGCCGGCTCCTGCGACCATCAGGCGCTTCATGGGCTTGTTGTTTTTAATGATCTCCGCATATTCGGAGAATTTGACTTTTTCCTGCTGACCGCCGATACCGTAATACTCCGGGCGGTCCTTTTCTGCAATGCCGATGATCGCCAGCACCGTCAGGGCAACAGACACGGCAATGCCGATGGGAGTGATGATCCGGTAGAGCTCCGGGCGGGCATAGCCGGAAGTAATAACAGTGCCCACAGCGTCTTTGACGTCAAAACGACCTTTGACCAACGGGATCAGGAACTGCATCACGCCCATGCCCAGCATGGAGCCGATGGTATTGAATATGGTGAACATCGGGCGCTGGTTCGGGTCGTTGGTCAGCACCGTCTGCCCGGCTCTGGTGCAGGAAGTCTGGAAAGTATAGCCGATGACCCAGATGGCGTAGACGAGGGTAAAGAGGACATAGCGCAGCCACATCATCGTTTCAGGGATGAAAGGGGTAAGAATATAAAGTGCCACAACGCTGACAGCCATAATTGCGCTGCCGATCATCATGAATGGGCGGAACTTTCCGATCCTGGTGGAAGTGCGATCCATCAGTGCGCCGATGATCGGGTCGGTGACGGCATCAAAGACACGCATAATGGTCACCATCAGGGACGCATAGATCCCAAGCTTCAGAACACTGGACCCGAACTGTGCCACATAGGAGAGGATCAGAACAAAATAGACGTTGGTTGCTCCGTTATTGAGGGGAAACAGTACCAGCTGGTAAAGCTTGGCACGGTTGAGCCCGTCAGATGATGCGGCAGATCTCTTTTTTACATCACTCATCATGTTACTCCTTGTTCGTCCAGTTGGCGCCTTTGTCACCGCTGTCTTTCAGCACATAGGCGGGATTTGCCTTGGATACTTTATAAAAGACAGCCTCGTCCTTCAGTTCTCCGCTGGTTGCCTTCACTTTTACTTCGGCACACATCGGTACCTGAAACTCAAAAACGTGTGCTCCGTATTTCGTTTCCTGCTTTTGCCCGTTGACGTAAAGGGTGATCTCGTTTTGGTTGGAATAGACTTTTACCGGGATCGTGTCCTCCGTCCGGTCAGAGAAACGCTTGGAACAGATATGCACAAACGGATCTTTGCTCCAGTAAGCCTTGTACAGGTAAAAACTGTCTTTTTTTGTCTTGCGGTCAAAAGTGATGAGACCTTTGTGATTCATACCGGGCTCTCCGCCCTGGTTCCGTGCGTCAGCGGCAAAATCAAACATATTCCAGACATGAGTTGCCCACATCCAGGGATGCCGCTCAAAGCACTTCAGCATATATTCATGATAGAGGGCCTGATACTCTTCCGTATGATCTCCGCGGTACGGATGTGCGGAATGCAGATTCGGCATTCCTTCACAGCCGTATTCAGAGTAACCCAGGCAGCGGTCCGGATATACCTTGTGGAAAAAGTCCATCCACAGATCATTGAGAAACAGCCCCGGGACATACCAGCCGAGATACAGATTCCAGCTCACGGTGTCGGTGATGTGAGCAACCGGATTGAAGGGGCCGCACATGGCATAGCAGGCCAGCGTGGTGAAACGGCCGGGATCCATTTTGTGGCAGAGGTCATTGAGTACACGGTGATTGTCCAGCATGTCGGACTTGTCTCTGGTGGAAATGGTGATCTCATTGCTTACTCCCCAGCAGACGATGGAAGCATGGTTAAAATTCTGAACGATCAGTTCTTTCATCTGGCTGATGGTGTTTTCTCTGCCGTTGGGCATGTGCTCGGAGATATAAGGGATCTCTGCCCATACGACCATGCCGCGTTCGTCACACAGATCGTAAAAATACTGATCATGCTGATAATGAGCCAGGCGGATCGTGTTGGCACCCATCTCGCAGATCAGATCCATATCCTCGAGATGTTCCCTGCGGGTAACGGCATTCCCGAGCCCTTTTCTGTCCTGATGGCGGGATACACCGCGCAAAGGATAGCTTCTGCCGTTGAGATAAAAACCGGTTTTCGCATGATAATGAAAATCTCTCACACCGAAGCGGGCGGAAATCTCATCGCCGGAGGCAAGGCAGGCTTTTGCCGTGTAGAGATAAGGATCTTCCAGACCGTTCCAAAGATGCACATTTTCGATCGTCAGCTGTACTTCCGGACCTTCTCCGCGGCACACTTCGATCCCGTCAGCATCCAGAACGGAAACAGAAACTGCTTCATTGCAGTTGGAAAACGTTTTTACCGTGACAGACCCTTTCCGGTACCCTTCCACGGGTTTGGCAGTAATCTGAATGCCGGAACCGCCGAAATAGTCCAGGTCAAAGTGATTTTTATTGACGATCAGAAGATCGACGTCGCGGTAGATCCCGCCGTAAAAGGTGAAATCCGCTTTTTGCGGGTATACACGGTCGTTTACACCGTTATCCACCGATACGGACAAGTGATTGTTTTTTTGCAGAAGGGAAGTAATGTCTTTACGGAAAGTAGAATATCCGCCGTCATGGCTCATGACGGCCTTCCCGTTCAGGGAGACTTCTGCCGACGCGTTTACACCGTGGAATTCCAGATAAACGCACTGCGATCCGGCGTCAAAAGCGGGAATTTCAAAGTCTTTTTCATAAAGGCAGGTGCCGCGGCGATAATCGTTGCCGCCGTCCTGCCCGTCGATATTGTTCCAGGTATGGGGAATACTGACAGTGCTTTTTTGCCCGTCGAAATAGGTAAATATCCAATCCCTGTTCAGGAGGATCGTCTGGCGCATTGATGTCACCTCGTTTCTCGGAGAAGGCGCCTCAGGCGACAGATTTCGTTTTTCTGGCGTAGAGAGCTATCTCTCCCACAAGAAAAGCAGCGGCGAGCAGGGCAACGAAAGTGATGAATCGCGGATCAAAACCGTGCTTTTCATCAATGCCGACGAAAACATCTACCACATACCAGTAACATTTGTGTACAAAAACGCACAGGGCAATGCCGGGAGCTGCCACGGTAACAGCGGAAGCAATGCCGTATTTTTTGAACAGCAAGAGAAGTACGGCAAGCACTGCCCCGCCGATCAGAAAGGCGAGGATTTTGGGGTCGTAACATACACCGTTATGGGTGCTGTCAAGGCCGAACGTTCCGTGAATGGATGAGAAATAAATGCCTGCAGCCAACGCAAGCGCAGCCGCAACAAGAGTTGCGAAAAACCCGAAGCTTTTTTTGGACTCGTTCATAACAATGTGCTCCTTCATTTGTTAGTTCCCGGTTCCCGGGGAGACGAAGCATCCTTGTGTTTATGCAAAACAGGACCGCACTCCGTTTTGCTCTTCTATTATGACATAGGGAAACGCCGGATGCAATTGCTTTTCCCGCCCGGCGAACCTGCATCGTCCGTCAAATTCTCCGTCTGCGTCATTTTCTTGCCGTTTCACGACACCTCTATCCGGAAAACGCCGTTTTCACCGGCGCCATTTGATGCAGAGATCGTTCACGAAAAGCGAAAGGACAAGCGCGACAAAGCGCTTTCTTTTCCCCCAAAAATGCTTTAAAATCACAGACAACTTTTCATCTGTTTTCAGACTGGCGTTTTTGAAGTATCCTGCGTTTTTCTGACAACAGGAAAAACCCCAGACCGCTGCCGCATCAGCAGGAGGGAGACACTACCATTGATCCCTGTTTGTAGAAAGGAGTTTTCCGATGAAACCTTCAACAAGAAGGACCCTGAAAAAAGCGTTTTTAAATGTTACTGCCGGGCTGTTTGCCCTGATTTTTACCGGCAATATGATCGCCGGAGAGAATGCCGGCCAAATCAACCAGGTGCTGGGAACGAAAACCAGCATGACGGTCTCTACACTGCCGGAAGGCCAGGAGGAGACCTATGCCCGTTATTTTGACAGCAAGTTTTCTTCCATCGCAGAACTGAAAGCGGCCGGAGAGGCAAAGGTGCGCGAAGTGGAAGGCGAAGGGATCGTCCTGCTGAAAAATGAGAAGGATACGCTTCCTCTCGCGGCCGGAAGCAAAGTGTCGCTTGTGGGTGTTACGGTGATGGATCCGGTCTACGGCGGCACAGGTTCCGGCGCAGTGGATGCTGACGGTGCACCGAACTACTATGATGTACTGACAGGTGCAGGGTTTGAGGTTGTCGATAAACCCCTGCTGGACTATTACGTGGAAAACGAAGCGGGGCGCAATACTTATGAGATCGGCGAAGTCCGCTGGAAGAAAGTCGACAAGAACCATGATGATACCCTCGGGCAGGGAGAAGACGTCATTTATGTAGTCGGCCGTGTCGGCGGCGAAGGGGACGATGTCACCGTAGAAAAGGAAGACGCCCTGGACGGCGATTATCTGACGCTCAATGAAGACGAACTGTCTATCCTGGAAGGGTTGAAGGAGCGCAAAGAAGATGGCGATATCCGGTCTGTTACTGTGATCATCAACAGCGCCAACCCGATTTCCACCGCATTTCTGTATGATGACGCCTACGATGTGGATGCAGCGCTCTGGGTAGGCTCGGTAGGCCAGACCGGCCTCTACGCCGTCGGGGATGTACTCAGCGGCAAGGTCAATCCTTCCGGTTCTCTTCCGGACACCTGGTGGATGGATAATCAGATGGATCCTGTGATGAATAATTTCGGATCCTATGTTTATGAAGGGGCCAACAGCTACAACTTCACGGCGCTCTCTGCCTATGCAAAATATGTGGTCTACCAGGAAGGGATTTATCTCGGCTATAAATATACCGAGACGCGTTATGAAGACGTCGTAATGGGAACGCCCAATGCCGGACGTTTCAATTACAACAGCGTAGTTTCCTATCCCTTCGGTTACGGGCTCAGTTATACGAGCTTTGAGGTATCAGATCTGGATGTTGCCAAAAGCGGGGAAGGCCGGCAGGCAGCCTACACGCTGACAGCCAAGGTAACCAATACGGGTTCTCTGGAGGGAAAGAAAACGCTGCAGGTCTATGCTCAGAAACCTTACACGGAATATGACCGGGAAAACGGAATTGAAAAAGCAGCGGTGGAACTGGTCGGATACAACAAAACGAAGCTCCTCGCTCCCGGAGAAAGCGAAACGCTTTCCGTCACAGTTCCGGAATATTATCTGACGAGTTATGATACGTTCGGTACCGGTGCCTATATTCTGGAAGACGGGATCTATTACCTCACCGCGGCTGAAAATGCACATGCGGCAGCAAATAATATCCTTGCAGCCAAAGGCTTCACCACAGAAGACGGAATGACCTCAGACGGAGAGCCGGCACTGGTATATTCCTTTGAACAGGCATTTGACGGAACGACCTATGCAGCATCCTACGGCACCGGTGCCGAGATCAGGCCTCTTTTTGCCGCAGCCGATATGAACCGCTATGAAGGCAGAGGCGACAACGAGATCATCTATTATTCCCGCAGCGACTGGGAAGGCACTGTGACGCCGGGTCCCGTGAAACTCTCTATGACGGATGCCCTTGCTGCTGACGTGGTGCTGGACGATGCAGATCTGCCGGATGCCGCCGGTGTGGAATTCCCGAAAATGGGAGTGGAAGCGGATCTGCAGCTGGTCAACATGCTGGATTACGATCCCGAAGATCCTATGTGGGACACTTTCATGGATCAGCTCACCTATGAGGAAATGGCCTCCATCACGCTTACCGGCCTTCGGGAGACGGCAGGTGTAAGCACCGTCGGGAAACCGGCAACCATCGATCATAACGGGCCTTCCGGCGTGACGCAGAAATACTCTATCGGGGCAAACGGATATGCTTCCGTCAACAATGACCCGGACAAGGAACTGAAAGGTACGTGCTATCCCTGCAACGGTATTGTTGCGGCTACCTTTAATGATACCCTCGCGGAAGAGGTCGGGGAATTGATCGGGGAAGACGCCATGTGGGCTGGATATGCCGGACTTTACGGAACAGGCCTCAACATCCACCGTTCTCCCTATGCAGGCCGTGTTTTCGAATACTATTCCGAAGACGGCATGCTTACCGGTCTGATCGATACCGCGGAAACGCGCGGCATACAATCAAAGGGCGTATATGTCTACAACAAGCATTTCGTGCTCAATGACCAGGAAAACAACCGGGCCGGGATCGGCACATGGATTCCGGAGCAGGCACTTCGCGAAAACTATCTTCGTGCTTTTGAACTGCCTATCGTTCTTGCAGATGCAAAATGTGTGATGACCGGTTATAACCGTCTCGGTGCAAACTGGTGCGGTGCCTATTCCGCTCTTTTAACAGACTGGCTTCGCGGAGAAGCAGGAATGGACGGGTTCGCTGTAAGCGATATGTATGACGCTTCCTATATGGTTCCGGTTCACGAGATCGTAGCCGGGAATGATATCCCTGACGGTGAACTTTCTCTGGACAACCTGAGTGCCTACGGACCGAAGGGAGCAAAAGCCAATGCGGCTGTTGTCCAGGCAATGCGTACCTCTTCCAAACGCGTTATGGTCACGGTGCTGCACTCCCGCGGCATGGATGGAATCAGCCCGTACACCAAGGTGGTTTCCGTGACCCCGTGGTGGCAGACGGCACTGAATGCGGCACAGTGGTCGTTCCTCGGCCTGTCTGTTCTGGCAGCTCTCCTGCTGGTGCTGGATATTGTGAAAGAGAAGAAAAAAGGCTGAGAGCTTTCGTAAAACGGCACGCTTGAAACTGCGCATAAACATACTTGCCCCGGGAAGATCTGCAGATCTTCCCGGGGCAAATTCATATTCTTTTCATTTTTCTTTCAGCTTCTTTTCAGCTGTTTCGGCTATTCTCCTCGACAGTTCAGGAAAAAGAAAGGATAAAATCATGAAAACCATGAAACAGTACGGCAAAATTCTTTGGGCATCTGTGCTGATCTTCAGTCTTTGCGCAGCATTTCTTTCCTTCAGTGCACCGGCAGCACACGCTGCTGCCGGCACCGGCGGAAAACTTTCCGCAGAGGATCTGTTTACCGAGCGGGATCTGGAACAGGAGGCCGATCTTTCAGAGGCTGTCTCCTGTTCCGTGAGCAGTGGGGCACTGATCTCTATTACGGAGGCAGGGGTTTATCAGCTGTCAGGAACGGGTGACGAGGTGCTGATCCTGGTGGATGCGCCCGAGGATGCCAAGGTTCAGCTGGTGCTCGACGGGGTCAGTATTTCCAACACCAGCGTTCCCTGTATTTACGTCAGGAGCGCAGACAAGGTTTTTGTCACTACCGTATCTGACAACTATCTCAGCGTCTCCGGTACTTTCGCTGCAGACGGCGACACCAATACTGACGGGGTGATCTTCTCACGGGAGGATCTGGTACTCAACGGCATCGGAACGCTGAGCATTTCTTCTTCCATGCACGGGGTCGTCAGCAAGGATGATCTGAAGATAACCGGAGGCACCTACACGATCAGTGCCGCTTCCCATGCCATCGAGGCAAAAGACTCCATTCGTATCTCCGACGGAAGCTTTACCCTGCGTGCTGGAAAGGACGGCCTGCATACGGAAAATGAAGAAGATCCTGCACTGGGTTATCTCTATGTCGGCGGAGGCAGTTTTACGATCAGTGCCGGGGATGACGGGATCCATGCCGAATCCCTCATACAGATCGACGGGGGATCTTTCAGTATGGATGCGGCCGAAGGGGTCGAGAGTACGTATGTTCAGATCAATGACGGGGTCTTCAGCATCCAAAGCTGGGATGACGGGATCAACGCAGCTCAGAAATCTTCCGCGTATCGGGCCACGGTGGAGATCAATGGCGGGGAGATTGCTATCGTTATGGGTGCAGGGGATACCGATGGGGTCGACTCCAATGGGGAGCTGATCATCAACGGCGGCACCATCAATGTAACAGGCGGTTCTACCTTTGACTGTGACGGAACGGTTTCCTTTAACGGCGGCACCGTCATTGTCAACGGCCAGCAGGTCAGCACAATTCCCAATCAGATGATGGGCGGCCGCGGCGGCATGGGCTTCGGCGGCAGAAACTGGAGCGGTCAGAACAACCGGGAAACCCCGGACATGCAAGACGGCTGGGAGGAGCCGAACGGACAGACCGGCTGGAACCAACCAAGCGGACAGAATAGTCAGGGCGGCTGGGGCAGCCCGGGAGGACATCACGGATGGTAAAACGATAACAGCGGTTTTCTGCGGCCTTTCTGTATGGAGAGAAAGGCTGCAGTTTTTCTTTTTCGTTGTCATTTTTTTCGGTTCGTGGTATAATAATTTCCCTTAAGATAAAAAAATCACAGGGAGATGATCATTGTGCTTCTGGTTGCCATAGCGGATGACGATGCACGGGACGCCGCATTGCTGAAAGGCTATGTGGAAGAGTACTGCGCGAAAAACAGCATTGCAGTACTGACGCATATCTTCTCCGACGGCCTGGAATTTATCCGCAGCACAGAAAATCATGATATTGTGTTTTTAGATATTCAGATGGGAAAGCTGGACGGTCTGGAAACAGCGAGGCTGCTTAGAAAGATCGGGAAAGAATCCATTCTGATCTTTGTCACCAACATGGCGCAGTTCGCTATTAAAGGATATGAAGTCGATGCGTTGGATTTCATCATCAAACCTGCGAATGCCGCATCGATCACCTATGTGATGGATAAGGCCATGAAACGCCTCTCCGGCAGCAACAGCACTATGTTCTCTCTGAAAACGGCAAACGGAGCCATCAGCCTCGCTGAAAATGACATCTCCTATGTGGAAGTATTCGACCACAATCTGGTCTATCATACGGCAAAAGGGGAATATACCGTTCGCGGCCGCCTTTCCGATGTTCTTGAAAAACTGGATCCGGAGCGTTTTGTGCTATGCAACCGGTCTTTTATTGTGAATCTGCGCTATGTTTCCAACATTACTTCGGATTATCTGATGATCGGGAATACGCGCATTTCCATTTCCAAATCCCACCGTAAAGAACTGATGCAGCGGTTTTCCAGCTTCCTGGGGGACAGCCTATGATCACAGATCTTGCCTGGATCGGTGAAATTGATCACCGCATTTCGGCTGCGGTTGTATTTTTTGTGCTGCTCCTGCTGCTGAATACGGCCCCCAAAAAGCCGTACTTTGCTTTTCGGGCCGGCTGTGTGCTGGCACTGATGTGCCTTTTCAGCTGGCTGCTGCGGTATGGCTCTGATGTGTTCTTTGCGGAAGTACACTGGAAGGGGCTTGCCTACAGTGTAAGGCTGCTGATCCTGCACCTGCTGTTTCTGTTCGGCTGCTTTTTCTGCTATAAGGTAGTGCCGGCGGAAGCGGTTTATCATGGTCTTCTGGCGCTGACGATCTTTGGAATCGCCTGGAATGGTTTTAAGACTGTCAGCAGTCTTCTCCTTCTGGAAAGCGTTTCGACCATCTGGTCCCGTTACAGCATTATGGGATCCCTGGTCTCGTATTTCGCCTATTTTCTGATCTGCGTTTTATGCAGTATACTCTATAAAAAGTTCGTGCGGGAACCGCCGGTTCACGCGCCTCCGCGCGTTATGATCATTCTGTCGGGCATCTTCACGTTTTTCCTGATGGCTCTGGAATACTGCGGGCGGGTGTTTACCGGGAATACTGCGGCGCTTTTCCTTTATTATCTCTGTGCGCTGCTGTATTCCACGCTGAACTATTCTGCCCTGCTGATGATAGCCATGCTGGACAGCTTTCGCCATGAAAACCGCACCATGCATGACTTTATCAGCAATAAGATGCGTTATTATGAGATGAGCCATGAAGGCATCGTAACGCTGCAGACCAAATGCCATGACCTGAAACATCAGATTGCGGCGATCCGTTCGGAAGCAGGAAAAGCGGATTTTGAAGAACACCTCACGGAACTGGAGGACTCGATCAACGAGTATTCCACCGTGATCGAATGCGGAAATCAGACGGTAGATATTGTCCTGACGGAAAAGAATATCCTCTGTCTGCCGCACAAGGTTAAATTTTCCTATATGATCGACGGTTCCCTTTTTGATTTCCTGACGGAGCGGGAGATCTATTCCCTGTTCGGCAATGCGCTGGACAATGCGCTGGAATCCGCCTCTAAGGTGTCGGATCCCTCAAACCGGATCATTACCCTGAAAAGCAACGCACGCAGCGGGCTGGTCGTTCTGCAGGTGGAGAACACCTTTGAAGGGGAGAGGATGCTGGAAGAAAACGGATTGATGCACACCACAAAATCCGGCACAGGGCACGGATTCGGACTGCGGTCTATTCAGCATATTGCGGAAAAGCACCACGGTTCCATGTCGGTGCGGACGGAAAACGGGGTGTTCCGTCTCAGCGTGGTCATGCAGCCGGAATAAACAGTACAGAAGGTATTCGTGAACGGAGCATTTTCCGTTCACGTTCTTTTTTTGCCGTGAACGGCAGTCAGAATGGTTGGCGTTTCCTCCTTATGCATTCATGCCAAAGCTCTTTTTCTTTTCCCGGTGCTATGATAGAATGCTTTCAAATCATCGGGAAAGTAAGGAAGAACCCGATAAAATAAGAAAAGGAGACAAGGAAATGAAACGCATCATCAGCATTCTCGCCGTTCTTGCGCTGCTGGTATCTCTGTTCCCCGCAGTGCTGGCCGATGGCGACAGCTACATCCCCGCTCCCTATGATCCATCCGAGGTCGACCCGGCTGCGACCTATCTGGAGCCCGTGTTCTATGAAAATGAGAATGGCCCAACCATCGGGGTCACGACAGTTGGCGTGATTGAGTCCGAAGGTCTGTATTTCAAAGATCTGAACAACAGTAAGGAACTTGATCCGTTTGAAGACTGGCGCCTTGATGCCAAGACCCGTGCAACGGATATGGTCAGCCGTATGGCACTGGAAGATCAGGCCGGCTTTGTGTTCAACGCACTGGCGATCACGCCGGTCGTGCCAAAGCTCGACATGGCCAGAAATGAGGACGGCACCATCAATCCTGCAGCCATCGTTGCGATTCTCGGCGAGGGCGAGGAATCCAAAAACGCTTTTTCCAGCGGATTTGCAGGGCTGGACTCTTTCGTCATCAATACCCAGAAGGTCCGCGCCGGCGTGTATCGCGGCGGTCTGAATTTTGATGCCTCCACCGTAGCGCTTTACAACAACGTTGTGACGGAGATGGCTGAGGCAGACGCTGCTCTGCGTGCTGTGCCGGCCATTCCTATGACGATCATCTCCAATCCGATTTCTGCCGGCTTCCCCGATTCCCAGGGGCTGGCTGCCGCTGCCATGGGCGACGGCAACTATGATGCGATCCGCGAGTATGCTGAAGTTGACCGCCAGATGTGGATAGCCCAGGGCATCAATGCCATGTACGGGCCTCAGATCGACCTTGTGACGGATCCCCGCTGGCCGCGTAACTTTGAAACCCTCTCTGAACGGCCTGACGTTACTGCCGGTATTATCACTGCTCTGGTCGAAGGGTATCAGAACGGTGAAGGCGGCCTAAAGGAAGGCGCGGTAGCCCTCTCCGTTAAGCACTTCCCCGGTGACGGCGCTTCCGAGAACGGATTTGAATCCCACACCTATCAGGGTCAGTGGAGACTGTATCCGACGGAAGGCTCCCTTGAAAAATACCAGCTCGTCGGCTTCCAGGCAGCAATCGATGCCGGCTGCGGCTCCATCATGCCCTGCTACTCCCGCGATGCCGCTGATGCACGTTCTGCTGTGCAGACGTATCGCGGCCATGAAGTACAGGTCAATCAGCTTGGCTCTGCTTACAACAAGGAAATCATCACCACGCTTCTGCGTGATGTCATGGGCTTTGACGGCTACGTCAATACAGACTCCGGCATCGTCACCGGCCAGACCTTCGGCGTTGAAGAACTGACTCCGACGGAGCGTTATGCACAGCTCATCTCTGCCGGCAGCGATGCCATCGGTTCCGGACTGCGTACCGATCTCGTGATCGAAGCTGTTGAAACGGGCGTTCTTCCCAAGGAGGATCTGGACCGCGCCAACATCAACCGCGCTACCGCTATCTTCAAGCAGGGCCGCTTTGACAATCCGTATCTGGACTATAACCATGCCGACGAGGTCCGTACCGAAAATCTCCAGACTGCAGCAGGACAGGCCTATGCGATGCACCAGAAGGCAGTTGTCCTCATGAAGAATCATGAGAATGCTCTTCCGCTGGATGCCAATGCAGGCACCAAGCTCTTTATCGGCTCTTACACCGGCAACGGCGAGGATGAGGATATGGTCGCTGCGCTGACCGAGATCTTCGAAGCACAGGGCTTTGAAATTGTTGACAAGGCAAAGGACGCAGAAGTGGCTTATTTCTATGTTGTGCCCAAGCCCACCACTTCCACCAACGGCACCACGGCAGAAGGTATTCTGGGTCTGGTCGAAGAGTATGAGGTTGATGAGCGCGAAATGTCCGGCGGCGAAGGCAACTTCGGGATCGGTGTTGTAGCTTCTCAGAACAAGACCGGTGACAAAGTGGAGGTTACCACGCTGGAAGATGTGGACAAGCTCATCAAGGCAGCCGACACGGTCCATGAAAACGGCGGCAAGGTCATTGCCACCATCGTCTGCACTTCTCCCTGGATCCTGACGAACCTCGAGCCGTACTGCGATGCGCTTCTTGCACAGTACACCACTTCCGCAGCATCTCTTGACAATGCCCGCAGGGCTCAGGTGGACGTGATCACCGGCGCCTACAATCCGACCGGCAAACTCGCTGTGACGATGGTTTCCTCCGAGGATGTCATTGCTCTCACCGAAACGACGCTGGAAGACGGTACGGTAGCGGAGATCTGCGCTTCCCCGAATGATGTTCCGGGTTATGACAAGGATCAGTATATCGATCCTGCAGTCCTGGCAAATGTCAACGGCGGCAGTTACGCATACATGGATGCCGACGGCAACTACTATGTATCCGGCTTCGGTCTGAGCTTCTAAAGGAACATAAATAACCATTGCATGGAAAGCAGGGCTTCGGCCCTGCTTTCCTGTATGTGTGCCGGACAGGACCGGTCTTGCCGATAACGTGAGTAGGCGGAATTATGACGTGAAACAGCGGCCATATCGGTAGATAATTCAGCTTAAAAAAGGTATAATAGAATCAACAGACAACCAGGCAACAATGAACCGGATGAAAATGACGTGAACTGGAAAGCGCAGGGTTGTAAAGTATAAAACAAGGAGAATGATTTATGCCAATGCAAATGGGTTTTCGCTGGTACGGCGAAGGGAATGACCACATTACACTTTCAGACATCCGCCAGATCCCCGGTGTCAGCACGATTGTCTGGGCGCTGCACCACAAGCTGCCGGGAGAGATCTGGGAAACGGAAGAAATCGCCGAGGTCCACCGCCAGGTGGAGAAATACGGTTTCAACATGGATGTGGTGGAATCCGTCAACGTGCATGACGATATAAAAATCGGGCTGCCCACAAGAGATAACTATATCCGGAACTATATTCAGACCATTCGCAATCTTGCTCCGTTCGGGGTAAAGGTGATCTGCTACAACTTTATGCCGGTTTTTGACTGGACGCGGACAGATCTTTTTCATCCGATGGGGGACGGCTCAACGGCTCTGTACTATGAGGCGGAAGTCATCAAGGAAGATCCGAAAGAAATGGCCCGGTATATCGTAGCGGAAGAAGAGCGGAACGGCATGACTTTCCCCGGGTGGGAACCGGAAAGAATGTCTCATCTCGGGCAGCTGTTTCGTGCTTACCGCGGTGTGACGAAGGAAAAACTATGGGACAACCTGAAGTACTTCCTGGAAAGCCTGATGCCGGTCTGCCATGAGTGTGATATTAAAATGGCCATTCACATGGATGATCCCCCCTGGGATATTTTCGGTCTGCCCCGCCTGATGACAGATGAGGAAGCGGTCGGTCATCTTCTGCAGATGGTGGATGATCCCTATAACTGTGTAACTCTCTGTTCCGGCAGCCTCAATGCAAATCCGGAAAACAATGTGGCGCAGATCGTGCGTAAATACTGTGACAGGATTGCGTTTGCCCATATCCGCAACATCAAACATTTTCCGAACGGAGACTTTTCGGAAGCATCTCACCGTGACTGCGACGGGGAGACCGGCATTCTGGATATTCTTCGTGCATATCATGACTGCGGCTACGAGGGATATATCCGCCCGGACCACGGCCGCCATTTGTGGGGAGAAGGGCCGGATAACTGCCGCCCGGGTTACGGCCTGTATGACCGGGCATTGGGTATCATGTATATGCTCGGTGCATGGGACCTGATGGACAAGGAAGAAAAAAACAGATAATTTTGAACAGACGAAGGCAGAAAAGCCGCTCTTTCTGAGAGAAATTCAAAGAAGCGATCAAAGCCCGGCAGGCATCCGGTTTAAGCCGGATGCCTGCTGCAGTCTAATCAGAAAACCGGTACAAAATACACGAAACTCCTTCCGGAAGAATATCGTGTATATTGTACCGGTTTTTAATGAATTTCTTTATCCTTCCCAGAAAAGTTCATCCAGGGTCTTGCCGAGGGCTTTGCAGATGGCAATGCATAAATTGATCGTGGGATTATAATCTCCTTTTTCGATTGCGCTGATCGTCTGGCGGGAGACATTGCACAGTGCAGCCAGTTGCTCCTGAGAGAGATCTTTTGCGGCGCGTGCCGCTTTCAGCCGAAGGTTTTTCATTCTTCTGCCCCGCGCTTTTCAAGCTGAGCCTTGATCAGCAGCTCTGCCCCGGTTACCACCAGCATGATCAGGACACCGAGATTGATGGCCGGCGTGGCAAGTTTTCCGTTTTCCAGCATCCCGCCGCGGGCAAGAGAACCGATGACCGGGATCGCATTGAGAATGCCGAGAGCGAGAAAGATCAGTCCGTAGCGTTTCCGGTTGTTGTTCAGCCCCCAGTAGGCGTCATGCCAGATGCAGTAGGTGGCAAGCACCATGGCGCCCACCAGCATTCCGGTAAAGTGCAGCACATAGCTTTCAACCGGCAGAGCAACCTCACCGATCGACAGGATCAGCAGGATCGCCTCATAGATCATCATGGCGTAGTATGCATACCGATATCCTTTACCGCGCACGTCTTTCTGCCGTTCGTCATACTGCGTCTCCATTTTGTGGTTCCGGTTGGAGTATTTGAAAATTACCAGAGCAAGCCCAATCCCTGCAGCAATGCCAATGAGAATACTTAACGCTTTCATTCCTGTTGTCCTCCTTTTTAAGTACAGCAGGAATATAACATATATCGGATAGAATGTCAAGAATATTTTACAAAAATCATTTAATAAAAGAATATTGCTATTTTAGGATATCTGCCTGCCTGTCGGGTTCTCCTTTTGTTTCCATCCCCAGCAAAGCAATGGCGGAACCGCAAGCACAGATCGCGCAGGAGATCCAGAGCGTACTTCCCACACCGGCCCGGTCATAGAGGATCCCGCCGATCATACTGGCGAGGACAGACCCCACCGTCGTCATCGTAAAGGCAAGGCTTTGCGCCTTTGCGGAATCCTCATAGCGGATTGCCTGATCGACATACGGCACAATGGCGGCCGCCTCCAGTGCAAAGGAAGGCGCCTGGAGGAGAAAAGCGGCCGAAAGGGTTGGGATCGTCCGGCTGAGAGCAATGGCGATGCTTTTGAAGAAGAAGAATACAAAGGCGATGCGCAACAGCTTTGCGGGGTCTTTTCCGGAAAACAGCCGCTCGTACAGCAGCAGCACCGGGATCTCAACGGCAGCCATGAAGCCGTTGATCAGGCCCATGGTGCTGGTATCGCCTCCCACAAAACGGGTAATGTTGATCAGAAAATTCACCACAATGTTGTGCGCAAAAAACAAAAGTGCGATCCCGCACAGCAGCACGGTAAACTTCCTGTTTTTGCCCACAAAAACCGGGAGAGAGACTCCGCGCTGATCTGTTTTACCGGGGGAGGAAGCATCGGCAGGGAGTTTTCGCCGGATCAGGGAAAAGGCGAGCATCTGCAGCAGGCCGAGCAGCAGCCCGAACAGCGGCACACTCCGGATGGAGGTACCCTCGATGATCACACCGAGCAGCATGGAAAGCAGCACATAGGCAGAGGAACCGAGACCGCGCGCAAACCCGTAATCGATCCTGCAGCCGTGGTGCAGGGCATCGGTATAAAGCTTCAGGTTCAGGGAGTTGACGGCGATCGTGAAACAGATATACAACGTGTAAGAGACGACGGTAGCAGCAGATTTCACAGGAAAAAGGAGAAGCGGCAGGACAGCGGCACATTGCAGGATCAGCAGCGGAAGCATCAGCGAGGAGGCAGTCAGCTTTTCCGAGCGATCGATCTGGGAGGAAAGCTCTGTTCCAAGGACTGCACCCAGCAGATTGCCGGCAGCAAGCACGATCCCGAGAGACGAATTGCTGTAACCGAGGCCCAGCAGATAAACCGATGCAAAACTGACGGCAGTGCAGAAGTTCATCCAGAAGGAAGACTGAACCAGAGAATAGAACGCGGTAAGAGAGGGCTGCGGCTGTTTCATGGAATTCTCCTTAAAAAAGGCATCCGCATCAGCGGATGCCGATATAAAAAGGGGTGTATCAGACCCCGAAAGGAATGAATATGGCTGCAAGTCTTTGCATGATCATGCACCTCCATATCAATTCTGCGGGGGATTTTATCACATTTATCCAGGCTGTGCAAGTTTTCTTTTGCTGACCTTATAAAAAAGAATCAATCTGACCATTTTTACAAGGTCAGAATTGTGCTATAATCCGTCGCATCCGGAGAGGAGGGTCTTCTTATGAAGGAACGTAGAATTTCCACCATAAAACTGACAACCACAGCGATCCTCATGGCAATGAATATTATTATGAGCACCAGTCTTCTCAGCGTGCCGGTACCCGGCGGGCACATGTACCTCAATGATGTGATCATCGTCACGGCAGCAGTCCTGCTGGAACCGTTCTATGCTTTCCTGGTGGGCGGTGTCGGGGCTTTTATCGGGGATCTGCTCTTTTATCCGACGCCGATGTTTGTCTCCCTCGTTACACACGGGCTGCAGGCTGTGGCGATCTCCCTTTTCGTCCATCGCATTTACAAAAACAATCCGGTCACGGGATCCATCGTCGGGGCAGTGGTCGGCTGGGTCATTACGTTTACGGGTTATACCCTGGGGCGAGCTTTTATTTACAGCACACCCGCTTATGCGGTAGCAAAATTCCCCTTCCAGGTACTGCAGACGGCGGTCGGCTCTGTGCTGGCGCTTCTTCTGTGCTGGAAGGCCGGCATTGTGAAGATCTTTCACCGGCAGATCAAGGAGATATAAAATACGCTGTACTATCAGTTATGCGGCAATGTTTCATTGCCGCATGACTCATTTATAGGGGGTTTCGGTCAGGACCCGGCTTCGATCTTCTGCAGAGTATCCCGGAGGATCTCCTGCCGCAATGCTTTCAGCCAGGGGGAGAATTCCACCACGTCAAAAGCATACGTCCGGTTGAGAGCGTATTCATGGTCTGCCCAGGTACTGATGGGGGATTCATTGTGCTGGATCAGCGCTTCCAGCTTGTCGAGGGCTTTATAAAGCTTTGCTTCCGCTGTTTCCTGGGCGTCCATCTCCCGGTAAAGGGCATCCATCTCTTCAGATACCTCCTGCGGGAGCGTGCGGACCCAGCGGTTTAAAAGGGAGTCCTCCACTTCGCGGTCGCCGTCCGTCTTGAGGAAGGTGGGAATGTCTCCCGTAAAGCATTCTCCCAGGTCGTGGATCAGGCACATCCTTGTGACCTTCTCCATATCCAGTTCCGGGAATTCTCCCCGGAGCAGAAACGCCATCAGGGAAATACGCCAGCTGTGTTCTGCCACGCTCTCCACCCGGCCTTTTGAGGTGGTGCAGTGCCTGGGGGTATCCTTCAGGCGCTCAGCAACATGCAAAATCTCAAGAAATTCCCGTGCAGTCATGCCTCCGTCTCCTTCCGGTCAAGATAGGCCATTATTTTCTGCAGGCTTTCCTGTTTCTCCAGGCTGATGTGGACAGTGCCGGCAGAAGTGAATACGTCGATCTCCGGTCGCCTTTCCCGAACAGGCACACAGTGCCCGGCACTGATTACGCGGAAGGATTCCTCCGCTTTTTCAATTTCCGACAACGGGATATACTTCCACCGGAGGCCTTCGGGCAGATAAAGTGCCCGGCTGCTGATGCGGTACTGTTCCACACGCAGCGCTTCTTTAAAATCTTCTTTGGCATTGGGGAGGCCATTTCCCTCCACCATGCAGGTAAGCAGCGGCATCGTGTAATCTCCTTCCATATTGAACAGGGTGTACGGTTCATTATGACGATAACAGCATCCGCTGTCAAGGGCTTTCTTTTTTTCGCCATGATCCGTGTTTTTAAAATTGCGGTACAAAATACACAAAACTCCTGTCGGAAGAATATCGTGGTTTTTGTACCGTTTTTTGCAGAAAAAATCGAAAACGCTATTGACAGCATAAAAGTGTTGCGTTACAATACAGATAAAAGGAGATGATGCTTTATGAAATCACTGCCAAAGCAGATCAAAGAAACAGAGGCGCAGATCACCCTTCTGCGGGAGAAGCTGGACAAGCTGGCAAATGACCCTTTTTACGCCGGTCGCCCGGAACTCTGGGAAGCGGACCGGAATCAATATTTTGACCTGCTGGACAGGGTACAGGCTTTATATGAGGAAAAAATCCGTCTTTCGGAGGATATGAAGAACGACCCGGCTTATGACGGAAGTTCTCCTTCCCTGACGCCGGAGGAGGAGCTTGCCTTTTTCCAAAGCCATGCCATTCGCAGCCGTGAAGATGTGCTTGCTTCTGTGGAGAAGATTAAAGAACACTATTCCCGGAATGCGAAGAAAGACAAATACCCGGTGGCGCGGCTGATCCCTCTGCTTGACAGGTTTGCCGGAGAGATTTCAGCCTGCCGGCTGATGGAGCTTACACAGCCCTGGTGGCAATATGAGATCACTGTGCGGGAGACCGAGATCACCCTTTCTCTCGTCCCGACGGAGGTTCTCTATGACCGAGGGAGAAGCTGGGGTGAGAAAAACAGACCCTTCCTGCTTCCGGTTCAGGAGGCATTCCCGATTCTTACCGCAAAGGCTGCGCTGCTGTCTCCGGAGGATTTCGGAAAGCTGTACGGGGTTTCCGGCGGAACGGTACGCCAGTGGATCCGAAGAGGGAAGATCCGCAGTGCGTCCAAGTTCGGGCGGGAATGGCGGATCCCGGAGCTGACGATCGTCCCGAACTGGAAGCATTACATCGACGGCAATTACCTCTGGCATCAGGAACTTCCGGACGTCCCGGAGGAATTTTCCTGTCTCAACGCTTATCGCCAGATCGCACTCTCCTCTGTAAAAGGGAAAAAAGATTTGTGGCACGTCAGCCTTTCGGATGGGGTGAAGGAGGATGCGGAAACAGCCTCTTTTGATCTGGACGGGAAGGCAAAAGAGCGGCTGGAACTGTACCTGCTTGCACAGCCACTGGTGGAGTGTATCAACAATTATCTGGGAGATTTTTTTGATAAAACACTGCAGGAATGGGCAGAAGAGGAGGATGAATGAGCATCGGTAAAGATTTTAAAGCCTTCTTAGAACGGCCCAAAAACCTCTCTCTGGCAATCTTAAAAGAAGAAGAGGGGCTGAAAGCTTTTCGCTCTTCGGCTTCTCTCTGTATGTCCAGGGTCAGCAAAGTTGCCTCTCCCGCGCATGACATCTCTTCCAAACTGGAGCGGGACACACTGAAGATCCTGGAGTCTGAAAAGCGGCTGAATGAACTGAAGGATGCCTATGCTGCCAGTGTTTCCGATCTTACCGACTTGCTGACGCAGCTGGAAAATGTGTCCTGTATGAGGATCCTGCTCCGCCGATATATCGATGGTATGCCGTTTGAAAAGATCGCTCAGGAACTCGGCTACAGCATACAGAGTGTTTTTCGTCTCCACAGGAGCGGTCAGATGGAAGCTGAAAAGCTGTATTTGAAAAGTCGAGAGTGAATGAGAGTTCATAAGAGTCGGATGACAGATTGCAGGAGTAGCCCCTAATGTGGTATGGTATACTCGCGGCAGGTTGGAATGATAAGCCGGAGGTCTGGATAGAGACCCCCGGCTTTTTCACGCGCAAAACGCCTGCAGAAAAATATTTTTTTATTCATAGGAGGTTTTATGAACAACAATCCTCGCATCACCCTTTACCGCGCAGACACCACAGGCAATGCCCAGAACTGCCTGTACAGGCATGAAGTGCATGCGGAAACGGAACAGCAGCTTTCCGATGCCCTTCGTTTTGACCACGTTTTCGTAAAGTTTGAAGGCAACAGGCGGCGCAACGGGAACTTTCTCTATGCCGATCTTCTGGTGCTGGACTACGACAACGATCACTCCGACCGCCGGGCAGACTGGGTCTCTCCGGAAGATCTGGCAGAATTTCTGCCGGACGTCTCTTTTGTCACCTATTCCAGCAGGCATGACAATCTCCCTAAAGGGAGCCGATGCGCACGGCCCCGCTTTCATGCCATTTTTCCCATCGGGCGGATCGAAGATGCTTCCGCGTATGCAGGGCTGAAACAGCAGGCAGCGGATCTCCTGCCATTTTTTGACCGGAATGCACTGGATGCAGGCCGATTTTTCTTCGGCGTGGAGAAGGCGAAAGTCTGTTTCCACGAGGGCAGCAAACTCCTTACGGAATGGCTGAAAGACGAGCGAAGCGACTGCCCTCCCGCGGATGCAATCCCGGAAGGACAGCGCAACAGGACGCTCTATCGCTTTGCAGTAAAGACCCTGAAGCATCTAGGGAACGCGGAAACTGCTGCCAGTGCTTTCTGGGAGGAAGCAAAAAAATGCTCGCCGCCCCTGGACGAGGAAGAGCTCGGCAGAATCTGGGGCAGTGCCTGCAAGTTTTATCAGGTTATTCGCTCTCGGCCGGAGTATATCCCCCCGGAGGAGTATCATTCGACTTCGGAGCCGAAATGGGCCGAGCCGATCGCTCTTACACAGCCTGATCTGGAGACCTTCCCGGTGGATGCTCTTCCCAAAACCATTGCAGATATTGTTGAGGCAGCAGCGGAGTCCCTTCAGGTCTCCCCGGATATGCCGGCAGTCTGTGCACTCGGTGCTCTTTCTGTCTGCGTACAGAAAAAATACGCTGTCCGTATCCATGACGACTGGGTGGAACCTGTTAATCTCTATCTGCTGGTGGTGGCAAAACCGTCGGAGCGAAAATCCCCCTGCCTCAAACTGATGACCGACCCGATCGACCGATTTGAAGCAGAATGGAACCGGGAACATGCTGCAGAGATCGAGGCCAGCAGGAGAGAGAAAAATGCCCTGATCCGCAGGGTGAATACGCTGGAGAAAAAATATGCAGACGGCAAAGCGGAGCGGGAGGAACTTGAAAAAGCCGTTCGGGAAGAGCAGCGTTATACGGCTTCAGAACCTCTCCGGCTGTTCCTGGATGATGTAACGCCGGAAAAGCTTGCTGCACAGATGGCTGCCAATGACGGTGTGTGTGCGATCAAGTCGACAGAAGGCGGGATCTTTGAGATCCTGGCAGGGCGTTACAGCGGCGATGCGAATTTTGATGTGGCGCTCAAGGCGTACTCCGCCGATACCATCCGTGTTGACCGCGCCACAAAGCCGTGCATCACCATTGACAAACCTGCCCTGACACTCCTGCTGATGGTTCAGCCCGATGTCCTCACCGGGATCATGAGCAATCAGGCCTTTCGCGGAAGGGGACTCACGGCGAGGATCCTGTACAGCATCCCGAAGTCTCTTGTGGGCACAAGAGATATCAATCCGAAGCCCGTTCCGCCGGAGCTGAAACAGAATTATGAAGATCTTCTCTACCGCCTGCTTTGTATAGAGCAGGGGCAGACAGAGGAGATCCTTCTCTCTCCCGGAGCGGAGCACCTTCGGCAGTGCTTTGCCCGGGAAGTGGAAAAAGCACTTCTGAAAGAATATGCCGACATGGAAGACTGGGCCGGGAAGATCGTCGGAACGACGATGCGTATTGCCGCACTGCTCTGCATAGCGGAAGCCGGACCGGAGGATCTTGTGGAGTCATGGGAATTGCTCCCGCATTACGAGATCACCCAACTGCAGATGGCCAAAGCCATCACCATAGCTGCCTATTTTATCGATCACGCAAAAGCAGCCTACTATGCCATGAGCGATGAATCCCTGCTTGGGCAGGGCAGGCGCGTCCTTGAAGTGGTGAAAGAGAAAAAACTCACCGTTATTACAAGGAGAGATATTATGCAGATGTGCCGCTTCCTGCGGAAAGCGGAGGCTGCACAGAAAGTGATCGACCTGCTGGAAGACTACGGATATCTGGTCATCAAAAATGCGGATGAGCGGCCGAAGATCGGGCGGCCGGGAAATCCGCTCTATTACGTCAATCCTCTGATCTATACAAAAAAGCTTCCGGGTGCCGCCTGAGCATCCGGAGCTTTTTTTAAAAAGTCCTCGCAATAGCGGTACAGAAACCACAAAACTCCTGTCGGAAGAATACTGTGGTTTTTGTACCGATTTTTTGGAAATATAACGAAACCCTGTTTTTTCTCAGCGATAACGTTGATGCTGTTTTGCCATGGTCTGAACGGGAATCACCCGCCCATCGTGGGCATTGATCACCGTGCGCATGAATATGGTCTGACCGATCAGCTCACCTGTCCAGTTCCAGCCGCATGAGCACCAGTTCCTGCCAGCCGGACGACCGGGAGAGGAAGCCCTTCGGGTTTCTGCCGTACTCCACAAAGCCCACACTCTTGTACAGGGCAAGGGCATTTTTGTTATCTGCGACGGCCTCCAGTTCCAGCTGGGCATAGCCTGCTCTTTCAGCACACTCGATACAGCCTTCCGTCAGCACCCTTCCGATACCGAGACCCCAGTATCCCTTGTCCACGTTGATCCCGAATGTCGCGCGGTGTCGGGTCTTTTCCCTCCTGCCGACGCAGCCGATGCCGGCCGAGCCTACGACCTTTCCGTCCAGCTCCGCGAGAAGCTCGATCTCGTCATCGCTGTCCGTTTTTCCCTTCAGATAATCCTCTTCCTGCTGGAGAGTATAGGTGAATTCGTCCGGGTAGGTCAGCAGATAATCCGTCTGTGCATGGGTGAGGTTGAAAATGTCAAGGAGCGCCTGCCCGTCCTCTGCGGTCCCGTTTCGGAGAGTGCAGGTTCTGCCGTCTTTCAGCGGTACGATTTTATGATACTGCAACAGGTATCTCTCCCTTCCGTTTATTGATCTGCCTGGTCTGCTTTCAGGCGTTTCAAAGCATCGGCGTTGTTTTCGATGATTGCCCCCAGCTTTCTGCAGGTTTCCATTTCACTGCAGTTCCCACAGGTTTCCATCTGTCTGCTCCGGGCACACTGGCGAATCGGGCAGATCGACTCACAGAAAGGCGTTTTGACGCCGGAAATCCGGCAGCCGGTGCAGTTGATCATTTCCGGTGTGATTTCCACGCCGTTCAGTTCCGACCAAAGCCCGGCAACCTTTTCCCGCAGCGCGTCATCGTTATGGATCGTTGCAATTCGGGCTTCGCAGGTTTCACAGTCCAGCCCGCAATAAGCAATAAAGTTTTTCATTTTCACATTCCTCCGTTCACGATGGTTTCTTCTCTGTCACCACACAAATGGGATTACTTTATATTTGACCCGCTTCTTATATTCGGCGTATCCCTCCAGCCCGCTTTCCAGCACCTGTTCTTCATTGCGGATGCGTTTTGCGATGATCGGGATATATGCCAGCATGATCACAAAAGAAATGGCAGACCCCAGAATCAGCGGCATCGAAAGGAACAGCAAAAGCGTGGTCATGTACATCGGGTGCCGGACAACACCATAAAGCCCTGTGTCGATGACCTTCTGGTTTTCCTGCACCTCAACCGTCCGGGAAAGCCAGACATTCTCCCGAAGGACCTCAGCATAGAGCGCATAGGCAAGCAGGAAAACAGCTGCTGACACATAGGAAACCCAATCGGGAAGCACGATCCAGCCGAATCTGAAATTCAGCCCGGCAACAACAAACGATGCAAGAAACATCAGCCCGCTGAGGGCGATCACCGTCTTCTGCTCGGTCTGTTCCTCTTTGGCATCCAGCCTCTTCTGCAGAAGGTCAGGAGATTTCTTCATCATGATCAGCCCCGCAACAAACATGGGGATAAAAAGGATCCCTATGAGCAGCCATGCCTGCCGGTATGCAAATGTACCCGCCGGCAGAAACAGAAGCAGGCCTACGATCAGCAGACCGCTCAGAAATTTCATGATTTCCTGTGAAAACAATTCCGTATTCATTCTACGTCATCCTCCCGCATTATCTTTCCGTATCCATTCATTCAGGAATCACATCTGTTCCTCCGTATGTTTTAATGAAATGTCGGCTGAAGGTTTCGATTTGTGCAATCGCTTCGTTGGCTTTTTCCGGTTCCCGGTCGCACAGGTGGATAAGGGCAGAAATCGGCGCAGTATAGGCAAAGGCCAGCATCTTGGGATCCTCCCTCCGGAGCAGCCCCTTGTCCATCATCCCAAGAAATACCTGCGTGAACATATCGGTAAGTCCGGTGAGGAAGTGTTTTGTTGCCAGTTCCCGTGCGCGTACGTCCCGAAACTGTTCAAGCGTCAGCACCTTTCGCGTCATGATGATCCTTTTATCATGGACAGTAAAGTCCACCATCTGCATCGTCATCTGAATCAGCCCTTCCAGCGAATCCGGCACGGAAGGTAAGTGCTCAGGGGAACCAAAATGTTCCTCATAATAGGCTATCATCTCATCCAGCAGGGCATTCCAGATCGCTTCCTTGCTCTCATAGTGTTTATAGACCCCGGACTTGACAAGGCCGAGTGATGCACTCAGTTCACGGATGTTTGTCCCTGCATAGCCGTTTTGCGAGAACATCTCGAGTGCGGCAGCAAGGATCCTTTCTTTCGTATCGTTCGCCATAAGTACCTCCATCAAAGAGCTGAGTGACCTGTCGCTCACCCATTATAGTGAACGAAAGGTCACCTGTCAAGCGCTATTTGAAAAATCAATTCGTTATTCGATCTCCATCCCGCAAGTCAGCCTGTCAGATTTTTTGTAAACGGATAACTTGCACAGAAATAGCAACTGTGGTAGAATCCCCCAATAACCGGAAAGTCGTACACGAGTGTTATACAATTGGCATGGTATATTTGCCGACAGCTTCTGCCTTGGGAAATGGAAGGAAAACATGAAAAAACCGGAAATCCTCAAGCTCTCTTTGATAAAATCTCTGCCCATTCTGTGCAGCTATCTCTTTATCGGGACGGCCTATGGCATTCTAATGCAGCAGGCGGGCTTTCCCTGGCTATCCGTGCTGCTTGCGAGCACGTGTATCTATACAGGCGCGTTACAGTTCGTGCTGACGACACTGATGGCATCCGGAGCGTCCCTGCTTACGATTGCGGTCACCACTTTTTTCATGAACAGCCGCCAGACCTTCTATACCCTGACCTTTCTGGACGACATTTCAAAAACAGGTCGGCGCAGACTATTCATGATCCACTCTCTGACGGATGAGACCTATGCCGTCAACTGCACGCTTGAGCTCCCTCCGAAGGAGAAGCGCGAGGTCATGTTTTATGTAGCTGCTTTCTCCCATGTCTATTGGATCACGGGCTCGCTGCTCGGTGCCGTTGTCGGGCAGCTGCTTCCTTTTTCCACAGACGGGATCGACTTTTGTATGACCGCACTCTTTGTCACTATTTTCCTCGACCAATGGGAGAAATCGAATCGGCACTTCCCGGCGCTGCTCGGGCTCACGGTCGGGATCGTGTGTCTGCTGATCTTCGGCGAAGGGCAGTTCATGCTGCCGGCCCTGCTTCTGGTCTCGGCTGCGCTGGTCTATGACAACAGCCGCAGCAGGAAGGAGGAGAAAGCATGAGTCTCTATGTTATTCTGGCCATTTTCATTGCGGCAGTTGTGACCTTTTCGCTTCGTGCCCTCCCTTTCCTGCTCTTTTCCGGCAACCGGAAGATGCCGGATTGGCTCTCGCGTCTCGGGGCTGTGCTGCCATCGGCCATCATGGCGGTACTGATCGTCTATTGCCTCAAGGGTGTAAAGTCTGATATGATCGGAACAGGCGTCCCCTCAGCTATCGCTGTGCTCGTCGTCGCACTCAGCTACAAGTGGAAGCACAATACCTTCCTGAGCATCCTTTTCGGGACGGCCGTCTATATGCTTCTGCTCCGGATTCTCTGAGCAACGAGGATTTCAACATATTCCGATCAGCCACAGCCTTGGACGAATTACCTGAGGCTGTTTTTTATTCCGAACAGACCGTCAGGTATGATAAATATAACGGACAAAAACGCTCTAAAATATTTACTGCCAAAAATCGTGGTGCAACCGGTTTTCCCTGTGGCAGGGATTGAACGATTACACGGTTTATCGTGTGCCTGTATATACTCGACCTCCGAACGTACGATTATCACCGGCTGGAAAAGAGCAAAACAGAGTTGCCGGAAGGCATAAAAAATCAGGCCACTTCGGAAAAGTGCCTGATTTCAAAGGCTTTTCAGCCTGTATACGCTTTCATGTGATTGTATCAATTCGCTGTATAAATTTTCCCATTGAGAGGCTTTTTGATACCATCACATTTTGCATCCTGAAAGGCCGATTCTGCACCCTTCAGGGTGTACCTATGATTGATAGCGCGCCCATGGATCATCGTCAGGGTCCGGAACTCTTTTATTATTGATGCATTTTGGCGGTACCCTGTTATCTATATCGAGAGATAGCTTCGCAGGCACATTTTCAATGTGCAAATCAGCTATTAGCCTGCAGATTGCTTAATGCTTCGGCTGATATTGCCTTACGCCGATGTCCGTGCCGTCGTCGCTGTCAGCAAGATCCCACTTGTTCTGCCAGACCGCTTCGATCTTCTCCCTGACAGCCGGGCGGATCAGCCAAAGCCCCACAGCACTCATCGAGAGGTCGACGATGCACGAGATGATGACGGCGGCTGTGACGCCCATATTCGCCATCTCACCGTTTTGAAGGGCAGGATTCGTGACAAAATACATCCAGTCGATCAAAAAATGCATGGCAACGGTGACCATAATACTGCCGGTTCTCAGGAATACCGCGGCGTAAAGCAAGCCGCTGCCTATGGTTGCGACAGCCTGTACGATCCCTATGACGTTGCCCCCCTTGGCGTTGCCCAGGTGCGACAAGGCGAAAACGACGGAAGTAACAAGGGCTGTGATGAGAATTCTGTTTCTTCCCCTGAGGTATCGCATGCCGATCGGAACGGCGAGTCCCCTGAACATGGCCTCCTCGCCGAAGCCCGCGGAGAGCGCCATGACGACACTCAGTGCCGTTGCGCGGAAAAACAGGCCGTGATCCATTACATTCAGCAGCCAGGACAGGAGTAACTGGATCAGAAACGGAACGCAGAGCAAGCCAATTTCCCGAAGCGGAACCTCTGCCCGGAAGACGCCCTTGAACGCCGGGGCAAACCACCACTTTTGTGCCAGCATACACAGGATTCCCGCGGCGCTGATAAGCAGATACTGGACAAGCTCGGAGGAACTGAAGCTTGCGGCCAGAGCGCAGACAAGAGATGTCGCGGCAATCGAGAGCAGCATGGAGAGCAGGGGAAGCTTTTCACTCAGAGCATGATTTCTTTTCATAACGCGCCTTTCATTTTTTTCTGCCGGAAACGGGGAGGGTTTACGCTGCGGGCTCTGCCGCGGATATACGCATGCCGCAGAACTTCTCCGTGTTCTTCCTGAACCGGATCAGAACGACGAGCTCAAAAATCAGCAGGCTTACATAGCCTCCAAGCGCTATCACGATGCCGCTCATCTCTCCGGCCATCAGCTTGCTGTTGAAGATCGTGCAGGCGTCAAACAATGTGTGGACGCCCACCGGGATCAGAACCGCCAGCACGCAGTCCAGAGCCGGAGAGCCCTTCCCTGTCAGCCTGTTGAATCTGGCTCTGCCCAGAAACTCGCCCATGAGCATGTTGAATGTCATGTGCGCCGGAACCGAGATCATTCTTCCGACGAATGCAACGTAATCAGCGGCGCTTGATTCGGCGCCGGAGTTGCCGTAATAGAATTCCTCCACTACAGCAAAGCCAAAGCCGACAGCCGCGCCAATCAGGACGTATTCATAGACGTTTTTGACCCTGGACTTCAGGATTACAAGCGCAAGGAGAATCATAAGCAGCTTTGCAATTTCTTCCGTCCCGCCGGCCATGAGGAAGGAATGCAGCAGCGAGCCGCCGAAACCTGTGTTTCCCGCCGTCATATTCGCCATGCCCCCGAGAGACTTGGCAAGCAGAACGGTAACAAGCACCCCGATAAACATAGAGACGACGCCGAGCGCGAGCGGGAGCAGAGCCTGAAACGCTCCGATCCGCTCCGGGGTTTCTCTTTTGATCATGCGCCAATACAGGAAACCCAGAATAACGATTGTGAGTACCGCAGATAATATATCCATATATTATATCCTCCTCAGAATAAATCTATAATATTATAATTATAAATGGAACTGCGTTGAAAAGCAACAAGTATTATCGGTCCAGTTTCAAAAGCGGCAATCTTTCATCTGAGTGCGTACTTCTTCTGCTGATGGATGCTCTATTATAAGTTGGGCGTTTAATATAACCAAACCAATGTTCCGGAAAATACTATGTTGAATTATAATCTTATGCTCTGTTTTCGTCAAGGAAACAGAACAGCCCCGCCATTACACATCCGGCAGGGCTGCTTTGTTTTGCTCAGGCTTCGATCTCCATTCCGCAGGTCATGGTGAAGGTGATCCGATCCTTGGCGTGGACCGTCATGTCTTCCCGCAACCCATCAGGCAATTATTCATAATTGATCGGGTGGTCGAGTGTAAATCATTGTTTCAATCAAAAATCTGCCCCGGGAGTTTCAGCTTTTCCTTGGGCGGAAATGCCTTGTCGAATTCCTCCACGTCCGCATCATCTACGTAATAGCCCTGAGGCGTCTGATAAACGCCTGTGATCCCGTCAAGATATCCGGGTATCAGTTCTTTGCAGAGGAAGAAAGAATCATCCGCGCCCTCCGGCAGATCGTGATAGCGGATACCGAAGTTCCTGGCATAAGTAAAGCCGCAATGTCCGTAAAAGCCGATGTTGCCCTCGAAGAGCACCGCGCCAAAGCCCTTGTCGGTTGCCTTTTCAAGGCAGTAGTCCAGCAGCTTCTTGCCGTAGCCCCGGCGCTTGAGCTCCGGGGTGATGCCGATGGGGCCCATGGTCAGCACGGGGATCACCCGGCCGTCGTCGGCATTGATGACGGTACGCATGAACATGTTCTGCCCGATCAGTTCACCGTCTTTTTCCATTACAAAATCCAGATCCTTCACAAAAGCCGGATCATCCCGGAGCACATGGATCACAAAGTGCTCGCTGCAGCCCGGGCGGTATACATTCCAGAATGATTCTCGGACAAGGTTTTCAACTTTTCTGTATTCATCCTTCTTTTCCGGACGAATGAAATAATTATTTGTACTCATTGTTTTTACCTCAATTTCATCATTACCAGTGTTTTGATTACCAACAGCGCGAAACTGAAGATCCCGGCATAGGGTTGTCTTGCCGCAATAAAAACGGCAACGGCCAAAACGGACAGCACCATGCCCGTGACAAGGCGGTGCCTGTTCCAGACCGGTCGGTCAAAATGAATCAGGATCAAACCGCAAAGGCCGTTTAAGGCTGAAAGCACGATCACCGCCAAAAAGACGATCCTCACCCAGGAATGGACGCCGGTCAGCCCGAACAGGCTTACCGCTGCCGGGGAAGCTTTTCCGTTTCCAAACACCGGCAAAAACAGCAGAAACACCGTAAGGAAGTCCAGCGTATTGCATATGAAAGAGAGTGTCCTTCCGGCAAAAGCCTGCTTTTCCTCCTCCGCAGCAGAGAGGATCTCCTCCGGGCAGATCAGTTCGTCGATCGTCACGGAGAAATAACGAGATATTTCTTTTAATGAGTCGATGCTGGGATACCCTCTGCCAGATTCCCATTTGGAGATAGCTGTTCTGGAAACGAACAGTTTCTCGGCAAGTTCTTCCTGGGTAAGCCCCTTGCCCTTTCGTAACTCCTGCAGTTTTTCATTGAATTCCATTCCTGTCCTCCCTGCGGCGATCCGCCGCATCGACAGCATATCGGTAGAGCAAAAACAGTCCCGTGCTCAGGAAAACAGCGCCGATAATATCCGTTGCCCAATGAACGCCCGAGATCAGTCTCCCGATCACCATAAACGCTGAAAATGCGAAGATAAAACTGCCGGTACCGTTTCGAACAAGTGAGTTATTCGTTCTTCGGCCGATCTGGAACATCATTGTCGGCATCACACTCAGAACCAGAAGTGTCGTAGATGAGGGATAAGATGCCTCCAAAACTCCGTTGATCAAAACCGGCCTGTAGTTGATCGGGATCATCTCAAAGGCCAGATAGGCGAGAATCACAAGAATATAATACAGGCCCAGAAGAATAATGTCCGGATCGACCCGGAGAAGATTCCTCCTCCGGATGAGTTGAAAGACACCGACCATCCCAAAGCCCAGGCAGACGGCAATGGGGACAAGGCCCAGCCAATCTGTAATCGTATATAGGGTCATATGAACGCCTGTTCGTTTATGAAACCAAAGGTTGAACGCTGCAAAGCCGACCCTTGTTCGGTTCGGGCCAACTACCTGTACATCCACACATCGAATCAGTACCGTCCACAGCAGGAATACAAACAGAAAACCAATTCCTGCCCGCAAATACGTCTTTTCATTTCGCTTCATATTCACTCCGCCCTTTCTGTCTGCACATCTGACGGAATGAATGGTACCGAGTGTCTATGAATTCCACAAGAAACGGTCTTTCACATCCGTGATACGAAGCGTGTCATGCCTGATTCAGCGATGATACTGGGAATCCTTCCGGAATCGCAGCTGCAGTCGCAACCATACAGACAACAGCGGCACTGTACTTCTTTTTCATAAAAGAAGAGCATACCAACCGGTCCGCTTGCTATGCCCACAACGCATATGATCAGCAAGGCAAAGCACATTGCGACCCCTTCCAATACAGCCATTGTCAGTCCTTATATTCCTTCCTCCCAGCAGTTCTGTAAGCTGGAATTTAACCATATGAAAGTTCAATCTCATCAAGCCCATCGGTGATTGCGTGAATTCTGTCTGTCTCCTGAAATCCCAGTTTATCGAGATGGAGTATACCATAAATCCCCGGCTTTCGGTAGATACTTTGTTTTGCGGCAGATCATTCTATCAAATCAGCCTGCATGATTTCGCAATTGCAGTACAAAATACACAAAACTCCGAAAAGAGAGTTTTGTGTATTCTGTACGCGTTTTTAGAAGCAATAATTATTTTTGCACGGGGCAAAACTTATTTTTATATGTACGTTCAGCCAAAAAAGGCACATCCCGCGGTCAGAATAATGTTGGGATATGGAGTATCCTCCCCGGTCCGGATAACGAACTTAAGAGTATCCATTCTCTTTTTTAATTCAGCATGCGGGATTTCTTCACGGGGAAGATCCGGCAGAGCCTTTTCAATATAGTTCAGCAGTGTTTGGTTGTATTGCGTTATTTCCTCTGCGATGATGTAATGTTCTACACATACTTCTTTTAAAACAGCGTCCATGACCTGCGGGAAAGTAGGGATGCCGTACGTCAAAACAAGATCAACAATCGGAACCCCTTTTGGAATGGGCATTCCGGCGTCTGCAATCATAAAGGTGTCTTTATGCCCCAGCCCGGCAAGAAAGCCTGCCAATTGAATATTAATTATGCCGTTTTTCTTCATAATTCTGCCCTTTCTGCTGCCCGTCTATGCGTGTATCCGCCGCAGCATTTCATCGTGAAGAATGCCGTTTGTTACAAGAATTGTTCCGGAATGCGTGTGGTCAAGGGGAGAGCCATCCCATCTGGTCGCTTTGCCGCCTGCTTCATTAAGAATTGTCAGGGCAGCGGCATAATCCCAGATGCTGATCAGTTCCGAGAAAAAGACGGAAACCTTTCCGCTGGCAACATAACAGATATCCATTGCCGAGCATCCTGAAACCCGATAATCAATACAATCGCGGAATACCTCTTTCAATGGGGCAAAGGTTGCGTTTTCTTCTCGCGGATTGCAGGATCCCGTCTCCAGCATAACCATGGTTTGGGAAACAGCGGTATTCTGATTCACCTGTATTCTTTTCCCGTTCCACCAAGCTCCTTTTCCGCGGATTCCGGTATAAACTTCATCTCTGTAGGGATTGTATATTACCCCCAGAGAAGGAATTCCGTCAGAAAACAAGCCTATTGATATTACAGACAGCCCTAATTCATAGATGAAATTATTGGTTCCGTCGATCGGATCCAGTACCCAGACATATCCTTCATCGTATCTGGCATTATGCTTGCTTTCTTCCGAGATTATTTTGGAGCCTGCGAGGATTTTAGGCAATTCTTCAGAAAGAAAATTACTGATGGCTATATCTGTCGGTGTTACAAAATTTGCCACGCCGTCTTTCTCAATAATTTTAGTATTTTCTCTGTTTAATACCATTTTCCCGGCTTCTCTTGCCAGATTTACTACTTTTTCCAACAGTTCCTTATTTAACATATCGCACCACTCTACCTTTCCGTTTTGCGCTTTATATTCCGCCTGTCTTTTTTTCTTTTTCAAGGATCCTGACACAATTGGTATTCAATTCCAGAGCTACTTCGTCCCCTACAGCGTACCGCTTCGTGTTTTGCGGATTGCTGATTTTGACGGCAATTTTACTTTCATCTTTCAGTACGATCTCATAATCCATTTCAGACCCATAATAGGTTGCTTTGACCACTTTTCCCGGCATTCCTTCCTTGCTGTCTGTGATAACAGCGGATTCGGGATGAAAGGTGACAACACATTCAGAACCAATGGGGAGCCGTTCGCTTCCGGGAGAGGAGAAATGATACGGTTTCCCCATAATCTCTGCTGTTGCCCCGCCATCATTCCAGGAGACGATCTTCCCGTCAATGAAGTTTGCATGACCGATAAAATTCGCCACGAACTGATTCTTTGGATATTCGTAGATTTCCTGAGGGGTTCCGCACTGTTCGATAATGCCGGCACGCATAATGACAATTTTATCGGCAACTGCCATTGCCTCAGACTGATCGTGTGTCACATACAGACTTGTAATTTTCAATCTCTGTTGTAAATCTCGCAGTTCATCTCTCATCGTGATGCGAAGCTTTGCATCAAGATTTGACAAGGGTTCATCAAAAAGCAGCACCTGAGGTTCAATTACAATTGCTCTGGCCAGCGCAACTCTTTGCTGCTGGCCTCCGGATAACTGATTGGGGAATCGGTTTTCCATTCCGTTAAGCTGCATCATTTCTATGACTTTATATGTCCTCTGGTGGACTTCTTCCCGGGATAGTCTTTTTACCTGAAGACCATAGGCAATATTTTCCGCAACAGACATGTGAGGGAATAGAGCATAGCTTTGAAAAACCATAGAAATATTACGCTTATTTGGCGGAATATTGGCAACATTTTTTTCCCCGAAGAATATATCTCCGCTCGTTGGATATTCAAATCCCGAAATCATTCTTAAGGTCGTGGTTTTTCCGCATCCTGATGGCCCGAGAAGGGTTACGAGCTCTCCGTCCTGAATATCCAGGCTGATATCGTCTACTGCTTTGAATTCTCCCTTCCCATCGAGAGAAGGGAATATTTTTGTAACATTCCTCAGAACAACGCCTTTGCTTTTTTTATTGTATTCGTTTTCCATAGAATTCATTCCTCAACAGCCCTTTCCATTCTTTCACTCAGATTTTGTGAATACGCGGCTTCAGAATTATATTCACAGCAAAGTTAATTACCGCGATAGCAATCAATATCACAACGATCATTAATGTCACAAACGCTGCCGCATCAGAATATTTGCTGATTTCAAACAATCCGAATATTTTGGATGTGGCAAGCGGCCATTTTGGAGAGACAAGAAACACCACGGTACTTACAGCGGTTACACTTCTCACGAAAGAAAAAACAATTCCTGTGAAAAAAGGCTGTTTCAGTAACGGGAGTGTGATTCTCCTGAAAGTTGTTCCTGCACTTGCCCCGAGGATTGTTGAAGCTTCTTCAATAGACTGATCGATCTGCAGAAGAGTCGAAGATCCGGATTCAATGGCTACAGAGATGTTTCTGAAAACGAAAGCGGCAATAAGGATTGTTGCTGTGCCGGTAAGGAGGATCGGTTTTGTGTTGAAAGCACTGATATATCCAATACCCAGAACGGTACCGGGGATTGCAAAAGTCAGAAGAGAGGATACTTTCATAATTCCTCTTCCGGGGAATCTTTTCCTTGAAGTCAGATAAGCGATTCCAATTCCGAGAATACCGGTAATAGGGGCTGCGATGCACGCCAGGGTAAGCGATTTCCTCAGGGCATCTTTTCCGTATCCCCATACATATTTGAAATGAGAAAATCCCAGAGTATAGTCTACTCCCCACGTTTTGCAGAAAGCACCGACAAATACTGTGCCGTAAAGCAGCAATATGAAAAGAACTACCACTGAGCAGAACAACAGCAGCGGAGGGATCGCTCCGTTATTCATTCTGCGGGTTTTTTGCGTCGGTTTTCCGGTGACAGTAACAAAGCTTTTATGTCCAAGCCAGTATCTCTGAAGCATAAAGGCACAGACTGTCGGCAGCATCAGCATAAGCGCAAGGGCTGCACCGCCATTAAAATCATAGAGACCTGTTATGATTCGATAGGCTTCTGTTGCAAGAACGGCATAATCTCCGCCAATTACTGCCGGATTTGAGAAATCCTCCAGTGACTGGACAAAAGTAAGCAAAAAAGCACTTATAACACCAGGCATGGAAAGCGGGAATGTCACTGTCCGGAAAGTATGCCAATTGCTTGCACCGGCATTTAATGCGGCATCTTCCACGGACGAATCAATGGCACCTAAGATCCCTGACAGGGTCATAAAGGCGACAGGGAAGTAGGAGATGACCTGAATCAGGATAAGACTGTGCATTCCATAAACATTATGATTTTTAATACCCAGCAGACCTCTTGTAATCAGACCCTGACGGCCGAATAAAAAAATAACGGCCAGTGCAAGAATAAAAGGAGGTGAAACAATGGGGAGCTGAATAATCAGATTAAAAAACTTTTTTCCCGGCAGATCCGTTCTGTTCAGTGCATAAGCAAAAATATAGGCAACAAAAGTAGCCAGAAAGGCAACCGTTATGGCAAGCTTCAAGCTGTTGAAAAAAGTAATCCTATAGCTTAGGGATGTAAAAACATTGATCAGGTTTGCAACCGTAAGGTGGCCGGCCTGATCTGTCAGGCTCAGCTTTGCAATTTTGTAAAGTGGAAAAAGAATAAAAATGACCAGCGAGGTTAGAATCAAGAGGATCGTAATAGATAACACAGGCTGACGGATCAGCATACGCATCTCCTGCAGCGTCGTACTCCGCCTTTTAAGAAGTGGTTTTCCCTGCTCAGGCATATTGACAGTCTCCTTCTCTCAAAAATAAAAAGTTCTGCCGATTGCAATGAATCGGCAGAACCCGGATAAACTGATTTTTATTTGAGAGCTGCCGCGTTGTCAATTTTATCCATGAATTCTTTGATCAGATCACTCTGAATGGCTGCGGCTGCAACTTTATCACAGGCAAAAGCCTTGACATCGCTAATAGCTTTCATACCTTCTGCTGCTGTTGCATTTACATTTACCGGGCAACGGCAGGCACCGGATTCTATGTACTGATTCTGGCCGCGCTCAGAAATCATCCAGTCGATGAAGGCTTTGGCATTTTCCGCTTCATCAGCAGGACCGTTTTTAACGATTGCTGCGCAGTTTACGTCAACAAAAGTGGTTTCCGGGTATACAATGCTGACATCATAGCCCTGATTCTTGTACTTCAGTGCATCGGAGTCAAGCGTCAGTGCCACTGCCGCTTCGCCAAGACAAACAGCTGCCGGACCTGCAGAGCTGGCTTTGTTGAAGTACGGAAGGATATCTTTCAGCTGCTCGAAGTATTCCCAGCATCCTTCTTCGCCCTTATACTGATACATGTTTACCAGCATACTGGATGCGACACCGGAAGAAGAGGGGTGTGCCATCATGACCATGCCCTTCAGGCTCGGATCGAGAAGTGCTTCCCAGCTGTCCGGAACAGTGGCATTCTCTTCTTCAAACCACTCATTGTTGACCAGGAAAACGTGGGCTGCTACAGTTACCGGCGTCCAGAATCCGTCAGGATCGTGAAATTCTTCGGGAACTTCCGCCAGGACCGGGGATTCATATTTCTCCAGGAGGCCCTGCTGGGCGGCACCTGTTGCGAGCATGCAGTTTCCTCCGCAAATAACACTTGCCTGCGGATTATCCTTTTCTGCAATCAGGCGGGCAATAATATCTCCGGCTGACATGCGGACGTAGTTGATCTGAATGCCGGTGTCCTGTTTGAAAGCTTCAACGTAGGTTGGGATTTCATCGTCAGTAAACGCAAAGTAGATGGTGAGTTCTTTTGACCCATCTGCAAATGCTCCGCTGCAAATACTGAGGATGATTGCGAGTACAAAGACGAGTGACAACAGTTTTTTCATGATTTTTCCTTCTTTCTTTGTTTTTTTATCAGACAGCCTGCGGCTGTAGATTACAGAATATGGAGGACTATTTATAATTAAAACGCTTTAATAATTAAAAAATAAAAAAGAATGAATATTCTCCTTCACCGTTATAATAGCCAAATTTTGACAGTTTGTCAATGATAATTTCTTGAAAATTTGTTTACAAAAACAATCTTTGACAAAAAATTTTTTTCATGATATCATTTAATCGTTTTATTATTGCTGTATTGAGGAACAGAAATTATGAGAACCACTATAAAAGATGTTGCCAGAGAAGCCGGAGTTTCCCCGGCAACGGTATCTCTCGTTTTGAATAACAGTTCCCTTCCGATTTCAAGTGAGACGAAAAATCGCGTCCTGCAGGCAGCAAACAGGCTGAATTACAGGCCGAACATGCTTGCAGTCAGTCTGGCTACGAAACGGTCCAGTTCTATTGGCCTGATTTTGCCGGATGTCGGCAATCCGTTTTTCTCCTCCATCTCCAAACATATTCAACAGGCAGCAATGAAAAACAATTATGCGGTTGTTGCCTGCAGTACAGATGATGATTGTACAAGCACCTGCAATTATCTGCGCTTTTTTTCCGATCGCGGCGTTGACGGCATTATACTGACGCAATCGGACTTCCAGTCAGAGGAGGAGACGGCAACGCTCCTCAGTGTGATAGAGGACATTCAGATCCCGATCGTTCTGATCGACCGAGTGTATGAAACATCCCATTTGCCGGCAGTTCTGGTAGATCAGGAAAAAGCGGGATATCTCGCGACGCAGGATCTCCTTGAAGCCGGACACAGGCGAATCGGCTGTGTAACCGGGCCTCTTGGAATCTACGGGACAAGAAAAAGACTGGAAGGATATCAAAAAGCTCTTTCAGAATATGATCTCCAATATGACCCTTCTTTAATCTTTGAGGGGAAATATGATATTCAGACCGGGATAGCCTCGGTCCCTTATCTGTTAGGAAAGAAAGTAACCGGCGTATTTTGCTTTGCTGATTATATTGCGACCGGTTTATATCAGGGTATACGTAATCTCGGCAGGAAAATCCCGGAAGATTTGTCTGTAGTCAGCATTGACGATACGATTCTTGCAGAGGCTGTACAGCCCTCGCTGACCTCTGTTGCGCAGCCGATAGAAGCGATTGCGGCTGCCGCAGTGGAAACACTGATTCAAATTATCAACAGCGGCGGAAAAAGCAGCCCCAAAATTCAAACGTTGGAGCCTGCTTTAAAAGTTCGGGCGAGCGTAAAAAATATAACTTAGCAAATGCGGTACAAAATACACAAAATTCCGAAAAAGGGCCTGCTGAAGGTACAGGATAAAAGAGAGGTCCGAAATGATTTATACAAATGATTATGAATCCCCTTTGGGAAACATTTTGCTTGCCGGGGATGAACAGGGATTGACGGGGCTTTGGTTTACGGAAGGCGGCAGGTATATTGGGCTTGGGCTGAAAAAAGGAGCCGATCGGCGCGAAACGGACTATTTTGATCAGGCGAAAAAATGGCTGGATATTTATTTTTCAGGCCACGATCCGGGGTTCTTCCCGCAAATCCATTTGACAGGCTCCACTTTCCGCAACCGTGTCGGAGAGATCATGTGCGAGATCCCTTTTGGAAAAACAGTCACGTACGGTTGGATCGCCGGCCAAATTGCAAAGGAGCGCGGGCTTGAAAAAATGTCCGCACAAGCCGTCGGCGGTGCAGTCGGCCATAATCCGATCTGCATCATCGTGCCGTGCCACCGGGTAGTCGGAGCAAGCGGGAGCCTGACCGGATACGGCGGGGGTATCTTGCGAAAAAAAGCCCTTCTCAAGCTGGAAGGGAACGATATGAGCCGGTTTACAACCCCGACTCAGGGCACTGCGCTTTAAATCCCGCATTTTCAAGAGGATACCCGGCGATGTTCGCCCGAATTCGTTGACAAGCGATCTCGATGCATATTAAAATAAGGTAGGTTTTTAGCGTGCTTCAGAGGCTTCCGGGAGGGCAGACCATGGCTGTAAGCCTCAGAAAACGGAGAGGTAAGAATGGTGGAGAAAGAGTTATGAACAAACAGGATTATCGTATGGTTGTGTTTTTTCTTATTCTGACGTTGTTTCTCGCCGGCTGTCCGGCATCTGCTGAGACGGCTATGGAACCAGCGGTCCTCCGCTTTTCCTCTTTTTCCGGAGGAGGATACGAGTACTCTGTTGAAGTGGACGATCCCACAATCGTCAAATGCGAAGCGCAATATGAATTTGAGGCGCATGCCGAAGAAATCGACGGTGCGGCTTATGATTATATTGTCTCCTTTTCAGGGCTTAAGCCGGGAACCACGACCGCCGCGATTTACGGGCGTTCCCCCATTTTGGACAACGAAAACCGCATCTACACGGTCTCCGTGGATGAGGCGCTTCATGTTACGCTGTCACCGGTCCGGGCACTGTCCACATTCTATGTGCACCGTAACGGGGAGATCCGATACGACTCCTATCAGATCACGCTGGGTCCGGATGGCTACCAGGTGTCCGTAAACGAAGAACAAGAGCAGCCTGTCAGCGCAGACGATATCAATGCCATCATGAACGTGATCGATACCTACAATGTGGCTTCGTGGGACGGATTCAGTGAATCCAGGAGCTTTGTTCTGGATGGAGAGGGATTTTGGCTTGACATTACCCTGACTGACGGAACTGAAGTCCATGCCCGCGGGGATAACGCTTTCCCGGAACACTACTTTGAAGTGATAGGAGAGATCTGGGATATCCTGGTTCAGATGACGGAGGAAAATACCGGCATGAAGCTATATATCGGAGAGACCCCGGTTCCTGTGACCTGGGAGAAGAATGCTTCTGCGGAAGCATTGAGAGAACTGCTCCCGCTGAGCGTTCCGATGTCCATGTACGGGGGCTTTGAACAGGTCGGACCCATCGGGCAGAGCATTGTGCGGGACGATGAGCAAACGATTACGGACAGCGGAGACATCGTTCTCTATTCCGGCAATCAAATCGTGATTTTCTACGGCTCCAACTCCTGGGCATACACAAGGCTGGGGCATGTGAATCTCGCCCGGCAGGAAATGACCGACCTGCTCAGCCATGGGGATGTGACGATCACGATCACGGCGGATTGAGCAGGAAACCCGCTGTCATTAATTATTCCAATCGCAGTCAGCAGGAGAAAGAGCTGACGGATGGAGCGGATCCTTCCTGGTATTTTGCTGTTTGGTATTTTCCTTGCTTTTTCAGGGGAATCATGATATAGTAGCACGCACTGTTTTCGGGAAGCATCCCCTGAATGCAGGACATCAAACTGATCCGTGAGTTCGAAACCATCCTCACGTAAAACAAAACTAAGGAGAAAACCAGGGAATGACCAACAAAAAAACACTGCTTCTGGCGCAGGCTGCCATAATTGCCGCCATGTATGTAGCACTCACTTATGCGTTTGCGCCCATCTCGTTTAAAGAAGTCCAGGTGCGGATCTCCGAAGCCTTGACGATTCTGCCGGTGTTCACGCCGGCGGCGATCCCGGGGCTGTTCATCGGCTGTGTGATTGGAAACTTTTTTGGCGGGGCCATTTTGCCGGATATCCTTTTCGGCAGCCTTGCTACACTGGCTGGGGCATTTTTTACCTGGAAGCTGCGCAATGCAACCCCCTTCCTCGCCCCTGTCCCGCCGATCATTGCCAATATGCTGGTGGTGCCGTTTGTGCTTAGGTATGCCTACGGTGTGCCGCTGCCGATCCCGCTGATGATGCTGACGGTCGGTTTGGGTGAAGTGATTTCCTGCGGCGTGCTGGGAATGCTGCTCTATTTTGCCCTGCGCAGCCACAAAGAAGTAATTTTCAGAAACTTATGAAAAAAGGGCTTGTTCTGGAAGGCGGTGCGATGCGCGGCCTGTTTTCCTGCGGTGTGCTGGACGTGCTTTTGGAAAACGGCATCTCGTTTGACGGCGCGGCGGGTATTTCCGCCGGGGCGGTTTTCGGATGCAATTTTAAGTCCAGACAGATCGGACGGGCAATCCGGTATAATAAAAAATACTGCAGGGATGCCAGATACTGCAGTATTCGCTCTCTCCTGACAACAGGAGATCTGTACGGGGCTGACTTCTGCTACCGCGTTCTTCCGAATGAGCTGGATGTATTTGACAGAGAAACGTTTGCGGCTAATCCGCTTGCTTTCTATATCGGCGCGACGAGCGTGAAAACCGGAAAGCCGGCCTATCATCTTTGCAAAGACGGTGGAGAAGAGGATCTTTTATGGATGCAGGCCTCTGCCTCCATGCCGATCGTGTCGAGGCCGGTGAAGATCGGAGAAGACAGCTATCTGGACGGCGGGATCTCCGATGCGGTGCCATACCGTTTCCTGGAAAAACAGGGATATACTCGCAATGTGATTCTTCTTACACAGCCAAAGGGCTATCGGAAACAGAAAAGCGCCTCTTCGGGGATCATGCAGTTTCTGCTGCGCAGGCAGCCCATGATTGCCCGGGCGATGAAAATACGGCATGAAATGTATAATCACCAGATGGATGAAATCGATGCAAGAGAGCAGAGCGGAGAAAATCTTGTGATCCGTCCCGGCAGGGCTCTGGGGATCCGACGCACGGAAAATGATCCCAAGGAGTTGGAGCGCGTTTATCAGATGGGCCGGCAGACCGGGATCGATCAGCTGGAAGCCGTCAGGCGCTTCCTGACATAAAGAATTGCAGATATGAGAAAACCCGGAGCCGATAAGTGCTCCGGGTTATTCATGGAATAATCTTCAGAAAGACAGATTTTTTTGAGAAAGATAAGATTATGCTTTCTGTGCCCTGGCACGCTCGGCGGCTTCGGCACGTTCCTTACAGACTTCTTCCCATTTCTTATGGCCGTCCATAAGGGCAGAGAGCTTTTTCATTTCTTCCGGGATGTTGATCTTCTGCGGGCAGGCGCGTACACACTGGCCGCAGCCGATACAGGCGCCTGCGTTTTTATCACTGCCAAGCCCGGTGTAGCGGGCGACGGTGTTAAACCCGGGGTTAAAGGCCATATCATTGGCCATCCCCAGCAGGGTGGGGATATTCAGCTTCTTCGGGCAGCCGGCGCAGCAGTAACGGCAGCCGGTGCAGGGAATAAAGCCGGCAAGCTGTGCAGCAATTTCGCCGAGAAGGGCAAGTTCTTCTTTGTTGAGAGGCTTGTCGGAGGAGAAGGTCTTCAAATTGTCTTCCATCTGCGCCAGGCTGGACATCCCGCTTAAAATCATGGTGGGATGCGGAACGGTCCGCAGCCAGCGGAAAGCCCAGGAAGGAATGCTCTCATCCGGCCGCAGGGCACGCATTTTTGCCTCGGTCTCTGCATTAAATGATGCCAGCTTGCCGCCGCGCACCGGCTCCATCACCCAGATGGGAATACCGGCGCTTCGCAGGATCTCACATTTGCGGCTGGCCTCCTGCAAGGTCCAGTCAAGATAGTTGAGCTGGATCTGACAGAATTCCAGAGAGCTGCCGTAGAGGGAAAGAAACTGTTCCAGCGCTTCGGGACCGGCGTGGCAGGAAAAACCGAGGTGACGGATGCGGCCCTTTTCTTTTTGCTCAAGAAAATAGTCCATGAAATGATTGTCCGGATTGCCGTAGTAAAACATGGAATTTTCATTGACGTTGTGAAGCAGATAGAAATCAAAATAGTCTACGCCGCATCGCTGCAGCTGCTCTTCAAAGACTTCCTCCGGAAGAAGAGGTTTCACCCCGCGTACATTTTGATGCCCGGGGAATTTATCGGCAAGGTTCCAGCTTTCTCTGGGATAACGGGACAGGGATTTTCCGAGAAATACTTCGGAAAGACCGCCGTGGTAGGGATGGGCTGTGTCGTAATAATTGATGCCGGAAGCCATGGCAAGATCGATCATCGCGTCAAGCTGAGCGCCGTCGATGGATCCGTCCGGCAAAAGAGGCAGACGCATTGCTCCAAATCCGAGAGCGGAGAGTTTCAGATCCTGAAAATCATTGTACAGCATGGGGGCTCCTTTCATAATAATGGTAAAATTAGACGGGACGGGATCAGGGCGTCAGTGTTTTTCGGCAATACGCATGCGCATTGCCTTTTCTTTTCCGACGCCGCAGCCGGGATTGGAAAGAAAACAGTTGTGACCACAGCCGCCGCAGTGTTCTTCTCTTCTGGAGGCAACCATGCGTTCCAGCGGTTCAATCTGCAGAAGCCCGCTTCGCTGCACGACGTATCCTGCAGAGCGCAGCCGATCCAGGAATTCCGCAAGAAAGAGGGGATAGGAGATCAGGATGCAATCCTCGCCGGTGCGCTCTATTTTGCTGATCAGCTCATCGGCGCGCTGCCTGGCCTTCTGCCTGCTCTCCGCCTGCCTGGCATCGCCGGACTTCCGCTGGGCGGCTGCTTTCCGTTTCCAGACAGCGGCGGAATATCGCTTTTCCGTATCGGTAAAGGAACGCAGAGGGATCTCATTGAGCAGCGGCTCGGAGATCATCTCACAGGGAAGGAGAAGCTGTTCTGCAGTGGCGCGGGCAAGAGGACCTTCCGCAAGATATACTTTCCGCCCGGAGGGAGCGGTCTTTCGCCCGTTGTAAGGCTCAATTCCGGTATTTTGTTCAGCAGCTACAGCCAGGTCAAATTCTGCGGAATTATAATCGCCGTCCAGAGAAGAAAGCGGTTTTCCGGTGCAGAGGATCAGCATACTCATAGGGATTCCCTCATATTCTGGTTTATTTGCTTCATAGTATAGAAAAAAGAGCAGAATGTCAACGAAAAGGTTGTATTTCCCTTGAACAGGAGACAATATTTTGATAGAATAGGCACAGAAACGGTTTCTCGGAGGGCCTGCCGTGAAGAACAATGAAAAGACCAATGTTATGCGTGTGCTGGACAGCAAAAAGATCCCTTATGAGAGCCATACTTACGTGCCGGATGCGACCATGACAGGGGAAGAGATCGCTGCACTTCTCGGGGAAGAGGCGGATAAAGTATTTAAAACGCTGGTGACCAGCGGAAAAAGCGGAAAGAACTATGTTTTTGTGATCCCGGTGAAGGAAGAGCTGGATCTTAAAAAAGCGGCAGCGGCAGCGGGAGAGAAAAATATTGCAATGATCAAGCAGAAGGAACTTCTTCCGCTGACGGGGTATGTGCACGGCGGATGCTCTCCTGTCGGGATGAAAAAACAGTTCCCGACGTATCTGCATGAGACGGCTCTTCTCTATGAAAAAATCTTTGTCAGCGCAGGGAGAGTGGGAGCACAGGTGGAACTTGCCCCAAAGGATCTGATTGCGGTGTGCCAGATCAAAACGGCGTACCTGACTGCCTAGAAAGCGTAATCCGTCGAATTGAAAAAATACCGGATATATATTAAAAAGGAGAGTTTTTATGGGGACAATCAAAAGAATCGGCGTGTTGACCAGTGGAGGGGATGCGCCGGGGATGAATGCTGCGGTACGTGCTGTGGTTCGTACGGCAATTTCCAGGGGGATGGAGTGCATCGGGATCCGCAGAGGATGGCAGGGGCTGATCACCAGCGATTTCGTCAGACTCAGCAGTGAAAGCGTCGGCCACACGCTGTCACGCGGCGGTACGATCCTTTTCACAGCCAGAAGCGAAGACTTTTTGACGGAGCGCGGCAGAGAAAAAGCAGTTGCGACCTGTAAAATGCTGGGGCTGGACGGTATTGTGGCCATCGGCGGCGACGGAACGTTTCGGGGAGCGCTGGAGCTTTCCAGGCTTGGGGTTCCCGTTGTGGGGGTCCCGGCAACGATTGACAATGATATAGGATGCACCAACTACACCATCGGCTTTGACACGGCCTGCAACACAGCCATTGACTGTATCGATAAGCTTCGCGATACGATGCAGTCACATGAACGCTGCTCAGTGGTGGAAGTGATGGGGCGCAATGCAGGATTTTTAGCGCTGTACGTCGGAATTTCTGTGGGCGCAACAGCCGTTCTGGTGCCGGAGCATCAGCTGGATATTCAAAAGGATGTAGTGGAGCGGATCCGTGAGTCTCGCCTCGCAGGGAATACACATTTCATGATCGTTGTGGCAGAAGGAGCCGGCAGTGCGGTGGAGATCAGCAAACAGATCCACGAAGCACTGGGCATGGATCCGCGGGTGACGGTCCTTGGCCATATCCAGCGCGGCGGGGCTCCGAATGCCCGGGACAGAGAAACAGCGACGCGGATGGGGTATTATGCGGTAAATGCGTTTGCGGAAGGCCGCGGGAACTGCATTATTGCGACGCAGGAAGGCGGAATCGTTGAGATCCCGATCGAGGAAGCGCTTGTTATGAAGAAACATCTGCAGATGGATCGATATCGCATTATGGAAGCCATGCAGGTCGGCGGAGACAGAAAATAAAAAAACATTTTTTTCCGTATTCTCACTGCTGCAGGTTCACAATGTTCTGACCTGCAGCAGTTTTTATGAGTAAAAACAGGAAAAAAGCGCTGTTTCAGGGTGCTTTTTTGACCGAAAAAATTTTTTTCAATTTTTTGAAAAAAACAGTTGACAAGGAGAAGGAGAAGTGGTATATTAATCAAGCTGTCGCCGAGGGGCACAGCGATGTACCTTGAAAATTGAACAATGAAGAACAGCTTATGCAAATAAGCACCAAAGAAAAGGGTTCTTTAAAA
>JAFRIV010000024.1 GCA_017432615.1 Oscillospiraceae bacterium
GCCTTTAATGTCAGCGCCTCGTCTCGCAGATGGACATTGGACATGACTGTATAGTTTTTGTTTTTCTCTACACGGATTACAGCCATTTCTTCATCACCCCCTTTCTCCGTGGTTCATTTACTTGGCTTTATCCTTGTGCTTCACGCTTTTGATGACTTCCTTCATGCAGTAGCCGATGCAGGGAACAGGAACGGCATAGGAACAGCCGTCGCAGGGACTCTTCTTCGGCTCCGGCTTGACCTCGTAGTTGCATTGCTCACCGTAAATGCAGCCCTTTCGCTTTTCGTACCAGTAGCAGTACTTGCAGTCCTTGGGCTTGTCCGGCGAATACTGGATCTCACTCATGTTTCTGCGCCTCCTTTTCCTGCTCCAGCCATTCCTCCTCAGCTCGGTCTGCCATACCTGCAACGCGGCAGCAGCACCAGAGGAAGAAGGCATCTGCCAGCATGATTACCAACCCGATGATGATTCCGATCATTGTAAAAACCCCCTTAAACGCAAAAAAAGAGCGTCCATCTCGACTCCCCGTAGGGAGAAGAAATGAACGCTCTCTCGCTTAACGTATTTAATTGTTCTTGATATTGCTAATTACTAAAACTGCAAGCTTGATCTTGGTATAGCGGATTCGTCATGATCTCCGGAGCATCGCCAATAAAGGCGTTCGCCGCTTCTTCATCACCTTGAAGCTGCCACAAAAACCAAGCTGTGATATATCCGTCAGGCATGTACAAAACCTCATTATGCGCTGTGCTTAAGCGCCTGACCATCATCTTATTGGAACCTATGTCATCATAGATTGCTTGTAGCTGTTCACCTGTAACAACCCAGTCATCACCACCGCCTTCTCCTGCTATCAGCAGAATTGGAATATCTATCAAAGAAGCATCGTAGTCCCAAAACAGATTATGTGCCAGTTCCTTGTTGGTCGGTGAGAGGGATACCGCTGTTTTATACACGTCCTTGTGCTTTGTATCAGTTATCGCATTGATTACCCCTACACCCCCTTGGGAGTGACCGACAATACCCACGTTATCAAAATCGACCTTTTGATAAAAGATGCTGACTGCATCTTCTATCTGCACATTCTCATTCCAACGCTCTAAGTATCTCAGAGACATCTCCGCGCCGAATGCATTCCATGCATTGCTCTCTTCGGTTCCGATCACGATAAAGCCCCAAGAAGCATAGTGCTCTGCTACAGTAGAGTATTTGGAAAGAGGCGTTCCGCTGCCATTACAAATAACAATGACGGGATATTGTCTGCCACTTGTTTCAAGCTCAGACGGGTAATAAACAATGAATTTCCCGAAATCGAGTAAAGTAGCGTCTTCACGAGTTGAAACTTGATATGGGCCGTTTGCTATATACTTTGCTTCAATAGCTCCACCAGTCTCTGTCGTTTGTTGATAATCCTTTGGCGCTGCTGGCCTGTTACCAAGAATCTTCAGTGCAATAGCTCCTATTACTATGATGACTAGAAGTGCAATTCCAATTATCTTCAACACTTTTTTCATCCTCGCGATTCACTTCCTTACCGTCTTACATAGGCTGTTGATGGGCCGCCACCGATTTTTTCTATATATCCGCTCTTTACCAGTTCAGTCAAAGTTCTCTCAACTGTGACCTTACTGATATCCGGGCAGATTTCCATGATCTCTTTCTTTGTGATCTTGCCCACGCGCCGGTCGATGATTGCTTTGATACGATCCGGCTTTGAAAGACTTCTATCCTGAAGCAGCTGTATCCGGCTCTCGAATTCGCCGTAAGCACGATTCAGCACGCCAAGATAGTAGTTTACAAAGGGAACGTAGTCATTTGCTTCCTCATGCCAGCCGATGGAACTGGACTGAAGGACATCGTAATAGGTCTCCTTAGATTTTTCTATCAGCATTTCTACGCTGATGTACTTGCCAACTATATACCCGGCTTTATACAAAAGCAGTAGCGTCAGGAGCCTGCTCATGCGCCCGTTCCCATCGTTAAAGGGGTGAATGCAAAGGAAGTCCAGAATGAACATGGGAATCAATACAAGCTTGTCTATGCGGTCTTCGTCCCATGCTTTGAGGAAGGAATCGCAAAGCCTGTCCATAGCTTCAGCCGTCTGCCAAGCAGGAACCGGGATAAAACGCGCTTTCTGATTTCCTTCAGCATCAGTCTCTGCAATGACATTATCTGAATTCTTGAATTCACCGCCAACGGCTCCGGTTGAATAAGAATACAGGTCTCTGTGAAGTTGGAGAATGATCCCCGGCCTTGGCCTGATATGATCATAGCTTTCATGGATTGTTGCCAGCACCTCACGGTAGCCAGCAATCTCTTCCTCAGACCGGTTTCTCGGCTCGGCTTTCATCTTGACCAGTTCTTCCAAACGTTTGTCTGAAGTATAGATACCTTCAATACGGTTGGAAGCGCCAGTACTCTGAATTTTTGCAACTTCAAGCAGGGTTTTCAACTCGTCAGCGTTGGCCTCCAGAAACAATTCCTGCTTGCCCTTATGCTCATGAAGTCCCGCAAGAACTTTCACCAACTCCGGTGTCAGAAGTTTTTCTGGCGTTGTTTCGTAGTCGAATGCTCTCATGCTATCTCCTTCATTCTCGGAATTTCTCCATCATTATAGCAGTAAATGAGTGAGATTACAATAGCTATGATGGAGATTCTTGTTTATAATATGGGGCGGGTTTATACCCTCCAAGACTGCAATATAACAGCGGTAAGGCTGCAAATATAAACTGTACCTCTGCTCGACAAATCCCTGTATTTGCTGGGCATTCGTGACCAAAGGCTGCAAGACTGCAAGACTGCAAAAGAGGAGTCTGCACTTGCAGTTGTGACATTATAGCATGACTTTCTTAGATGCACTATGGATCTCCATCATTTTAGAGGGTATTTGGCAAACTGGTAACTGCAATTACCCCTTTGTTAACCGGTTTCAGCTAAGATATACTCAGATATTTTATATCCAATCATCATAGTGCATAGAAAGGGAATGCACATGATAGAGACATTAGGAAGCCGTTTGAAACAGCTGAGATCGAGCCGTGGTCTCAGGCAAGATCAGTTGGGATCCCTAGTCGGATTGAACAAGACCGCAATCCACTACTATGAAAATGATATGCGCCAACCATCTTATGAGACCTTAGTGCGTCTGGCATCCATATTCAACGTAACCACAGACTTCCTTCTCGGCTGTGAAAAGCGAAGCGTTATAGATGTTTCCGGTCTTACAACAAGTGAAATGAATATTGTCCGCTCCCTCGTTGACAGCATGACAGAGAAAAACATGCGTCTTGAGGGACGAATATTCATGACAGGCAGGAACAAAGATGATGATTAAAGTGGACACTCGCCCATATGAATATTACTCAACTGTTATGGAAAAGCGCGTTGAATGGCTGTGGTATCCGTTCATTCCTTACGGGAAGCTAACGCTTTTGCAAGGAGATCCGGGAGAAGGCAAATCAACATTCATCGTCCATGTCGCCGCTGCGCTGACTACTGGAGGCATTCTTCCAAACGGGGTTGAGGTCAACGAGCCTGTTACCGTTATCTATCAGTGCGCTGAAGATAGTATTGAGGATACAATCAAACCTCGCTTGATAGAGGCGGGAGCTGATTGCGGCAAAGTCGCTTTCATCGTAGATGGAGATCAAACCCTGTCAGTCGATGACGAGCGCATTGAGCGAAGTATTCAGGAGACCGGCGCAAGGCTTTTCGTGCTTGATCCGCTTCAGGCATATATCAAGCAGGATGGCGATTTGCAGAGCGCCACCCGAATGAGAAGTCTGATGCGGCGGCTTTCCTCCGTAGCTGAGAGAAACCAGTGTGCTATCGTTCTGATTGGTCATCTGAACAAAGCATCTGGCGGCAAATCACTATATCGAGGCCTTGGAAGCATAGATATCGCTGCTATAGCAAGAAGCGTTCTAATGATAACACGGGACTTGGAACACCCTGAGATTCGTTACATGTATCCCATTAAATCCAGCCTAGCCCCTGAAAGCTACGGGATCAGCTTCATACTCGATCCCGATACTGGCTTTCACTGGATCGGCAAGTGTCTGTTCCGTGGTGAAGAAAACTCTACCGGTATAACAACAAATACATCGAAGAAGGATCGGGCAAAAGAACTTCTTCGCCTTATGCTGTCAGCAGAAGATGTGAAAAGCACCGATGCTTATTCCCGACTCGTTTGGCTGGGGATTTCTGAGCGTACTATACGAACCGCTCAAAAAGAGCTTGGCATTGAAGCATACAGGAAAAGCAACGTCTGGTACTTACGGCTTGCTTCACCACTTCAACCATCCAGTGAGGAAGATGACGATGGATAAACCTTATCTTGTGGGCGGATATGTGAAGCTGGCAAAACTATGGGAACGGCACCAGTTTCAGGCTTTCAGGTATCATAACGACTATTATCAGAAGAAATATGCTGATTCTACAGATTCTGAGCTTATAGGCGTTTACATAGACATTACAGGCAACAAACAGACATATAAGCGTACTCACATGGTTAGGCTCCTTCGAGACTGTCTGCTCGGCAAAGTCAATTGCATTTCCACGCAGACTAAAGCTTATCTTGCCGCAAATACAGAGGAACTATGCTTCCTTCTGTATTTCTTGTTCCACCTACCTGTCCGCATTGATATCGTTAGCGAGGATGATCCTTTGCAAATCGACACTATACGAAATCCGGATATGCAGCGTGAAGCATTAGCAAAAATGGCTGATGATTATGTCGCACTGAACATGCCAGCCTATAGCGAATGGGAAAACAAGCTGCGGGAGGCAATGAATAAGCTCGTCTCGTAACCAATCATGAAGAAAGTGAGATCCTTTCATGGATGAGATTAAGGAACCTATTACAGAGATCGGTGATGATCCTGCTGAAGCTGATGTTCAGGAGACTGCTCTTGTACCGGTAAAACAGGATTGGCAGCAACGCCACGATGACCGAGAGGCATATCGTGAGGAACTGAGAAGTCGTGTGCGCAAAGCCCAACCAAACGCAGAGTATTTTCGCCCCGCAAAGCCTCAGCCGACGATCTCTGATGATGGTCATAAGAGAGTTGCTGCCTATGCTCGCGTCAGCACGAAGAGCACAGAACAGACACTTTCTATTGAAAACCAGACCAAATTCTATACCAAGAAGATTGAAGACAACCCTAATTGGGAGATGGATGATATCTACGCAGACGAGGGCAAGTCAGGGACTTCGCTCCGTCATAGGGATGACTTCAAACGCATGATGGAGAATGCACAGCAAAAGAAGATGGATCTCATCCTCTGTGCCAGTGTATCGAGATTTGCCAGAAATATCTCTGACTGCTTGGAACAGGTTGCGCTATTGAAAACCATGAACCCGTCTCATCCCATCGGCGTATACTTCGAGACTGAGAACATCTACACGCTCGACCCTAACAGCGACCAGAATTTGCATATCCACGCTCTACTCGCAGATTGGGAGTCTGGGAATAAAAGCCGTCGCATGATTCTGTCGTATGATCAGAGAATACTTACCGGCCAGTATCCTGTATCTGATCTGCTCGGTTTTCGCCATACGAAAGACGGAGACCTGATCATTCAGCCAGAAGAGGCAAAAACTGTTCGTTTCATGTTCATAGCTCGTATCAGCGGATATGGATTTGAAGAAATAGCTGATATCTTGACTGATAAGAAACGGCCTACGCTTAAGGGACGAACGGAATGGAACCCCAACATGGTACGCAGTATCATGTCAAATGAGCGAACATGGGGAGATCTCGAAGCACGTAAAAGCATCGTCATTGACTACAAGAAAGGTATTGTCGTAAAGAACAACGGGCAACGAGATTCTGCTTATGTTCCCGGCCATCATGAAGGCATTGTTACTCCCACGATAGCGTTGGCAGCTAAGATGGTCTCCGCAAGTAGCCGTGCGCTAAGAGGGAATATCCCTGTCATGCGCGTTATAGCAGAGGGAAATCTAAAAGGCTTCATCAATCTGTCTCCCGGTTGGGGCGGCTTCAGTGCAGAAATGCTTTCGGATGCCAGCCTAAGTGTGTATGACAGTGAAGAGCAACAGCAGCTTTATTACGACGCTGGTATCATTTCAGGGGATATTCATAGCAATGTTCTATCCATGACAATGACAGGCTATGAAGTACCTTTGGGGATCTTCTTTCTGCATCGAAACATGCCTTCGCTTACCATCACGGAAAAAGGCATTCGATTCAATAAGGCTTGCCATGATCGGCTCGATAACTGTGCTGATATTGATATCTTTTATCATCCTCATCTCCAGTCGATTATCATTGCAACCGCTCAGGAGAAGTCCGCAAACAAAGTCCGCTGGATTAGTGCGGACGGCAATCCTATGCAGCTTATTTCAGGAAAGAAGTTCTCTGAAGCTATATATGATCATTTACGCTGGATACATCAGTATCAGTTTCGCTTTCGTGGAGTTTCCAAGGAACGAAACGGAACAAAGTTCATTGTATTCAGCTTGGATGAACCGCAGATCCTTGTCGGGAAACTGAAGCCGGATTCTGCTGAGGCCAATACTCGTGGCGCTATTCGCTTCATTCCATACAAAGATACAGGCGATAAAGCAGCGACCACTAATAATGGCGTAGCGTATCCGATTGAGTGGGAAGGCAAGCATGGCGTTTCCTATTACATTCGGAGCAAGCGAGACGCCGCTATAAATCAGATAAGCAGCAATGATCTTTACGCGCCGTGTCTGACAGTGCATGACCCGACATTAGAGGATTTGCCTACCCCTGAAGAGATTCAGGATGAGCTTGAATACCTATTAGCGTCAATGTAAGGAGAGCGTTATGGATACTACTACACCTTCCACACCATCTGAAGAGAAGAAGCAGCCCTTCATTTCCCCTCGTGAGGCAGAACTGATTCAGGAACTTGCCAAACTTCGTAGAGAGCAAAAACAAGAGTTGGAGTATGAGACCTTTGAAGGCTATCAGCTTCCTCCTCCAACGCAATTCTCCATGCTGAAGAAGCCTTTTGTGTCCATAAAATACGGCCAGATGAACTTCAACATGGCTTGTATCAGACTTTTTGAAGGACTGCCCCATATTCTAACTCCGATACATCCCGGAAAAAAGCGGCTCACCATTATACCCCTAGCGGAAGAAGAAAGTGCATCCGTGGATTGGGCAAGGCAAAAAGATGGCATTTGGATCAACCGAGGAATAACAACGGTCGAAGTTACAGACAGCATATTTCGTATGATGGGGTGGAATCAGGAGTGTCGATACAAAGCTCTTGGTAGAGTGGCTGATTCTGAGCGTGGACTCGTACTTATCTTCGACTTGGAAGAAGCCATTATGTTCACGCCTGATATGCATGAATATGTTGATCCTGCAACCGGTGAAATAAGGCATCGGAAAATCAAATACTACCCTGATACCTATAAAGACTGCATCGGCAAGTCTTACAACGATTATGTGGCTTCACGTCAGCTAAGCCTTTTTGAAGAATTTGCCGGTTATCAAGGGGATTACTCTTCTGGAATGCAACCGACATCTGAAGAAGGGCAGCCTGAAATAGGAGCAGATTATGAATCCTGAACCCAAAAAGCTTTCCATCTCAGTTATGGGAGCAGAACACGGAATACTTGTCGGAAGAAAGATAGTCGAGGCTCTTGGCTATCCAGCGTATATATGCATTCTGAAAAGCGAGGATAAGCAGTCAATAGCTATCACTCCATGCTCTCGAAAACATGTTCTCTCGTTCAAGGTTCCAGATAATTATGCGGAACAACGAAATGCCAAGTTCCGGATCTATAGTCATGCTTTCATTGAGGAGCTTTTAATCGCAAACGATTTGGAGCCAGCAAAGACACACCGGGTTATAGGAGAGTACTCGGAGGAGCATAATGCGGCTATCTTTCCGCTAAAGGTACTGTAGAAAGCAAAAAAAGAAGGTGTTCACTTCGACCCTGCTTAGGGAAGAAATGAACGCCTTTTCTGTTTGTACCGCTATCCTCTTATGGTTCTAACCACTCCTGACACAACCTGCCAGATCAATGCGAAGCCGCCAATAATTCCACCGACAATTACATTCAAGACGACAACTCCGACAGTGCCTGCCAGATCAAATCTATGCGGCACGAGCCAGAGGAACATACGTCGAATTCCGAAGGGTACACCAATACAGATCCACGCCAGCAGATAGTTTGGTTGGCCTTCGGTCAAATATACGGGTCGGAAGAGTATGGCAAGACCGAGCGCTACACAGACTGGCAGCGCTACGCTTCGCAGAAAGATACTCATTCTGCTCATATTGCCTCCTATTAATTGCTTTGTCAGCTATTTTTAGGGTCAATAAAAATAGGACTAAGCCGTGAAAGCCTTGATTTATAAGGCTTTTCTGGTTTAGTCCTATTATCTCATACTCATCTTTAAGAACTTATCAAGCTTTAAAATGTTTTTGTACCAGCAGAGAATCAACGCCATGACATGTTCCGCTACGGCGTTGGCATTTACACCAGCTGCATTACATACCTGGACACCATGCTTTGTACATGCGCGTAAGTCAACATTGTCATATCCCGCGCCTGTCTGTACCAACTTCAGCTTAGGTGCTTTCTGCAGGATTTCGTCGCCGATCAGGATATGTTCGGGAATAATTACCTCAGCGTCTGGTAATTCCTGTTCAACCTCTTCCGGCAAAACAATTCTGACATCCCAGGTACACGGAAAACTCCCGCGGATTCTATCTTTTGCTGTCTCCGGGAAAAAGCCTATGATGACGACCTTCATTGAACACCTTCTTCCTGCTAATCCCACCTTGGGTTTTCGTCAGCTAACTCGGCTGCTTCTCGCAGCAGCAAACAAACAATTTTTGTACCACTGGAATGAAATGCCGCAATTTGCCGTGCAAAAAAGTTGTTAATACTCAGTGACTTAAGTCACGGAAAAAGCAAAATACGGCAAGTCAATGCCGTCAATGGTAGTCAAATGGTAGTAAAAATCGAGGGTTCTTACTACCGTCACCTTAAGATTGACTGCACCAGCGCTTTATATCAGCGTCAATACATACGTTCAAGCCGGAGCCTCCGGGCGGCTGAAGTTGATACTTCTCATACAGTCCGGCAAGCATTTCCTTTGTTCGCCGGTAGTAGTCAAGCTCAGGCGGTTTCATCGAACCTCTGACAGGTTTCCCAAACGGCATCCATACCGATGCTGTGGGAATAATGCCCCTCTCCGCAAGATAAGTCGCGCCTTGAGTCAAACTTTCGATCGGCTCCAGTCCGATGATGAAGTTTGAAAAAGCCTTGCCCGATCCGTATTTTTCAGCAATGTAAGTCAGCGCCTGCAGATGGCGCTCTCTTCCCGTGAAACGGTGTTTCCCCGGCATGATTTCAGAGGCAAGAGTCTCATCCCAGACTTCGATGCTGCAGGCAATTCTGTCCGCACCGAGAGCAAAATAGCGATCCAAAACATCCGTCTGTTTCGGCGGTGTGATGAACAGGAGAATCTCACCGTCTTTCCGACGCATCAGCGGCGAATTCTGCAAGGCGTCCAGATAAGAAGTGATGTGCTTTTCCTCCACTGACGCATCAAACGTAGAACCGCCGGTGATTTCCATGCTCGTAACATGACAATTTGCAGCTGCGTAATCCGATACCTCTCTCACGTCCTGGGGGCTTGGAATAAAGGGCATGGGCTTCTTTCGCTTTGCCAGCGACTCAAACTGCCCCCCTGAGAAGCAATATTGGCAGGAGTAACCAGCCTGCGCGTATTCACACGGCCAGAGGCATTGGAACGCGACCCACTCTCTGCCCTGCAAAACGGCGTTTCCCGCATAGGGCATACCGGAAGATGTCTTTTGAAGATAAAAGTCCGTTCCGGGAAGAAAACGGATGGGTGTAACAGGTTCCTTCTGATACAGAAGAACCGGTTGATCCCCGTCCAGAACGACCTGAAAATCCGTCGTCATGTCGTTCATATATTTGAGGAGCTTGAGATTATCCCATGAAAACATGGAGGACAGGGTGGAGAGATGAAAGCCCAGATCTGTGGCCATGCAGATCGTGTCGTCCGGCAGCAGCAGGCAGTTGCACGTCAGAGCGTTGGGATAAATGCGATACGATTTCCCAAGCCGGCGGTAAACATCCTTGTCGACTTTCAGACCGCGACTGACCAGGAGACTCTTCAATTCAACGCTGTCAATGGTCTGTTTGTTCCAGGTATAGTTCAACAGCAACAGCCCCCTTCACAGCAACCACCGTCCGAGCTTGCTGTCCCACACCCGGGGAACGGGCCGAAATGACGGCTGCGATCCCCCTGAACGAGAAAATGCTTGGAGAAACGGGAGTGCTGAAGCATGGCGCAGGTATTTCCGCACACCGAAGCGGGCAACCCCTCCTCAAAGTGATGATGATCGTCCAGATCAAACGCGGACTCGGCGCCGGTGATTCCCCCAAGGTAGGTTACCACCTGTCCATATTGTTCACAGATATCCTCCAGTAGTCCGGGAAGTTTCATGGCCCGCACGGTTCGTGATGTATAATGAATGTTGCCGATCTTTTTCTCAATTTTGGGATTATCAATGTTGACCGGGCAGGTGCTGACATAACGAAAGTCTTCCCAGCCGCAGCGACGCATCATGCGCCTAAAGTCCTCCACGTACATCGCGCCGCCCATACACTCACTGAGAAGAACGGGATCGCGGCCGATTTCCTCCGGCACCCGACGGTCTGCAAAAATGTCGCTGAAATAGAGCTCGCCACCGAACTTCAAAACACGCCAAATCTCGCGGAAAACACGCTCTTTGTCCGCTGCAAGATTCAGAACGCAGTTGGAGATCACAACATCCACCGAATGATCAGCAATCCCTGCGGAAACAAGGTCTTCAATGTTTCCTCGGAGAAAAGACACATTGGAGTAACCCCATGCATCGGTCATCTGCGCTTGATATTTCCGAGCAACATGCAGTTGCTCTTCGTTCATATCAAGGCCGATTACCTTTCCTTTCGGACCAACGAGTCTGGCGGTCAGATATACGTCCCGCCCTGTGCCGCAGCCGAGATCCAGGACTGTACAGCCTTCCAGCGCCAGTGGGACCGGAGAACCGCAGCCATAGGCCTTCTGCTCAATCTCGTCCGGTATGAGACGAAGAATATCGTGCATATGTAAAGGATACTGTTCTTTCCCGCAATGACACACTGTGGTCTGCATCTGGCCGCCGGCAGATCCTGTCACATTGCTGTAATACTCCTGCACTGTCTCTGTGTTCACGTTATTCTCCTCCCGTTTCAACTATACACTTGTGCGCTCCGTACAAATGGGTGAATAAAAAATGTTTTGATGATCCATGGATTCTATAAATTTTGTTTTAATCGACATATATTTTTTGTACATAACCAGACAGCAAAGAAACATTTTCCTGTTCATCTCTATCAGCTTTTTGCCAAGTGAACTCTGCACATACCCGGATAGCAAACAAACATTTTTTGTATCATTGGAATGAAATGCCGCAATTTGCCGTGCAAAAAAGTTGTTAATACTCAGTGACTTAAGTCACTGAAAACGCAAAATACGGCAAAATGCGTCAAGTCAATGCTGTCAATGGTAGTAAAATGGTAGTAAAACTGTGGGGTTTTTACTATCGTCGGGTGAATGGGATGAAGTTAAATAAATTGGATTTATGCCTTTTTCCTACAGCCGTGTACAAGTTTATAGATACCATATCCGATTACTGCACCAGCAGTATTAAGGATCAGATCATCGATATCAGTTACACTTCCGGGAAAGAGCAATTGAATCATCTCAATGACAAACGACAATCCTGCACCGGCAAGAAGCACTTTCCAAAAACAATTCAAGTCTTTATACAGAATTGGCAGAATAATACCTGTTGGGATAAACATGCTTATATTTCCGATGATATTAATAGCAGCTTCGCGTTGTATATCATAATCAAGAATATTAACAAACGGAATCAAATTGAACCGAATAGGTTGAATACTGCTCAGATCGATGATAAGCGGAAGTACATGACCGTTGACTGTGAAAAACGGGTAAAAGACAAAACGAATAAGAACAACAAGATTTATGTACATGAAAAGAAGTACAGCTTCTCTTTTCCATACAATCTCCTGCTGGCGTATCCATATTGTTCCCCTGCATAGGAGCCATAGCGCTGTGAAAACCAATTCCCCGCTTAACAAAGATATCTCGATCATGCGCTACACCTTAAATACCGACTTCGTCGGAATCTCCCCATCACATCCTCAAAATTAAGCAGTTTATTATACGCCATCACCACGGATTTTTCCACTATAAAAAACAGACCGTCTTGAACATTTTCGTTATGTTATAACAGTTTAAAAAATGGCGGTACAAAATACACAAAATTCTTCTGACAGGAGTTTTGTGAATTTTGTACCGGGAATAGCTTTATACTTCTCTGTGTGCTGCGCTCAGGAACCTATTTGACAAATGAGGCGTATCCTATCCGGTCACCTCAATTCCGGAACAGAATATCATAAATCCGTAAAAGAATCAACATCCTACGCATTATCCTGCATACAATCCTGCGTATCTTCCTGCGCAGGATTAATCTTTCAAAGCCCTTGCCTTTAAAACGGCAACACAAAAGGACACTATCCGAAAAAAGGGATACTGTCCTTTTATCCTGTTATTTTGTTGTCGGTCAATTCAAAGATTCGCCAGTTCCATCAGCCGGATCAGCACGCGGATCCCCTGGGCATACGAGCGAAGGGGCAGGCGCTCATCTGTCCCGTGCACCCCGCGGCGTACTTCCTCGGCCTCCGCCATAAACGGGCTGCATCGCAGGCAGGTATCGCAAATGCACTCATACTGGTGGGCATCGGTTGCGCCCGTCGTCATCGCCGGCACAAAAACCACGTCCCGGAAGAAGGTCTGCAGGGCCTCTGTCAGCAGGCGATAACCTGTTCCGTCACGGCGTGCCGTTGCAGAAGGATCGTTGGCCTGGAGATAACGAAGATACACCCGCTCATTGCCGATAACGGCACGGCAGTGTTCCATCACCTGCTCGGTGGTATCTCCCTCATTCAGGCGGAAATTGATCACAGCGCGCATATTCTGCGGCAACACATTGCAGGCTGAACTGCCGCCTTCGATCACCGTGGGAGCAATCGTCGTGGTAACGAAGGGAAAGGTTTCGGGCCTGGATGCACAATAAGCAGCGATCTCGGCAGCATTTGCAGGGATATCCTGTACAAGGGAACGCAGCGGTTCTTCTGTGATATGCGGCGCCAGTGCTTCAAAAGCAGCACGCATCGGCTGCGGGAGGCGCGCCGGGAACGGGGCCCCGGTAACTGCCGTGATCGCACGCGCCAGATGTTCGAGAGAGCTGCCGCCAAAGGGACGGCTGGAATGTCCGCCGGTGCTTTCCACCGAGAGCTCCAGATCCGCGTACCCCTTTTCCATCAGGTCGATCATGGAGATTGCTTTCTGCGGAGCGCCGAACAGTGCTCCGTCCTCAATCTTTCCGTTGCCTTCATCCAGCACGAACTCCAGGCGGACACCGCGTTCTTCCAACGTCCGGGCAAGGGAAAGAGCTCCCAGATTCAGTGTCTCCTCATCATCCCCGAAAGCGAGATAAGCGGTACGCCGAAAGCTTCTGCCGCGGCTGAGCAGATACTCCGCCGCCTCCAGAATGCCGAATACCATCTCTTTGATATCCAGTGTTCCTCTGCCCCAGAGGAAACCGTCGGCAATCGCGCCGGAAAAGGGAGGATTGGTCCAGTCCTGCTCCGTGCCGGAGACGACGGGCACGACATCCTGATGGGCCATATACAGGCAGGGGCGCAGAGAGCTGTCCGTACCCGGTATGGTGATCAGCACTGCGTGGCCGATCAATTCAAAAGTGCCGTGCTGCAGTACAGCGGGAAAGCTCCGCCGCATCAGATCCTGCAGGCGGTCAAATTCCGTAAAATCCGTAAGGCTGTGGTCCGCATGATTGATCGTCCGGCATCGGATCGCCTCGGAGAGATGCCCGGCTGCCGCATCCCAGTCAAGATCCGGATAGAGGTCCTCATTGGCAAAGTAATCAAAGACCGGGTTCATATCTGCTTGTCCTCCAGGTAGCGGCTTAAAAATTCCCGCGTCCTGTCATTTTTCGGATTGGTGAAGATCTCGTTCGGGTCACCCTGTTCCAGAATTACACCCTGATCCATAAAGACGACCCGGTCGCTCACCTCTTTGGCAAAAGCCATTTCATGGGTAACCACCACCATGGTCATCCCCTCGGCGGCAAGCGCTTTCATCACATCCAGCACCTCCCCGACGATTTCCGGATCCAGGGCAGAAGTCGGTTCATCAAAAAGCATGATCTCCGGCTCCATACAAAGCGCTCTCGCTATGGCGACTCTCTGCTTCTGACCGCCGGAAAGGCGGGTGGAATCGGCATAGATAAAATCCGCCAGCCCGACTGTCGTCAGGTTCCGGACAGCAGCCTCCTCCGCCTGGGCTTTGGAGATCTTCCGCACAGTCATCGGCGCCAGCGTACAGTTATCAATAACGTTTTTGTTGTTAAACAGGTTAAAACTCTGGAAGACCATGCCGATCTTCTGACGCAGGGCATTGAGATCGACCTGCAGGTCCATCAGATCCTGCCCGTCGAACCAGATATGCCCGGCATCCGCTTCCTCCAGGAGGTTGATGCACCGCAGCAATGTCGATTTTCCTGAGCCTGAACTTCCGATGATACAGACCACTTCGCCTTTTCGAATCTCAAGATCGATCCCCTTGAGCACTTCCAGCTCGCCGAAGGATTTTTCCAGACCTTCGATACGCAGTACCGTGTCGCTCATATGCAAGCCTCCTTCAGTTTGAGCTGGGAATGCCGCGCACCGGCATATCCAGCTTCTTGCCCAGCCACTTGAGCAGCAGCGACGACAGCCAGGTCAGCACCAGATACAAAAGCGCAGCCACACAGTAGATTTCCAGGGAGCGGAAGTAAATCCCGCTGACAGACTTTGTCGCATACATCAGGTCCATCACCCCGATGACCGAGAGTACCGATGAGTCCTTGATGTTGATGATGAACTCGTTGCCGATGGCGGGGATCGAATTCTTCACCGCCTGCGGGAAAACGACCTTGAGCATCGTCTGCCAGTTGGTCATGCCGAGGCTGCGTGCCGCTTCTGTCTGTCCCCTGTCCACCGCGAGGATGCCGCCGCGCAGCACCTCGGTCAGGTAAGCTGTTGAGTTGAGAGCCACGGTACACAGACCAGAGATGAAGAAGCTCCATACATGGTTGATCTCCGTCACCGTCATACCCGTGCGTTTAAAGAGATTAAAACCGAAATAGTAGAAGATCAGCGCCTGAACCATCATGGGCGTGCCGCGGATCACAAACACATACAGGCGGGCAAAATGGCTTGCCAGCCATTTGAGCGCCTTGACGGCTTCCTTGTCCCGTTTGTTCGGCTCCTGTACGCGCAGAAACACCAGCAGGATCGCCAGCACGAACGCGATCGCCGTCCCCAGCAGGGCGAGGCGAACCGTCGTCCATACGCCCGTAATGAGCATATCCTTGCCCTTGAGCGTCATGTATACCATGGACGCGCCAAAGCTCTGCGGATTTTTATCCAGATCCCGGCACACACGTACCGTCTCGGCAAAGCGTATGCCGCACCATATCAGAAGCGCAATTCCCGCGATCCATGCAGCCGCCTTGAGTATACGCAAACGATTGTTGTTAGCCTCTTTTTTCATGGCTGATCTTCCTTCCTTAAGGGGGAAGCGTGTCAGCGCTTCCCCCTGTGCATGTTTCTATGGATGTGTTAACCGGATCAGGCCGGGGCCTTCTCCGCCGCGGTGTTCCACATTTCGTCGCGCTGCGCCTGATCGACGCCTGCAAGGGCTTCGTTTACCAGTGTGACCAGATCGTCGTCGTCATACCGGATACCCACGCAGGAGCCCTTGGCGGGAAGCTCGAAGCCGTCGCCCTCGGCGAAGGTGATGAGCACGAAGCTGGGATTTGCAGCCATGTAGGCGGGGGCATTCTCTACGTTCACGGTGATCGCGTCGCAGGCGCCCTGCTGGAGTCTTGCAACCATGTCGGGAATGCTGGAGACGGCGGTCAGGTGCTCCACGCCGTCGATCTGGTCGATAACGGTATCAAGCGCGGTGTCCTTCTGGCCCAGCACGCTTGCGCCCTTGAAGTCCTGAATGGTCTTGGCATTTTCAAAGGGAGAACCGGCATTGACCATCATGCCGTATTCCGTGGCGTGGTAAGGAGTGGAGAAGTTGATTGCCTCGCGCCTTGCCGCCGTGTCCATCATGCCTGCGATGATGGCGTCGATCTGGCCTTCGTTCAGGGCGGGGATCAGGCCGTCCCAGTCCATCTTCACGATGACCAGCTCAAGGCCGAGATAATCCGCAATGATGCGGGCCCACTGCACGTCATAGCCTTCCGCATAGGCGCCGGGTACATTTTCGATCGGTACATTTGTATCACTGGGTTCCGATTCCTGCCAGTTGTTGGGTGCGTACGCACATTCCATCCCGACACGAAGCTGACCGTTGAGATAGGCAAGAGGATCTTCCGTCTCTGCAAAGGCGGCAGAAGCCAGGGAAAAGCACAGGATCAGGGCAAGCAAAAGGGTGGGTATTTTTCTTGTGATGTTCATTGTCGTTCTCCTCAAAAATAATATTAGACGAGACGCAAAAGAAAAACCGTAAACGCTTGCGGGCGTCTACGGCACAAAACTTTCGGAAGCTGGGGCCCCAGCTTTTCTTTTGTACACGATAGCGCTCCACTTGCGTGACAGTCCGGCGGATGTTTTCCGACGGCCCAGTAAGAAACCGTTCAGCCACTGCTTCTTACTTCGGCGATATTCCCTTTCGGTTTCTGCGGAAAGCTGATTCCTTTTACAGAAACGTACTGATGAACCTCGCGCCTCTATCTTGGCCGTAAGCATAAGCATTGCGCTTCCGTTTGTCAAGGGAAAAAATATTTTTCTATAAAAATGCAGAAATTCGTATAAAAGAAAGCCGGCATTTTGTGCAACATCCCTCAATTCATGAGGAACATCATCCCGCCGGCTCTCTTTGAAACACCGTTATTATTAACGGAGTATACGGCATTCGAAAAACTCTCTTACCCGACAGCAGGGAGGGTGCCTTTGCGGCGCCCTCCCTGCCCGTGTTAATTATCGGATGAATCTGTAACCTGTGCAGTCAACGCCTTCGTGGAGCATCTGTTCCAGCGTCTGGTTGTACTCTCTGACAGCCTTCGCTTTGGCAGCGGGGTCGGTTTCTTCCATAGCAATATGATAGTACATATTCAGCATGACCATCAGAGGATTCGGTACAGGTTCGTTATTTCCACCCGCAACATCTTCCAGCTGGTTTTCTTTGAGCTGCTGGGAAACCTTTTTTCGTTGCTGCTCTGCTCATTTTTGAAATGATTCTGCATTTTGTTTTCTATAATCGGCATTCTTAATTGTCCCCCTACGATTATTTCTCTGTTCGATTCATTATACAGCAGCATTTGTCAAAAACAAGCACACAAAAAAGGAATTCCTCTCTCCCGCTGTTTTAACTGCTGAGAACGATGATGATCATCGGTGAAAGGCCGGCTTTCCGGATCTCCTCCAGGTCAGCTTCCATAACCGTCTGTCCCGCTGCAACGCTCTCCCCCTCCCGGATCAGCGGAGAAAGGCCTCTGCCGTTGAGCGTGAAGGTATCAATGCCGACCAGGAGAAGGATCTCCATGCCGTCCGCTGTCCGGAAGGTCAGAGCGTGATTGGTATCGGCGATCTCCACGACCGTGCCGCTGCACGGCGCGAGGATATGGCCGTTTTCCGGCATGATCCCTATGCAGCTGCCTATTACGCCGGAGGAAAACATGATATCGGGGATCTGCTTCATGGGAACGGTCTTCCCGTCCGCGGGAGCCGTGAGGGGCAGTTCTCCCGTCCCCCTTCCGCCATTCACTGCCAGAGGCTCTCCTGCCCGTACGGTTCTGGGTTTTTCTCTGCTGAGGCGGGCAAAAGAGGAGGATCGCATGGAAGCAATCTCTTCCTCCGGTAGAGCGGGATCGTAGTTCAGCTCTTCCGCCCTGTAAAAGATGTTGGTGATCAGATATCCCCCGATATAGCTGACAATGAGACCTGTCAGATAAAAGAGAACGCTTCGCACGGAGCCGTCCTTTCCGGCCGTCATCACGGAGGCGCCCAGAAGGCCGGACGGGCCCCACGTGGTTGCGGCTACCTGCATGACCATCACAAACGCTCCTCCGAAACCAGCACCGAGGCCTGCTGTGAGGAAAGGTCTTCCAAGAGGCAGTGTAACACCGTAAATGAGCGGTTCCCCCACGCCCAGAAGGCCTGCAGGCAGCGCGCCCGCGATCACCGAGCAGAGATCATCGTTCCCAGCCTTTTTCGCCTTTTTCCAAAGAGCAAGAGCCGCGCCTACCTGCCCCGCTCCGGCCATGGCAAGGGCCGGATAGAGCGTGACGAAACCGAGCTCCTGCAGCTGAACGCTGTACAGTGCCACCAGCCCGTGGTGCATGCCTGCTGCCACCAGCGGGAGGAAAAGGGCTGCCGCTATGTAACCCGATACAGCCTGAATGAAGGGATTCTGAGACAGGCATGCTCTGCTGAACAGCCACACAATTCCGCCTGAAGCGTATCCGAAAAGCGGCATAATGAATATGATATAAGGGATCACGCAAAGGAACATCGTCAGAAGGGGCGTGAAGATCACATCGATTGCTTTTGGCATGACGGACCGGATCGCCTTTTCCACATAGGCAATCAGCAGCGCACCGGCGATAACGGCCAGTACGCCGCCTTTCCCGCTGCACAGGACCGAATCCAGCGGAACCGCCTGATTGTAGAGGCCCATAATGGCAGCAATTCGGTTGATCCCGTCCAGGGAGGTGATCATGCCCAGCATACCGCCCAGGACAGGCGTCCCTCCGAAACGTTCCGACGCGCGGTAGCCTGCCCATGCCGTCAGGAAGGTCATCATGGAGGTATTGATCAGAGAGAGGATCTGGTAAATAAAAGCCCAGATGCTGTTGTCCGCATAGTTCGGCACTGTCTGGGAGATGAGCGATGCAAAGCCCGCGCACAGCCCGGCGCTGATGATGCCGGGGAGCAGCGGAATAAAGATCTCGCCTATGATTTTCAGTGCATTTCTGATCCTGTATCTTTTCATTGATCCTTTCTCCTGCCTGCAGAATGAATATTCATCCCTGTGAATGATCCGCTTCTCCCAGATAACGGAAGTACATCATCGTGATATCATCAAATTGTTCCGCATCCGCAGCAAAGCTGTCGATCCTCTCCATCATTGCTGTAAGTGTTCCCTCCGGGGTCTCATTCTTCCCCTTGTTGAGCGCCTCGATCATCCGGTCCGTTCCGAAGATCCGGCCTTCGGGATCGGTTGCTTCCGCCACCCCGTCCGTATATACAAACAGGCTGTCCCCCGGGAACAGTTCAAATTCGTGTTCACCGAAGAGTGTCTCCGCCATCACCCCGATAGGGAGAGAATGTTTGTATATTACCAGTTCATACTGCCCGCCGGAGCGCCGTATCACCGGGTGTTCATGTCCGGCGTTGGCTGCGATCCCCTTCCCTGTGGAAAGTTGGATGCATGCCAGCCAGACGGTGACAAAGAAGTCCGTATCGTTTGTCTCACACAGCTGGCTGTTTACGTTGGCCAGCGCCTGGGCCGGGCTCTCGCCGCTGAGCATATGCGTCTTGATGAGGACTTTGGATGTCATCATGAGCAAGGCGGCCGGAACGCCCTTTCCGGAGACGTCTGCCATGACCAGGCAGACATGGTCGTCATCGGTCATAAAGAAATCATAAAAATCCCCGCCCACCTCCTTGGCCGGCCGCATACTGGCATAGAGGTTGACCTCTTTTCTTCCGCAGAAGGTGTCAAAATTCCGGGGAACCTGGCTGGCCTGGATCTTCCGCGCCATATCGAGTTCCGCCCCGATACGTTCTTTTTCCGCAGTGACCTTTTTGATCTGATCTATGTACAGCACGGTGCGGGCAGACTGTTTGGCAAAAGACTCCGCCAGCACCTCAATTTCATCTCCGGTCCTGTAGACCTTCTCCATCTTGAACTGCCTGTTCCGAACGCCCAGGGAAGCCACCCGCCGCGTGATCGTATTCAGCGGATCGATGATCCGCCGCGTGATGGAAAACGCGGATGCCATCCCCGCTGCCACAATAAACACCACCAGAAGAATGAGAATATTTCTGGCATGGAACATTTCATTGTGGAAAGAGGTGACAGCCCTGCTCCGGATAGCTTCATACTGGTCCTCAAGTCCGTTGTCTATGTACACCTGCTTCTGCTCATCATAGGTATCGCTGACCAGCTGTTCCACTCTCTTTGACTGATAGAGAAAAACCGCCGTGTAGGCCGCTATGATCAGGACGATCGTGACCAGAAGCATCGTGAATATTTTCTGCCGGATGCCTCCCCTCAGGATGTTTCTATGTTTTTCCATGGATGTCTCCTTGTAAAAGACCGTTTTTTCCATAATATATCAAGGATATTGTACTGAGAAACCTGAGAAAATTCAAGAAGTCTTTTTCTCATTTTCTCCTCTTTTCACGGTTCCGTTCCGCCCTTTTCCAAGAACGGGCGGGCTATTTTCCTGTTAAACAGATCGATCAGAGGCCCCATAAAAAAGGCTGTGATGATCGTCCCGATCCCCACCTCTCCGGTGATCTGCACAAATGAAAACCCGGCCGCCCTGCACAGCAAAACGCCGCATACCACGCAGATCAGGTCCGTGATCACACGGCAGACCGAGAAAGGGATGCGTTTTTGCCTCTCTGCCCAGATCAGCGCCACCGCATCGTAAGTGGAGACGCCGAGGTTAGCCGTGAAGTAGAAGGCGGAGGCCAGGCACATGATCACAATGGCGACGGCAAGGATCCCGAAGCGCACCGCCAAAGTCGGCTCGGGGAATACCCGTGCCATACCGGCCTGGGAAAACTCGGCAACGTATCCCAGCAGGAATAAGTTGATCAGCGTGGCAAGGCCTATTTTCTTTCTGTCGAATCCAAGGGCAAACAGCAGCAGGATCAGGTTTACAATGACATAGAGTGTTCCGAAGTGGATCGGGATCACGGCATCCAGCCCGCTCATAAGCGTCTGAAAGGGATCGACCCCGAGGGCTGCATGTTTGAACATCCCGACGCTGACCCCGCAGATCAAGACCCCGAGCACGCTCATCAGGATGCGTTTTCTGAAATTTTGATTCATTTTCCGTCAGCTCCTCTTTCTTATTTCTCCACAGGTCAGGAAGCATATCATGATTGCAGCGGCAATCCTTCCTGTGCAGTATTTAATTGCCAAAATAATAATCATTCCAGGCCGAATGTCAAGCAAAGTTTTCAGTAGTCCTGAAATTATTGTCGAATCAGAAGCATACTTTTCAACAGAAAACAGCCGAAATGGATATGCTTTGTGTCGCTCAGACATTCCGGACAGCGGGACAAACGGGACAGTTTGCCGTCTGAAAAGGTATGAATTGTCTCTGCTGTCTCTGCTGTGCGGTAATATTGGGATGTGTTCACTTCCCATTTTTTCATATTTTCCTTTTTGCTCCGTTTCCAAAGCAAGATACGCCTACGGCAACCATACTCTGATTTCTGTTTTTTTATGTTCCGCATATGACCGAACTTGTATAGAGCAAGATACGGCCAGCGAATACGAAAACTCCAAAGCCTAAATGGAAAAGCTGCTTCGAGAGTATATGGAAATCCTAAATGGCGACGCGCTCGCGTCCGACAAGTTCTGGGTGCTGGAAGAAAGGATTCGGCAAGACAAGCGGAATCCCGGCGTGTTGATTACAGAAATGAGCCGATCCAAAATGCAAACAAACCTTCTCTGCCTGTTGAATTGCGAAGTCCTCACGCCGAAGGATCTCAGTGGATTTAGCGATGAACTGCGTGAGGATTTGCTGAGAGTCTTAAAACGCAGGGAAAAAGAGATCGACATAAATGAATAAGTGGAAAAAAGCACCGCATGGGTATGAAAAAGAACAGGCCGATGATTGGTCTGCTCTTTTGATCTCACTGTTCTTCTTTAACGATGTTTTCGATATCTCTGCCGCCGTATAAAACACGGACGATGCTGATGAGGCGCTTTGCCGGAACCACCAGGTAAAACACAATGTAATTGTCTACTGGCAGCTTACGCATCCCCATAGAAGCCCATGGCTCCCAGTCCACAGGCGCATACCGCTCCGGCATTTCGCTCAAAGCTCGGATTTCACAGCGGATGCGACCGGCTTGCCTGCTCGCCGTTTCGCGCTCCTTCAAATGAAAGGCAATGTAGGAATAGATAGCCCTCAAATCATCAAGTGCTTCCGGCGAATACTCAACGTGAAAGCTTTTGCTCATATACCGAATTCCCGCGCAAGCGCAGCGTCCACCTCATCGGCGGAAATGCCATTCCCGGCGCGGAGCGACTCCATGCCTTTGTTCAGTTCATGATCCAGCTCTGCACGGCTCATACCACCGATTGCGGTAGGAGCCGTAATCGGAAGTCGAAGCTCAAAGGGCATTCCTCTTTGCAGCACGATTTGGCTGTACAGCATCTGAATGGCGCTGGTGGGGGATATGCCGAGTTTGGACAGGATTCCCTCGGCGTTTTCTTTCAGCCCCGTATCAATTCGGGCATAGACAGCAGAAGTGTTTGCCATCTGAATCACGCTCCTTTGCCTATATTATATGCCAAATTGAAAATAATTGCAAGCATTTGCAAGCGATTTCTTGTTGACACCTTGCATTTTCCATTACTCGATGTGCGCTCCTAAAGCTGGTGTTGATTTATAGCCTTTCGCACATCTTGTTTCCTGCATTATACCAGGTTTTCTTGAAGATAACATTCATATGTGATATTGGCCGCAATATCAACCGTAAAGTTTTTTTCCGATTCTAAGCAGAAAACTCAACTTTTATTTCTGCTGTCCCGCTGCTATGCGGTTATTTTTTGATCCTCACAGCACAAAACGCACAATATTCCTCGACGGAATACTGTGCGTTCTGTGCTGTAATTTCAGAAGAACCTTTTTACTCTTTTACCAGACGGTCTTTTCCGTGAAGCCTTCGGCAAACGGGCCGGGAAGCGTCTTCAGGCCGCGGTGTGCGCCAAAGTAATCCCTGTCAAACACGATGTCGGAGCCGTCCGGATTTTCAAAGCGCTGCTCCGGCTCGAAGGCGTACCCGAGAGCATCGCTGGTGAGAATGCTGTTCTGATCGGTCTCCAGGGTTTCATACAGATTCGTTTTCAGGGTGATCCTCCCATTTTCTTCCGTCAGCGTCACATAGGCGTCTTCCTGCTCGTGGACCAGGCTGTGCTTATCGTGCCTGCTGACCGTTGCCCCGTTGAAGTAGGCATTTCCGTCTACCCATGCCGGGAGATGGCCGAAATGGTATTGCGCCAGAGCATGCATGTCCGGCTCCTGCCCCATCATGAAATGGGAGATCCATTCCTCGTATGTCGGAAAGATATCGAACGGAGCCGTCCCGACTACTTCATAATTGTTGTCAGACGGCTTTCTCGACGGATCTGTGACGGGATGCTTCTGCAGGAAAATGTTGTTGCAGATCCGGTCGTCTCCGTGCAGGATCGTCATAAAACCTGCCACTTCCGTCCGATGGTGGAAATGATAGGGCGTATAACGCGGCTCTCTCTGCCCGTTGACAATACTGTCAACCCCGGAATTGATCAGCCCGAATGCACCCGCCATCAGGTTATGCACGCAGGCAAGCCCCTCGCTCGGCATAACGACGGACATTTTGGACAGGAGGATATTGTTGTCGATCAGCGTCGGGCCGTGGCCAACCTCAATAAAGATATCGTTGGAGAACATCGCTCCCTTGGCCGGCAGGACGCCCTCCGGACGCTGATTGTCATGCAGCAGATTCTGCGTGATCCGCGCTCCCTGGGCTTCCCAGTCAAGCCAGATGCCCATAATGCAGTTGTGGATATGATTGCGGCGGATCGTAACATCGATGGCCGCATGCAGCTTGATGCCGGCCGTCTCCGCACCGCCGAGCTGCTGGGAGTTGCATACATGGTGGATGTGGCAGTCTTCAATCGTGGAAAACACCGCCCCCATCCTGCCGACGATCCCTGTCTGTTCGCAGTGATGGATATGGCAGCGCCGCACAATATGGCTCCCGATATTGTCCTTCAGCCAGCCGTGCTCCTGACCGCGGCAGACGGCATCGCGCTCCATCTGTGTGGGGCTTTTGACATGCTTTGTATAAAAATACAGATCGTTCTCCGGATCCCTGTACTTACCCAAAGAAATGCCGCAGCATTTGCTGCCCCAGATCTCACAGTCTTCAATGATCCATCCCTTTGACCAGTGCGGACCGATCATGCCGTCCTGATAGGCGGCGGGAGGCGCCCAAGTGGTTGCCGCCTTGTTGATGTCAAACCCGCTTACCGTGATATACCCTATGCCTTCTTCCTCCGGCATGAAGCAGTTGCGGCGTACAAGGATCTCCACTTTTTCCCGGTTGGGATCTTTCCCGTGAAAGTTTGCATAAAAGACTGTCTCCCCGTTTTCCTGAACGGTATACCATTTCCAGGTGGATCCCTCCGCATCCCAGGCGCAGGGGTCCGCTTTTGCTTCAAGGCATTCCTCCAGGGTAACGGTTTCATACATCATGGCGTCATTGAGAAAAACAGCGCCGGTATGGCGGACCGTCGGAGCAAAATACCAGTCTCCGCAGACCATGGTGGTATAGGGATTATATGCGCCGAAGACGCTGTTGCTGATGTGCGCTGTCCAGACGCTGCCGGAAAACCGTTCCCAGCCGGACAGGAGCTCCGCTCCGGTGATCACAGCGCCTCCCGGCACTTCCGAGCGGTAAACGATCCGTTTTTCCGCAGTCCCCGCGTGAAGGGGGTGTACTGCTTCTCTGTAGATCCCCGGGGCTACGAGTACCTCATCTCCCGGCAGGGCAAGCTTTGCGGCATCGCTGATATGGCGAAACGGTCTCTCTTCCGTCCCGTTTCCGTCCCGCAATGCCTGGATATTGACATAGTATACCATTTCTGTCGGCCTTCCTTTCCGATGCCCGGTTTCTTCACCGATCTGTCTGTCAAAAAAATTTATTACTCCTGCAGAAATTCCGAATTGCCGCAAGGGTGCTCTTCAGGAATATTACACAGGAACCGTCTTTGTTTATGGAAGTATATCATGAATGCGGCAGAAGCACAAGCAGTACACGGCTGGCACACCGGGGAAATAACCGATTCCATCAACCGGACTGCCGGAAATCACAGGTTTTTCTTTCAGATAGTCAGCATACCTGCTTTCCCACATTTTTTGCTTTCCCGCATTTTCTTGAAACCTTTGAAAATCCGTGCTATACTTTATTAAGCTTCTGTAAAATATATGATTTCGGAAAAAATTCAATTGGGAGTGGTTAAGTATAATGAGAATAATAAGCAAGACGATCTTTTCAATGCTGTCGGCTTTATTGCTTTGCTTTCTTCCTTTTTTGAATAACACTGCGTTGGCTGCATCGGATTATAGCATAGAGATCCTCCCGGAAGAGTCTGTATCCGGATATAGGCAGGCAGCAAGGGATCCCTCCTGGTATACGGAGGAAGCAGTATATGATCGCCTGATGGCTATGCAGTCCGGTTATCCTGAAGGCATGCCTTATACGAATAATGACTCTTACGAAAACACCTATCTTTGGCATGGCGGTGAGTATGACGGGTACAACGTCCATTACACGGGCCGAGGCTGTGCCGCCTTCGCGCTGATCATGAGTGATGCCGCCTTCGGCTCAGATATGCCTTTGTGGCAGGAATATAACGTATCTTTCTCAAACGTTCGCGTCGGCGATATTCTGCGGATCGATAATGACAGCCATAGTGTCATTATACTACAGGTAAATCAGGATTCCGTAACCATCGCTGAAGGAAACTACAACAGTTCCATCCACTGGGGCAGAACGCTTTCCTCCCAGGCAGTGGAGAATGCCGATTACCTGTTCACGCGCTGGCCAGGGGTTCCACAGCCTTCAACCTACACGGTCTCCTATGATGCAAACGGCGGTATGGGTGCTCCGGCCGCGCAGACGAAAAAGCAGGGAGAGTCCATAACGCTCAGCAATGTCAGGCCAGGCAGAGACGGGCAGTTCTTCGTGGGATGGGCAGAAAGTGCAAGCGCGGTCACAGCTGTTTATCAGCCTGGGGATACTTTTTCTCAGAATGCGGATACCACACTATATGCGGTATGGGCGATACCCGATTTTATACTTCCCGCTTCCCTGACATCTATTCAGGATGAAGCATTTGCTGGCGGTGCTTTTCATTTTGTCAAGCTCTCAGAGAGGACTCTTTCCATCGGTGAGGACGCTTTTGCAAACTGCAGGAATCTGCTGTATATCTATATTCCGGCAGCGACGGAAGACATAAATCAGAAGGCATTCGGTGAGACGCCGACGCTGAGCATCATTGGTCAATCGGGTTCCGCTGCTGAAGAATTTGCTTTCCGGCACAACTGCCCTTTCATTGCTGCATCCTGATCAAAAATCCGGCGCTGCATCAGGCTGTCAGCGCAAGGATCGTCCCTGATTACGTCTTTAAAGGAGATTGCAAAGATATGACTGCTATGCTTATTGAAGCCTTCGGCTATCTTGGTTCCCTGCTGGTCCTGGTTTCTTTTCTGATGACCTCTGTAGTAAAACTGCGCATCGTGAATACTGTCGGCAGCGTCATCTTCGCCATTTATGCGCTGATCATCCATTCCTTTCCAACGGCTGTTATGAATTTTTGCCTGGTAGGCATCAATCTTCACTTTCTGTGGAAACTGCGTCATGAAGACCCCAGCTATCGCCTGCTCTCGCTGCGGCCGGAAGAAACTTATGTGCAGGATTTTCTGCAGCATCATGCCGAAGACATCGCCGCTTTTTTCCCGCAGCGTCGCCCTGAGAAAATGGAGCCGAATCGTGCTTATATGGTTTTCCATAATTCCGAACCGGCGGGGATCCTTGTGGGGCGGGAAGAGGACGGAATCCTGAATATTGCTCTGGATTATTCCACTCCTGCCTACCGGGACTGCTCCGTTGGCAGCTTCATTTTCGATCAGCTTCCTTCTCCGCTCCGGATCCGCTACAGCAACGCGGAAGAATCACACGTGTCCTATCTGAAGCATCTTGGATTCACGGAAACAGACGGGATCTGGGAAAGGGAGCTGTCAAAATAATCGACCCGTAGAGATCTTCTGTACCGGCAGAGACGGTTGTGCAAAGGGCAGATGCTCATAAGAAAGTTTTGAAAAACTGGGGACCTGTCTGTCAAGGTTGGCAAAAGGAATACCGGTCTGCTGTTTATATGATTCGGCAGACCGGTATTTGTGTAACTAATCAAACCAGATCCCTGGATTTATCTTTCCAAAAACTTGCGATCCATATCAATCGTATTTCTTACTTATCCACACTCTGGTTCATTCGCTCACGGCATTGATCGGCACCTTCATTTCTTTGACAACCTCACGGATGCTTTTGTTGTCCGTATTGATAACGATATTCCCCCCCGGGCAGGGCGGAAGGTGCAGCCAGTAGTAATTCGTTTCATCTTTATCGCCGCGCTTATCATTCCGCTTTTTCAGCGTTTCCTCAGAGCAGGTAAGCGTGAAGGCGATGGTTTCATAATCCCTAGCTGTAATCCCATTCAGGATGTTTTCCCGGATTTTCACGTCCGTCAGCACCACCGACGTAAAGAACACAAATTCAAAATCTGATTCCAGATAATTGGACAGGACAAAGGACATGCTTCTGTCTCCATTCCGCAGACGCTGGTCCGTCACGGAAAAAGGATGCACACACCAGCACCAGTCTCCGTCCAGATACGCGCTGTTGTCATAGTTTTCAAAGAGCCTTGTCGGAAAGCCGCTGAACAACCTTAATAATTTTGCGTTCATAATCTTTCTTATCCTGTAGGATTATGGCGATATGCCGCTTCCTCGTCCACCAGAGTTGCTCCAATATCAAAGAAATCCCGATCAATTGAAGACACTATTATACCCATTACATCACTTTCCAGTAACCCGTTTTGTTTGAACCGATCCGCTGTATCAGCTTTCTGTTTTTCAGTGCCGCGAGCAGCCTGGATATGGTTCTCTCAGACTTTCCGGACACATCCGCCAGTTCTGCGTTTGTCATGGACGGTGATTGCTTCAGCAAAGAAAGCAGCATCAGCTCCGCTTCAGTTATCCCGCCATTTATTCCGCCGTCCTTTGGCGGGATATTCCGGTCGTCTCTTGAGAATTCAATCGTAAACGCCGTCTCCTCATTTATGTACGATACTTTGACGCCCGCTTCATTGCAAAGCGTGTAGATCTTCCTGATCCCCGACCCAAAGGTCTCAACATCCTTGCAGAGATAAAGCGATTTTGCGATCACTTCATTTCTCAGGTACGAACGGATATCTCTGGTATAAAAGTCTATCGGCTCAAATTCATTGGCAAAGGAACCCGGGTTGCAGATGGAAATACGGTTCGAGAAAACATCTATTTCATGTTGGACGGAAAGATCATAACGTGCGTGTGCAAAGCTGTTGATTACAGCTTCTCTTATGGCGTCGACCGGGATCTCGGGGATCTCTTTCCGGTGGATGCCGTCCCCGCTCATCTCGACCCGCCAGCGGATGTTCTTTATGATATAGGTCACCGCCGCGTCGATCAGCTCAAATATATTCCCCTCTGTCCGGTCCATATCCAGAAAAGTCTCTTTGTGGTTGGTGGCAAAGACGGCCATTTTCAACGCAATGGGTTTTCTGGAAGAGAACAGACAGACCCCGGCGTTTGTCAGATGATTGCCATTCAGAACACCGAGTTGGTCCAGGATCTTCCGTTTATCGTATTCGATCTCTAGCAGTCTGCCGCAGGAAATGGCGGAATCATAAAATGCTTTGACAGTTTTTTCATCCGCATCGTCTGAGGTTTGATCCGTGGTTTTGTTCTCCCAGTTCTCTTCGTACTCCCTGCGAATCATGATCTTGCGAAGTTCGGAAGGGGACAGTTCTCTGTCTTCGTCAGCAATGCGGATATAGTACTTTCCGAAAGCGGAGTAAGGTACGTCTTCTCCGGAAAACGTAAGAGTGATGACCTCGACGCCTTCGATTTCTTCAATATCGACGACGGGTATCAACTGCGGTTTTATGGATTCGTAAACTTTCCGGGAAACGTCACGAAGGGTGGAGTCGGTAATGGTAAATGGATTAGGCGTGCCATCGTTCCTTAGACCGAAATACACTTTTCCCTGCTTATGCTTGTTCAGCATGGCAGAGACAGACACCATAGCCTCATTCAGCTCCCCGGTCGTTTTCTTAAATTCCCTGTGTTCGTCTTCTCGCATCATTTGACAGACCTCCCTTCCGCGTTTTCATTTTATCATGCGTGGCGGAATAAATCAACTATGATGGCGGGATAAATGGCGGGATAACAAATTTGAAAAAAGCTTTTGATCATTCTTAGCGTTTTGCAAAAACGTGCAGTTCACACGAAGTGAGATCTCCGGGTTTGGGAGGTGTTCCCAACGATCCCGTGCAGATTTTGCAGGAAGAACCGGATCTGGACACTGCTTGCCAAGTACTGAACAGCCAACTGGTCATGCCGCAAATTTGCAAAACCTGTATGTGCAGGCCCTGCTTGCCAGGTAGTGAAACACTGGCGAGCAGTTACGTTGACGTGAAAAGCCGTCAACGTGTTTCGGATAAATTGACAACAGAGAAGCGTATTGGTACAATAACAGTGGTTCTGAAAAGGATCATTTGGGGAATCAGAATTGCCTCATTCGTTGATCGGTTCCCGGACCTTAAGATCTCCGGGTTCCGATATGGTATCTTTCCGATAGGATGGATACGGTAAGTCTGCATCAGGGCGGCCGTCGACTGTTTGACAGCCGGGTTACATAGAAGCATATCAGCAAAGGCAGGCTGCTTATTTATATAAAAAACCGGTACAAAATACACGAAACTCCTGATAACAGAATATTGTGTATTTTGTACCGGCAATGGAAAGAACAGTTTTCGGATTTTTGGCCGATACGGGACCGGTCTGCTCTTACAGGGTCACTGCGGAAGGTCTTCCGGGTCAAAGTGAAAAACAGGAATGTTCGGATTTCCTTCAAATGTGATGGTGAGAGAGCCATCCTGTGCCCTGTGCATGGCAAAAACCCGCACATCGGCATCTTCCGGCTGCCAAAACAGTTCTCCGTTTTCGTAGATCAGCTTTATCGTCTTCATTTCCGGCCCGTTTGTTCCGGTAATGATCCCTTCGGAGATGGTTGCTTCATCGCCTTCGATTGCGAGCGAATAGTATTCTTTCTCGTCCAGCGGGATCATGGTTTCCCCGAAGGAAATGGTTTTACCGACATACTTTCCGGCATAATCTTCCAGCGAGGGGAGCACCGGGTCAAAACGGAAAACAGGAGCTTCCGGAATCCCGTCAAAGGTCAAGGTCACCAATCCTTCTTCCTGCAGACGCAGGGTGAATACCCGCACATTCTCCTCGGGTGGGACCCAGTACAGCTCTCCATCCTCAAACTGCAGTTTCTTCGGGTCCGTCCCCAGTTCACTGATCCCGGTGATTACGGCTTCATCCCCGTCGATCGTAAGCGTATAGGGTTCTTCCTGCAGAGGCACGACATTGCTGCCGAAAGAAATGGTCGTGCAGGAATAATCCCCGGCGAAATCTTCCGGTGTCGGTGCCGGATCAGACTCTGCAAAGGCTGTGTGACCGCTGCCGGATACGGAAAGCGCAAGGAATAAAGCAACGCAAAGCCAGGCGAACCGTCTCATCGTTTTTCCCATTTTTATTATCCTCCCTATTTTTTATTATGAATGCTGTTTGTTTATTATAGCAGGAATCGAAGAGAAACAGGTGGGCATCATGCCCACCTGTCCCTTTGTTCAGTTCTGCTCCGCCTGCTGAAAAGAAAACACTTTATCTGCATTGGCAAATGCGATCGCTGCTTCTCCGCAGGAAACATCTCTCGGCCGATTCACGCCGGTGAGGATCCCGTGATCTTCACACCACATCAGGGAGACCGTGATGCCGGGGTATTCTTCAGGCGTTCCCCTGATGGAGGACCAGTCGGCAGCGATCTCCGGCCAGTAGGCTTTTGTCACAAAGTAGGCAAGATAATCCCTGTCGATATACTGCGCATCATCCAGCGACCACGGGAGAAAATGAGCTTCACTTTCCTGCGGAGGTTCCATCGGGTTGGGAATGCGCACATACTCCTCCTCCATTTCATACAGCTCCAGAAGCGTCTCTTTCATCATCCCTACGGTATAATAAGCAGCTGTATTATCGAAAAGCTGTGTACCGTACTTTGCCTGGAGATAGGAGACAGCCTCCCGCTGGCGCTCTTCGTCCGGCATTACAAGAGGGATCACAGACCCGTCTGTAAAAGGATTATAGGTAACTTTTTCATAGATCTTTATCCCGGCAAACAAAAGAATCACCGCAGCTGCAACAGCGCAGATCGAGATCTTTGCAATCCGCATGGCCTGTGACCGGGGGTTTGCGGCAAGCAGCGCGCGTCTGACCTGCGTCATATCGGAATAGCGGTTTTCCGGGGCAAAAGCCGTGCACCGGTCAATGATTTTCTTCAACGGCCGGTAAAGGCGGATCTTGCTGTTTTCCCGTACACTGTCCGTCAGGAGGAAACGGAGCAGTACCCCGAAGGCGTATATATCCGACCTGCAGTCCGTTTGCGCAAAGCCGTATTGCTCGGGCGGAGCATATCCTTTCGTCCCGAAAAATACGGTATCCGTCTCCTCCGCGGTTTTAAAAGTTCTGGCTATATCAAAATCGATCAGGACAGGTTCTTTTTCTTCCGTTATGATGACGTTCTCCGGCTTGATATCCCGATGAATAACCGGAGGCGTCCGGCTGTGAAGATAGATCAATATTTCGGCAAGCTTTGCACAGAGCCGGATCACCTCCTCCTGAGAAAGTTCCTTCTCTCCGGCATACTCACTGAGCGGAACCCCCTCAATATAGGAGCGCACGATAATAAACAGGGAATCATTTCTGTAACTGCCGCAGAAAGACGGGAGCCCTTCATGATGCAGATCGCTCAGAATGCAGTCCGGATCCAGGTTTTTAAACAGGGCGGTGTCATAGCATTTTGCAACGCACAGGCGCTGCGTCCCTTTTTCTCTCACCAGAAACGTCTCCCTGCCCCGATGGGACGCCAGGCATTCCAGCTGATCGTAATCCGCCAGAAATGCCTCGGGATAGCCTGCCTGTGAGAATATGGTTTCTATTTCCTGCACGGCAGTCTTTCTGTCAATCATTCTTCCGCCCTCCCCCCAGAACCGGTAGGTTCAAATCATAGAGAATGATCTGGGCATCCACAAAGGGAATATCGTGATAGAGGCAATAGATGATGGCGGCATCTCTTTTTACCCGGGGATATAAGGGGCTTTTTCTGGCAATTCTTAAAAGATCCTGCGTTTCCGGCACCGACAGTGAAAAACCGAACGCAAGCTGCAGGACTGTATCCCTGGACGGGGTGCGCCTGCCGCTGAACAGCTGATGCCCGAATGATTTTTCCAGTCCGGCGCGCTGAATGACATGCTCAGGCACCTCATTCTGCCGGGCACATAAAGAGGAAATGTATTCATGGAAATTCGGCAGCGTGATATCCGAGGCGCTTCCGTTCAGGAAAAGAGGCAGATTCGTAGTATTGAAAAGAAGGGCAAGAAGCTCTTCCGTGCCGAGCCCGGGCGCCGCCGCGGCCGGTTCTTTTTCCGCCGCTTCCGGCGGTATCTTTTCTTCGTAAGGCATATGGCTCATCGTACAGCTCCCGGGAGAAGAAGTTTCCGGCAACGTCCGCTGTTTCTGACAGGGTCGGTTTGAACAGAGCCGGTTCAGGCAGAATCACACCGCTATTATACATGACAAAAACGATTCCATCAACCGGTACTGCGGAGATTGTATTGAGTAGAAAGAACTACGTAAGCCCTGACCTGTCCCGTGCGTACTGTTCTTCCGTACACAGCGGTTCAACCTTATAAGTGCAGAGGCTCGTACCGGTCAAGGATACTGGAAAATCCGGCCTGCGTGAGTCTTTTACCCGATATCGTCGTTCGTAAACTTGCATGTGCGGCACTTCTTCGGTATGCTTTTCGGGAGTAGGCAACTTCACAGGCGCGTCACTCCGGTAGCCCAAGTTTTATTGCCCTGTTTTTTCTGGTTCCTATACAAAAAGGCTGTAAAGGTCAGGTGAGTTTGTTCTCATCCTTTCTTCACAGCCCCAAAGAATACATATTGTTTAACTGGAATTCATCATGGAAGAGCAGCATATTTGTTGTCCCGATCACCGCACTCGGAGCATGAATTCCCTCATCAATTAAAACGATTTTATGCCGGCACAGACGCAAGACTCATAATCATACTATAGGTCACTGCGGCGGTCATCAGACACATCAGGACAATCGCAATGATCAGCGGGAGGGTGACGAGGCTCGCCGTTCCGCCGCCGCGGACACAGAGGCGCAGTTTTTCCCGGCTTCCCTCACACCGGGCGATGCCGCGCAGGCACAGCACGACAATCACAAGTCCCACCACTGCTGCCGTGATCGTGACAAGCGCGCTCTTCAGATCGGAAAGCCCCCGTGAGAACGGGAAGATATATTTCTGTACGAAGTCAGTCCCAAATCGCTCCTCCAGGACCATTGAGATCGGCGCCATGCCATTGTTCAGAAAATGGAACAGAATGCCGGGCCAGATGGAGCCTGTGAGCACAAACAGAAGGCCGAGAACGATCCCGATGGCGAAGGCATAAAAGAACTGGGTGGGGTTCATATGCATCAGGCCGAACAGAAACGCCGTCAGCAGCACGGAGGCGCGCAGCCGCCCGGTGCCGCTGTAACTGTTGAGCATCCCTCCGCGGAGGACAAATTCCTCAAAGAAGGCCGGGATAATCGCCACACCGATAAAGTTTACAAAAAAGCTGCCGCCAAGCATCTTTCTGCTGGCAGACTCAAAAAAGCTGGGAAACAGGAGGTTGGTCAGGGAAGAAATCAGATGTGAGATTGAATGCGTTGCCATGCAGAGCACAATGGTCAAGAGGATCGTGAGCGGCTTTACTCTGTGGAATCCATAGGCTGTCAGGATCGTTTTGCCTTCCTTCCGGCACAGCAGAGATGCAACGACCAGCAGCGGAATGTAATAGATCAGAGCCACCCATGTCATGGGCAGTCCGGGAATCTTCACAGAGCCAAGGCCGATCATGAGCACAGCGTACCACAAGAAAAAGATGTTCGCGCGTTTAACAGAGAGCGCTCCGCGTGGTGCCTCCGATACGGATACGGTTTTTTCGATTTCTTTGCTCATATTACTGCCTCCTTTTTATTTGCTGCTTTTTGCAGGACCGGCACGTCCAGCGTCTTGTGTTTCTGCCAGCGCAGCACAACGATCACTGTCACCACAGTGGCGACCATGTGACTGATGCCTGCAATCGAACCCAAAATGTTGTAAGCCTTGCTCAGCTCTATAGATGCCATGAGGGCGTTGGTGACTGTGTGGTAGGCAAGCGGCACCACGAAAGAAAGCCATGCGTACTTTTTCTGCCCGGTCACACGATATTTCCCGAAGAAGTACCCCATGATCACGCCGAACACGAAATGCGCGCAGCCAAGTGAGCGAACCAATGCGGAAATGAAATCCAGGTCCATCCCGAAAGCAATGTTCTCCAGGAATTCAAAGGTGATCCCCACGACGGCGAAGCACACCACCGAGTCCATCCAGGTACGGACCATGCCCTTCTTCCGGATGGCGCCCCGGCAGGTCAGGAACTTGAGCCCCTCTTCCAGCAGACCGGCTGTGAAAAACATGCTGATCAGGTTGAAGAGGAACGTCGGCTGGATGCTGTTCTTGGCATTCTGCACCAGCTCATTGACGGCCGCAGGGTCGGTTCGGATCGCCGAGAGCCATTCGCCGGGGTTTGTGAAGACGCCGAGCCGGAAAAATGAGACAATAGCCGACAGCGGTACTGTCAGGATAATCGACAGAACCACGCTGCCCGCCCCTGCGAGCAGCAGCAAGAGCAAGCCGCGCTTGGGAAAGGGAACTTCCTTCCCGGATCGCAGCATCAGCCAATACAAAAAGGCTGAAAAGGGAATACTGATCAAGCCCATGATACATTTTCCTCCCTGTATGTCACACTTTTTAACAGGGCCCAATCACCAGATCGCAATCCGGTCCTCGGGAGCCAGGTACATGCCGTCTCCCTCGGTGATGCCGTAGAAATCCAGAAATTCGTCATACTGCTGCAGTGTGGCGTTGATGCGCAAATAGCCCATGGGGTGCGTATCGTTGATGCGGGCGTAGGCCATCCCCAGCGTGTCTTTAAGCAGCCAGACATTGGCATAGGTACGGAAGAAAAGGTCATAATCGAAGTCCGGATTGTCCGCGGCCAGCCGGAGCATGACCTTGATCCCCGCCATGTCCGCGCAGGCTTCGCCCGTCATGATGCTTCCGTAAAAGTTCTGCCCCTCCCAGGGGTGCATGGCGTTAAAGTAGGCTGCCATTTTTTCGTTCCGCTCCCGGAAGATCACATAATCCTCCTCTGTCCACCAGTTGATCATATCGCCGTTCTTATCAAACTGCGCGCCGGAGGAGTCAAAAGCATGGGAGATCTCATGGCCGATTACAGCGCCGACGGTGCCGTAGAGTTCTTCGTCGCTCATGTCGCTTTGGTACATATCGCCGCGTGCAAAGGCACCCATGATATAAATGCTGTTCGTCTGCGGATTATAGAAGCAGTTGACCGTATGCGGGGCCTCGCCCCATTTCTCCTTGTCGACCGGCTTTGAGAAATCCGCAACACTTTGGGCTATCGCGAATTTTGCGATTGCCGCCGAAGCATCCAAAAGGGTGCCGCCTTCATCCCGGGACTTGAAGTCCAGCTTTTCGCAGCTGTATTTCTCCCAGCTGTCCGGATAGAGGATGCGTTTATCGATCGCTTCGAGCTTTTCAATCGCCCGTGCCCGGGTCTCATCCGTGAAGAAATCCGCTTCTGCCAGAACCCCGTGATAGGCGTCCAGAATTCCCTCGACCATGGCGTAAATGCGATCTTTGTCCTCCTGATGCAGGAAGGTTTCCGTGTAGAGCTGCGCCACCGGCCAGCTGAGTACCTTTGAGACTGCGCCGGAAAAGACGGTTTCGTCATCCAGGATCCCTGTTGCCCCGCTGATCGCGTTGTCGCATTCTACTCTCCACTCATAACATTCCCGATCCAGCGTGCCAGCCTGCCCGATCGCGCCGCATACAATGAGCATATCCCGAATCAGGGGGAGGTTTTCCTCCGTGCAGAGCGCGTTGAGCTTTTCCAGATATTGGGGATTCATCACAATGTATTCCCCGGCGGTCAGATACCCCTCGGTCTGCTCGATAAACTTCAGAATGGGCAGATCTCCCTGTGAAGCTTCCAGTTCTTCACGGGAATAGGAGTTATAGATACGACCGAAGTAGTCCGGCCGCTGCTGCTCTTCACTGGTATAGATGACCTCAGCCAGCATGGTCTCAAAAGCAAAGCTGTTGTCGATCTTCTGCGCGGCCTCTTCCTTGGAATAGCCGAGCTTGAGAAGCATTTTCTTCGCCAGGTCTGAATAGGCTTCTCTCTTCATGGCACCGTATGGCGTAAGCGCCCGGTATTCTGCGCTGTCCTCCAGCAGCAGTCCGGCGTCAGATACGACAAGAATATACCGGCTCGAATCGGCCAGATCCTGCATTGCGCCCGCGCTCCAGAGAGAGCCGAGCTGCTTTTCGATTGGGGTCTCCACAAAATATGCCATGAGTTCATTCACGGTAGAGACTGCCTCCATCGCCTCGGTCCGCTCCTTGAGCGGGGCGACGCCCAGCGCGTTCCGGCTGTCCCAGTCCATCATCAGCCAGAAGAGATCGTAGGCCAGCTTTGCGTCATGGGATTCCGGCGCCTCCCCGAGGAACATATTCTTCACGTCCTCTGCCTGGAGCATCAGAAGGTCCATGATGGTTCCCCCATAGGAATAACCCTCCGGGATCTCCAGTTTCAGAATCTTGTCCTTGTTGACGTACAGGGCAAAATTGTCCTTCAATTCTGCAGGCATATCAGGGGTAACGACCCCTTCCAGATCGATATCCGGCCAGGGCGTTCCGGTGCTGTAGTCCGGGGCGCCGTCCGCAAACGCGGCGGCTCCCTGGGAAAGGAGCATCACAACGGTCAATAGAATGCTGATGGCTTTCTTCATGTTTATTCTCCTTCTTTTTGTGCAGGGCACCGCATACGTTTTGAAGTGAAGCGGTACCGATGTAATATTATTTGTGGGGGCGTGTGTAAGAATACAGCCAATGCTTTCGCGGTTATTTCCCGCTCGTCGGATCAGCTTGGTTCCACTTTTTATCCCAAAGAGCGATAATCTCTTTCCGCTTGGAGGAACGGACCAGATAGAGCGCCGCAGCGAGATAAACGACCAGCGAGACGATCAGCGGAATGAATTCAGCGGGAGAAATCGTTATATCCGCACTGTAGCCGCCGCCCTCCTGCAGGACGTCGATAAACATCAACTTGCCGAAATCGTTCAGTGTGTGCAGAACCATGACGGGGATCAGGTTTCCGCTGCGAAGGTATACCGCGCAAAGCAGCATTCCGATCACCCCGGCGTTGATGACCTGCGGGATGACTATCACAAGGGGCGAACCTCCGGAGAGGTTCACCAGGTGGATCAGACCGAATACCGTCGAGGTGATGATCATGGCAGGAAGGATCTTTTTTTCTTCGCGCCACTGCCGCATCAGATAGGAGGTCCCCACCCCGCGGTATATCGTTTCCTCACAGACACCGGCCATAAGCCCGGCCAGAATATTGACGCTGCCTGGGAAGCCGATCCTGGAAGAGCCATGGTTCTGAATGACGTCCCAAAGCGTGAACACCAAGGCCGCCGCAACGCCGAATAGTGTCCATTTCCCCACCTGCGAGCCGCCTTTTAGATTGCCCTCAAATTCCGGATAGAAGTGCCGCCAGTAGAGGGAGAGTACAAGAAACGCGGCAAAAATATTGATAGCCTCGGAGAGTGCGGTCACAGCACTGACGTTTTCCCTGAAGATGATTGCAAAGGGAATCCCCGCCAGATTGCTCAGCAGGATCTCCACTATGAGGTGCGCGCCCAGCATCAGCAGCAGCACGCCCGGGATCGTGTGTTTGTTGAGGAATCGGTGCTCCCTGATCTTTCTTTCTCTCACTTCCATTTTCTCCTTTCTTTCTAAGGATGTTTTTCCTGCTTCAATCAAAAAACAGGGATCAGTCTCCCGCGACTTCCCTGCTTTCATTGTTCGGTTCAAAGCTTTCGCATGTGAACGCAAATGATATAACAAGGCAATTTTATCCTATCATGCCTTGTCCATCAAATGCCCATCAAATGCAACCTGTTATACCGCTGTATTCTGTTTTTTGTGTGGTTGTGTCACAAATCAGAGGCACTTCGGAAGACTTGCTCTTTTGACAGCAGGGCTTCCGTGTTGAAAACCGCCCAGGTGTATTCCGGCATATATTCCCCGCGGTACGCGTTGACAGCCGCCGGATCGTTATTCAGGAAACGGTACAGATCGCAGTCCAGCAGTTCCGGACGTATGCGCAGAAAACCGCTCTTGATTTCCAATATTCCTTCACTTCCGGCTTCCCGGAGCGTTTCCCGCAGAGAGCGGATGATCACGTCCAGATATTTCTGTCTGGAGCGGTCATACAGTCCCTCTTCCCACAGCGCAGCGAAAATGTCCTGCCGGGTCACACCTTTCCCGCTCCGGTCAATCAAATACGCCAGCAGCTCCTTGCTTTTGGCGCGGTGAAAAGCGAGGGTCTCTCCGCCCACAAAAATCTCAAAATTTCCAAAAGTCTGCACCACGATATGGCCGGCGGGGCGCTCCCGCTGATTCAAGCAGGCGTATTCCACTTCTTCCCGCAGCTCTTCCAGGCTGACCGGCTTGAGCAGATAGCCGCTTGTGCGCAGTTTGATGGCCTGTACGGCATACTGCGGGAAAGCCGTCAGGAAGATGACTGCCGCGTCCGGTTTTTTTCGCTTCAGCCTCTCCGCCAGCATCAAGCCATTGATTTCCGGCATATCGATGTCAAGCAGCGCCAGATCCACCGGATGGCTTTCCAACCACTCCAACGCCTCTCTGGGGCGGGTAAAGCCTGTAACTTCTGTGATCCTCTCCAGTCTTTTACACATCTCCACGGTGTCTTCCATGATCGGCAGCGCGTCGTCCACACACATCACTCTCATCACACGGCACCTTCTCTCATTCCTTTATTTTTGTCAACCACTGTGCGCGGAACGAAAAGTGTTACCACCGTACCCGCTCCCGGTTGGCTTTCCACATGCAGCATGCCGCCGCACTGCTTTTCCAGTCGTTCCCGGACGTTTCGGATGCCGATGTGCTTTTCATCTGAGGCTTTGACAACGGCCGGATCAAAGCCCAGCCCGTTGTCCTGGATGGTAATGGTATGCCCCTTTTCGCTCTCCCGGACAATGATGTCGATCTGCCCGACCTCTCTGGCTCTCACACCGTGCCGGATGGCGTTTTCCACCAGTGGCTGCACTGACAGGGTCGGCAAAAGGAAGTCCTCACCCTTGATATCATAACAGATATGGATATAGGGGAACATCAGCATCTCTATCTCGGTGTAGATCCTGACATGCTCCAGTTCCTGACTGAACGGGATCAGGCCTACATGATCCAGCATGTCCAGATTCTGCCGCAGAAAGCGGCTGAATTTATCAATAGTCTGCGCAGCCGTCTCCGGTGAACGCAGGCAGAGGCTGCGGATAGTGGCAAGAGTGTTGTACAGAAAATGCGGTTGAATCTGTGTCATCATGATCTGAATGCGCTGCTCGGCGGTCAGCGCTCGCTCATGCGCCCGTACGAACTGAAAATGCAGCCAGATGTAATACAATACACTGCTGATTACGATGGAGATCGTCAAAAAGCTGACCGGCTGCGGTGTATCTGCCACGGAAGAGTCCAGTAGCAGCGCAAGGAAAATCGTGAACGCCGCGAAGACCGGAATCCATGCCTCCTTATGTTTTGATGTGAGATGGTCCCGGAATGTGAAATATAAAAGCAGGGTCAGCAGGATCAGGCTGGCGAGCAGGCAGCTGTCCTTAACCAACGGCCATCCTCCCTGAAACTTATTGTCCGCATCGATCGTAAAGCAAATGTCTGTAAAGAGCGCCGTCATGTGGATCGCAGCGTTGATTCCGATCAGGACCCAGCACAGTCCAAAGTTTTTCCGATGACTGACGATATACAGGAAGAGCAGAAGAATGACAGGCCGGATGGAATAACCATAAATGTCGACCGCTCTTCGGAGCATGACCACCGGCTGGCCGACTGACAAAAGATGATCCAGTTCATTCTGGGTGATCAGGCTGAACACAAGTGCGCAAATGATCAGCAGGATCCGTTTTTGACGCTTTTGAATATAGGGATCGATTCCGACGGCTATAACCAGGCCGGTAAGCAGAAGCATCATAGGAAGAATGGCGAGGATCTCTGTATAATGTGCCCGGATAAACTGATATAAGGCTTCATGCATATTTCGTCATCCCTCTCCTGTGTCCTTTACGAAAAGATATTATATTCGTTTTTCCAATCGAACTCAAGAGTCCAAGTGTTTTTTGAGAAATGCTCTCAACGGTTAACTCTGCGTCAGTGTTCCCCCTCCGACACTGCTCTCTCCACAGCCTTCAAAGGAAACAGGGAGGGTGCAGTATCAGCGCCCTCCCCGGTAAGTTATATCTGTGTTTTTACTCTGTGGTGTAGTTGTCGAAATAGCCCTGGATGTAGACGATCGGCGTGCCCTTGTCTCCCGAGCCGGATGTCAGATCGCACAGGGATCCGATCAGATCGGTGAGGCGGCGCGGCGTTGTGCCTTCGGAAGCCATCTTGCCCACAAGGTTGGCATCCTTCTTTTCGATTTCACCTTTAATAGCCTCTCTCAGGGCCTCCCCTTCCAGCTCGGAGAAATCATTATCGGCAAGATATTTGATCTTGAGCTCATTCGGGGTCCCCTCAAGGCCGGCAGTGTAGAACGGAGCGACGACGGGATCGGCAAACTCCCAGATCTCGCCGACGGGGTCTTTAAAAGCGCCGTCCCCGTAAACGAGGACCTCCACATGTTTTCCCGTTGCTTCCAGGATATTCTTTTGAATCTTCTCGACCAGGAACTGGCTGTCTCGGGGGAAGAGTTTTACAGTGTCTTCATTCGCTTTGTTTGAACCGAGAAGGCCGTATTTTTCATTATATCCCGAACCGTTGACAGGCGCATTCAGGATCTCATCGACTCCCAGAACGATCTCCGCCCCCGCATTTTTCAAAATGCGCTTTGTACGGGGCAGCGTATGGATATCGCAGCAGAGCACTTTTTTCGTGTAGTTCAGAATTTTTGCCGGATGATTGGCAAAAACGATCTCACATTCCGCGCCGGCATCCCGGATCAGTTCCCCGTAATATTCCACATAATCCACACCCGTAAAACGGTGCTTGCGGTAGCCGAAAAGCTCTCTGTATTTCTCCAGGGAGAGCACATCCTGATACGGGTCGAGCCCGAGCTTTTCCACTTCCTCCAGATCTACCAGATGGTTGCCCACCTCATCTGCCGGATAGGAGAGCATCAGGACGATCTTTTTTGCGCCTTTTGCAATGCCGCGCAGGCAGACGGCAAAACGGTTTCTGCTGAGGATCGGGAAGACCACTCCGACGGTCTCTCCGCCGAATTTCTGCTTCACATCGGCTGCAATATCCTCAACAGAGGCATAATTGCCCTGGGCACGCGCCACGATTGCCTCCGTCATCGCAATGATATCTCTGTCACGGACGGGAAAGCCCCACACTTCATCCTGTGATGCATTCAGCACGGATTCTGTCACGATTTTTGCAATATCATCCCCCTCCCGGATAATGGGAGCGCGGATGCCGCGGGATACAGTTCCAACCAGACGGCTCATAAATAATCCCTCCACCTTTCGATCCTTCCGCTTTTATTGCGGAAAAACATATGCCGGGCACCGCTGCCGCGGCAATCGGTCTTGAAAAACAACGGAAAAAATATACACCAATTTTCTCAGGATGTAAATAAATTTTTTGATAAAAAACCCCCGGCACAAAGCCGGGGAAGCATGGGAAAAAACCATCGCAGCCGTTACGAATACCGATACAGTTCAATATACCCCGGCCGTTTGAGGGCCGGTTCATAAAAGAGCATCTTCTCGATGCGGCCTTCTTTGTCATAATCGTAAAAGATTTCAAACTCTTCCGCCACATACTGGCAGGCTGCCGTATACCCGACCTCCCAGGCATCGTCGGAAAGGGATTGCCACTGGGAAAGCGGCGCACTTTTATAGTTGGAGGCATTGATATGCTCCCCGTTCAGGCAAAAGCGCGGGCCCATGACCTCGGGAGAGGTTTCCACTTCAAAGGCGAAGGCTGCATTCGGTGCAGCGAGCGGATCAAACTGAGAAAGGAAATCATTGAGATCCGTGCGGCAAAGGCGGCACTTTTCCCCTTCCCGCTCTTCACATCGCAGAAAATACAGCTCCGACCCCTGCAAAACAAAGCCGAACACCCGCCCCGGGGCAATGCGCAGATCAAACCCTGTGGGCAGATAGCGCAGATGAAGGCTCTCTCCATCCGCATCATCCTGATACAGAAGCAGGTCCGCCGTCAGCAGATACGGATAATAGATCTCCTTATCGGCAAGCAGCACTTTTTTATCGGTGCCGTCCGGTGCCAGGGAACAGAGATGATGGACTTCGTCGGTAAAATAGAGGCGGCCGTCCCGGATGCTCAGGAAATCGCAGGGGGCATCATAGAGCGTTTCGGGCTTGAGGGCAGCCCCGGAAGCGACGGAGAGGCGGGCAAGCGAGGTCTTCCCGTCCATTTCCTCCCGCAGATAATAGAGGAAGGAATCGGAGATCGTGAGATACTGGGCATCGACCCGGGTCTCAATTGCTTCTGTTTCCCGCACGTACATGCCGTTCTGCCCGGCGGTATATTTCATGCGGCAGAGGTACGGCAGCCCCAGCTCGTCATGGCGTGAGCCGTAAAGCGTTTTCCCCGTATGCGCAAAACGGTTGGCGATCATCATGTTGGACATGGCGCGGCTCTCCGCCGGGGTAAAACGCACGGTATAGCCGCCCTTTGTCTCCACCCTGCCGGAAGTGACGTAGGAAGCCTTCACCTTCGTGACTCCGCAGCCTGACAGCAACAGCAGCGCTGCGAGGATCGCCGGAAGAAAACGGATTTTACTCTTCCGGATATTCCGGCACATCGAACAGCTCCTCTTCAATCCGGACGAGTTCATTGCATACAGCGGAAGAGGCCGTTACAACACCTTCCGCATTCATGGCCACCGCCAGATCAGCCAAAACCGGGTCTTCCGTCTCTCCCTGCCCTGCAGAGAGAACGAGTTTCTTTCCCTCCCGGCGCAGTCTGCCGCATGCCGTGACAAAATCGGTAAGTGTGGGGTAGTCCGTCAGTGCGGTCGTGTTTTCTGCCTTCACCACATTCGGGATCATTTTGGCGTTGACACCCCCCACATAATTGTATAGGGCAAGGCCGGAGGAAAGAGCCGCCGCCTTCGCGCAGGCGAGGGAAACCGCGAGAAGCGCGTTTGCCCCCAGTCGGCTGCCTTCCGCGCCGTCCAGCTCCAGCAGCACCTTGTCGATGGACGGCTGGTCCAGGGCATTCATGGCAAGCAGTGCTTCGGAGATCTCAATATTCACATTATCCACTGCAACGGAAGCCTCTTTTGCATGCAGCATCCCCGTCGGTACGGAAGCGCGGCCGACGGTCTCGTCATCCAGGGTGACTTCCACCTCGACAGTGGGCTCAAAGGCGAGGTTCACGACCTCCCGGGCTGTGATATCCACAATTTCAAAATACTGTTTCATGTCTACCTCCTTTTTCTTACACCGGATGCCCAGCAAGCTTCTGTCAGCAGCTGGGAAGATCCGGCAAGCCCTCTTCCTTTTCGTTTCGCACCGGTTCATTGTCGGCGCTTTGAAGCAGATCCTCAGAGAAGATCAGAGGTTTTAAGTCCTTCACGAAATCTCCCTTGGTCATTGTGCTGAAAACAGCCTGCATTTTCTTGTGAAAAGCACTGTAATTTTACTATATTGTGAAAGAGCTGTCAACAAACGCTAACCGTCTTCTCCGCGAAAAAGCTTTTCGATCTCCGCCCTGGATGCCCGGCAGGAGCCCATGATCATCTCCGGTCTGCCGCCGCCCCGCCCCTGAATGGCGGTATTGATCTCCTTTGCCCGGGGGCGAAGATCAACATTTCTGCTGCCGAGGATATACTGGTATCCGCTCTCGTCATTTCCGGCAAACACCCCGGCGATCCCCTCGTGCTTTTCCGTCAGCAGATTGACCAGTTCCCGGCGGGACGCTTCACTCATCTCCGTCTCCGGGAAAAGCAGGATCGTGCCCTTTTCTTCCGCTGCGCGATCCGCCAGGAAAGCAATCAGCTGCCTTTCCAGGGCGACCTGCCGGAATTTCAGCGCATCCCGCTCTTCCAGCACGTGTTCCGCCGCCTCCAGAACAGCCTCCCGTTTGGCGCTGAGGAGATTGGAGATCCCCGTTACACTTTTCTGATACTGCCGGAACAGATCCAGCGCATCCCGGCCGCATACCATTTCCATGCGCACACCGTCTTTGTGTTTTTCACAGGAGAGGAGCTTGATGCATCCGATCTCCCCTGTCTGTTTTACATGGGGGGCACAGCACGCGCACCGGTCGATTCCCGGGATCTCCACAATGCGCACCTCTCCGCTCAGCTCTTTTTTGGAGCGATACGGGAGCACCGCCAGCTCCTCCGCAGTCGGGAAAAACGTGCGGACCGCCAGATTCTCCCGCACGGCGGCATTGGCGCGCTCTTCCACCTCCAGGCACTGTTCCCGGGTGAGCGGGCCGGAGAAGTCGATCACGACCGACTCCCGTCCCATGTGGAAGCCCACATTGTCATACCCGGTGAGAGCATGCACCAGCCCGGAGACGATATGCTCACCGGAGTGGTTCTGCATCCGGCGAAAGCGCACTTCCCTGTCCACTTCGCCGAAGACCTCCGCCCCGCTCTCCGGCGGAAGGCGCTCCCCCTCGGGGGAGAGAAAATGGACGATCTCGCCGTCTTTCTCCTGCACATCCGTCACACGCATCGTGCCGAGATAACCGGTATCGGCGCGCTGTCCGCCCCCTTCCGGGAAGAATGCGGTCCTGTCCAGCACGGCAGTGAAAGAGCCTCCCGGCAGGCTTTCCAGGCGGAGCACCCGGGCGCTGAAGCGCATCAGGTGGCTGTCGGCATAATAAAGCTTTTCCGTCATATCAGTCGGTATAGATCACGCGCACGCGAAGGATATCCGGCATAGCGCGGATGGCATCGGCCGTCTTCGGGCTGATCTTTTTTCCCAGGTCGATGATCGTATAGGCGTATTTGTCACGAGGTTTGTTGATCATATGTTCCACGTTGATGTTCCGGTCGGAAATAAAGTCCAGGATCTTCGTCAGCATGCGCGGCACATTGCGATGGAACACACACAGCCGGCATACCCCCATGCGGGAAAGGGATGCGTCCGGCAGATTGACGCTGTGGCGCACGTTGCCGTTTTCCAGATAGTCGATCAGCTCCTGCGCCGCCATTTCCGCGCACCGCTCCTCGCTCTCCGGCGTCACGGCCCCGATATGCGGCAGGGCGATCACGTTCGGCGCTTTGAGGATCGTTTCATTCGGGAAGTCCGTCACATACTTGCTGACCTTTCCGGAGTCCAGTGCCCGGGTCATTGCCTCGTCGTCCACCACTTCCGCACGGCTTTCGTTGATAATGCGCACCCCCGTCTTCATGCGGGAAAACGCCTCCGCATTGAGCATGTGATGGGTCGACTGGGTATACGGCACGTTGATGCTGATATAATCGCTGTACAGAAAGATCTCATCCAGGTTTTCGGCGTGCTTCACCTCACGGCTCAGCTTCCAGGCCGCATCCACAGACATGAAGGGGTCGTATCCGTAGACAGTCATTCCGAATTCCAGTGCAATGTTGGCCACCAGCGCGCCGATCGCCCCCAGCCCGATGACGCCAAGCGTCTTGCCGAGAAGTTCGGGCCCGGAGAATGCACTCTTCCCCTTTTCCACCAGCGAGGGGATCTCCGCCCCTTTGTCAGCGATGGACCGCACATAGTCGATGGCGCCCAGTACATCGCGGCTGGCCATGATCAGCTCCATCATTTCCTGTTCTTTGACCGCCTGTGCGTTAGCCCCGGGAGTGTTGAATACGACAATGCCTTCCTCCGCGCACTCCTCGATGGGAATATTATTGAAACCGGCACCGGCACGGGCAATCGCCAGCAGTTCCGGGTTTCGCGGCATTTCATGCAGGTCGGCACTGCGGATCAGCATGGCCTCCGGCGCGCTGACATCCGGCCCGACTTCATACCCGCGGCCGGCGAGCACCCCGATCCCTCTTTCCGAAATGGTGTTCATCGTTTTGATTTTAAACATGGTTTCTTTCAAACTCCTTCATAAAGCTCACAAGGGCGTCCACGCCTTCCATCGGCATGGCATTGTAAAGCGACGCCCGCATCCCTCCTGCGATCTTATGGCCTTTCAGGTTGCAAAGGCCGTGCTGTGCAGCCTCCCTGACAAAAGCGGCATCCAGTTCGGCGCTTTCCGTGCGAAACGTCACGTTCATGTCGCTGCGGGAATCTCTTTGGGCATGGGGTTTATAAAATGTGCTGTTGTCCAGCATCTCATAGACTTTCCGGGCACGCTCTTTCTTGATCTGTTCCATTCCCACCACCCCGCCGACGGACTGCAGCCAGTCCAGGGTCAGGCCAAGCATATAAATGCACCAACAGGGAGGCGTATTGAGCATAGACCCGGCTTTGATCATTTCCTGATAGCTCATGACAAGCGGGGTGACGGGCAGTTCCTGCCCGGCGAGGTCCTTTTTAACGATCACTACCGTCAGCCCGGCGGGCGCCATATTCTTCTGTGCCCCCGCATAGATCAGGCCGTAGCGCGATACATCCACCGGTCGGGAAAGGATATCGGAAGACATGTCGCACACGAGGGGAGACGCCGTCTCCGGCACATAATGCCACTCGGTACCGTAAATGGTATTGTTTGCACAATAGTAAAAATACGAGGCTTCGGGAGACAGATCCAGTTCCGCCTGTGCGGGGATCCTGTCGTGGGCTGGCACCGTGGAAGCGGCAAGATGCACCCTGCAGTACTTCTCCGCCTCTTTGGCCGCCTTGTTGGCAAAATTCCCCGTCACGGCATAGTCCGCCGTTTCCCCGCGGGAAAGATTCATGGGGATGGCGGCAAACTGCAGCGTCGCACCGCCCTGGAGGAACAGGATCTCATGGGTATCCGGTACGGAAAGGATCTCCCGCAGTTTCTGCCGGGTGCTTTCAAAGATCTCCGCAAAGACCGGAGACCGGTGGCTCATCTCCATGACGGACATCCCGCTGTTTCCGTAGTTGAGCATTTCTTTCTGTGCTCTCAGCAGCGCCTCTTCCGGCATCACAGACGGCCCCGCACTGAAATTATATACTCTGTCGAACATCACTGTTCCTCCTCTATGATCCCGGAGAGACTCTCTCCGTCTGTATTGGTGATCCTGACCGGGCAGACCCGGTTGCGAAGCCCCTCCCCCGGTGCGCGCACCAGCACGTAGGTATCGCTGTGGCCCGTGCTGACACCATCCTTTTCCGTTTCAAACAGCACCGGCAGCGTCTGTCCCACACACGCCTCCAGAAAGCTGCGGTGCATCTCATTGCACACGGAAAGTGCGTCTGCCGCCCTGCGCTGTTTAACGGCATTGGTACACTGCCCTGGCATTTTATCCGCCGGTGTACCCGGCCTGCGGGAATACGGGAAGATGTGCATATCGGAAAAAGCGCACTTTTGCAAAAACGCCAGTGTCTCCGCAAAATCCTGCTCCGTTTCTCCCGGGAAGCCCGTAATCAGATCACAGGTAATGCCGCAGCCCGGAAAAGCCTGGCGCAGGAGCTGTACGGAGTGATAAAAGCGGGCGGTATCATATTTTCGATTCATTGCTTTGAGCGTCCTGTCACAGCCGGACTGCAAACTCAGGTGGAAATGCCGGCAGAGATGCTCCACAGAGGAAAGTGCTCTGCAAAAGTCCTCCGTCACGACGGTCGGCTCCAGAGAGCCGAGATGGACCCGCATGGGCCCTGCCTGCTCTCCGATGGCACAGACGGCTTCCGCAAGGCCCGGTTTTCCGGGCAGATCCACCCCGTAGGAAGCGATCTCGATCCCGGTGAGCACGATCTCCCGATATCCTTCTTCCCGCAGGCGGGCAGTTTCCTCCGCACACTTTTCGATCGGCAGGCTGCGAAGCCGCCCCCTGGTATACGGGATGATACAGTAGGTACAGAAATTTACGCAGCCGTCCTGGATCTTCAGCAGTGCCCTCGTCCTGCCGGCGACGGCGCCGGCCGGGAGCTCTTCGTAGACGAAACGTCGAAACGGATCATCCACACAGACGGTGGCTTCCTCCGCGGCCTTTTCCAGCGCCTGCAGAAAAGCGGCGTGGTCCCCTGTGCCGAAGATGACGGTGCCTCCGCTCATCTGTGCTTCTTCGGGGCTCAGCTGGGAGTAACAGCCGCACACCCCGATCACCGCCTCCGGGTTTTCCTCCCGAAGACGCCGGATCAGTTGGCGCGACTTGCGCCCGCTCTCGGCAGTGACCGCACAGGTATTCACAATAACAACATCCGCCCGTTCCCCGGAGGGTGCGGGCATGTGCCCGCGAGAGAGCAGGATCGTTTCCATCGCCTGCGTTTCATACTGATTTACTTTACATCCAAGTGTTGAAATTCGATATTTCATCCGTTATAATAACACCCTGCCACTTTATGATAATGAGGTTCAAGATGGAACACTATCTGGATAATTCCGCTACAACAAAAGTCTGCCCGGAAGCGGCCGAAGCCGCTCTGAAGGCCATGACGGAGACTTTCGGCAACCCGAGTTCCACCCACACCATGGGGCGGAACGCAAAAAAACTGCTGGAGAGCAGCCGAAAAAAAGTCGCTGCGGCACTGGGTTGCCTGCCCGAGGAGCTTGTATTCACCTCCTGCGGTTCAGAAAGCGACAACTGGGCCCTGCTTCGGGGCGCGGAAGCCATGAGGCGAAAAGGCAGCCATATCATCTCTTCCGCGGTGGAGCACGATGCCGTGCGAAAAAGCCTTGACCTTCTGGAGCAGGCCGGTTTTTCCGTGACGCGTCTTTCCCCCGATGCCACCGGGGCCATTCCGGCGGAGAGCGTACGAAATGCCCTGCGGGATGACACGATCCTGGTTTCCCTGATGATGGTGAACAATGAGACCGGCGCCCTGACCGACATTTCCGCGATCTCCCGGATGCTCAAAAGTGCCGGCTCCGGCGCGCTGCTGCACACCGATGCCGTACAGGCATTTACCAAAATCCCCTTTTCGGCAAAAACTCTGGGGGCGGACATGATCAGTATCGGCGGCCATAAGATCCATGCGCCGAAAGGGATCGGTGCACTCTACATCCGGAAAGGCCTGCATCTGAAACCGCTGATTGTCGGCGGCGGGCAGGAAGACGGCCGCCGTGCCGGGACAGAGCCTCTGCCGCAAATCGCAGCTTTCGCCGAAGCTGCCGCCATTGCCTATGCCCGCCGGGAAGAGGCAATCGCCCACATGCAGGCGCTGAAGCAAAGCGCCATAGCACAGCTCACCGCTGCCATTCCCGAGCTTACCTATCTGGACACCCCCGCCCCTCATATCCTCAGCATCTCTCTGCCCGGATGGCGCAGCGAAGTGCTGATGAATCTGCTGGAAGCGCATCAGGTCTACGTATCAAAAAGCTCCGCCTGCAAAAAAGGCGGGCGGAGCCATGTGCTCGAAGCCATCGGCCTGAGGAGCGATGTGATAGACGGCGCTTTGCGTATCGGCATCTCCCGTTATAACACCGGGGAAGATATTGCCGCGCTCGTCTCCGGCCTGACGGAGGCGAGAAACACACTGGCGCACCGGTAACCGGTGCGCTTTTTCATGTCTATTTTTTCAGATAAACTTCTCTTGTGGCAGGATCGACATAGTCCAGTTTGATATAGGTGTCGAAATCCTGCGGCAAATCGTTGCCCTTCAGCCTGCGATCCACCAGCTTGCCGACTGCGGTATAGATCACCACAAAAACCGGCACGCCGAGGATCATGCCTATGGGCCCGAACAGCCCGCCGCCCACAATGATGGAAAAGAGGATCCAGAAACCGTTGATGCCGACGCTCGAACCCAGGATCTTCGGCCCGATGATATTGCCGTCCACCTGCTGCAGGATCACGATAAAGATCACAAAGACCAGCGCCTTCAGCGGGTTGACCAGCAGGATAATAAAAGCGGAGGGAACCGCCCCGATAAACGGCCCGAAAAACGGGATGATGTTCGTCACCCCCACAATTACACTGATCAGCAGCGTATAGGGCATTTTCAAAATCAGGCACACAATATAGCAGATCAGACCGATAATGGCGGAATCCAGCAGCTTCCCGGAAAGGAATCCCATAAAGGTCCTGTCAACAAAAGAGAGGCCTGCGCGCAGCTTTTCCGCCGTCTCGATGGAAAAAACACTGTACAGGAACTTGCGAAATCCCGCCAGGGCGATCTCCCGGTTGCTGAGCAGATAAATGGACACGATAATGCCGATAATCAGATTATAGACCCATTTTACTGCCGCAAACACACCGGAGGTCACACTGCTGAGCAGATTGCCCATAGAGGGCAGCAGCTGGTTTTTCAGCATATCCATCAGCTGGCTGCTGACAGTGTCCAGCCCCTGTGCCACATAGTCCTCCAGTTCGGGATGGTCTTCCAGTTTGAGTTCCACCCAAGCAGTCACTTTGTTGTAATAATCCGGGCTGTTGACCACGATCGTCTCCACACTGGAATACAGCTGAGGCAGGATCAGCAGCACAAAGGCCGTCAGGATCACCAGAAGCACGATCTCGCTGAGGATCACCGCCGTGATGCGGGCAAACTTGCCTTTGATCAGGGCATTTTTCATGCGTTTTGAGGAGAGGATGCGCTCAAAAAGCTTCGTCATCGGGGTGAGCAGATAGGTGAGCACCGCCCCCAGCACAAACGGGGAGAGGATCAGCATAAACCTGTTCCAGCCGCTGCTCACATCGGGAAAATACCGCAGAAGCGTATAAAACAGCAGGCCTCCCGCAATCACGAGAAAAGCCGTAATTCCCCAGTACAGATATTTTTTATCCCATCTGAAGCGGCGCCTCATATAACCAGCCTCCATTTTTTACGGTCTGTCGCCTGATGGCTTATTTTACTATTTCCCGGAAAAACCGTCAATACCATTTGCCGGCGGAAGAGAAAATTTTCATTTGTCCAAAAGGATATTTTGGTTTACCGGTCATTATGGGGAATAAATTACAAATTTCTACGTTTATTACAAAAGAATGACAGCCTTTCCGTTTCGACTTTCTCAGGTTTTTGCACATTTTCAACAGATTTTTCAACATTTTTTTCGGAATCATGCTCTCGTCTCCTTATTTTAGTTTACATAATATTGTTTTAGGCCTATTCACGTAAAAAAACAGCCTTGAATCATTTTTCAATTGATTCTTCACCGATTCCGCTTTATAATAGTGCTATCCTTAAAAAATATGGAGGTTCTTATGGTTAGAGTAGATCTGTCCGGCGCAAAACAGTTTTTCAAAGGGTCCGGCCCCGATTTTGAGCTTGCCCGCCAGGCGCATGAAACGCTGGCATCCGGTACCGGAGCAGGTTCCGATTTCACCGGCTGGATGGCTTTCCCCCGGTATATGAAAGAGCATGAACTTGACAGGATCGTCGCTGCAGCGGAGACTATCCGTTCCCGCTCCAAGGCTCTGGTGGTCATCGGCATCGGCGGGTCTTATCTCGGGGCACGCGGCGCCATCGAACTGCTCCGCCCCATCCCGGCAAAAGAGGATCCTCAGATCTTCTTCGTCGGAAACGGCCTGTCTGCCGACTATCTCTGCGATACCCTCGACCGGCTGGGGGATGCCGACTTTGATGTGAATGTGATCTCCAAATCCGGTACAACGCTGGAACCGGCCGTCGCTTTCCGCATCTTCCGGGAAAAGCTGGCGCAAAAATACGGCGCCGATGCCGACAAGCACATTTTTGCCACTACCGATGCCGCGCGCGGGGTCCTGAAAGGCCTTGCCAACGAAAACGGCTGGGAGAGCTTTGTCATCCCCGATGACATCGGCGGACGGTTCAGCGTCCTCACCGCGGTAGGCCTGCTCCCGATGGCTGTCGCCGGTATCGACGTGCGCAAGGTGATCGACTGCGCGATTGAAGAGATGGAAGCGCTGGATCTGCGCTCTCCGGAAAACCCCGCCTGGCAGTATGCCGCCGCGCGTCAGCATCTCTACCGCAGCGGTTACGGCGTGGAGATCCTCGGCTGCTATGAGCCCTCCTTCCGCTTCATGGCAGAGTGGTGGAAACAGCTGTACGGCGAGAGCGAAGGCAAAGACGGGATCGGCATCTTCCCGGCCTCCGTGGAGTTTACCGCAGACCTGCATTCCATGGGCCAGTATATTCAGGAAGGCGCCCGGATCATTTACGAGAGCATCGTCCGTTTCGACCGCTCTCTCAGAAGCTATGCCATCCCCTTTGAGCAGGCCAATGCCGACGGGCTGAACTATGTGGCCGGCCGCAACATGAGCGAAGTTTCCTCCATCGCCGCGGATGCCGTCAAGGAAGCCCATATCTCCGGCGGCGTGCCCAACATCCAGATCAATGTTCCCCGCCGCGACGAAGCAGGCTTTGCCGCGCTTGTGTGCTTCTTTGAGATGGCCTGCGGCATCTCGGGCTACATCAGCGGTGTCAACCCCTTCAACCAGCCCGGTGTGGAAGCCTACAAGAAGAATATGTTCCGCATGCTCGGCAAACCCGGTGCTGTCTGATTTTTCTCCGATAACCGTTCGACCCCTTTCGGCGTATCGAAACGATATCCCGAAAGGGGTCTTCCTTTATTCTATTCTTTTTTGCCCGCTCACCGGGGGGATTCCCTACAGCGAAGCTCTTTACGGGCAGTACTTCAGGCAGCACTTTTTCAGCTTTTTCCCGCTGCCGCAGGGGCAGGGATCATTTCTGGAAAGGCCTTTGAAGCGCGCCCTCTCCTGCAAGGTCAGTTCTTCCATGATCTGCTGCCTGCTCCGCCCCAGGGCGGAGAGGCGCATGGCTTCCTTCAGGCGCGGCACCGCGTAGGCAAAAAAGTCTTTCAATCCCTCGCAGAGAAAATACTGCTTCTCCGTCTCCCCCTCCGTGGGGAGAAAGCGATCCTTCGGGCAGCCGCCATGGCAGAACATTCGCCATTCACATTCCCGGCAAGCCCTGGGTTGACCGGTTTTTTTCCGCATTCCGAACTCCCGCTGGGCAGGGGAATCCACCAGATCACGCAGGCTTGTATCCTGAAGGGAGCCGATACGGTACTGCGGTTTTACAAAGTGGTCACAGGAATAGACGCTGCCGTCTTTTTCCGCCACGGGCACATCGCCGCACTCCTCCCGCATCCAGCAAAGATTTGCCGGCGTACCGCTGAGCACCAGCGCCATCTCGCTGAAAAGCTGGACTTCCGTCCGGTCCAGGTCGTGAAACAGCCACTCCGAAAACACTTCTTTTAAAAAAGTGCCGTATTTTTCGGGGAGCACGGATTCCTCCGTGACGGATGTTTCCCCGTTTCGCACCACGACGGGGATGAACTGCATCCATCCCGTTTGGAATTCCCGCAGGGCACGGTAGATCTGTTTTCCGTTTTTTGATGCGGCGGCCGTCACCGTGCAGAGCAGATCCGCCTCGATGCCGTGCTGCTGCAGCAGGCGGATGGATGCCGCGATACGTTCATACGTCGGTCGCTGCGCCGTATCCTTCCGGAACAGGTCATGGTTCGCCCGGTCCCCGTCGATGCTGAGGCTCACATCAAAATGCTCCTGCCGCAAAAAGGCGCACCATTCTTTGTCAAGGGCAAGGCCGTTAGTCTGCAGATTGTTCCAGCATTCCCACCCGGCCGGCAGCATTTTTTTCTGCAGCGCCACAGCCTCCCGGTAAAAGGGCAGCCCCGCCAGGGTAGGCTCCCCGCCGTGCCAGGTAAAAGAGACCACCGGCCCCGGAGAGGATGTGATCGCATCCCGGATCAGTCTTTCCAGCACTTCTCGGGACATGCGGCCCTTGTCATTGCTTCCCTCCGTGTGCAGATAATAGCAATAGGTACAGCGCATATTGCAGGCGGAGCCCACAGGCTTCGCCATCACGGCAAATGGCCTCCGTTCCTTCTCCGGAGGTTCCTTTCCGACAGGCATCCGGCTGACCTCCGCCTATTCTTTCAGATGTCTGTCAAGGAAGGCCAGTGTCGCATTCCAGGAATCCATGGCCGCTTCCTGCCGATACATCGGCCTGTGATAATACCAGATGCCGTGCCCGGCGCCGTCATAGCGGCGGAATTCATACTCCTTTCCGCACGCTTTCAGGCGGTCTTCCAGAATATCCACCTGTTCCCTGTCCGGATTTGCATCGTCATTTCCGAAAATGCCCAGCAGCGGGATCTGCAGGCGGTCCGTATAGTCTACGGGTGCCACCGGGCGGGCTTCGGAAAGCCTCTCGGCGCCCGCCACCACGTCTCCGCCCCAGCAGTCTACAACCGCATCAAATCCGTCCACCGTACAGGCGGCCAGAAACGCATGCCGCCCGCCGGAGCACATGCCGATCACGCCGACTTTTCCGTTTGTCAGGGGCTGGGATTTCAGAAAGGCAAGACAGCCTTTGGCGTCTTCCATCACACTGCTGTCTTTCACCAGGCCCATCGTCTGCATCCTTCCCGCAACCTCCGCGGGCTTTCCGGAGCCGTAATCCTGATAAATATCGGGGCAGAGCACGCTGAAACCGTGGTTGGCAAAGCGAAAGCTCGTCTCCCGGCACCATTCATCCCACCCCGGCATATGGGGGATCAGCACCAGCCCGGGGTGTTTGCCTGCGGAAAGGGGGCGTGCCCAGTAGCAGTTGATGTGCTTTCCTTCGTGCCCGTTAAGCGCAACGGTCTCCGCGATCACGCCGGAATAGGCATCCGTCTGAAAATCATTCCACATAATTGTTACCTCCCAGCTTTGTGTCTCCGTTTTTCCTCATAGAGTGCGCTGTCGGCACGCTCTACCAGCTGCTCAAAACTCTCATCCGGCATGTAAACGGCACTTCCGATGCTGAAGCGCAGCACATAAGGCGGCTGCTTTTCACGGTTGAAGGCCGTGCACCGGTCCTCGAGCATCTGCATATACGCCCGGATCTCCGTCTCGTCGGGAAAGAAACCCATGATCAGAAATTCATCTCCGCCGTAGCGGGCAACAAATGCCTGCAGGGAGCCCAACGATCCTGTCAGAACCTTCGCCGCTGCAACGAGGGCCTGGTCTCCCGTGGGATGGCCCTGGGTATCATTGATGGTTTTAAAGTTATCCAGGTCGATCATGAACAGGCACAGCAGTTTTTGCGGCGAGGCCTGTTTGACATACTCCGCAAAGACCTTTTTCAGCGTCTTCCGGTTGTTGAGCCCGGTGAGGCTGTCCCGCACGATCTCCCCGTCCTGATCATCCATATAGATCAGTATGATGGACACGGCCGCACAGGTCCATGTCCCCGGCATGCCCGAAAAAGGCAGGGCTGCAAAAGTCCCGATCACCGGGATGATATAAAACCCCAGAAGTTTTCGGATCACCGCCAGATCCGTTCTTTCTCTCTGAAACAGCAGGGTAAAGAGAATATGCACCAGGGAGATCAGCAGCAGCGACAAAGACCCGACGATCTGCACCCAGAAATACTGACCCCTGACATAGACGTTTTTATCATCGATGTAGAAGATCCACTCGGTTTTAACGGACAGAAGATTCAGCGCAATGAAAAACATCACCGACAGCAGCATCAAGCGAAACAGCTTCTTCGTGATATGATGGCCCAGCGTCTCCAGTACATAAAGATACCACAGCACGCCCAGCACCTCCGCGCCACTTAAAAACACCGCATTGACGACGGCATTCAGCAGTCTGCCGCCCGGGAACTGCCTGCCGTCGATCAGCATCCACAGAATATCCAGCGCAAGCGTGAGCATGATCCCGTAGACCGTATTCCGAAACAGAATGCGGCTCATCTGCTGGCTGATGTTGTTTTTGCTCTGATAGGCAATAAAGCAGAGGATCAGAAGAAACAGCACATCGATTTCAACATGAATTGCCGTCGCCATAAGATCATCTTCTCTCCTTCCCTATATAATAGGAGTATTTTACAGGATTTTCCCCGGGTTGTAAAGTATCCCCGGAGCGTTTTATCCGGCATTTTTTAGACCGCCGTCTCACGATCGCCTGCAAAACCCATCCGACCGCCAGAAACAGCGCCAGCAGCATCAATATTGCATAGAATACCCCGATCCCCAGGGTAGTATACCCCTTGGTGTCCGGCCGAAAGCCGAACCACCCCGCCGGGGCATTGTAATTCAGAAAAGGATAGGGTGCGGTCATCTGCCTTGCCCCCCAGCGCACGCCCGCCTGCCCAAGGGTCAGGATGAAGAGCAGATACGCTACGGGCGGAAACAGGGCGATCCCAAGGTGCTTTCTTTCCCAGGGATAATCCGCATCATGCAACAGAAAGTCCGCCGTGGCGGCAAACGGGGTAATGAGATGCAGGCACAAGCTGGCATAATGGTCCTGCCGGTAGGCCGCCGCGATCCCCTTCGGCTCCATCGGGGCGAGCACGAACAGATATACGAGAAACGTGATCAGGATCGAAACCACTGCCGTATACTTCCAGAGCCGAAAGGGCCTCCCGCTCACTATCTGGCAGAATACCACCGCCGCCACATACAGGTTGGAAAGCTGGGTAAAAAACGTAAATCCCATCGGCCAGTGGAGCATCCGCACAACGGCATATCCCGTTGAACACAGTATGATCAGTTTTAAGATGTTTTTTCTCATTTGCGCATTCCGTTCTTCCGCCGCTGACAGTTTTTTATTTAGACAGTATTTTACAAAAACTCTCCCGGTTTGTAAATAAAAAACTCAGAACAACAGCCTCTCCGCAGAGAATCTCTTTTAACTATTATCGATGTTTCTCCGGATCTTTTCGTTTGATCGTATGCTGCTCTTTCAAACAGCCTCGACAGGATACTGAAAAGAAAATCCTGTATCGGTCAGTTTATTATTGACCCCGGTTTGTTCAGGCAGTATACTTCCTATGAGCTCTCCGCGTTTTCCGTCTCGCATTCATGATAGCGGCAGGAAAAAAAGACTGTTTGCCGTATAATACAAGATCCACAAATCTTTCGGAGGAAAAACTATGCCCTATTGTCCATCCTGCGGCACCCGTTTGCCTGACAATGCAAATTTCTGCTCATCCTGCGGTGCCCGTGTTCATTCTGTGCAGAGAAATACATCTGTATACGACTTCAATAAAGAGAAAAGAGAGGCCATAGACGCCGGGAAGCGTGCCCTTGATTCCCTTTATGCGGCAAGAAATGAATTAAATAAAGCCAGAAACTGGGGTATCGCGGATATTCTCGGCGGCGGGGCCATCACGAGCATGATCAAGCGTTCCAAGATGAAGGATGCGCAGAAATACATCGAGCTGGCAAAAAGAGATCTGCGCAAGTTCAGCAATGAACTGAGCGATGTGGCCGGCCTCATGTTTCTTGATTTTGACGCAAATGATTTTCTTTCCTTCGCCGACTGGTTTTTTGACGGCTTTGCAGTGGATTTCCTCGTCCAGGACCGCATCAACAAAGCAAAGAATCAGGTGGAAGAGGCTATTTCCCGTGTAGAACACGTTTTACGCCAGCTGAATGCATAATACTTGAAAAGCCGATCCGTCCTGAAAAGCCGGGATGGTAAAAAGCAAAGCTGATGGGGCGTCGGGCGCATTTTGGCTGACACACAGTACCTTTAGGTACTGTGCAACTCTGTCTCTGTATCTTACTCTTACTCTGTATCTTACTCTTAATCTGTATCTGTATCTTACTCTTTATCTTGGTTACAAATTAACACAACACAGGGTAAAAATTACCACTCTCCCCTCTGCAGGCGAGTTCCCTGCGTGACACACCTTGTCCTCTTCTGTGTGGTCTGGAAGGGCAATTTGAAGCAATGGTTTAAGATTGTGTGCCGGTCGGTGCCGGTCTATTCCTAAACTTTCCTCGCGCGCGAGAAAAAGAAAAAAAATATTGTCTATAGAAAAGTTTTGTTTTTGACCGGCATCGACCGGCACATCATTCAAAATGCTGAGTCAAAAACCAATACAAAAAGCAGGTGTGAAACCATCACCGGCCGGAGTACGGATGAAGAGCCGAAGAAGGTGATTTTGTCTGCTCCTTTTAGGCGCGTCAGAATGCGCTGTACGGCGTTTTGGGCTTTTACCATGTATTTCATGTCGAAGGGCTCTATGCGCTGAGAGTGCCGTTAAAATGCGTCTGAGAGCATTTTAAGCGAAGAGGTCTGCAATATATAGTGTTTCAAGCCGCTTGAATGCTATATATTGTGTTTTCTGCTGCTTGAAGAATTATTAAAAAAGGTGCCGGGAACTATCCCTGACACCTTTTCGTTTTAATTTGAGAAACAGATACCACTGAGCCAATCCTGAGACCGTCTCAACCTTTGACGGAACCGGCAGTCATGCCTTTTACCAGTGACTTTTGAGCGATGAAGATAAACAGCGCAGTCGGAATCGTGGAAAGTGTGATAGCAGCTGCCATATTTCCCCATTCCACAGCATAACTGGTAATGAAGAAAGATGTCCCGACCGTTGCTGTGATCGAATTTTTGAATGACAGGATCCCGCTGAAAAGATACTCATTCCAGCTGGTGATAAATCCCAAAATAGCAGTGGAGCCGATTCCGGGAAGCAGCACCGGAATTAATACACGAGTCAGGATCTGAATCGTATTGGCCCCGTCAATCGAAGCAGCCTCCTCTATTTCCTTCGGCAGATCCTGAATATAGCCGATGAACAGCAGAAGTGACGTTGGTGTGATAAAAAGAGTATGCATAAAGATGATCGCTATTTTTGTGTCCAGCAGCTTGAATCTGTTGAAGATCAGAAAAACGGGTATCGCGAAAGCCAGGGCAGGAGCCAGACGCAGCAGCATGGTTGACCCAAGGATCACATCCCCAACGCCGTGATAGCGTACAATGGAATATGCCGCCGGAATGGTTAAAACAATAGCGATAGCTGAAGAAATCACCGCAATGATAAAGGAGTTCCACAGATAAAGGCGAAAGTCAAAGCTGCCCTTCCCAAGTACGTTGCGAAAATTATCGAGGGTCGGTTTGAATATCCACTTTGGAGGAGTGGAAGAGATCGTAAACGGACTTTTGAAAGCAGTCAGGACGTTGGTAATCAAACCGATATCCAGAACAATAACGATAAGAATGACAGCAATCACAGTAAAGATCGTGCTAAGACGTTTTTTCTGTTTTCTGCTCATCTTATTTATCTCCTTTTGTCGTTCGCCTTACCAGATAGAGAGAAGGAACCAGCAGAATCAGTGCTAGTGCAAAGGATGCAGCACAGGCCATACCATAATCCGAACGCTGGAAAGCCCTGCGGTAAATGAAAATAGAGACAGATTGTGTAAATGTTCCGGGGCCGCCTGCAGTCATGGCAAAGATCAGTTCAAATATCAGGAAAGACTGCAATAATTTTTCAAGAAAAGTGATGCCGAAAATAGCGGAAATCGTCGGGATCGTGACATGGATCAGCTTTTGAAAAGCATTGGCACCGTCCATTGTCGCCGCCTCCAGCAGTTCCTGCGGAACACCCTGCATGGCAGAATACATATTAATGAACACAAACGGCATACGGTTGATTGTATCTGCACCGATAATCGTTGGATTCACCCAAGCCATTCCCAACAAAGCTGTGGTCCCGGTCAGGCCTGAAAGCAGATATGCAATCGGTCCAACAGATTCGTTGAAGAGCAGGCGGAACATAGTGCCCATCAGGAAAGGTGCAACAACCATCGGCATCAGGATCAACGTTGTTGCCAGTCCCTTCCCTGGAAAATCGCGCTGAAAAAGCCAGGAGATCAAAATACCGAGGACCATCTGGATAAAGGTACAGATGATTGCAAACTTCAGGCTCCATAATAAAGCCTGCCCAAATTCGGAATTACTGAAGAGTTTGATATAATTTTGCAGCCCGATAAAAGTCGGATTTTCAATATTATTGATCCTGGCATTGAACAAACTCAGCCGAAGCCCATACAGAATCGGATAAAGTGCAAATGCCACCAGCCAAATCGTCAGAGGCAGGAGAAGCAATAAACTGATTATTTTTTTCTTTTTCATAGAATCCGCATAACCTCTGGTCTTTAAATGATAAAAGGACGGAACTATTTGCTCCGTCCTATTATTAGATTCACTCAGATCTTACTGCCAGTAAGACATTTCTTCGGTGGCTTCCGCCTGCAGCTGGGCCAGAGCAGTATCGAAATCGATCACACCGTTCCAGGCATCCGCGAGCAGACCGCAAGCCATATCTTCGATAATACCGGCGGTTGGGGGCAGGTTCCTACCACAGTCATTCAGGACGTCAACCATGTAGCCATAGACCGGGAACTGGTCGGACATATCTGCCAGAACCGCCTTGGACGGAGCAATGCCGCCGGCTTCGGCGTAAAGCTTCGCTGCTTCATCGGTATACAGCCAGGCAGCCCAGCGGGCAGCTTCTTCCTTATGCTCGGAATACTTGCTGATACCAACACCAAGGGTATGGTTATAAGCGAAGTGGCCTTCCGGACCGGCAGGAGGTGCACAGACCTTGATCTTGCCGTGAACCGGGGATTCTTCCGCATTAATGGTAGCGTAACCTGCATTCCAATGAACGGTCATGGCACACTGACCGGCAATCATTGCTTCGTTGTCTTCTGCGAACTCACCATTCACAGAGGATTCCGGTGTCAGACCCTTTTCAAAAGAGGTTTTCCAAACTGCCAGTGCCTGACGGGCGGCATCGTTATCAAAAGCAACATTGCCGTCAGCATCAAACCAGTCACCCCCGAAGGACCAGTAGCAGTTGGTCCACAGGAAAGCAGTCGGGCCCATAACTTTACCATGGGTGAAGTTGCCGTATTCCGTCGGGGAATCGGGGTTATAAGCTTTGGTAAAGAAAAAGGATGCTGCAAGATAATCGTCCCAGGTCCAGTCAGCCGGATCTTTCGGTTCCAGTTCCTTCCCCAGCTGTTCAGAAGCAATCTTCTTGTAGGTTGCCTGCCACTCCTCATTGCTGAGAAGCTCATCGATCAGGTCGCTGCGATAATACAGGAAGTGGTTGGAGAGATCCATCGGCACGCCATAGAGAGTTCCGTCCAGCCAGCGGAAACCATCAACCGTGGCGGGGATGCGGCCTTCTGTGTCAGCTCCATAGATGTTGATTTCCGGATTGTCCAGATACTGCTGCAGCGGTTCCATATGCATCCAGTACTTTCCAAGCCAGCGGGAAGCCGTGAAGAAGAGATCCACATCAGGAGACTTCGCTGCCATCAGTGCTTCTTCTTTCAGCAAGATGTTGTCACGGCCAAATAATTCCTGTTCCACATAGAAGCCGGCTTCCTGCGCCTTGTTTTCATTCCAGTAGTTCAGGACGACGTCCATGGCATCGGACTCCGGGCCCGGCCAATAGACCATACGGACGGTATACAGATCGTCCGCAGCAAAGGCCATCGGGGCGCTGCAGAGCAACACAGCCACGATCAAGAGTGCTACCAATACTTTCTTCATTTTTGCCTCCTTTTTTTCCCGGTCTGATCATTCGGATCGGGTTGGTTCCTTAAAAATTTTTGTTTTTGAACCAATCTGTTTTGGATTATATCATCCATGTTTTTTCGTGTCAATCATTTTATCCTGCCGGCATATTTGCTGCCGTTATTCTGTCCCTCCCAATCCAACAGGATAAAAGATTTTTCCTTCTGCGTGCCCTGCCGGCGGGGTTTGCCTGCGGCGTCGGACGCATTTCGTCAGACATACAGTACCTTCAGGTACTGTATAACCCTCTTTGGTTTGGATTGGTTTGGATTGGATTGGTTTGGTTGGGATTGGATTGGTTTGGTATTACCTTCTCGGGTATTCTCGGGTATTCTCGGGTATTCTCGGGTATTCTCGGGTATGCTTGGGTATGCCCGGGCATGCGGCACCGTGATCTTTTCATGCCAAAAGTGCCGTTCCAGCAACTTTGCAGCGAAATATCATGCAATTACAGGAATGAAGCTGGAGCGAATGCCCCGGATCTTCTTGTGTTCAGCCGGAATGCCATCATTCAGAAGTAAGATGATTCGTGATGGACTGGAAGAACTCTTTACTCCACATATCAAGAGACGCCGGATTATGGATAAACGGCAATACATCCTCTTTCGCCTGCGAATAATCCATGCTCTCAAATCGGCTGAAAAGGATCTGTTTGATTTCTTCCAATGTCAAATCTTCTCTGGCACCAGCAAATTCTGAATCCATCAGCCTTGCGTTCAAATGCTTCAAATTTACCGGTGTTCCATTGGCTAGATAGAACACAAAATCATAAAGGTCCCGGCCTTTGATCCTGCTTTTCCAAGCACGGCAGATTACAGCATGGAGCTTTCCGGCAAAGAGTGATGGCATATCATACAGGTTGATCTCATAAGGAATCGGGAGTAATCTGAACCGGCGTTCAAACCCGGCATAAGGAGGAGGCGCAGTATCCACTTCAAACTTGACCTTAATCAGTTCAGAGCCAACGACTGTCCGTGCAAGATTCTCATCCGCATAGCAGAGCAGAATATGCTCCCGGGTGTTCCCTTTCACAAATGCAGACTGCACATCGGAATCGTTGGCTTTTACCTTTGCTTCCGCTTTGAAGTGAAACCCATATGCGCCGAGTTCTCTTTCCAGTACCGGCAAATACTTTTCCAGATGAAAATCAGAATCCGGAGTTAGCAGGGAAAAATCCAAAGCTTCCGAAAAACGGTCAAGTCCATGAAAGATCCGCAATGCGGTGCCGCCATAAAACGCTGCCATCTGAAAAAAACCCGCTCGGGAAAGTCCGCACAAGATGATCTCCTGAACGATTTCTTTGATGCTGTTCTTCTTGTCTCCCAGCGTTTCAGACTTACGTTGAGACAGCATTTGTTCAATAATGGTATTCATGTCGCTTTATCTCCTTGATCATAGATATCAGCAGATGGTGATTTGTTGTCTGATAGAGTCCTGCAAGCTCTGCCATCTTCTCCATGTCCGCATTATGAAAAGCTGTTTCATCAATTCGCAGATCATCAAACAAAAGTGTTTTTAGCTCCATCCTGTTAGAGCACGGTGAACACGTATATAATTGGTCACACACCGCCTTTTCTGCCGATGCAATCACATAGCCGTATCCATTTTCTTCATGGAGTTCGGTTCCGTAAGGGAAAGCGGCAACGGGTACATCCCGGTATGTGTATACTCCGAACGGCGTCTCATATTGCTTCTTTTTCTTCTTGCCGCAGGTTGCAGATGTATATGTGTATACTGCTTCGGGAATCAAATCATGCCATGCCAGTGCAAATTCAAAAGACAGATAGGACGGACCGTAAATAATCCCTGCCAGATAATGGCAAGGAACAGTACAGTCTGTTTCATAAAGTCCCTTGATGATCGGTATCAGGTTCCCGTTTCTGGCCATCCTTCCGATCTTTGCAGCGGGATTCGCATACGAATTATATTGCTGAAGCAACATAGCTGTCGAATTAACCATATTATCACCACCAACTGCAATATTACTGCATTTACCGGTGAAAATCAAAAAAAATCCAACGTTATCCTGCTTTTCTTATTCAGCAGAATAAATGGTTCTTATATCTGAGTGCTCTGCTGAAAGCCTGCCGATGGGAACAACGGACGCGTTTCGTCCGGCACACAGACATTTTGCCGCTGTTTGATGTCTGTCTTCGGAAAATATGAAGATTTTGAAAAGTTGTAATCTGTGTATTGACAGCTGAGTTGTAAAGTGATATGTTACAACCATCAGCTGACAAACTTGTGCGGAGGCGGAAAATGCAGATCGGAAGCAAATTTACAATCGGGGTTCACATCCTCACGGCTATTGACTACTTCAAGGATAGGGATCGTGTGAACAGTGAATTCCTTGCCGGGAGCATCGGGGTAAACCCTGTCATCGTCCGCACAGTCATTTCACAGTTACGGGAAGCCGGTATCGTGCAGACACAGCGCGGCAGCAGCGGCGCAGAACTCGCAAAGCGGCTTGACGAGATCACGCTTTACGACATCTACAAAGCCGTTGGCAGTGTGGATACGGAGGAAGGCCTCTTCCATTTCCATGAGCAGCCGAATCCGGACTGCCCCGTGGGGAGAAACATCCATAAGGTTTTGGATCAGCGTCTCATCGATGCGCAGAGAGCTATGGAAGAGAAACTCAGATCCGCAACGCTTGCCGATATCGCGGAAGACACGAGGCAGGCAGTCAGCAATGAATCGAATACAGAAGCGGAAACTGTGTCTCCGTGTGTCCGGTAGTCGCAGCAGAAAGGAGGCAACAGCATGAATGAGAAAAAAACGCAGGATCAACGGCTGAATTATCTCGTTGAGGAATTCAAAGCAGATTCTGTTCAGTATAAAGATTTGCAGACGCCAAACGACGACGAGGGTAAACGCCGTATCCTGCGATCCCTTATGAACATCCGAATGCCTCGAAAGATGGATGAGGCTGTTCTTGCCGTGCAGGACGAGTATCTGCAGGAGCGCATCCGTGAAAACGGAATTGTGGAACCTGCCGACATCCCCGTGATTCGGGATCGAATGTCCGTCTGGCAGGGCGACATCACGAGGCTGGCTGTAGACGCCATCGTGAATGCCGCCAACTCGCAAATGCTGGGCTGCTTTGTTCCGATGCACACCTGCATTGACAACTGCATCCATACCTTTGCGGGCGTGCAGCTTCGAGCGGAATGCAATCGGCAGATGAACGCGCTCCGTATGCGGTATGGCAGGGATTATGAGCAGCCGACGGCCGTACCCATGCTGACGGACGCGTATAACCTCCCTGCGAAAAAGGTGGTTCATATCGTTGGGCCTATTGTCGAAAATGGATTGACAAAGGAACTGGAGGAACAGCTGGCAGCCTGTTACCGCAACACGCTGGATATGTGTCTGGAAAACGGTCTCAAAACAGTCGCTTTCTGCTGTATTTCTACAGGCGTCTTTCATTTTCCGAACAGGAGGGCGGCCCAGATCGCGGTGCAGACAGTATCAGAGTGGCTGTTGAACCATGACGGTCGGATGGATCGGGTAATCTTCAATGTTTTTAAAGATGAGGATAAAGAATATTATGAACGGCTTTTACAATAACAGACCGGACGGACATCAGGAGATCAATCAAAAAGGGCTCTCTGCTGTCCGTGCCCTGCGATCCGGCCTGTTCTGCAAAGCCGGGCGCCGGAGGAAGGATTTTCGGAGACTGAAATCAGAGCTTGAAAAAGCGTATCTCACTCATTTTTCTCATAACCCTGCGAGGATGTCATTCAGGAGGTGTGCGTGATGTTCGGACGCAGAATACCAAGGTCTCAGGATACCCCTGACGGGATCAATCTCCTGAAAAAAACTCTGGATGAAGCGGAATCCGTCATTATCGGAGCCGGTGCGGGACTCTCCACTTCCGCCGGTTTTATTTATACAGGAGAGCGTCTCGAGAAGTACTTCTCAGATTTCATTGGCAGGTATCATTTCGAGGACATGTATTCCGGCGGCTTTTATGCGATGCAGTGGCCTGCTGAAGAGCTTTGGGCTTACTGGAGCCGTTATATTTATATCAATCGCTTTATGGATCCGCCAAAACCGGTCTACGAGGATCTTTTCGAGCTCGTAAAGGATAAAGACTACTTTGTCCTGACAACCAATGTGGACCATTGTTTCCAGAAGGCCGGGTTCGACAGGCACAGGTTATTTTATACGCAGGGAGATTACGGCCTCTGGCAGTGCAGCAGGCCCTGTCATGATAAGACTTACGACAATGAAGAGACCGTGCGAAAGATGGTTCTTGCCCAGGGCTTTACCATTGCGGAAGACGGCACACTGACTGTTCCGGAAGGATCGGCCCTCAAGATGAAGGTTCCCTCAGAGCTTCTCCCGCGCTGTCCGGTCTGTGGTGAGCCGATGAGCATGAACCTTCGGGCGGATGATACGTTTGTGGAGGACGAGGGCTGGCACAAAGCATCTCAGCGCTATTCTGATTTTCTCCGCAGGCATAAGAACAGAAAGGTTCTCTTCCTGGAGGCAGCCGTGGGATGGAATACGCCCGGCATCATCAAATTTGCTTTCTGGCAGATGACAGACGAATGGCCTGATGCCACCTATGCCTGCCTGAACTACAATGAGGCTTATGTCCCGGACGAGATCAAAGCAAAGTCGATCTGCATTAACGGCGACATAGGAGACATCCTGAACAGGATGAAATAAAAAACAGGATTCCGATACAGTACGCGTCTGAGAAACGTCCAATGGGGGTGAAAGCCCGGGCGTTTTCTTGAGATCATATGCCGCCTTTGTGGCTGCTATTTAAAAGCCGGATGATCAGGAAACAGATAAGTCGATTTAATCAGAATATGTTCCCCAATTTAACTTACAGAATCAGCATGTGAGGCGCAAGCAACAACATGAGAAAGGTACTGGATGAACAGCTCATTTACGAAATTCTGTCAGTCGTGAATGAAATCCCTTGCGGTAAAGTCGCCTCCTACGGGCAGATCGCGCGCCTGATCGGCAGAAGAGCACCGCTGATTCTTTCAGAAAGACCCGGTGCGGTCAGTTTCACAGGGAGGTGAAAAAATGCCTGATGACGCGATGCAAAAACCGGATAAACGAACAAAAAACCTTGCCAAAACCATGCGGCGGCGCATGACGAAGTATGAATACCGCCTGTATGCCGGGTTTTTAAGCGCTCTGCCCATGACGGTCTGCCGGCAGAAGGTCATCGGCAGCTATATTGTCGACTTTTTTCTGCCCTCGGAGAAGCTGATCATCGAAGTAGACGGCTCCCAGCACTATACGGAAAAGGGGCTGGAGGCTGACAGGCTGAGGGATCAGCGGCTAAAGGGTGAAGGCTATACAGTTCTCCGTTACAGCAATCTTGAGGTTTGGGAAAATCTGGAGGGCGTTTCCGAGGATATTCTGGATAAACTCGGTCTCCTTTAGGAAGCAGAAAGGATGAAGCTATGGTCGAGGCATTTCAGGAAATCGATGTGCACGGGATGAACAAAGTAACGGCTTTTGCCGCCATTGACGCCAAGTTGAAGCGCGCTTCCGGCGCAGTCTACCAGCTGAAAGTGATCCACGGCTACCATGGCGGAACGGTTTTGCGGGACGCCATCCGGGCGCATTATAAAAACCATCCGAAGGTGAAACGGATCGAACTCGGGCTGAACCCCGGGGAAACCGATCTGATTTTACGGGATCTTTGAAAAAAATGAAAAATCCCTCCTGCGTCAGGGCTTGCATGTGACGCTGCGTCATGATATGTATTTGCCGTAAAGGAGATGGAACGCAATGCGTGATCGTCTCTTTCCCTTAGTCAGGCGCATGTCTACAGTTTCTATTATACGATGATTACAGTCCCATTATACGGGCTTACAGTTTCAGGCTGTTCTCATCCAGCAGGAAGTTTCGGATGCCGATGGTCACGATTCCCATATCGTTTCTGCGCACCTTGATGTTATCCCGCACGACGATGATCTTTTTGAAGGAATCGCCAATGGCGTTCAACGGACGCTCTTCCTGCTCCTGCTTGCTCTCGGAATTCATAGCAAAGGCAGACTGAATATAATACTTTTCACTGCCGCGAGTTACGACGAAGTCCACCTCAAGCTGCTTTTTTGTTGTTTTGTTCTCGCGCCGGATCAGCCGCTCCAGATAGATATCCCGTTTGATCTCCATATTGTCCTCCTGCTTCCGAAATAAAATGTGCTCACACCTTTTTTCGTAATTACTATGCCCGATACCTCCGTAAAAGTCAAATGTTCCCTGCAAGATCATAAAAAAGTAACGAGCCAACCCGAAGATTGACTCGTTGCTTTCATTTTCTGTTTGCTTTTCGTACCGGCTTGCCGACCTGTCAAATAGTCGCCCTATGGGACGGTGGCTTCATCGGAATCTCTCTTTTTTCTGTTTCTCCGGAGGGCGGCTTACAGCGCAACGTTGAACGCAAAGAAGTCGTTCACGTTCCGGACGCAGACATCTTCAATGATCTCTTTGAGGTTTTCCTCCGAGGAGAAGTATTCTCCCTTCTCCACAAGTTCCCCGAGATAGTTGCAGAATACACGGCGGTAAAGCTCATGGCGCGGATAGCTGATGAAGCTGCGGCTGTCTGTCAGCATTCCCACGGAAAGGGAGACCGGATAGAGGTTTGCGCAGGCTTCAAACTGGCGCTTGATGCCGTAAGGCTGGTCGTTGAACCACCAGGGAGCACCGAGCTGTACCTTTCCCCGTACCCCGCTGTCACAGAAGCCTGCCGCCAGGATAGCCCAGGTTTCGATCTTCGTGCCGTCAAGCGGATAGAGGATCGTTTTTGGCAGTTCCTCGATCTCTGTCAGGGCATTGAGGAGCTTGCCGACACTGATGACTGCCGTGGCGTCATCGCAGCAGTCAAACCCGGTAGACTGGCCGATGCGTGCCACACGGGATGTATTTGCATCCAGGTACGTGCCGATGTGAAGCTGCATCACAAAGCCGTTGCGGGCATAGATCTTGCCCATATGGTAAAGGAAAGCGCTCTGATATTTATTCTTTTCTTTCTTCTTCAGCTTTTCCCCGGCAAGTGCCTTCTGGAAGATCTCCTCCACTTCCCTCTCTGTCCAGTTTTCCCAGGCAAAGAAGGGGATGCCGTCATCGCTGACGGTGGTACCCGTCACTTCCTTGAAGTACTGCAAGCGTCTCTCCAGCGCGATCAGAAGGTCCGGGAAGGAGGTGATCGGCGTCTCCGCCGCAAGTGCCAGGCGGCCCACATAGGAAGCGAAATCCTTATTGGTAAGGAACATTGCCTTGTCCGGGCGAAATGCCGTGATCACCCGCGTGGAGCAGCCGCTCTGCGCGATCTGCTTATGATAGCGCAGATCATCGACAGGGTCTTCCGTGGTGGAGACAAGCTTCACGTTGGAGTGCTCCATGCACCAGCGGCGCGTCATATGCTTTTCCCGGATCAACGCTTTGGTGCGGGCATAGATCTCTTCCGCGTTTTTCCCGGAAAGCGGCTCATCGATGCCAAAGTAACGCTTCAGTTCCAGGGCACACCAGATGTAAATGGGGTTGCCTACCAGCTTCGGCAGGATGGAAGCAAAGGCCATATATTTGTCATGGTAGCTCGCATCCCCTGTGATCAGCCTTTCCTCAATGCCGAAGGTGCGCATGCACCGCCATTTATAATGATCCCCGCTGAGCCACATCTCGCCGAGGTCTTCAAATTCCCTGTCTTCCGCGATCTCCTGCGGATTCAGGTGGCAGTGATAGTCGATAATGGGAAGATGCTCTGCATATTTGTGATAAAGGCAGCGCCCCGTCTCCGAGGTGAGGTAGAGCTCCTCATCAAATTTGCGTTCTATGGCTATCATATCTCAGAACCCTATCAGTGCACCGCCGTCCACCGGGATGCAGCAGCCGCTGATATACCGTGCCGCATCACTGCACAGGAAAGCGGCACACATGCCCACATCCATCGGATCCCCTACCGACTTTGCCGGGATCCTGCCCATGATCTTGGCAAGGCGCGGCGGATCGTTGTCCGTTGCCTTGTGGAACATCGGGGTATCGATCCAGCCCGGGGCAATGGCATTGACTGTAATACCGTACTCCGCCAACTCAGCCGTGAGAGTATGGATCAGGCCGAGATAGCCCGCCTTTGCGGTGGAGTATCCTGCCACCATTGGCTGGCCGATATAGCTTGTCATGCTGGCTTCGAAAAGGATCCTGCCATGGCCGCGCTCCTTCATCTGGGGCACTACCGCCTTCGTAAGGGCAAAAGCCCCTACCAGATGCACATCCAGCACCTTCTGATAGTCTTCCACCGTCATATCCCAGATAAACTTTTTGCAGTGGTTGCCGGCATTGTTTACCAGGATATCGATCTTGCCCTGGTCGGCGAGGATCGTATCCACAAGAGCCTGCGTCTTGTCTGTATCTGTAATATTGAACTGGTAGTAGGCAATCTTTTCGCCGAATTCCTTCAGCGTCTCCAAAGCGGTCTCCGGTGCACGGGATCCGATCACACATACCTTTGCGCCGGCGCTGACCAGGCAGCGCGTGATCGCCAGCCCAAGCCCGGATGCGCCGCCTGTGACGACGGCGACCTGCCCGGATAGATCATACCATTTCTGCATGGAGAACTGTTCCATCTGTTCCTCAGTAAACTTCATTTTTCTCTCCTTTATAACACACCGAATTTGGCAAATGCGTCGGTGACAAACATGCCGCCTTCTACCGCCTTGCGCATGGTTTTTTCCGTACTGGCTTTCTCCAGCGCACGTTCGATCACTTCATTCATGATTTCCTTCGGAATGATCAGCACACCGTCTACATCCCCGAAAACGATATCCCCGTTGTGCACCGTCACCTGCCCGATCTCGATATCGCACCGATAGTCAAACACGTAGGTACGCACGGAGGAATCCTGAGCCCACGTCCCCGTACAGAATACCGGGAAGTTCTGTTCCAGCACCATGGGGGTATCCCGGGTATAGCCGTCCAGAACGGCACCCGCGGCACCGCGGGCTTTGGCACTGGCCGTCAGCAGTTCACCCCAGAGCGCACTGTGGTGGGCGCCGGTGGCAATGTAGATCTCATTCGGTTTGAGATCATCCAGCGCTTCCGTCATGTATCCGAAAGGCTTTTCCGGTTCCCCGTAAACATCGTTTTCCAGTACAGGGCAGGCATACCCGGCCAATTTCAGCCGGTTATTGACTTCTCCTGGCTGCACGTAATAGGACATGGGGACCTGCGATACCAGCGGGCGGATCTCCGCTGGAAGGAACTGATGGCGATATCCCATCTGATCCAGAATGTCGCCCACAACGGGAGTATAAAGCTTCTCCTTCATCAGGGCAAACATTTCTTCATCGTTTTTCCAGAGGCTCATTTTTCATTCCCCTTTTCTTAGTTATAGAGCATTGCCGGCAGCCACATAAAGCTCTGCGGGAAGTACGTCAGGATCAGCAGGGCAACGGCCATTGTGATATAAAACGGAACCATCTTCTTTGACAGCGATTCAATTTTGATGCCGGAAATTGCTGAACCGATGAACAGCGTGGAACCGACCGGCGGCGTGAGCAGACCGATGCCGAGGTTGAGCACCATAACAACACCGAGATGGATCGGCGACAGGCCCATCTGTATCCAGATGGGAAGGATGACCGGCGTCAGCATCAGGATCAGGCACGCCATTTCGATCAGGCAGCCGAGGAACAGCATCAGGATGTTAAGCATAATCAGGATCAGGTACTTGTTGCTCGTAATGGTGAAAAGCGCGGTAGCGACTTTTCCGGGGATCTTCAGGTAGGTCAGCAGATAGGTGAAAGCGCCGGAAACGCCAAGCAGGATCAGCACTTTGCCGAGGGTCGTGACCACATTGATGAAGATATTCGGAATATCTTCAAACCGGAATCCTCTGTAGATAAAGAGACCGACGACAAGAGACCAGACCACAGCGCAGGCTGCGGATTCCGTTGTGGTGAACACACCGGCAATCACGCCCACGACCACGATCAGCACCGCCAGCATGCCCCAGATGGCTCTGCCGAAAGACTTGACGGTCCTGATCAGGCTGAAACGCCCGGTCGTCGGGATGTTCATTTTCTTGGCATAGAAATACGAATAGATCATCAGCGCAATCGACAGCACTGCACCCGGCACATAACCGGCCACAAAGAGCTGACCGATGGAAACCGTGGTAACACCGGATGCCGCCAGCGTGTAGATGACCATATTCTGCGAAGGCGGAACCAGGATCCCTTCCACGGAAGAAGCCATGGTAAGGCAGGTAGAAAACGGCCTGTCATAGCCCTGCTCTTCCATCATTTTGATCTCAATGGGCCCGAGTGAGGCACAGTCTGCCGAAGAGGAACCGGAAATGCCGCCAAAGAAGAAGGAGGCAACCACGTTGACCATGGCCGCACCTCCGCGGAACCACCCGACAAGCTCTTTGGAAAAGTCGATCAGCGTGTCGGTAATGCCGCCGGCGCTCATCAGTTCCCCCATCAGGATAAAGAAAGGCACCGCCAGAAGCGTGTAGGAATTCAGATTGCTGACGAACTTCAGTGCCATCTGCATCGGGTTGATGCCGAGATAGAAGAAGTCGATCAGAGAGGCAATGCCGATGGAATAGACGATCGGCACGCGCAGAAACACCAGCAGCAGGAAAACACCCACCAGGATGATCGTGGCTATTGTTGCAGTTGTCACTTCTTCTCACCTCTTTCCAACCATTCGCCGATCAGGGCGAAGAGATTCAGCACACCCGTCACCGGCACCGAAATATACATGACGCTGTAGGGCACATTCAGCCCGGCCATGTTGTTGCGGGCGCCTTTCTGGGTCAGTTTCCCGCCGTAATAGATCATGAAAACAGAGAAGGCCACAATGCAGAGGGTGCTCAGGATCTCCGTTGCAAGCACGCCCTTTTCCCCGAGTTTCTCATCAAACATGGTGACGCGCAGATGCTCATTGCGCCTCACAACCAGCGCCGAGCCGAGAAGGCTCATCCACACAAGACACAGCAGAGAGAACGGTTCGCCCCAGATAGGGGATCTGCTCAAAACATAACGCCCGAAAAAGATGGAAAAAACAACGGCCACAAGAGCTGCCAGGATCACCACGCAGGCGTACTTGACTGCGGTAAAGACCACAGCATCCACCTTTTTCCAGGCTGAGCGAAAACCAGCCAAAATAAAGCTCCTTTCTTTGAAAAAACTCTCCGCCCTTCTTTTCCAGGCGGAGAGCTTTCCCAGGTAAATTTTTTACAGGTTCTTAACGGTTCGCAATGCGATCAGGGCGTTATAAAACTCAGTATTCGCCGCCCTGAATGCGAGCGATGATTCCCTGAACCTCTTCGCTCTGCTGAGCATAGAGAGGTGCGCATGCTTCCTGCCACTTCTCAATATCGGTGACTTCCAGAAGCTTGATGCCCTTCTCTTCGAAGGCGTCAAAGCAGGCCTGCTCCTGCTTCATGTTGTAGTCGAAGCAGACAGTGCGTGCCTCGAGAGCAGCTTCCTTCATCCAACCCTGCTCTTCTTCGGAGAGGGAATTCCAGGTGTCGGCAGAGACAAGAATCACACCGCAGCCGAAAGTATGTGCATCGGTGATGTAGTAGGGAGCGACTTCGTTGAAGGAGTTGTCCATATAGGAGGTAACACCGTTCTCAGCGCCGTCCACAACGCCGGACTGGAGAGAGGTGTAGAGTTCCGCATAAGCGATCGGGGTAGCGGAAGCATTGAGTGCCTTCATGGTGTTGACCATCAGGTCGGTTTCAGGAACGCGGATCTTGAGGCCGTTCATCATATCGAAAGAGAAGCTGTCGGGCTCGCCGAGCTTCTTGTAGACGTCGGGGGTGATGAAGAGGGAACGGGGGCCTTCGACCAGCCAGCCGAGTGCGATGTAACCGCAGTCAGCATCAGCAACACTCTGGAGAAGCTCATCGCCGAGTTCACTCACAGCGACATCCTGGAACTGCTGCATGTCTTTGAAGACATAGGGCAGGCCGGTGGATCCGATAACTTCTGCACCGTAGTTGGGCAGAGAAGAGGCATTGCCGCGGAAGATGTCGAGGGTGCCCATCTGGATTCCCTGCATAGACTCTGCTTCGGAACCGAGCGTGCCGTTGGTGTAGAGCTCGATCTTGAGAGCGCCGTTGGAGATCTCTTCAATCTTTTCCTGGAAAGCTTTTGCAGCAACTGTTGCGCCGTAGGTGTCGCCGTTGACTTCATTCCAGGTGAGGGTGCGGTCAGCAAAGGCTGTGCAGCCAAGTGCCAGAACCATAACGAGTGCCAGGATCAGGGACACTGCTTTTTTCATTATTTTTTCCTCCATTTAAAAAAGTAATAAACTGTTCGGGTCTCGAAAAACGCCTTTTCTTGCTGAAAAAACGTTTCGCTAAACCACTGTGGAAAAAATAACATATTCCGGATTTTAAGTCAAGGATTTTGAGCTTGTTTGCCTGTTCGGTAATATTTTTTCAGCAAAGTGCACAATTTCAGTATTTGTTTTTATTGCACTTTGACGAATTTCCTTTTCTGTTTTGTTTTTATCTTGCCTTTTTCGCTTCTTCATTTATAATAGCAGCGAAACGTTTTTTATTTTTCATTTTTTCGTTATTTTTCGCGTCCTAACAAAAACAGTGAGCAGAAAGGAAGAAATATGATCATTACAAAATTTGAGACCTGGTGGGTCGAACGCGGACGCTGTCTGTTTGACGAGAAGCGTCAGGGCGGTGCAAAAATGGGTTGGGATGTGCTGGTTATCAAGCTTACCACCGACACCGGCATTGAGGGCATTGCCACCTGCATGGCTGCAAGAAGCGGTGCTTTGAGTGAAGCATATCTGCAGGAAAGCATCGGCCCTGTCGTGCTGGGCCGTGACCCGCATGACCGCGAAGCGATCTTTCAGCAATTGTGGGTTGTAGACCGCCATGAGGCTTTCTTTCCCGTGTTCCTGCCCGGCCCGGTAGATGTGGCACTGTGGGACATCTGCGCCAAGGAGGCAGGGCTGCCTCTTTATAAATATATCGGTGCCTACCGTGACAGCCTGCCCGTCTATGCAAGCAGCAATTTCTATCCGGATGTACAGACCTATGTGGACGAGGCTCTTTACTATAAAAGCAAGGGTATCAAGGGGTATAAGCCGCATCCCGGCGGACCGGTAAGTTTTGACATGGAAGTGCACCAGGCCGTACGCGATGCCGTCGGTCCGGATTATATCCTGATGTCAGACCCGGTCGGGGATTACACGCTGGATGAAGCCGTGCGCGTAGGGCGTCAGCTGGAAAGGCTCAACTACCGCTGGTTTGAAGAACCCTTCCGCGATTTTGAAACCTATAAGTACACGGAACTTTGCCGCACACTGGATATCCCCATCGCCGCTACCGAAACAACCCGCGGCTGCCACTGGGGCGTGGCGCAGGTAATTGCGCAAAGAGCCGCCGATATCGTACGTGCCGATGTCAGCTGGAAAGACGGCATCACCGGCACATTAAAAATAGCCCATCTGGCCGAAGCCTTCGGGCTGAACTGTGAAGTGCACACAACTACCATGAACTATATGGATCTGGTGAACCTGCATGTGAGCTGTGCCATCAAAAATTGTGAATTCTTCGAGTATTTCGTTCCGGAAGACAATTATCGCCTGCCGATGAAGGGCGATCTGCCCATCGATGAAGACGGCATTATCCATGTGCCGAACAAGCCCGGCGTCGGTGCCGAACTGGACTGGGATCTGATCCGGTCTTCCTGCAGAAGCTATAAGTGCCTTGCCCTTTAAGCCAGCAGTGAGCGATAATTGCGGGTCTCATACATGGTAATATTGCTGCGGAAGACCACTTCACTGCCGACAAACACTTTATCGGATTCCGGCTGCCGGCCGAGCATCAGGTATTCCACAAGGCTCTTTACCCCCAGATATCCCTGGGCATAGGGGTTCTTTTCTATCAGATTGTTGAAGACCCCGTTTTGCAAAAACGAGATGTTTTCCGGCGACAGGTCGCTGCCCACGGCAAAAATCCTTCCCGCTTTCCCCGTTTCCTGCAGTGCCCGGCCGAGCAGCACGCTGCTCTGGGACAGTACGCTGCAGCAGGCAGCCACATCCGGCTGTGAGATCATGCGGATGATGTCGATAAGGCTGTCCTCCCGCTTATCCCAGGAGGTGTTGCGGTAGATACGGTTCGGGGCGTTTGCCTGGTTGAGATAGGCTTCAAATCCCTCGACCACCTTTGCATGCGGCTCCCATTTCGGGTTTCCGGCACACAGCGCAATGCTGCCGAAGGGCGGGATGCGGCTTAAGAGCAATTCCGCCATCGTCCTCCCGATGATCTCATAATCCGGCAGCACACAGAAGATGCGACGGCTCATGGGCTGATCCGATCCGATCAGAGACACTGCTGTTTTTCGTGCGGAGATCTCCTCCCAGTCAGCCCGGGAAAAGATGTCAGAATGCCCGGTGATCAGGATGCCGTCGACAGGGTGATCCTCCAGCATGGCAAAGAAGGAATTCCGAACGTTCTCCGTCTCCTTCCCCTCCCCAAACGGCATCTCGGTGCATTCGATATTTACATTGGGAGACTGATCCAAATAGTCTCTGGTTCCCTTCCACACGGTTTTGTAGTATGCGGAACGGGGAAAGAGAACGGCAATGTGCCTGGTCTTTCGCTTCAGGCTTGATGCCATCGGATTTGGCTGGTACCCGAGAGATCCCGCCACTTCCTGAATGCGGCGGCGTGTCTCATCTCCCACGCCTTTCTTCCCATTCAGCGCCTGATGGACAGTGCTGATGGAAACACCGGCCTTTTCAGCCACGTCACGGATCGTAATTCTGCTCGCCATAATACTGCTCCCTGCATTTGTATTCTCGTTTTCTTTCAATATATCATCTCCTATCATTGAATTCAAGCAAAGAAAGGACGGATCTTTTTATGAATTATCCAACACTCGCCGGAAAAGCCGGTATCGTCACCGGCGGCAGCAGCGGCATCGGTTTTCAGGTTGCCAATGTGCTGGCCGAGTCTGGCGCAACAGTCTATGTGATCAGCAGAACCGGTGCCCCGAAAAAGGATGCCGGTGTCAGCGCAGAAGGGGTTATCCATCTCAAAGGGGATATTTCCGACAAGGAAGCCATGAAGCCGCTTCTGGCAGAACTGGCCGCAAAACACGACGGACATCTTGACTTTCTCATTAACAATGCCGGTGTGAGCTATAAGTGCCGTGCAGAAGATTTCCCGGAGGACCGTTTTGATGCCATTATGGCCACCAACGTGAAATATGTCTTCCAGATGAGTGTTCTCTGCTATCCTTACCTGAAAGCCAGCCCCACGAAAGGCAGGATCATCAACATTACCAGTATGAGTGCTCACCTCGGCTTTTCGGAGGTTGTCCCCTACTGCACCAGCAAAGGGGCCGTGCTGGCTATGACGAGAGCGCTTTCCGTAGAGTGGGCCAACGACAATCTCTGCGTCAACAGCATTGCTCCCGGGTGGTTCCGCAGCAAGATGACGGAACAGGTAGTCGATGCCGAACGTGAGAAGAAGATCCTGGCACGCATGCCGCTGCATGCCTACGGTGATACCCGGGATCTGGGTGCTATGGCGGCTTTCCTCTGTGGAGACGGAGCAACCTATATCACCGGGCAGGACTTTGCTGTAGACGGTGGTGCGCTTGCATTTGGGTATTAAGATGACAGCAGATAACCAGACCGCTTTCGTCATCGACGGGCGTGATAATGTGGCAACTGCCCTCACCCCTGTCTTCCCCGGCACAGTGTACCTTCTGGGGGAAACGCCTTTCCGGGAGATAGCCGCTGTAACAGAAGTGCCCAAGGGCCACAAAATAGCCCTGTGCGATATAGCCCGGGGCGACCAGATCATAAAATACGGGATCCCCATTGGAAGCGCTACAGCCTCCATATCTGCGGGGAGCTGGGTTCATCTGCATGTAATGAAAAGCAATTACGACGAGCGCAGCAGCCACCTGGATGCAAAAACCGGTGTGCCGAAGGATACGAAATATGAATGAAAACTATTCTCACACCTGGCTGGGCTATGCCAGGAAAAACGGAAAAAAAGGGATCCGCAACCGTCTGTTGATCGTTTATACCGTGAAATGTGCCGAGCATGTTGCCCGGGAGATCATGCTGCGCAGCGCCAGTCCTGAAGTGGAACTGATCGGCTTTGACGGCTGCACCGACAACCAGTATGCCGTCAACCAGATCATCAGCCTGATCCGTCATCCGAATATCGGGGCTGTGCTGGCCGTCGGCCTCGGATGCGAGTATATGCAGCCGGAGTGGCTTGCCGGGATCGCTGCGGAGGAAGGAAAACCGGCGCAGTGGTTTTTCATCCAGGAGAAGGGCGGAACCCTCCCCGCCATTGAAGCGGGGCTGGCCTGGGTATCAGAAACCCTGAATATTCTGAAGACAGCGAAGCGTGTGGAAATGGGGTTTGCCGATCTGATCATCGGCGCAGAGTGCGGCGGGAGTGACTATACCAGCGGACTTGCCGGAAATGTTGTGGTCGGCCGCTTTTTCGACCGCCTGGTGGAGACCGGCGGGACCGCAGTTTTTGAGGAGATCGTTGAGGCGATCGGTCTGGACTGGTTCCTTACCTCCCGCGCCGCAAATGAGCAGGCCCGGCAGGAACTCCAGCATACCTACGACAAGGCACTGGACTATTGCCGGCATGCCCGGCAGTATTCCATCAGTCCCGGCAATTTTGCCGGTGGGCTTTCCACCATCGAAGAAAAAAGCATGGGCGCCGTTGTAAAAAGCGGCACGCAGCCGATCCAGGGCGTGATCAAAGTTTCTGTGACGCCTCCACACCCCGGTCTGTGGCTGCTGGATTCCACCCCGGATCCGTATTTTATGGACTTCGGGATCACCAACCCGAGCGACAACGAAGGCCTGACGGATCTGGCAAGCACCGGTGCACACCTTGTTTTCCTCGTGACAGGCAGAGGAAACGTCGTCGGCAATGCTGTTGCCCCCTGCATCAAGATCACCGGAAATGCCGACACTTATGCCCGCATGGCCGGCGATATGGATTTCAATGCCGGGACGACACTCAGCGGGGAACGCACGCTGGAGGAAAGCGCCGCGGATCTCGCCGCGCTGGTTGCCTCTGTAGCCTCGGGTACACCGACGAAAAGCGAAGCCCTCGGGCACAAGGAGTTCCATATCCTTTACAAGTATCAGGAAAAGCAGGTGCTGCCCTGTAAGCAATAATCGGCAGCAGAACAAATATGGCTGTGAAGAATGCAGGAGATCTTTAAATATTCTCCCGCTCTCTTCACAGCCGTTCTTTTGCCTGTGCTGTATGCCTGGTTTACTGCATTTGCTCTTCAAAGATCTTTTTGAATTTCTCCGGCTCCGGAATGGCGTAGAAAACAGCCTGTTCACAGATTCCCTCGTCGTCCGTAAATACGGTTCCTGCCCCCATCGTACGCCACTTTCTGCTCTTTTTTCGAACGGCATCCCGTCCTACGAGCAGTGTGGTATGCCCATCCTCATCCATGCTGAAAAGATATTCCTTAATGGCAGAAAACGGGATTTCGCGGATGCTTTCGCTTTTCCAGAGCAGGCGCTCACTGGTAATGACAAAGGTCTGCCGGCGGATCCTTCTGGCATCCATCAGAGGGGTTGCCATCACCAGCACCCCCAAAAGCAGGATGCCGATGGGAATCCCGATTTTAAATTCCGACGTTGACCTCATGCTGGAGTAATAAGCTATTACTGCCGCTATACAAACTGCCGCTGTAACAATTACCCTGATGAGAATCGATTTTTTATTGGTTTTATCCAATAAGGAAAACGCCTCCGGGGTCCCCTGCCATAAAACCTGTTCGTCTGTATGAAGAATCTCTGTAATTGAATCGCCCATGGTGTCCTCCGATAAAATAAATATCTTACGGAAAAAGTATATCATCGGAAGCCATAAAGACAGTGCTAAGAACAGCGCTGTATTCTTCAGTCCCTGTTAACAAATACCTCTTTTCCGTTCAGTTCCTGCCAAGGAGATAATTACCAGTGTAATGCGGCCATATTTCGCGGTTACCGCGTATGCGGCGAGCAAAACGGTATTTATATTTTATGATGAATTTGGTTATTTTAAATTCCGCATAAATTATTTCTTAACGCCTACTTAACAGGAAGCTGTGATATAGTACACTTAGGTTATTATGGAGAAGCACATGAAGACGTTTTTAAAAAAAATACGGTCTCTGTTCCCTCTCTCATGGAAAGACTGCCTGATCCTTGTGCTGGTAATGGCGGCAGGCTCCGGCATCTGCACTCTTCTGCAGACGATCAGCACTTCAGATGTTCACGTCCCGATGATTTTTGTGCTGATGGTGCTGATCATCTCCATGCTGACAGATGGCTATTTCTACGGCATTCTTGCCGCAGTGGCAAGCGTTTTTGCGGTGAATTGGGCCTTTACCTATCCCTATATGAAGCTGGATTTCTCCGTATACGGCTACCCTCTCACCTTTATCACGATGCTGGCCGTTGGGATCGCCTCTTCTGCACTCGCTACGCGGCTGAAGGAACAGCAGAAGCTCCGCCTTGAAGCCGAGCGGGAAAAGACACGCGCCAATCTGCTGCGCTCAGTGTCTCACGATCTCCGCACGCCCCTGACCACCATCAGCGGCTCCATCTCGGCCGTACTGGAAAACGGCAATACCATGGAGGAAGAAGAGAAACGGGAACTGCTTGTCAATGCCCGTGAAGATGCCCAATGGCTGAACCGCCTGGTGGAGAATCTCCTTTCCATTACACGCATCAGCGGCAGCAGCGCGATCCATAAAACCGATGAGCTTCTGGAAGAAGTGATCAGTGAAGCCGTAGTCAGCTTTCAGAAGCGAAACCCCGATGTAAAAGTATCCGTCTCTCTGCCGGAAGAACCTCTGTTTGTACCCATGGATGCCATGCTTATAGAACAGGTGCTGCGAAACCTGATGGAAAATGCGGTTGTACACGGACAGACAACCGACCGGATCCAGATTGCTGCCGTCCGGGAAGGGACTCATATCGCCGTTTCGGTTGCCGACAACGGGCGCGGGATCTCCCAGCAGATGCTTCCGCATCTGTTTGACGGGATGATTCCCATGGAGAAAAAAAATTCTGACGGAAACCGTTTTATGGGGATCGGCCTTGCGGTATGCCGTACGATCATTGAAGCGCACGGCGGGACGATTTCCGCCGCCAACCGGAAAGAAGGCGGCGCAGTATTCCGCTTTACACTGGAAACAGGAGGGAACACCCGTTATGAATATTCGGGATAAAATACTGGTCGTGGAAGACGAAAAAAGCATCTCCGGGTTTATCCGCACCGTCCTTGCCGGCGCCGGATATGATGTGATTTCCGCACACAATGCTGCAGAGGCTTTTTTGATGATCAGTTCACACTGTCCCGATCTTGTGCTGCTGGATCTCGGGCTGCCGGATCTGGACGGCACAGCCGTGATTGAAGCCGTCCGGCAGTGGACACAGCTTCCCATCATTGTGGTGTCTGCCCGCTCGTTTGAAAAAGACAAGATCGATGCGCTGGACCTGGGTGCAGATGATTACATCACCAAACCCTTTTCCGCCCCGGAACTTCTCGCGAGAGTGCGCGTAGCCATCCGCCACACAAGGCTTTCCGGGATGATGACCAGCAGCGGAAAATTTATCTCCGGCGATCTCACGGTAGACTATGACAAACACATGGTCACCGTAAAAGGTGAAAACTGCCACCTGACACAGAATGAATTCAAGATTGTCTCCCTGCTCAGCCGCTGTGCGGGGAAGGTACTGACCTACGATTTTATCATGAAAGAGCTGTGGGGGCCGCAAAGCCGCGGCACCAACCAGATCCTCCGCGTCAATATGGCAAATATCCGCCGCAAGATCGAGCACAATCCCGCCGAGCCGAAATATATTTTCACCGAGGTCGGCGTCGGTTACCGCATGATCGAGCCGGATGCCTGACCTGTACTCTCCTGGTAATTCTCTCTTTGAAAAGGCAGAAGAACAGCCTGAACCGACTGCTCTTCTGCCTTTTTCATCCTTTGTCAGCTCTCCTGCCTGTTTTCCCGGAGGAGCTTTTCTCTTTTATGGACACTGTCAGTAATCAGCGGCACCCTCTCCACGATCTGAGAAGAGGTATCCAGCCCGTACCATTTGGCCCGCGATCCCGCCAGAGAACGGATCGCATACTTGGAATTGAGTATCACAACATCCGCGGCAGACAGTTCAGCGGCGGAGGGAACCGCTTTTTTCAGGATGCAGAATTTAAAACTGCCGACGCTGGACTTGCCGTATATGGAGTATTTTCTCTCCTGCGGGGGCATTTCACCGCTTGCCAGCAGATCTCCGATGATCTGCCGGATATAGACATTCACGCACTGTTCCATTTTATACCCGAGATTCAGCCGCACTCGGAAGATGAAATCCGTCCCGTAAGTTTCTACCGTATACGTCATGGTATTCGGATCGTCCATGACATTGACGCTGATAAACCAGTAGGCGGATGCACGCTTCGGATCCTTGTCGAGGATCGAATAGAGGATGTCGCGGTCCATTCCCTCTTCCACGGAATTTTCAATGAATACAATGTTCTCTGCGATGCGGGGGATCGAGTCATCCTCGCGGAGCATACGCAGATTTTCAATATAGTTTTTCGGCTGCAGACGCACGCTGTACCGGTTTTCCAGCTCTGTGCCCCTGTGCCAGATGACCATGATCGCCAGGATCAGCAGGGCAATCAGCACTGTTATATAGCCGCCGATCATAAATTTGCTCAAACTGGAAAGGAAAAACACTGCTTCGATCGAGCCGAAAACGGTCAGCATCAGCACTGCGGAGAACCGGTGGCTGCGGATCCTGCCAAGATATACCGAAAGCAAAAGAGTGGTCATCAGCATCGTTACCGTTATCGCAAGACCGTAGGCAGCCTCCATGCGGGCACTGGTTTTAAAATACAGTACCACCAGCGTGCATCCGGCCCACAGCACCAGATTGACCGTGCTGATATAGATCTGTCCTTTTGTATCAGAGGGGTATTCCACCTTCAGATGAGGCATCAGATCCAGCCGAATAGCCTCTGAAACCAGAGTATACGAGCCTGTAATCAGTGCCTGAGAGGCTATGATTGCCGCGGAAGTACTCAGCAGAATGGCAAACGGGCGAAGAAATTCCGGCAGCATCATAAAGAAAGGATTCATGTCTTCCAGCAGGGCAAGGGCCGTATTGCCCCGGTTGCAGATGATCCATGCGCCCTGTCCCAGATAATTCAGGATCAGGCAGAGCTTCACAAACGGCCAGCTGAAATAGATATTTTCCCGGCCGACATGCCCCATATCGGAATAGAGTGCTTCTGCACCCGTCGCCGCAAGGAAGACGCTGCCGAGGATCATAAACCCTTTTTTATTTGTCGGGCTAAACAGAAGACGGACGGCGTAGAGCGGGTTGAAGGCTTTCAGGACGGAAAGATCCAATGCAATATTCCGCAGCCCGTTGACGCCAAGGAAAAGAAACCAGATCAGCATGACCGGCCCGAAAAAACGTCCGATCTTGCTGGTGCCGGCACGCTGGACGACAAACAGGATGAGAATGATCATCAGAGTGATCAGGATCACCTTCTGCTCTTTCTCTCCGAGGAAGGCATTCATCACCGGGATGCTGCGCAATCCTTCAATAGCTGTCGTAACGGTAACGGCAGGCGTCAGTACACCGTCTGCCAGCAGTGCCGCACCGCCGAGCATGGCGGGGAAAATCAACCATTTTCCACATCTCTTTACCAGAGAATACAGGGCAAAAATACCCCCTTCTCCCCGGTTGTCGGCTTTCATGGCTATGACGACATACTTGATCGTTGTGAGCAGAGTGATCGTCCAGATCACCAGAGAGAGGGAGCCGATGATCAGTTCGGAAGAAACGGTTGTGAATCCGCCGTTTCCTTCGATGATCGACTTCATCACGTACATGGGAGAAGTCCCAATGTCCCCGTATACGATCCCGATGGTTACCAGGAACATTGCAAAAGAAAACCGTTTTTTTCCCTTCAATCGTCTACCCGCTTTCTTTGAAGAAAGATATGGACCGGAATCCAGGATTCCTCCAGATTGTAAGGAATATACCATATTTAAACTGAGGCAGCAGATTTCTTAGCGTATTCTTAGCCGAAATCAGCCTATTCTTTATGGTTTCTTGGCGTTCTCCCGTGACGTATCTCATCTCTCTGTATAAAGCAAAGAGCTGCCGGCCTTCCTCTGGCCTGCAGCTCTTTGCTTTGCTTGTCCGGCTTCCCTCAGATATTTACAACGGCAACTTCTTTTACATTTGTAAACTGGGAAAGCTTTTTATTCACATCATCTGCCGTAATCAGGGTTTTGCTTTTCAGGGTGGCGTTATAGCGGATAAATCCTTCCTCGCGGGTGATGCGGCATTCAATAACCGTGGCATTATACTGTTTCATCAGCTCATTAAAGCTCTGCTGAAACCCGTCGGTGTTTTCTGCCGTAATATCAATATTACAGCTTCTGTAGCTGTCTGCACCGACTGTCACGATATGCATCAGCATCTGGATAAATGCAATGATGACCGTGCCCACGATTCCAATCATATACATTCCGGAGCCAATGGCCAGCCCAATGGCAGCTGTAGCCCAGATTCCTGCAGCAGTAGTCAGGCCGGTAACACTGCCGCCGTTTTTAAAGATCATTCCGGCGCCGAGAAAGCTCACGCCGCTGACCACCTGTGCGGCGACACGGGCAGGGTCTGCGCCTCTGGTTCCGTTGTACAGGGTTCCATCCGCCGCAGTGAGGTCCGCAAAGCCATACTTGGATACGATCATAATCAGGCATGCCGCACAGCAGACGATCATATGCGTGCGTACGCCAGCTTCTTTGAATCTCCTGGAGCGTTCAATACCAAGGCCAAACCCACAGGCCCCGGACATCAGAATCCTCAGGATAAAATCAAGATTCTGCAGCAGAGAAAACTGTGAATTGAGATATGTAGAGAGCATCTCATCGCTTCCTCCTTTCCTTCTGTTTGAGGGCAATCGCCTCTGAAAGATGCAGAAATTGTACTCCTTTCTCGTCATAAAGTCAAACAAAAAACAGGATTTTTTCCTATTATTTTTGTAGATTTTTTTCTATTATTTTTTCGTTCTCTTAACTTTCGGCTCTTTATCCTTAGCAGATATTTTATCTGCTGTAATAGTACAATATTTCAGAAAATCTGATACTCGGAGGTCCTACAGCAAATGGATATGGTTAACATTTCCGTCGGAACAGCAGCTACCATTGTCATTCTTGGTATGGCCGTTGTTTTCCTGGGGCTCATTATGCTGATGCTCGTGATTCAGCTGATGAGTAAATTCTTTATCCGCAAACAGGCGAAAGCAAGAGCAGAAGCAGAAGAGAAAGCGGCATCCCCCGCTGATGTGCCTGCACCGGTCAAAGCTGATCTGGCACCCGGCACAGCTGGAGAATGCAAACTCTATGACACAGATCCCCGTACTGCAGCCATTATTATGGCAATTGTTGCAGACGAGTTGAAAACGCCGTTGAATGAGCTCCGCTTTAAATCCATAAAAGAAGTCAGGGAGTAATCAATCATGGGCAACAAGAAAATGCAATCCAAAGCTTTTGCCAATCTGGTTGCTTCCATTGTGCTCATTCTTTTTGAATTATGGGCATGGATACAGACAGATTCCATCAAAAAAGCAAAAAATGCTGTCGTCCAGCCTTCTGTCTTCCCCCGCATTATGATTGCCGGGATGGCAGTTTTTACCACAGCGCTGCTGATTCAGTCTCTTCTGGCGCTCAGCGGCAGGCGTACAAGCAGCGATACGAAAGAACAGGCGGAATCTCTTAATCCATTCAGGGACAAAGGGGTACTGGCTGCCTTATTTGTTATTGCATTGTGCGCTTTGTATGTGCTTCCCTTCAAAATTGTCGGTTTTCTGGCTGCAAGTTTTCTGCTTTCTGCCATCATTATGTGGCTTATAGGATTAAGAAATCCTCTGAAACTGCTCCTTGTTTCTTTCCTGGTCCCTTTTGGCATGTGGCTGATCTTTTACAAGTTTCTCTCCGTTAACATTCCAATGGGGGTGTTTCAGTTTCTGAAAGATCTGGTAGACAAGCTATAAAAAGATGCCCTTCCAATGCAAATCAGGCTGTGATGGATCCCATCACAGCCTGATTTGCTTGTCTTTTTTTTACGATATTTATTCCGCTTTTCTCATGCCGTTTTCCGTCACTGTCGGCAAACTGCATCGGGATCATTCCATAATCAGACGGAATCTTCCTCCGTGAGTTTTTCCAGATCCTCCCCGGTGCCGGAGATTGCCTCTTTCTCTGCTTTTTTCTCCAGACGGTTCATGAATATCGGGGAGAGGATCCCGATCACGCACAATATAATCAGCACCCAGCAGACAACAGAGGAGAACAGCACCCTGAAATCACCCTGTGAACCACGGAGGGCATTTCTCAGCCCTTTTTCGCCGATCGGTCCAAGGATCAGTGCGAGGACAACGGCTGCTGTATTCAGATCAAACTTGCGCATCAGATAGCCCAGCACGCCGAAGGAGAGCATTACGACGATATCCATAATGTTCTTGTGGATCGCATAGGAACCGACAAAGCAAAGCACCGTCACGCAGGGGATCAGGATCGCATCGCTCAGGCGGGAGATCTGCGCAAAACCGCGGCAGCCCAGCAGGCCGATGCCGAGCATAAAGAACTGCACCAGCACAAAGCCTGCGAAGAACGTATACGTCATCGGAGCGTACTTTCCGAAGAGTTCCGGCCCCGGCGTCAGCCCCTGGATGATCAGACCGCCCATCAGCACAGCCGTAACAGACTCACCGGGAATGCCCAGCGTCAGCGTCGGGATCAGGGAGCCGCCTGTCACGGCGTTGTTTGCCGCTTCGGACCCTGCAACCCCTTCAATCGAACCGTTTCCGAACAGTTCCTTATGTTTGCTGAACTGTTTGGACGTGTTATAGCCCAGGAAGCAGGCGATGGAGGCCCCGGCCCCGGGCAGGATCCCGATCAGGTTGCCGATGATCCATGACCGGATGATCGTCGGGCGTATTGTCCGTCTCTCCTCGCGTGTCAGGCTCATTTTGTCAGAGAACTTGGTTGCTCTTGCACGCTCTTTGATCTTCTTCTCAGCGAGGATGAACACCTGGCTCATGGAGAACAGCCCGATCAGTGCGCAGGTGGTGTTGATGCCTTCCGCGAAGTAGCTGGTCGGCATAAAACGTTTGACGCCGGAAATCGGATCCAGGCCGACGGTGGAGAGCAGAAGCCCCAGCGCACCGGACATCAGACCTTTTATGACCGATTTGGATGAAACACCGGCGATGATCGTCAGCCCGAAAAGACTCAGCCAGAAATATTCCGCGCTCATGAACTTCAGCGTAAGCTTGGCCAGCAGAGGCGAGAAGAAGTAAAGCGAAATGCAGCTCAGCAGGCCGCCCCAGAAGGAGGAATAGCACGCTGTAAACAGCGCTTTGCCCGCTTTGCCCTGCAGCGTCATCTGATAGCCTTCAATCGCCGTAGCCGCTGAGGCAGGGGTGCCGGGAGTATGGATCAGGATCGCGGAAATCGATCCGCCGAAGATGGCGCCGCAGTATATGGCTCCGAGCACGATCAGCCCGGTTTCCGCCTTCATGGTAAACGTCATCGGCAGCATCAGCGCAACGCCCATTGCCGCAGAAAGGCCCGGCATACAGCCGATGACAATGCCCATTGCCACGCCGGCCGCCATCATCAGGAGGTTGATTGGGGAAAGGGCGTTCAGGAAGCCGGCTCCCATCAAAGATAAAGTATCAAGCATTCTTCTCCCTCCTTACTTATTCAGCGCCTTCATAATCGTACCGACCGGGAGCTTTACTCCCAGGAACTTCTGGAAAGCAAAGTAGATCAGTGCGATGATCACAACAATCGTAATGCAGATATACAGCGGCGGGACTTTCAGGTACAGCATAATCGCCGCCATAAAAATGACCGTCGGAATATAGAATCCGAAAAGGTGGATGCAGATCAGATAAAGGACCGTCGCGCAGAGACATACAAAAAACTGTGCCGTTTGAAAATCTTTAAAAACAGAGTCCACGCCACTCTCAACACCATATTTCTTTGCGGCAATAACCATCTGGATGAGATAGAGCGTCGTCAGGCCGAATAATAGAACGATGGTGAAACGCGGATAGGTCTGGCTCGACGCCTTCAGCTTTACCATATGGTAATAGAAAAAGCCGCAGACGAAGTACATGAAAAGGACAACACCGATGTCCGTTTTTTTCATTTTCAAGGAAAAATCAGCTCCTTTCAGCCCTTTTAGGGAAAGGGCAGGATAATCCTGCCCTTTTCAGAGAACTATGCTAAGAAAACGCTAAAAATCAGTAATCGATATCAGGCCAGAAGCCTTCGGAAAGGCTCTCGGTGAATTCCTGCTGCTGAGCGAAGAGTGCTGCAGAAGCTTCGGGATCTTTGTAGTCGGTCGTAAAGGATGCGGATGCTTCCAGATACTCGGGATCTTCCATTGCCTGCTTGAATGCATTGGCATAGAAGTCAACCACTTCCTGGGAAACACCTGCCGGCGCTGCGATCATACGGGAAGAGCCGAGCCAGTCGGGATAGTATCCGAGATCCTTCAGCAGAGGAACATCTTCAAAGCCTTCCTCTTTCAGCGGCTCGGTGGCAAAAGCAGCCAGAACTTTTACTTCCGTCATCATGGAAGCAATATCAGCGACCTTTACAACGCACCAGTCAGCATCTCCTCCGCGGAGCCAGAGCAGTTCGTCAGCGGTATTGCCCTGCGGGATGTCAATGTACTCAAAGCCTGCAGAATTTGCAAAAGCCTGTGCGCCGATATGGTTGGATGCCTGAGGACCGTTGGTGGAAGCCTTTGTCATATTCTCCTTGCAGTATGCAACAAGATCCTCCAGGGTATTGAATCTGTCGTCATCTGCGCGGACAACAATGATGGACGTCTCCGTAACATGGTTGCAGATCGGGGTGAAATTTGCGGTTGTATACGTACCGAGTTCCTTTACGATGGTGCTGTTGAAGTTCGGCAGGTTGATGAAACCTATTGTCATCCCGTCCGGGTCGGAATCTGCCAGCTTGGACCAGCCGATAGAACCGGAACCGCCGTCAACATTATCGATTACGATCGTCTGGCCGATATACTTTTCAGCATATTTTGCCAGGATACGGGCGGTATTGTCAGTCCCGTTTCCCGCTTTGTAAGCGACGATCATGGAAACCGGGCCGTCCGGTGCCCAATCAGCTGCGGCGACGGCCGCAAGCGCGAAGACAAGGCAAAGTGCAAGTGCGAGTGCAAGAATTTTTTTCATTTTTGTTCCTTCCTTTCTTTATTTTGTCTGCTTTCAGACGTGTCTTTATCATATCATTTTCAGGGAGATATGACAAGAGTGTAAATTCTCAATTTATGAATTTTTGGTTTGCTTTCTTCTCTTGCTTCCTATATAATTGCATCAAATATTTACGAAGGAGTGGTGTTTATGCCCGCACCCGGCATGGGCTTGGGCCCCCGCGGAGCACGCGGCTTTCTTACGGAAGAGGAAAAGCAGAATATGCCGAAAGTGACCTGGCCGCTGATCCGCCGAATCCTCAGCTATCTCAGGCCGTACTGGCTGCAGTTTCTGTTTGTCTTCGGTGCGATCCTTCTCTCCGCCGTGATTGGGCTGTATCCGTCCATCATCACCGGAAAAATCGTGGATGCGCTGGGGAGTGAAAGCACAACCCTGAAAACGCTGATCCAGCTCATTCTGCTCGCCTTCGCTGCGCTGACGGTCTCGCAGGTCATCGGCGTGCTGGAGAGCTATATCAACGCGTGGATCTCGCAGCGGATCATCTTTGACATGAAGAACCAGATGTTTGATCATCTGCAGCATATGCCTCATGCCTTTTTCACCAGTGAAAAGCAGGGGGACATCATCACGCGCATGAATACCGACATCAGCGGTGTGAGCACGGTGATCTCTTCCACTCTCTCCAACATCGTAAGCAACATTGCCACCGTCGTCACAACACTGGTGGCTCTCTTTACAATGAGCTGGCAGCTGGCCATTGTGGGCATTCTTGTGCTTCCTTTGCTGATTCTCCCCACAAAACTGGTCGGCAAGACCCGTTATCAGCTTCTTACGGAAAGCCAGGCAAAAAACGATGAGATGAACCAGCTGATCAACGAAACACTCTCCGTCAGCGGATCGCTGCTGGTAAAGCTGTTCACCCGGGAAAAGCAGGAGTATGACCGCTTCGTTGCCGTCAATGAAGAAGCCACCCGGATTGCCATGCGGGAACAGCGCAGCGGCCAGTGGTTCCGGGTGATCATGGGGATGTTCACGCAGATCGGCCCGCTGCTGATCTATTTTGCAGGCGGTTACTTTATTATCCGCGGGCTCGATCCTGCCCTGCGAATTGGGACCATTACGGCAACGGTGGCTTTGATCAACCGACTTTATCGCCCGGTGGAATCGCTCCTGAACATTCAGGTGGATTTTACCCGCTCTCTTGCTCTTTTCACCCGCATCTTCGATTATTTTGACCGGGTGAATCCAATCCGCAGTCCGAAAAACGGCTACAAGCCCGATGTACAGAATCTGGACATCCGCTACCAGCACGTCTCTTTCTCTTACGACCCGGAGAAGCCTCTGCTGACAGACATCAACTTTACCGTACCCCACGGGCAGATGTACGCCATCGTCGGGAAATCGGGCTCGGGGAAATCGTCCGTCGTCAATCTCCTGCCCCGTCTCTATGACGTTACCGGCGGAGCCGTCAGGATCGGCAACTATAATGTGAAATCCATCGATCTGGAATACCTGCGGGACTGTATCGGTGTCGTAACACAGGAAACCTATCTATTTAACGGCACGATCAAGGAAAACCTCCTTTATGCCCGGGAAGATGCAACCGATGAAGAGATCGAGCAGGCCTGCAAAATTGCCAGCATTCACGATTTTATTGTCAATCAGCCGGACGGATACAATACCCAGGTCGGCAACCGCGGGTTAAAACTTTCCGGCGGTGAGAAACAGCGTCTCTCCATCGCCCGTGTAATTCTGAAAGACCCGAAGATTCTGATCCTGGACGAGGCAACCTCTGCCCTCGACTCGATCTCTGAAAGTGCCATTCAGGAGGCGCTGGATCATCTGATGGAAGGGCGCACCAGCATCGTAATCGCCCATCGACTCACGACCATTCTGAAAGCAGATAAGATCCTTGTTGTAGACAGCGGCGTTATTGCCGAGCAGGGAACTCATGAGGAGCTTCTCGCACTCGGTGGGATCTATAAAGAACTCTATGAGACGCAGTTCCGCCTTGTTCTGAACATGGAAAACAATTCAGACGGGATAAAGGAAATCGTTTAAAAACAGAATATTTTTTCTTGACAAACAGCGCCCGGCAGTGGTATAGTATCTAAGCCTTACAGAGATGCGCGAGTGGTGGAATTGGCAGACTCGCTAGATTCAGGTTCTAGTGCTCACTCCGGGCGTGCGGGTTCAAGTCCCGCCTCGCGCACCACATTTAAGGAGCTGTAGCAAAATAAGAATTTTGCACAGCTCCTTTTCTACGGCCAAAAACGTGAAAAAAGCGATAGAATTCGCGCTTTCAGCGAAAACTACCGCGACTTTACCCAGAGCACGCTAAAACCAGCCTGCCCCTGAAC
>JAFRIV010000025.1 GCA_017432615.1 Oscillospiraceae bacterium
ATAAGTCCTCAAGTTTTGTGCCTACAGTGACGAGTTCTATTGCTATAGCCACCCGGACATACTTTTCGAGGCGTTTTCCGCGCTTCGACCAGTCGGTCTCACCGAAGGTGAAATGCTCGTAAAAGTGCTTAAAATAAAGGATTTCTACGAGTTCAACTTTTGTAGCAACACTATAGTCTCGATGTGATCCGTATGCGGGAACATATCGATCGGCTGAATTTTCTTTACGGTATACCCGCCGGAGGTCAGGATCTCCAGATCCCTTGCCAGCGTTTCCGGACCGCAGGAAATATAAATGATCTTTTCCGGGCCGAGGTACAGAAGAGCTTTGAGAAAATGCTCGTCGCTGCCGGCGCGCGGCGGATCCATAAACACCACGTCAAAATGCTGCTTTTTCGCCGCCGCCTCAACCATATACTCCCCCGCATCCGCACAGACGAACCGTATATTCCCGGCATGGTTTCGTTTTGCATTCAGAACCGCATCCTGTACAGCATCCCGGTTGATCTCTACCCCCGTAACGGAGAGGCAGTGCCGCGCTGCCGTAATGCCGATGGTCCCCGTCCCGCAGTAGGCATCCAGAACGGCTTCCTTCCCGGATAGGGCAGCAAAGGAAAGCGCTGTTTCATAAAGCTTTTCTGTCTGAACGGGATTCACCTGATAAAAGGACTTTGCCGAAATCCGAAACCGGCAGCCGCAAAGAACATCTTCAATCGACCCCGGGCCGTAAATTGTTTTTTCCTGCCTCCCGAGAATCACCGGGGTAAAAGCATCGTTAACATTCAGTATGATGGTGGTGATCTCCGGGTGCTTTTCCAGCAGTGCTTTGAGAAAAGGCTTCTGCAGTTTAAAAACCGGCGAGGACACAACAAGCACCACCATGACCTGCCCGGTGGAAAAACCTCTCCGGATCAGCACATGTCGCAAAAAACCGGTCTTTTTCAGTTCATCGTACGGCGCTATATGAAAACGCTTCACAAGCGCGCGGACGTCCGCAATAATGGCATCGGCAAGTTCATCGTTGAGCAGGCAGGATTCCACGGGGATGATCTGATGACTGGAGGCTTTGTAGTTCCCGGAGATCACATTTCGCCCGGCATCTGTACCGAAAACCGCATGGACTTTATTGCGGTAATGTACCGGCTGATCCATTCCGAGGATCGGATCGACGCTGCCAAACCTCCGGAGGAGTTTCTGCATTCTTTCCTGTTTTTCTGCCAGCTGCTGCGAATAGGGAAGCGAAAGCATCTGGCATCCTCCGCATCTGCCGAACTGCGGGCAGGTAAATGTTCTCTCCCTGCCGGGGCGGTCTGCAGATGAAACGGGCATTTCCCGCACGGAGGGTACCCCTTCTCCCTCATACCCGAACCCGGACCACGGGATTCCTCCGGAAGGCTCCTTTTCAAAGTGCATCTCCTGCAAAGTTCGCGGATGCCGAAAAGTAAGGGCACAGGACCACAGTGCGATCTCACCGTTGTCTCCTGCAGCACCGTATTTCCTGTCTCCGAAAAGCGGCATAGCCCGGGAGGAAAACTGTGCGCGGATCTGGTGGGTGCGCCCGGTCAGAAGACGGATCCGTACAAGGGAACAGCCGTCGACGGTTTTCAGCGTCCGGTATTCCAGTGCAGCTTCCCGCACCCCTTTTCGCATTCTCCTGACCACATACGTCTTGTTCTCGGCGGCGTTTCGAAACAGCAGGTCCTCCATTTTCCCTTCCGGAGGCTCCGGACAGCCGTGAGCAACAGCCAGATACTCCTTTTGAAAAGTCCGTTCTGCAATCTGGCGGCTCAGTGCGGCAGCCGAAGCCTGTGTACGAGCAAACACCATCAGCCCGCCTACCACGCGGTCCAGCCGGTGTACCGTGTGCACCTCTTCATTTTCCCCGCCGAGTTCTTTTCGCAGCAGATCCGGCATGCCGCCCGGTTCATCGGTAGAGAGCACGCCACAGGGTTTGATGCATACCATTATTTCTTTGTCCTGATACAGTATTTCCATGCTCTGTATTTTACTGAATGGAATACAGAAAGTCAATTAAAAAGCGACATCCTCTTGCCGAAGGCCGGAGTGCGGAGTATAATAAAACAGAAATGCTGAAAGGAGGACGGGAGGGTGAACAGGACTGACGCCAGGGCAAGCAGCAGAATGGTTGCTTTTTGTGCCATGATGGCGGCTTTGGGTACGGTGATCATGCTCTCCGGCGGGCTCATCCCGGTTTTTACCTATTGCTCACCGCTGCTGGCCTCCGTTTTGCTGATCCCGGTAATGGACGAGTATGATGCCGGTAAGGGATGGATGGTATGGGCTGTAACAGCCGCCCTTTCCCTTCTGATCGGAGTGGACAAAGAGGCATCGTTTTTCTATCTCTTTCTGGGCTGGTATCCGCTTTTGAAACCAGCATTCGACAGGGCCCCCTCCAAAGTGGGCCGTTTTCTCATAAAAACACTCATTTTTTCCTCTTCAGTGGGGATCATGTACGCTTTGCTGTGTTTTGTGTTCCAAATCGGAGAGATCCTGGAATCCTTTGCCGTTGCTGCATGGGTCAACATTCTTTTCTTTGCAACACTGGTTGCCGTCATGCTTCTCTTTGACAGGACGCTGGCCGGGCTGCATCTGCTGTATCAGAAGCGGATCCGGCAGAAAATGAAGGGATCCTGACCGGATCCCTGTCCCTTTTTCAGAAAGCGGGCCGATTGTCAACTTTTTAATTCTATTCTTGGTTGACAATTGGCCCGTTTTTTGCTATGCTTTCCTGGCTGAAGGAGGCGTGTACCATGAATCAAAAGTTAACTACAAAACAGATTGCCCTGATTGCCATGGGCGTGGCACTGATAACCGTATGCTCCTGGATCTCGATCCCGGCAACGGTACCGTTTACCCTGCAAACCTTTGCCGTCTGCCTGGTAACGGCTGTCTTCGGACTTCGGATGGGGATCTGGGCGGTGCTGTGCTATATCCTGCTGGGTGCAGTCGGCGCACCGGTCTTTTCCGGTTTCAAAGGCGGGTTCGGGGCGTTACTCGGCACAACAGGAGGTTATATCATCGGATTTCTGTTCACAGCACTCATCGTGGGAACGGCAGTGAAAAAGTGGGGAAGGAACATGCCCATTTTGATTCTTTCTATGGCACTGGGGATCCTTTTATGCTATACTTTCGGTACGGCATGGTTTATGCTTGTCTATGCGAAAAACAGCGGGCCGATCGGGATCGGCACAGCCCTGGGCTGGTGTGTGATCCCCTATCTGATCCCGGACGGTGCCAAGATCGTGCTGGCAGCTCTTTTGACCGGGCGGCTGTACCCCATCATGAAAAAAGGAAACTTGTTGTAATATGACGAAAGATGCAGTGCTGGATCTTTTACGGCAGAATGCCGATACGTTTGTCTCCGGTGCAGAAATCGGGAGGCAGCTTTCCGTCAGCCGGACCGCAGTGTGGAAAGCCATCGAACAGCTGAAGGAAGACGGATACCGAATCGATTCCGTCCCGAACAAGGGCTATCTGCTGTCATCTGTCAGCGATGTACTCAGCGAAGAAGGAATCGCGCGTTATCTGAAGGACCCGCGCCTTCCGATCCGGGTCTATCCCAGCATTACATCTACAAATACCGTGTTGAAGGCCATGGCCGCCGACGGAGTCCCTGCCCCTCTTGCACTGATAGCCGGAGAACAGACGAACGGCCGCGGCAGAATGGGCCGCAGCTTTTATTCACCCTCCCGGACAGGCCTTTACATGAGCCTGCTGCTCCGCCCCGGTATAGCAGCCGCGGATGTAACCGGCATCACCGCCTGTGCCGCTGTTGCCGTTGCGCAGACGATCGAACAGCTTTCCGGTCAGGAAGCGGCGATCAAATGGGTCAACGATGTGTATGTTCAGGGGAAAAAGGTATGCGGTATCCTGACGGAAGCCTCCATTGACTGTGAAACCGGGGTGATCCATTATCTGATCATCGGGATCGGGATCAACACAGCCCTGCCGGAGAAAGATTTTCCGGAGGAACTGCAAGCAATCGCCGGTGCTGCTTTTGAGGGGGAACCGGTTCCAGATCTGCGATGCCGGCTGGCAGCCGGCGTGCTTGATCGCCTGATGGCCTTTTCCGACGATCTGACCGATGAACGGATCTTTACGGAATATAAAAAACGCCTGCTCGTACTCGGCAGGCCTATCAACATTCTTGCCGTGGGGAAGGAACCGGAACCGGCAACGGTTCTGGATTTGGAAAGGGATTATGCCCTTCTTGTCCGATGTGAAGACGGCAGTATCCGCCGCCTCAATTCCGGGGAAGTCAGTGTGCGGCTGACGAAGTAAAAAAAGCGCTGTCTCCTTTCAGCTTTATGCTGTCGGAGGCAGCGTTTTCCGGTTTTGCCTATTTCCCGTCGGTCTCTTCCTTATGAATCCGTGCCAGCCCCGCAGTTCTGGTAACCGGGAGCGAGAAAATGATCCCCTGTCCGGCTGAGGAAAGCCCCGCTTCTTTGTAGACGGAGGACATGATCGCATCTTTGATCTCCTCGGGCGCAAGGATCATCACGATCTCTTTCTCCGGTTCGATCTGAATATGAAAAAATTCTTCCGCTTCTTTCCCGGCAGATCCGCGTCCGCGCATCAGGGTGCCTCCGGTGGCCCCGGCCGACCGTGCCGCATCCATCACAATGCCGGAATATCCGGAATTGACAATGCAAAAAATCAGTTCATATTTTTTATCCATTTTTCGCCATCCTTTCATCTCCTGTCAGAAACCCGTATCCCAGCGTGCCGATGGTGCTGGAAAGCGGAACCGCAATGGCGATCCCTTTTCCGTTTCTCAGCTTGTGGAAACGATCCTCCAGGGTATCCATGACCTCTTCTACCCGGTCAGAGCGCACCACCGAGAAGATGGCGCTCTGTTCATGATCAGCAAGACCGAGCATATCGAGGATGCGGGAATCCGCTGTTCCTTTTGCGCCGGTAGTAAACTGGAGATTGGAACCCAGCGCCTGCAAAAGATCTGTATAAAAAAGGGCTTTGTTCTTTTCCACAATGGCAATGATCAGCTCAAGCCGAATCGGCGCGAGCTCTTTTTTTGATTCTGCCAAAAGATCTCCCTCCCTTTATCTGAAATAGATGATCTGCGCATCATCCGCTGCCAGGATCCGTTTAATGGAGCGCTGTGTACGAAGATGCTGCTGAACAACGCTTTTAAATCCCAGTGTCTGGATCGTGATCAGGGGCGTCATGGCGACCATTGCCACGATCCCGAATGCCTGCTCCAGCACCGCATTGCTCCCGTTTGCGCTGACGCAGGCCCCGATCGCCATCGGAAGAATAAAGCTGGACGTCAGCGGGCCGGAAGCGACTCCGCCCGAATCAAAAGCAATTGCCGTATACAAAGGCGGAATGAAAAAACTGAGGCCGAGGCTGAGAATGTATCCGGGAATGAGATAATACAGAACGGAGAACCCCGCCAGAAGGCGGATCATGGAGAGCCCGATGGAAATCCCGACGCCTACGCTCATCGCAATGAGCATCTGCCGCCTGGTTACCTGACCGCCGGTTACTTCCTCCACCTGCATATTCAGCACGTGCACCGCCGGTTCCGCCAGTACGACCACCATCCCGATCAGAAACCCGAATCCGATCAGTGCGCCTGACCCGGCAGAGACAAGCTGCCTGCCCAGCTGATAGCCGACAGGAACAAAACCGATCGTCACTACTGTAAGAAACAGCACCAGCCCGACGAATGTGTAGATCACACCGATCAGGATCTGAACCAGTTTTCTGCGCGGCAGATGCAGCACCGCAAACTGCAGCACCGTAAAAAACACAAGGATCATCAAAAGGGAACGCGATACTTCTTTTGCAGTGGCACACAGCATCTTCCACCCTGCTGCAGCAAGATCTGCCGCAACGGAATAGTCCGGAACGGAAAACCCGATCCCTCCGCCGGAGAACATAAACAAAACCAGAACGGCCGCAATCGGTCCGATGGAACACAGCGCCACCAGCCCAAAGCTGTTTTCATGTGCCCGCCTGCCGCCCACCGTCTGCGCGATCCCGACACCGAGAGCCATGATGAAGGGAACTGTGACAGGTCCGGTCGTAACTCCTCCGGAATCAAAGGAAAGCGGGAGGAGCTCCGGCTTTCTCTGTTCCATCAGGATCGCTGCGAACATGAAGAGTAGCATATAAAAGAAAAACAGAAGCGCATTCAGTTCATACTTTAATATTATTTTTAACACTGCCAGCAGAAGGAACAACCCGACCCCGACCCCGACGGAAGCGATCAGAAGCCCCGGAGGGACAGCGGCGCTTACCTGTCCGGCCAGGACACTCAGATCCGGTTCCGCAACCGTGATCAGGATACCCAGCACAAAAGACACCGAAAGCAGGATCCCGACACGTCTGGACTGCGTCAGCCCCTCGCCAACCTGCTCCCCCATTGGGGTCATTGCCATGTCTGCGCCGAGATTGAACAGCGCGATCCCGACCACCAGCAGAACAGCAGACACAGAAAATACCAGGATCTCACGTACGCTGAGTGAAACGATCGGCGTAAAAACAGCGAGAAAAACAAGGGCTGTAACCGGCAAAACAGAAATGAGCGCCTCTTTCAGCTTTCCAAACAGCGCTCTTTTAATCATATAATCACCTGACCTTTACTGGGAGAACTGAGAACAAAAATACTATACCATCTGGTCCTGCGAAAAACAATGCCTAAATTTATTGTTAAGAAAAGCAATATTACAAATTCTTCGGATGTCGCCGCGTAAAAAGAAAAAGCCATGAAACACACAGTTTCAAAGCTTTTCCTAAAAGCGCAGAAGGAGGGATTCGAACCCTCGATGCCCTTATGAGGCATACACGATTTCCAATCGTGCGCGCTCGACCAACTACGCGACTTCTGCACGTCTGCTCAAGTGAACAACTCAGTATTAACTTAGCTTGTGTATTATATAAGCAGAGTGAAAAAAAGTCAAGGAAAAATCATAGAAGTTTCAAAAAAGAATTTTTAAAAACAAATAGTTGCAAAATAAAGACGTTTGCAGTATGATAAAAATATGCGGACAAACAAACGGAGGTCTGAATTACGATGAAAAAGAAAAGATCACCGCTGGTGGTATTTCTTCTTGTGCTGGATATTCTTGTCGCTCTGGCGATTCTGGGAATGATCACTTACGGTTTTCTGCGCGATCGCCAAGAGGCTCGGATCCCGGAGACTCCGCCGGTGACCGAAGCGCCTGCGGAAACCCCCGCTCCGACCCCGGAACCCACTGAGCCTCCCGTGGAAACGCCTGCTCCCCAGCCGATCGATTATTACCGGGATATTCTGAGCCGTTATGCCGCCGCAACCGCTGCAAAGACGGGTCCGGAAGAGCTTTCCTCCGGCGGGCTGAATCCTTTCATGGCATACAGCTATGGCGAAAACGGCCAGGAGCACATCGGTTATCTGCTGCGCGATATTGATCAGGACGGAACGGAAGAGCTGCTGATCGGTTTCCTGACCGGCGACATGTATACCGACCAGATCGTACTGGAACTGTATGCCCTGGAAAACGGCAATGTAACGAAGGTTTTTTCCTCCGGAGAACGCGACCGGTACTATCTCTGTTCGGACAGCATGATTGCCAACGAAGCATCGTCCAGCGCCTATGATTCCTATTATGCCTATTACGATTATACCGACGGGGCTTTGCGTCTGCGTGAAAAAATCGGCTTCGACATGGCCGCCAACCGGACTGACCCGTGGTATCGCGAGGCTGCCGACAGCAGCCGGAGTGTGATTCAGGAAGAAGAGGCCATTTCTCTTACCAACGCCGTGCGCTCGACCTACATTTCCGCCCCGTATATTCCCTTTTCCTCCTATTCCTGAGTAAATCCCGTACAGAATGAACGCCCGCCTGCAGATCATTTTCGATCTGCGGGCGGGCGGTTCGTATTTCTTCAGCAAGCAGAGCCAGAAAATCAGAACGGCAGGCCTTGCAGAAGGTTTTCAAAATTCTGGGGGTCTTCAAAAAATTCCTGATAATTATTGAAAGAATCCGTAATAGAGAGGGATGCGTCTGCCACCTGAAAGATCCTTTCGGCATCTCCGCCGGTCAAAAAACCGACGCCGAGAAATACCACGCCGAGAAAAAGGACCACCACAAAAAGGATCCCGACGAACTTCCAGCCTTTTCTCATACGTCTTTGCCCTCCTTATAGCAGATTTTTCCGCCGAGGCGGATAGCGGCATTGATCAGCCCTGAAATTGCACTTATGACAAACCACAGGAAAATCCAGAAAAGGAGCAGGGCCAGCGCAAACAGCACCAGCGACGCGCCGAGCACCACCATAATATCCGCAAATACGGCAAAGTTGCCGAAAGCAAGCATCAGCACCCGGAAAGCAGATATCCCCGTAAACACGGCCAGGGCAAAGAAGACGAGCGCCGGGACAAGAAGGATCAGCACGCCCGCCGACACGATAGGCACGGCAGCGATCAGGTAAAGGATCAGCAGCAGGGTGCTTGGTTTTCCGGAACGGACTTCCTGCGGGGGTGCTTCCTTACGCCAGGGGTGAGCAGGTTCCGGCGGCGTCTGTTCAAACTCGGAAAGCGTCGTCTGTGCTGCAGGTGCACTTTCTTCCGCCTTCTGCTTTCTCTCCGGCTGATCAAAAGCCGCCATGGTGATATTGATCTCGCTTTCTTCACTGCGCGGCTTTTCAGGGACAGGGCCGAGATCCAGCATATAATTCTCCGCAGGAGAATCCTCCGGGAGCTCCGGTTTTTCTTCCGTTTTTTTCGTCGGGGCTGCCGTGTCCTGCTCCGGCGCTTTGCCGCCTTCCGCGTCAGCAAGGAAGGAAGCCGCTTCTTCCGGCATTTCCAGAGAGAGTTCCGGAAGTTCAGAAGACGGGAGTTCCACCTCGGGTTCCTCCACGACTGCTGCCGGTTCCTCTTCCGGTACAAAAAGATCCTCGTCCTCTTCGTCTTTCCCGAAAATGGAGATCTGATCTTCGATAACTTCCGGGCGGATGAGTTCCAGATTCTCCGCGCCGGTATGTATATTCATGATCGTGCGTACAAAAGCAGGCGTTTCGTTGCCGGCAATATCGGCCTGCCGTTCACCGGACTGGCTGGTGACAGCAAGTTTCCTCTCCTTGGCGTTATATGCGCGCGCAATCATGACTGCCTGCTTTGTGGGGGAGCCGAGAAACTGCAGAAGCGCTGTTTCGTCATCCGCAAAACTGAACATCTGTTCATACATGGAAAGAGCCACCTGCCGGTCTTCCTCATACATGAAAGTCAGCAGTTTACTCAACTCCGTAAGAAATTTCTGTTCATTCATTGTTATCACCTCACAGAGTATCACTGCACATACGAAGATATTATAGGCATTTTTCATCAAAAGGTCAAGCACGATTGACAAAAAGGGGTGTAAATAATATAATGTCAAGGTATGCTGTAAGAAAAAACGGCGAATTTGGAAGGTGGGGCCGTAAGCCCCTTGAAAGGAAGACAAGAATGGCAAAAGAGAAAAAAGTGGAGCAGATCACCGATATGGAGGTCGATTTTGCCCAGTGGTATACAGATATCTGCCGCAAAGCCGAGTTGGTGGAATATGCCTCCGTCAAAGGCTTTACGATCTTGCGCCCCTATGGTTATGCGATCTGGGAAAACATGCAGCAGATCATGGATGCGGAGTTTAAAAAGACCGGGCACGAAAACGTGGCAATGCCGGTGCTGATCCCGGAAAGCCTGCTGAAAAAAGAAGGCGAACTGGTCAACGGGTTTGCTCCGGAAGTGGCATGGGTCACCATGGGGGGCAGTGAGGAACTGGAGGAACGCCTTGCATTTCGGCCCACATCCGAAACGATGTTCTGCGATCACTGGTCCCGCGTGCTCCATTCCTATCGTGAGCTGCCGATGCTCTATAACCAGTGGTGCAGTGTGATCCGCTGGGAAAAGACGACCCGTCCCTTCCTGCGCTCCCGTGAATTCTGGTGGCAGGAAGGCCATACGCTGCATGAAACCGCAGAAGAGGCCAAGGCAGAGACGGAGCAGCAGCTCAACTGCTATGCAGACTTCTTTGAAAAAGTGCTTGCAATTCCCGTCGTGCGCGGCCGCAAAACAGATAAGGAGAAATTTGCCGGAGCAGAGGCCACCTACACCGTGGAATGCATGATGAAGGACCGCAAAGCCCTTCAGGGAGCTACCTCTCACTATTTCGGGGATAAATTCTCCCGGGCTTATGATGTCACATTCACCGGGCGTGACAATAAACTTCAGTATCCGTTCCAGACCTCCTGGGGCTCCACTACACGGATGATCGGTGCCGTGATCATGGCGCACGGTGACAATAACGGTCTGGTGCTCCCTCCCGCCATCGCTCCTGTACAGGTAATCGTTCTGCCGGTTGCACAGCATAAAGAAGGCGTTCTGGAGGCGGCCGGTGCGCTGCGCGATCGCCTGAAGGCGGCCGGGATCCGCGTAAAGATGGACGACTCTGATAACTCAATGGGCTGGAAATGTGCCCAGTATGAGATGAAGGGCGTTCCGCTCCGTGTGGAGATCGGTCCGAGAGACCTGGAAGCCGGGCAGTGTGTGCTGGTACGCCGGAACGACGGTGAGAAAACCGTTGTTGCGCTGGATGCTCTGGAAGAAGCGGTCAAGGAACAGCTTGCCTCCGTACAGCAGGGGCTTTATGAAAAAGCGAAAAAGAATCTGGAGGAGCACATCTATCCCGCCTTTTCCATTGAGGAAGCCAAACAGCTGCAGGAGGAAAGGGGCGGCTTTATCAAGACCATGTGGTGCGGAGATGTCTCCTGCGAGATGGCCATGAAGGAGAAAGCCGGTATGTCTTCCCGCTGCATCCCGCTGGCGCAGGAACATCTCAGCGACGTCTGCGCCTGCTGCGGCAAGCCGGCGGAAAAGATGATCTTCTGGGGCATCGCCTACTGAGAGGCGCAGAATGGAACAACAATCTCTGACAGAATTTGACAGCAAACGGAAACGCATTGAGGAGCTCACAACGCTCCTCAATGCCGCATCCGAGGCTTATTACGGCGGAAAAGATGAGATCATGTCCAATTATGAGTGGGACGCCGCCTTTGACGAACTCTCTGCCCTTGAGCAGGAGACCGGTTATGTGCTGCCCGACAGCCCGACGCGCACTGTCAGCGGTTCGGAGGAAGGAGAAAACCCTTCCGCCCAGAAAGAGACGCACGAATTTCCGGCACTTTCCCTCGCCAAAACCAAAAAGATCGAAGACCTGCAGAAATGGGCAGGTGACCGCCCGATCTGGCTGAGCTGGAAGCTCGACGGTCTCACCCTGGTGCTGACGTATGACAACGGCACTTTAACAAAGATCCTGACCCGGGGAAACGGGACGGTCGGTACGAACATCACTTACATGAAGGATGTGATCTCCGGATTCCCGAAAACGATCGCATACCCAGGGCATTTGGTGGTGCGCGGGGAGGCCACGATCTCCTATACGGATTTTGAACGCATCAACGATGAACTGGAGGCGGATGAGGAAAAGTACGCCAATCCGCGCAATCTTGCCTCCGGCACGCTTTCTCTGGACGCAAAGAACCTTGACATCGTCAGACAGCGCACCCTCACCTTCAATGCCTTCACGCTGGTATATCTGGAGGAAGAGATCGTTTCCTGGGGCGAGAGGATGGACTTTCTGCGCAAAGCCGGCTTTACAACGGTAGACTATGAGAAAACCGACGCTGCGCATCTGCCTGAAGTGATCCGGGAATGGACGGAGCGGGTCGAAAGCGGCAGGATGGATATCCCTGTCGACGGGCTGGTCATCACTTACGATGACACGCTTTATGCCGCTACCGGCAGTGTAACGGGTCACCATGCCACACGGGCAGGGCTTGCCTTCAAATGGCAGGACGAATCAGCCCTTTCCACCCTGGACCACATAGAATGGTCCTGTGCCGCCTCGGTGATCACTCCCGTGGCTGTTTTTGAACCGGTCCAGCTGGAAGGAACGACGGTATCCCGTGCCTCTCTCTGCAATTTAAGCGAGCTGGAAAGATTGGGGATCGGGGAAAACGGAAAGACCCAGCTGGAAGTCATCAAGGCCAACAAGATCATCCCGAAGGTCATTGCGGTGAAACACCGGGAAGGCCGGTATACGGTTCCTGACCGGTGTCCTGTCTGCCAGGCGCCGACTGCCGTTATCGAAAGTTCCAGCGGGACGAAAACGCTGCGCTGCACCAATTCCGCCTGTCCCGCAAAAAATCTCAAAAAGTTTGAACGCTTTGTCAGCAGATCCGCGCTGGATATCGACGGCATTTCCTCCGCCACGCTGAAGGACTTTATCAATGCGCATTTTATCACCGAATTTGCAGACATCTTTCATCTTGCTGAACACGCGGAGGAGATCCGTACCATGGAGGGATACGGAGAAAAATCCTGCGACAACCTGCTGTCGGCCGTTGAAAAAAGCCGCTCCGCGGAACCGGATCGGGTAATCCTTGCTATGGGGATCCCCCTGATCGGCGCGGATGCGGCGAAAAGGCTTGTGCGTGCTCTGGGCTGGCAGGGTTTTCTGCAGCGGCTGGAAGAAGGCACCGGTTTTGAAGATATCGACGGGATCGGCGGAGAACGGTCAAGCTCTGTTCTTGCCTGGTATGCCGAAGAAAGGAATCGGACAGCTTTCCGGCACGTTCTGGAGGAACTCAATGTACGGAATGCCGAACCGGAAAAAAGTGCGGGCGGCACCTGCACCGGCCTTACCTTTGTCATAACAGGGGATGTACATGTTTTCCGCAACCGTGACGCCTTTAAGGCTTTTGTGGAAAAGTGTGGGGGCAAAGTGGCAGGAAGCGTATCAAAAAAGACGGCTTTTCTCTTAAACAATGACGCTGCTTCCTCCTCTGCCAAAAATGCCAGGGCACAGGAACTGGGGATTCCTGTTATAACGGAGGATGCATTTATAGAGAAGTTCGGCGGCCCGGAATATGCCGATTCCCGACAGGATCCGGCGGTTAGTCTTTGATCAGGTTCTCCAGTGTTTCAAACAGTGCCTCCGGATGCACAGGTTTTGAAAGATGTGCATTCAGTCCGGCCTGCAGGCTCCGCTGCACATCCTCGTCAAAAGCGTTCGCTGTCAGCGCAATGATCGGGATTGTTTTGGCATCTGCTCTGTCCATCATGCGGATGGTGCGTGTGGCCTCAAGTCCGTCCATTTCCGGCATCCGCATATCCATCAGGATCGCATCATAGTAACCGACAGGGTGGGAGGCAAACTTCTCCACAGCGATTCTGCCGTTTTCAGCGAGATCTGCTTTGACTTCACGCGTTTGCAGCACCATCTCCATAATCTCTGCATTGACTTCCACATCCTCAGCCAGAAGAACCATTCTTCCGGACAGCTCTGCTTTTCTGTTATCCTGCCTGCCCGTCAGCTTTTTCCTCTGCAGGGCGGCTTTGAATTCCTCCAGCAGGGGGGCGGCGAAAAGCGGCTTTGCTATAAAACTGTCAACCCCCGCCTGCAGCGCTTCGTCCAGAACATCATCCCACTTGTATGCCGTCAGGATAATGATGGCAGATTCGTCGCCCGTAACAGCACGGATTTCGCGGGTGGTCTCAACACCATCCATTTCCGGCATCAGCCAGTCAACGAGGATCAGGTTGTACGGTTCCCTGCGGGCATGGTGCAGCCTGACTTTTTCGACAGCTTCCTCTCCGGAGGCTGCCGTTTCCGCGGCGATGCCCTCTTTCTCCAGCACAAGGCTGGCATGTCTGCAGGCGATCGGATCATCGTCAACGATCAGGACCGTCATATCGCCCGGCAGGATCTCGGCGGATCCGTCCCGGGGGTTGCTGCGAGCGGCATTTTTCAGGGTGACGGTCACAACAAACGTCGTTCCTTTCCCTTTGGTGCTCTTCACCTCAATGTTGCCGTTCATCAGTTCCACTATATTTTTTGTGATTGCCAACCCCAGGCCGGAACTGCCGTATTTACTGGTGGTGGAAGAGTCCTCCTGGGCAAAGGTGTCAAAAATGTGCGGAATAAACTCTTCCTTCATTCCGATGCCTGTATCGGAAATTGTAAACTGCAGCACGGATTTTCCGTCATAATCCGCTTTCCGTTCTACCTGAAAATCGACCTTGCCGCCTGCAGGCGTGAATTTGATGGCATTGCCGAGGATGTTGATCAGTACCTGACGGAGCTTCATATTGTCGCCGATATAGCGGTCATCCACTTCACCGTTGATATGGCACTGGTAATCCAGACCTTTTTCATGGCACTGGCTGCTGAACATGGTGTTGACAGCTTCCAGCAGCTTTGAAAAAGAGAATTCCTCGTTCCGCATTGTCATCCGCCCGGATTCAATGCGGGTCATATCCAGAATGTCATTGATGAGATTCAGAAGATGCTCTGCGGAAGCGCCGATTTTTTCAAGATATTCCCGCGTCTGCGAAGGCGTTTCCGGATCGTTCAAAGCAATATTATCCAGCCCTATGATCGCATTCATCGGGGTACGGATTTCATGGCTCATATTGGATAGGAATGCCGTTTTCGCCCGGTTTGCCTCTTTTGCGGCAGCCAGTGCATCGCTCAGCGCCTGATGCTGCTCCATCGCTTTTCTGGTTTCCGCATCCACGTCGATAAAGCACGCGCCGACGTTATGGACAACATGGTCTTCTCTGTCCTCCGGATGGCGGACGCCGGCAAAGCGAACCGTTTCATAAGATTCTTTTCCATGCCGGTTCACCATATAGGTGTAGGAAGTGACTCTGTTTCCTTTCAGCCCCTCACGAATGGATTCCGGCTGAACAAAATGCAAAAACTCTTCTCGGTACTGCTCCGTGACATACCTCTCCGCGTAAGCCGTCACAGACGCCAGATAGCGGAACCTCTCGCCCACCTGAAATCCCGCTCCGTCAAGATCGGCGTGTGACTGGAAACAGATCCCCTCGTCCCGGTCCAGTTCAAGATAGTATACACTCCAGTAATCGGCAGAAAGAGCGGTGATCATTTTTTCCTCCCGTTCTCTCAGCCGCTCCTCTTCCAGCAGTTTCTCCTGCAGGGCAAGGCGGTGCTCCAGTTCTTCCTGCTTCACACGGTTTTCCGCTTCCGTTTTTTCTCTTTCCAGAAGGAGGTTGTTGTTTTTCCGGGTCTGCGTAATGATAAAGCCGAACATGATGAGCATATCGGCAACTGTCATGGCCGACTGGAGGATACTTCTTCGGATCGTACCTTCAGAGATGGAACTGATCCTGTTGCTGATCACGCTTTCCCGAATCAGATAGGTCAGCTGCCAGTCAGTCCCTTTCACCGGAATGTAGGCCAGCGTTTCCCGGATGCCGTTATAGGCAAATGAAACAACGCCCCTCTCTCCATTCTGAAAATCCTGAGCAAACGCTTCATAGGTATACGGACGTTCAAATTCTGCAGCCATCATGGCATCGAGCAGATTGTCTTCCTCCGCGAGTCCGCCAAGCACCGCATTTGTCAGTGCAGTTCCCTCTGCTGTATAGATATTGCAGAAAGTGGCATCTCCCGTGTTTGTCTTCACGGAAACTCCGGACAGCATTTCCTCCATGCTGATCTCCATAAAGCACACGGAGAGCGTTTTCCCCTGAAAGGCGATCTGCGTAGGAACGGCTATGATCACACTTTTATCCGCATCCGCCAGGTCAAGGACAGAGATCTCTGGATCGGCAAGGGTTTTATAATTGATCTTGTATTTTTCAATATCGGTCTGATAGCCGACTGATGTATAGATCAGCCCGTCTGTATCGACAAAGGCAAATTTGTCCAGTGTGTAAAGCCGCTTCATGCGGCTCTGGTAATTCTGCAGATGTTCCTTGTCACTTAGATCCTCTTCTGTCATCAGATCAATTGCGACCCGTATCGTATCGATTTTTCCCTCCAGATTGTTTTCAACGACCTGTTCGCGACGGCCGGCAAGCTCGTCCAGATACAAAAGGCTGACCGTACGCACCGCCTCTTCTGTATCTTTTCTCGCACTTCTCCCCATCCAGATCGTCCCTGCCACGAGAATCACAGCAAGGATAAGGCTTCCGATGACGGCGATTTCAGCAGTATGATTTCTTCGAACAGTATTCATTTGAAATATACCTCCTGCCACGGATCCTTTATCGCGCTGATCCGTTTTTCACAGTCTTCTTAAACCGGTTTTTTTAGTATATCACAATATCCGCCGTTTTAACAGTCCGAATCTCTAAAGGATAATCAGGACCCGAATGAGCCCTGTGCGCATCCTGTGCGGTCCGCAGATATAACAACCCGGGAGGCCATACACATGATCAGGAAATTCCGTCCGGATCCGACTCTTTCGGATCGTGAATTCTATCTCCGCTCCTTCACCTGGGGGCTTCCCGTCAATCTCGGAGGAGGGATCATTGCGCTCGGGATGCTGCTCACCGGGCACCGGCCCGAGCGTTTTGGAAAGTGCCTGAACTTTCCCGTCGGCAAAGGCTGGGGCGGCGGCAGCTTAGGCGTCTTTCTCTTTACCTGCCGGGATGCTTCCCTGCGTCTGAAAGAACATGAACACGGCCACAGCATCCAGAACTGTTATTACGGGCCGCTGATGCCGTTTCTGGTCAACATTCCCTCCTCTGCCCGATACTGGTACAGAAGAGCCGTCCAGAAGGTTTTCCCAAAGAAAAAGATGCCGCCTTACGACAGCATCTGGTTTGAAGCCGAGGCCACGCGCCTCGGCAGAGAGTATTTTCAACGGCACCGCTTATAAGAGCAGCCAGCCGCCCAGTGCAATTACAAGGGGCATGGTCAGCAGCGAGAGAAGCGTGCTCAAGGCGACACTGCTTGCTGCCAGTTCCGCATCCTGCCGGTAGGTGACAGCCAGCATGACAACAGATGCTGCTGCCGGTGACGCAATAGCGATCAGAGCGCTCATCCCCACAGTGCCGCCGACGGCAAAAACCTTCATGGCCAGCATCATCAGGATCGGAGACAGCAGCAGTTTCTCTCCTGCCGCCAAAAGGCCGCCACGATCTGAGAAAAGCTGGAGCAGCGGTTTTCTCGACAGCTTCTGCCCCAGTACGATCATACACAGCGGAAGGTTCAGGGCAGCCAGCCTGCTGACCGCTTCTGCCGGCACTTTCGGAATTGTGATCCGAAAAAAGAAAAGCAGCATGGCGGCGGCCGTTGCCAGTACGCAGGGATTCAGAAAACATTTTCTGGCAAGATCGTTCTTTTTTCCGGGAGCCATGGCTGCCGTCCCGAGCGGCCAGAAGACCACATTGAACATTGCTACCGCTGCCGCACCGCAGAAAACGCCGTCCGCGCCAAACATCGCCTCCTGCAGCGGAAAAGCCATCATCGCACAATTGGGGAAAGCCGCCGCAAATCGCAGCGTGCTCTGCCTTTTCCGATTTTTATCGCGGATGGTGAGAAAAGCGATCGGAACAGCAATCAAATATCCCGCGCCCGCCAGAAGGCATGACAGAAGAAACTCCTGTACCAGCCTGGCTTCAAATTCCCTCTGAAATGCCAGAAGGATGGAGGACGGGATCGTGATCTTCATGCAGATATCCGTCAGGCCGTCAGCAAGCCGGTTGTCGATCATCCCCTGCTTCCCGCAGACATATCCTATCAGCATCATAAGGAAAACGATCAGGATCTGTTCTCCGATGGTCATAAAACTGTTTATCATCCGCTGTCCTTCCCCTTTTTCGCAATGCGGCAATCATACATCAAATGCCTGCCGCTTGCAAGGGGATTTTTCTATAAAGAAGATATGCCGTACAGGAACTGCTTGTGAAACGGGAAGAAATATGATAGCATGAAGCTCACCATGAATCCAGATTATGGAGGACAGAATATGGAATACCGACAAATCGCCCATGTAAAGCAGCCCGTATCCCGTATCTTTTTAGGGACGGCTTCTCCAAGCTTTCTTAAAGGGGAGGAAAACAATGCCCTGCTGGATGCTGCCCTGGCCGCGGGGATCAACGCGTTTGACACCGCGCGAAATTACGGGCTTTCGGAACGTACCATCGGCAGATGGCTGCAGGACACGGGGCGGCGGGAAGAAGTGGTTCTTCTTTCCAAATGCGCCCACCCGGATCTGCTCGGGCGGAAAAGGGTCTCGGAAAAAGAGATCCGGAAAGACTTTGAAACGTCGTCCCGCCTGCTTGGCACCGACTATATTGACATTTATCTTCTGCACCGCGATGATCCGAAAACGGACGTTCAGGTCTCCGTTGAAGTTTTCAATGCAATGCATGCCGAGGGAAAGATCGGTGCCTTCGGCGCATCGAACTGGGATCACCGGCGCATTCAGGAAGCAAATGAATACGCCGAAGCCCATAACCTGATTCCCTTTACCGTTTCCAGCCCGCACTTCGGGCTCGCCCGTCAGCAGGCAGATCCCTGGGGCGGCGGCTGTGTAACACTGACGGGGAAGGAAAATGCGGAAGCCCGCAAATGGTATGCGGAGACGCAGATGCCTGTAATCTGCTATTCCAGCCTGGGGAGAGGCATCCTTTCCGGAAAGCTGAAGAGCAGCGATGCGGATCATGCCGCAAAGATCCTTGATTCCGTTGCCATGAAAGGATACGGCTGTCCCGACAACTTTGTGCGTCTTGCCCGGTGCGAAGCGCTGGCTGCTGAAAAAGGGTGCAGCGTTTCACAGATTGCAATGGCCTGGATCTATCATCAGCCGATCAACACGTTTGCTGTTGTAACAATGTCTTCCCCGGAACGGATAAGGGACAATATTGCCTCCCTCTCCATTGCTCTTACGGAAGAAGAAGCGCGCTATCTGAATCTCGAAGAAGGCTGAATAATCTCCTTCATTCGCCGTGCTCTGCCTGCAAACAGCGGGACAAACGGAACAGTTTGCCTGAAAAGGCTTTGAATTGTCCCGTTTGTCCCGCTGCTGCGATAAACAAGTATGGATTTCGGATCGAACCTGCTGTGAGAGAGTTGAGGACGGAAAGCGGAGGGGGAGTTTTCCTTGCCGCTTTTGTCAAAATATGATAGAATCATTAAAAAACATTCCGGCAAAAAAACAGCCTCAATGGTATAAAGAGGTACAAAGTATGAAAAAAACACTCTGCTTTATTTTGTCCGTACTGCTGTTCTCGCTGTGCCCCCTTGCCTTCGCAGAGGGAACCAGCGCCGATAACTGGCATCCCATTCTGGAGGACGGCCTGCCGGAATACAACATGCCGCCCATCCCGGACGGATATGAGGATGAGTTTTTTATTCCCGGTCAAAAAAACTATGGCGTCATGCAATCCGACAAGATCATCACCACGGTCACGGAGAGCGGCGATTATTTCACCGGCATGACCTGGACGGTCTCCGCCTCCGGCGGCAGTGGGAATTATATCTATTCCTTTTTTGTTGTAAAAGGGAAAACCGAAAACGGGAAAATCAACTACTATCAGTCTCCCAATGGCATACAAGAAAAGACCTCTTCCAACACGTTCACCTACATCTTTCCGGAAAACGGCCTGTATCAGCTCTGGGTCGATGTATATGATCTGGAAGAAAGCACTTATAACCGAAAGATCATTCCCTACACAGTGGAGGTAGCGGGTCACGAGGCAATGGATTTCACCGTCAGCATGAGCGGAACGCCCTTCAACGGACCGCTGACCTGGACGGTCAACCCGGTGGGAGGCTCCGGGCAGTATAAATACTTCATCTATCTGTCCTGCCCGGCACTTACCTTTGGGGACACTAAGACAATCACCTATAACAAAGATGCGACAACCCGGAATACTCTGAGCTATGAACTTGTAATGAGTGCTGACTATGAATTGCAGGTCTGGTTGAAGGATACGAATACCGAGAACACCGTCTATAAAAGTTTCCCCTATTCCTTTCACTCCTCGGAATATCCTCCGCTCGAGGTCAAGGTGAACGAAATCGTCAGCCAGTGCCTGGCCGCCGGCTGCACCACTGACTATCAGAAAGCTCTCTGGCTGCACGACTGGCTGACATTGAACGCGGACTACGACAACAACTATGTGCATTACGGACCGGACGGTGTTCTGCTGTGCGGCTCCGGTGTCTGTGACAGCTATTCCAAGGCCTTTTGTCTGTTGGCAAACGCGGCAGGTCTGGATGCTGCGCGTGTGATCAATGTGGTTCACGCCTGGAATGCCGTTCAAATTGACGGACAGTGGTGCTATCTTGACGCTACCTGGGACGACCCCGGCCAGGGGAATGAATATCATCTCTATTTCGGCATCCCCTTTGAAATCATGGCTATCGATCATCCGAATTTTACGGATCGATACAATTGCACCACCTACGTAAACAGTTATTATTACAATACACCGGAATTCGGCCAGGCCTGGGGCGCCGCACTGGCCGGCGCCATCCAGGAGGAGCTGCAAAATGGCATCTATGATTTTTATGTACCTCTGGCCGGAGAATATTCCGCCGAGGGATACACTTTCTCCAATCGCAATACGCTCGGTACTGTACTGGCCGATAATCTGTCGCTCCTGTTTGCAGGAAACTACAGCTATTCCTTTGGCGTCAAGCCCGTCAGCCTCTTCCTGAACAAGGTAGAATATGACACCTATTACGTTGAGGCTTATGTGGATTTTGCCGAAAAACACCTGATACTTCCCGAAAATCAGGAGGTCATCGGAGCAGAGGCCTTCATGGGCAACCGATCCATCCGGTATGCAGTCCTGCCTGATATGGTTACTGAGATCGGTGAGCGCGCCTTTGCAGGCTGCGATGATCTCTGGGCTGTCACGATTGAGAGTTTCGACGCCGCCTTCGGCAAGGATGTGTTTGACCGCGATAACGGTCATCTGCTGCTGCTTGTATACCCGGGCAGCACCGCCGAGGACTACGCCGACAGCAATGGGCTGCGCTATTCCTACATCATGCCGGAGGAGGGGGATGAGGTCCCCGATTACCCGATCAATCCCACAGTCCACTGAATAGTTTGCCGGAAAAGCTTTCTTTATTAAAAAAAGATCCGAGGCATTTGCTGCCCCGGATCTTTTGATTTCAGTATAAAACTTATGCCTTGCGAACCTTGTCGATGTGACGGGTGAGGTCGAGCATCTTGTTGGAGAAGCCCCACTCATTGTCATACCAGGCAACCAGCTTCACGAAGTTGCCGTTGAGGGCAATGCCTGCTCTGGCGTCAAAGATGGAGGTGTGCGCATCGGTGCGGAAGTCGGAGGAGACAACATCGTCATCTACATACTCCAGAACACCCTTCATGGGGCCTTCGGAGGCGGCCTTCATGGCAGCGCAGATCTCATCATAGGTTGCGGACTTCTCGAGGCGGAAGGTCACGTCAACAACGGACACATCCGGAGCCGGGATACGCATGGACATACCGGTGAGCTTGCCGTTGAGCTCGGGGATGACCTTGCCGACAGCCTTGGCTGCGCCGGTGGAGGAGGGGATGATGTTGTTGTAGATGGAACGAGCGCCGCGGAGATCCTTCTTCTTGGGGAAGCCGTCCACGATGGCCTGGGTGGCAGTGGAAGCGTGAACCGTGGTCATGAGACCTTCCACAACGCCGAAGTTGTCATTGACAACCTTGGTGATCGGAGCAAGGCAGTTGGTGGTGCAGGAAGCGTTGGAGACAAACTGCATGTCGGCGGTATACTTGTCGAGGTTGACGCCGCAGACGAACATCGGGGTATCGTCCTTTGCAGGACCGGACATCACAACGACCTTTGCGCCCGCGTCAATGTGGGCCTGAGCCTTTGCCTTGTCGAGGTAAACACCAGTGCACTCGAGAACATACTCAACACCGAGCTCGCCCCAGGGAATGAGGGTAGCATCGCGATAGGTCTTGTCGGAAAGCACCTTAACGGTCTTGCCATTCACGGTAATGGTGCTGTCTTCATCGTTGCCGACGACTTCGCCATCGAAGCGGCCGTGAACGCTGTCGTACTTTACGCAATATGCGATGTGGGAAGCGGGATGGCCGGGAGCGTTGATGGCAACAACATTAATGTCGTCAGACTTTATTGCTGCGCGGAATGCGAGAGAACCGATGCGGCCGAAGCCATTGATGCCAACATTGATCATGGATTTATCTCCTTCAAAAATAAAATTAACATGGAAAATCGCCGGAAAGGGGTGTTCCCTTCCCAAAGCTAAACAATCATATCAGAAAAGCCCGAAAAAATCAATACTGCTGAGAAAAAAGTTGCCCCGAATCCTATAGAATTTTCACGGAATTATCTGTTTTTTTCCAATTTTTATTGTGCAAAATGTCAAATCCGTTTTTCAGGAGTAGATTCCCCCGCCGATGAACTCCCGTAAAACGGAATCATACGGAACATCGCTTTCCTTGATAACGCCGAACAGCTGAATCGCAGGCAGAACTTTGCGCAGCTCCTCATACCGCTCCACGCCTTCCGGCACTGTCTGGAATAGTTTTGTGGCTGTGTGATTCATCACGGCCATCTCACAGGCGAGAACGGAATCCACCTGAAAGTCGGCGAATTTTTTATACGGCGTGATATACAGTTTTTCCCCTCTGCGCACGTTGGCCCACATGGCCATTGTTTCTGCCGGATCCGCCCCTCGGAAATTATAGTCACGCACGGTACGGCGCACCAGACGGAACCAGGTATTTTTAAATACGATTCTCCCGTTGAACATCACGTTGGAATTGGCGGACACATGGATCTTGAATGCTTTCGCATGCCGCCCGGCTATTTTGTCATTAAGCGCGTGGATCCCTTCGAAAATACAGATCTCATCCTTCTTCAGCCGGACGGATTTTGACGGCTCGGACACGCGCATCTGCCGGGAAAACTCATACTTCGGCACGAAGATCCGCTCTCCCCGTTCAAGCTGCTCAAAATGGCGGTTCATCAGCTCCATGTCCAGGCACAGGGGAGATTCCAGATCATAATCTCCTTCCGGCGTTCTGGGGGTTTTCTCTCCGACGGTAAAGAAATAATCATCCATGCTGATATAATGTGTGCCGATCCCGCGCTTTTTCAGCGTTTCGCTGAGCTTCATGGCAGTCGTAGTCTTCGCCGATCCTGATGGGCCAGCAAGCAGGATAACCGGACTGTTTTTCAGGTTCTCGGCCACCATCTCAGCGGCTTTTTCCAGCTGTTCGTTGTAATGTGCCTCGCATTCCTCACAAAACCCTTTCGGGTCTGTAACGGTTTTCATGTTGATCTCGCTCAGGTCATACGCCATAAAATTCACCGATCCTTTCCTTGTTTTTACAGGTCGTTTCTATCTGCTGTATATATTCCAGCGGGTATTTCGGTGCCGTGAGGCGGATATTCTTTCCTCCCCCGGGATGGATCAGCTTTGTGGAGCCTCCCCCGCCGGAAGCCAGAATAGTACAGAGCTCCTCCATCATACAGATGTTATACAGGTTCTCATGCCCAGGTTTCGTCCAGCCGGTGTTTTCAAACCCGCCGGACATATTCTTCTGCCGGTAAAGATAATAGGGCGCATATCCGTTTTCCCGCAGCTTCGGATAAGCATAGGCCAGCATCTCCCCTACCGCTGCAGGAGAAGGGATCTCCTTCTTTCCCAGCATCAGTCCGGAGCCTTTTTTCAGAGACAGCGTGTGCACGGTAATATTTTCCGGCGAGAGAGCAAGCACGGTATTCAGAGAGCGGGCAAAGCCCTGTACCGTATCCTCCGGCAGCCCGGCGATGAGGTCCATATTGGCAGCCATGCCGCCGCACTCTTTGACCATTTCAAGCGCCGTAAGGATGTCCTGCGCCGTATGCCGCCTGCCGATGGCTGCCAGAACGGCATCATCCATCGTCTGCGGATTAACGGAAACCCTGTTCACCCCGTGGGCATGCAGGACCTGCAGTTTCTCCGGGGTGATGGTATCCGGCCGGCCGGCTTCCACGGTATATTCCCGCAGGGCACTGAGATCAAATTCCGTCTCCACAGCACTGCATAAGCGGTCCAGCTGCTGCGCCGAGAGGGTGGTCGGGGTCCCTCCGCCGGCATAAACGGTTACGACCCTCCCCCCGATCCTTTTTACCTGGGCGGCATTGGCACGTATCTCCAGCAGCAGTGCCTCCAGAAATCGGTCAATCAGTGCCATGCTTTTTCCCACAGACTGGCTTACGAAACTGCAGTAAGCGCAGCGTGTGGGGCAGAAGGGAATGCCGATATAGAGGCAGAGATCTCTCTCCCGGAGAGAATCCTCAGCCCGCAATGTGGCAAGGGACGTCTCATAGCACAGCTCCGCCCGCTCCTTTGTCACGTCGTACTCCCGAATAAAGCGGCGGATCGTCTGCCCGGAGGAAGCCCCTTCCCGGATCAGACTGTGCATCAGTTTTCCCGGCCTCACACCGGTCAGCGCGCCCCAGGGCGGCCGAGGCAGGCCGGAAGTACGTGCAGCGCGGTAAATCGCACTTTTTATAATGAACTGACAAAGCCTGTCCTGCTCGACGGCATCGGTCAACCGGCTCGTCTGCACGGCAGCTCTGCCGTGGAACATCCCTCCGCCGGCACGATACGTGCACCCCACCGTTGTAAACTTTGTACCGGCATACAGGATCACAGAGAGTTCCGCTGTTTCCCGGTCTTCGGTATATTCCGTCTTCTCCCCCGGGAAAAGTGTTGCGATCGTCTGCTCCACTGCGTACTGATATGTGTGGCCGTGCAAATAAACCTTCATCCTGCCGCCTCCGGTGGTCTGTGGACTGTCAGGAAAAGAATCATATTTTTTCCTGTTTTTTGAAAAAAAATTTGCTTTTTGTGTTGTATTGCTGTATACTGTATGTGTATGGAATATAGTTGGGGTTTTGTTTGGATTTTTTGGGGTATTTTATGTATTCAGTTGGCGAAAAGATCATCTATGCAGAAAGCGGGGTTTGTACAATCGAGCAGATAGCGCCTCTTGCCTCCGGTTCTTCGGAGGACAGGCTCTATTACCACCTCCGGCCTCTGGTCGGTTCCGGCGTATATTTTGCACCGGTAGATTCCAATGCTTTCATGCGGCGGCTCATCAGCCGGGAAGAAGCAGAGTCTCTGATTGATGCGATGCCAAACATCGAGCCGGCTATCTGTCAGGACAGCCGTTTCAACCATGTGGACGCCTTTTATCGGGATATCTTCCGGCTGCACACACCGGAAGCACTGGTGTCGATCATCAAAGGGCTCACCTTGCGGATGTCTACCAGGAAAACGAAAAGTTCCCGGGCGGAAGCCACCATGAAGCGGGCCAAAGAAGTTCTCCACGGCGAGTTGAGCGTCGCGCTGGGGATGGAGTACAAAGAGGTGGAACCCTACATCCGGCAAAGGCTGGAAGAGGCATAACCTGCCTCTTTTTTATTGTCCTTTTTCAGAGGCCGACTGGTGCTTCTACAGCAGCTGCCCTACGGGCACGGCACAGCAGGCAAAGGAGAGTCCTTTCTTCAGTTCCTCGCAAGCGGCTTCTGCTTCCGCTTCTTCGAGAAATACTCCGAAGACGGCAGATCCTGTGCCGGTCATAATGGCCCCTTCCGCACCGCGGTTGAAAAGCTTCCGCTTGATTTCGGCAATACTTTTCATCCGCCTGTCTGGTACGTCTTCAAATACGTTGTACATTCTGCGGCAAAGCGCACGCACGTCTCCTGCTGCAATAGCTTCCAGCATCCCGGCCGTGTCCGGGTGAACATGCAGCTTCGCCCTGTCCAGTGCCCGAAACAGTTCCGGAGTGGAGATCGAAAAATCCGGCTTGCCGATCACGAACCGGCACCCCTGCAGGGGAGTAAGCGGGGTAAGCCGTTCTCCTCTGCCTTCTGCGAGGGCCGTTCCTCCCAGCAGGCAAAACGCCACATCCGAGCCCACTGCTTCCGCAAGGGAAAGCATTGCTTCCCGGTCCAGCTCATTGCCGAAATACCTGTTCAGCCCCCGCAGAACTGCTGCGGCATCGGTAGAACCGCCAGCCATTCCCGCTCCGACGGGAATTCTTTTTTTTATGCGGATCATGGCGCCGGTATCTTCGCGGCCCGTCTGTTTGAAATAGATCTTTGCCGCCTTGACGGCCAGATTCCTCTCATCCTGCGGGAGATACGGCAGGCCTGTTTCGGCACGCACTGTTCCGCCTGTCCGCAGTTCGATCACAAGCTCATCACAGAGAGATACCGTCTGCATGACCATGACCATGTCATGATATCCGTCCTCTCTCGCACGGGAGACGTCCAGCGATAAATTCAGTTTTGCATAAGCGTTTTCGTATATTGTTTCCATCGTTTGCCTTTCGTTGTACGACGCTTATTTTTTAGGCATAAACAAGATCAAAAGCGGATAGATCTCCAGGCGCCCCGCCAGCATGGTGACAGACATCACCACCTTGGAGAGTGTCGAAAAATCCGCAAAATTATAAGAAGGTCCCACATGGCTCAGCCCCGGCCCCACGTTGGAAATGCAGGAAAGGGCTGCCGTAAACGACGTAGTAAAGTCAAACCCGTCAAAAGAGGCTACCAGCGTACAGCCCAGCAGCAGGAAGAGATACAGGAAAAAGAAAGTCCCGACCGTCGTCAGCACATTGTCCGGCACGCACTTCCCGTCCATTCTTACGCGTTTGACACACCTGGGAGAAATGGTCCTTTTCACATCCGCCCCGGATGTTTTGATCAGCAGGATCACACGGGACAGCTTCAGCCCGCCGCCTGTGCTGCCGGCGCAGCCTCCGATAAACATTAAAATGACAAGGAGCACCTGTATGTACTGCGGCCATTCTGTATAATCCACCGTGCAGAACCCCGCTGTGCTCATAATGGTCATCACATTGAAAAAAGCATTTTTAAGGGTTTCGCCGAGAGTGCCGTATAAGGAATAGATCCCTGCGGCAATTGCTCCGGTTGCCAGGAGGATGATTGCCACGTACCAGTGCAGTTCCTCACTTTGCAGTGCCGTTTTGATCTTTCCCTTGACGATGAAGTAAAACAGGTTGAAGTTCATGGCAAACAGCACCAGAAAGGAACTGATCACCATTTCGATATAGTCACTTTGAAAAGCCGCAATGCTGTTATTTCTTGTTGAGAAACCGCCGGTGCCTGCCGTACCGAATGCATGCAGCAGAGCATCAAAGAAACTCATCCCTCCAAACATAAGAAACGCTGTTTCGGCGACCGTCAGCCCTGTATACAGCATATACAGGATCTTTGCGGTATCTCCCGCCCGGGGCACCAGCTTTCCTACTACCGGCCCGGGTACTTCGGCACGCATGATATGCATGGAATGCTCCCCGCTGAGGGGAAGAATGGCCATCATAAACACCAGCACGCCCATTCCCCCGATCCAGTGCGTAAAGCTTCTCCAGAAGAGGCACGCATGGGAAAGCCCTTCGATATTATTCAGAATAGAAGCCCCCGTGGTTGTGAAGCCCGACATCGTCTCAAAAAAGGCGTCTACATAGAAAGGGATCTCCCCCGAAAAGACAAAAGGCAGCGCTCCGAAAGCGGAGAAAACCACCCAGATCAGCGTAACAGCCACAAAGCCGTCTCTGGCATAGATCGTATTCGTTTTCACTTTCAGCCGGGTGAGGCAAAAGCCGGTCAGCCCGGCCAGCCCGGCCGTCACAAGGAAAGCCAGCGGCCTCTCTCTATAGCAAAGCCCCGCAACAAAGGGCAGCAGCATCAACCCGGCCTCCATCAGAAGAGCCAGGCCGATCATCCTTAAAATCATCCGCCGATTCATGTCGCACCCTTCATGATGTCATTGATGGTCTTGATCTTACCGGCTTCTGCCACCAGAATGACATGGTCATTTACCCGGATCTCGGTATTGCCGTCAGCTACCAGGCTCTTTCCCTTTCGGATGATTGCGGCAATGAGCACGTTGGGGATGAGTTTCATTTCCCGAAGCGGCACTCCGGTGCACTTTGCCTCTTCATTTACAACAAATTCCATTGCCTCCGCTTTCCCGTCAGCGAGCTTGTAAAGGGTCTCCATGCTGCCTCCGGCTGAATTACTCATGGCGCGCACATACCGTGTGATCTGCTGTACCACGATCTTCTTCGGGATCACAATGCTGTCCAGCTCCTGTCCGGTAAAAATCTCCGCAAAATGTTCATGATGAATACGGGTCACCACCTTTGCCACCCCGCAATGCCGGGCGTAGATGGAGGTAATGATATTGTCCGCATCATCCTTTTCTATGGCCACACAGCCGTCGGCATCCTGGAGGCCTTCCTCGAGCAGCACTTCACTGCGGGAAGAATTGCCGCAGATGATTCGGGCCTCCGGAAGGATTTCACAGAGCTCTTCACATCGTTCTCTGCTGCGCTCCACCAGGGAAACCTTGATCCCGTTTTCCAGCAGTATTCCGGCAAGGTAGGTTCCGGATCTCCCCCCACCGATGATCATCACATCCCGTACCGGACGGATATAAGCTCCCGCCGCCATGAAAAACCTCCGCATCTCGCCGGATGCACCCATGATGCTCAGGGCATCCCCGGGCTGCAGCACAAAATCGCCGCCGGGGATAATAGCTTTCCCGTCTCTTTCAGCAAGGCTGACCAGAACTTTTGCCCCGAAGCGCTTCTGCAGCTCGTGCAGGGCAAGCCCGTCCAGCGCACTCCCAGGCTGTACGCGATGCTCCACGATTTCCAAACTGCCCTTCGAGAAAGCATCTACCCGTGCAGCGCTTGGAAAGCGCAGAATGCGGGAAACTTCTTTTGCACATTCGTATTCCGGATTGAACAGCTGTGAGATACCGAGGGCATCCCGCAGAAACTCCGTTTTCCCGAGATAGCCCGTGTCGCGCACGCGGGCGACAACATGCCCGGTGCCGAGTTTTCTTGCCGAGATCCCGCACACCATATTCACTTCGTCCTGCTCGGTGGCAGCAATCAGCAGCTGTGCTTCCCCGGCTCCGGCCTCCTTCAGAACGTCCGGATCCGTGGCGCTGCCTTCCAGGCAGATCACATCGAGATCGTTGGAGATGTGGGTAAGCGTCTCCACGTCTCTGTCGATCACCGTAACATCGTGCCCTTCCCGGGAAAGCGCTTCCGCTAAAGACCCGCCGATCCTCCCGGCACCTGCAATAATGATTTTCATCGCTGCATTTCTCCAAACTGCGTTCAGAATTTATAGCGCTATTATAGCAAAGGAGCGGAAAACGGGCAAGCGGTTTTTCACGGAGTATCCGGTTTCTGCTCGGTCCTGCTTTTTTTGTAGAAATAGGCGCTGAATTATGGTATGATTTTCCCAGCGACTGAACAGGAGGCGGACATGGAAAACGATGATTTGATCCGGCGGGTGCAGGATCTGGCCGGAAGATGCGAGAGACAGGGCTGTATGACCAACACTTCCTTTCTCACCCCGGCGGAATGTTTTACGCTGCGGCAGCTCAACCTCGCTCTCGGAGAGGTGAAGATGGTACTCTCCGGCGGCAAAGCCGGCTGTGAACGGCAGGTAGCCTTTTTCCTGCCTTATTATATGGAGGAAGAGGATGTTGCCGTGGAGGACGTGATCAAAGCCGTCCGCATCCGCGCGTTTTTCGGTGCACCCGGTCACAGAGACTATCTGGGGGCGATCCTCGGTCTCGGCATTGAGAGGAACCGGGTCGGAGACATTCTCCTTTATGACGATGGTGCCGCGGTGTTCTGCCTTACCGGTGTTGCGCCGGCATTGCTGACGGATCTGGAAAAGGTCGGAAGGACCGGCGTAAAAACGGAGGAAATTCCCCTCTCCGCCGTACCGGACGTACCAAAAGCTGTGAAAACAATGCATTTTACCGTAAAAAGCCTTCGTCTTGACGCCGTCACCGGGGATCTGTTCGGTCTGTCGCGTACTTCCGCTGCAGAGATGATCCGCCTGGGACTTGTTTCTCTCAATTACTCCGTGTGTGAGAAACCGGATGCGCCGATCTGGGAGGGGGATGTGCTGTCGATTCGCGGCAAAGGGAAGGGTGCGGTAACGCAGATAGGCGGTCGCTCCCGGAAAGACCGTCTGTTCATTGAAGCGGAACTCTGGCTGTAAAAAAGAGGATATTACAATGCTGAAACTGATCATCGGAAAAGCAGGTACAGGGAAAACTTCCGCCATCAATCAGGAGATATGCGCATCTGTGCTGGCACGGAAGGGCAAACGGATCCTGATCGTGCCGGAGCAATACAGCCATGAGGCAGAGCGGGAGCTTTGCCGCGTGTGCGGCGATACACTGTCCCGCTATGCCGAAGTGCTGAGTTTTACCGGTCTTGCGAGGAAAAGTGCATCCGCAGTGGGCGGTCTCGCCGTATCCTACCTGGACGAGGGCGGACGGGCTCTGTGCATGGCTCAGGCCATGAAGATTGTCGGCAGCAGGCTTTCTTACTTCCGCAGCGCTGTTTCCCGGCCGGAACTGCAGAACATGCTGCTCTCCTCCATAGAGCGTATGAAGCTGTCCCATGTAACGACGGACATGCTGATAGATGCTTCTTTGAACTGCGGCGGCCTGCTCGGCCGAAAGCTGGATGACCTTGCCATGATTACCGACGCTTATACTGCAGTTCTCAGCGCCTCCCGTGCAGATCCGGCCGACGCGCTTTCTTCCCTTTCCGAAGCGATCGCTCAGGGATTTCTCTCAAAGGAACATGTGATTTTTGCAGACGGATTTACGGATTTTACCGGTGCAGAACTCTCCGTTTTGCGTGCTGTTCTTGCTAAAGGCGCCATGCTCACCGTCTGCCTGACGCTGGACGACATCAACCAAGGAAATGAGATTTTTTCTCTGCCCCGCAGCAGCGCGCGCAAGCTTCTCCGTTTTTCTGAGGAACTGGGCATTCCCTCTGAAGTCATTAAAACAGACGGGGATACGGCTTCTTACGCCCTTCCTCTGCGCCGATATTCCGAACATCTCTTTTCCTATACCGGAGAAGTGTTTCCCCACGAAGGAGAGATCGAGCTGTACCGGGCTCAGGACATGCTGTCTGAATGTGAAGCCGCCGCCGCAAAGGTGCTCTCGCTGGTGCGTGATAAGCAGTATCGCTGGCATGACATAGCCATAGCGATCCGCGGGTTTGACGAATATGCCTCTCTTCTGGAGAGTACGTTTGAGGAATACGGTATCCCGCTGTTCACCGCCCATAAAAACAGTGCCGCCACGCGGCCGCTGATTGTTTTTCTCTCCTGCGCTTTTTCCATTCTGAACAGCGGCTGGCGCAGTGATGATGTGATCCGCTACCTTGGCACGGGCTTCACGGGGCTTTCGCGGGAAGAATGCGACCTATTATCCGATTATATCTACCTCTGGGACCTCAAAGAAAACGACTGGAAACGGCATCAGCCCTGGGAACAGTCGCCCTTCGGCTATGACAATCGGACCCGCGAGGATCTTTCGGAACGTCTGCAGCAGATCAATGCCCTACGGAATCGAATCGCCGCACCGCTTCTTGCGCTCGGCCGGCGTACCGACCGATGCTGCCGCGTTGCTGACCAGATCCGTGCACTCACCGCTTTCCTGCAGGATACCCGTCTGCCGGAACAGCTGAAGGATCGCAGCATCCGCCTGCGGGAAAACGGGAAGGCTGCGGAAGCAGACGAAATGCGCCAGCTGTGGGATATCCTCATATCCGCCATGGAACAGACACAGCTGATCCTCGGGGAAGCCGAAATGCAGCGGGAAGAGTTTTCGAAGCTCTTTCTGATCATGCTTTCGCGCTACAGCGTCGGCACGATCCCTGTTTCCCTCGATGCCGTTACAGCCGGTGATTTTGACCGCATGCGCCGCCGCAATATCCGGGTGCTTCTGGTATTGGGCGCAGATGACGCGCATCTCCCCTCTCCGAATACGCGGCCCGATATTTTTTCAGAAGATGAACTTGAACAGCTCAGCGAGACCCCTGCCGCCTTCGGGGAAAAGCCGGAAAATGAAATGTGGCGGGAAGCCCTGCAGATCTACAACTGTCTCTCCCTCCCGTCCGACAGGCTGATTCTCTCCTATCCCGCTCTGGATCGGGACGGAAATGAGACCCGCCCCTCTCTTGTTATGCAGACAGCCGGGCGTCTGTTTGGCCTTCCCGTCGCAGAACTCTCTCCCGGAGAAGCCGCCCTTGCTGCTGCCCGCCCCGCCTTTCGTCTGGCCGTTTCAGGAGAAGGTGCAGCCGGGAAGGCAGCCGCCCGGTACTTTTCGGAAGAATGCGGACAGGATCTTGCTTCTATCCGAACTGCAGCCGACGGCCTGCGCACCTCCCTTTCCCCGGCAGCCGCACAGTCCCTGTACGGCAAAAAACTGAGAGTCAGTGCTTCGGCGGCGGAGAAATTTTTTTCCTGCCGTTATGCCTATTTCTGTGAATTCGGGCTGAAAGCCAGGCCGTTTCGCAGGGCATCGTTCTCCGCACCGGAGCTTGGCAACTTTACCCATTACGTGCTGCAGCATACTGCGCAGGAAGTGACGCTCCGCGGCGGTTTTCAGGCAGTGGAGGACGAAGAAGTTGCCGATCTTGCCAGGCAGGCCGTTGCTTCCTACGAGCGGGAGGTGCTGAATACCCTCTCGGAAAAAAGTGAGCGGTTTCGATATCTGTTTCACCGTTTGTCCGGTGACGTTGTGCAGGTTGCCTCCGACATGGCGCGGGAACTGCGTTCTTCCCTGTTTGTTCCGCTTCAGTTTGAATTCAATTTCAAACAGCTCGGCCAGCCGCTGACCCTTACAACCCACAAGGAGCAGAGCACCCTCAGCATAAGCGGGATTGCCGACCGAATCGACGGCTGGGAGCATGACGGCAAGGTCTATCTCCGTGTGTTTGACTATAAGACCGGCCGAAAAGAATTTTCGTTTACAGATCTCTGGTACGGCATCAGCCTGCAGCTTATTCTGTATCTTTACGCGCTCTGTCTTCATCCCGAAGCGACCTGCCGCGTCCTCGGTCTGGCGGAGGGGACCTCTCTTCTCCCTGCCGGAGCGGTTTATGCCCCGGCTGCGAGCCGTTATGTCAGCGCCGAGCCCCTTGATTCGGAGGAGAAAATCGCTTCCCTGCACCGGAAAGAGAAAAAACGAAGCGGCATTGTGATTTATGAAGACGATCTCCCTGATGCCTGGGAAACCGATCCGGCCAAGCCGTACAGCCCGTTCAAAGTGGGGAAAAACGGCAGCCTGTCCGGAGAAGGGCTTCTGTCCGGCGATCAGTTCGAACAGCTGTATCACCACATCACCTCGCTTCTTGCCGAGATGGCAAATGCGATCCGTGACGGATCGATCACTGCAGATCCCTATGAAAAAAGCAACGGCACTTCCCCCTGCCGCAACTGTTTTTTCCGGGAAGCCTGCGGTTTCCGGGACGGGGAAAACGGAGAGAGCTACCGCCCGCTCCGGGACATGAAGCCTGAAGCCGTTTTATCCGCACTGACAGAGGAGGAAGAAACCCATGCCTTTTGAACCGACGCCCTCCCAAAAAGAAGCTATTGAATCACGCGGCAGCACCCTGCTCGTTTCCGCAGGAGCCGGCAGCGGGAAGACCCGTGTGCTGACCGAGCGGCTGATGCGCTATCTGTGTGATGCAGAACATCCGGTAAGCATTACTCGCTTCGTGGTGATTACCTTCACACAGGCAGCTGCCGCAGAACTGCGCGGCAGGATCACTGACGAACTGAGCCGTGCCATTGCAGCGGAGTCCCGGTCTGACCGGCCGAATACCTCGCTGGTGACGCATCTTCGCCGGCAGCAGGTGCTTTGCGGCAAAGCACAGATTGGCACGATCCATGCTTTCTGCTCCTCCCTGCTGCGGGAAAACGCGCAGGCGCTCTCCCTCCCTTCGGATTTTAAGATCCTCAGCGATGAACGGGCGGAAGCCATGAAACTCACTGCGCTGGAACAGGTACTGGATGAGCGCTATCAGGATCTGTCAGCCTATCCCGGATTTGAAACCCTGGTCAATACCGTCGGGACGGGTCGGGACGACAGCCGCCTTTCTGAACTGACTCTGCAGCTGTATGAAAAAATGCAGTGTCACAGCGATCCCCGGCAGTGGGCGGAAAGCCGTGTGGCGATCCTCCGGGAGGACAGGGCAGACGTCGGCACAACACCGTGGGGAAGGGAGATCCTCTCCCGCTGCATTTCTTCCGCCCGATACTGGGCAGAGGAGCTTGACCGGGTGATTGCCTCCGCAGCCGAAGATGAAATCATACGCCAGGCCTACCTCCCTTCCCTTGCGGATACCGCTGACGGGATCCGGGAACTGCTGCGGGCGCTTTCCTCCGGCTGGGATGCTGCCCGTGCCTGCCCTGCCGTGCCCTTCCCCGCTTTCCACGGTGTCAAAAAAGATTACGCCCCTCCCCTCAAAGACTATGTCAAAGCCCGACGGGATGCCTGCAAAAAAGCCATGGGAAAAATAACCGGGCTACTCTATGCTGATTCCGCCACGCTCACGGCGGAACTGCATCTGACAGCTCCGGCTATGGAGGCACTGCTGCGCCTTACGCTGGATTTTGAAAAAAAATACACTGCGCAAAAACGCAGTGCCGCACGGCTGGATTATTCCGATCTGGAGCACCTGACCGCAAGCCTTCTCCTGCAGCCGGACGGCTCTCCCACTGCTCTTGCCCGGGTACTTTCCAAGCGGTATGAAGAGATCATGGTGGATGAATACCAGGATGTCAGCCGTGTCCAGGATGATATCTTCCGTGCGCTTTCCCGGGAAGGGAAAAATCTGTTCTTTGTCGGCGATGTCAAACAGGCGATCTACCGGTTTCGGCTTGCCGATCCGGAGATCTTCAACGAAAAATACAGGAGCTATCCTGTTCATGCCGACGCAGAGCCCGGCAGCCCCGGCAAGATCCTGCTCCGGGAGAATTTCCGCTCACGGCGTGAGATCATCCAGGCTGCCAACAGTGTATTTTCCCGCTGCATGACGCCGGAACTCGGTGAGATCCGGTATGACGCCGATGCGGCGTTGATCTACGGTGCCCGTGATTATTCCGGTGAGGTGCCTCTCCCGGAAGTGCACCTCTTTCCTCTTCCCGCACAGGAGGACGGGGAGAGAGCAGCAGAGAAAAGCGATTTTGAGGCAGAGTGCGTCGCCCGGATGATTGAAGAACTGATCGTTTCACAGTTCCCGATCCGGACGCAAACCGGCTCCCGGCCGGTCGGTTACGGGGATATCGTTATTTTGCTGCGCAGCGCAAACAGTGTGGGCGGCGCTTACCGCAAAGCCCTGCGCGCGCACAACATCCCGGTAGTCAGCGGGCAGGGGGGCGGTCTGTTTGAAACGCGGGAAGCCTCTTTCGTTCTCTCTTTCCTGCATGTGCTGGATAACCCCCGCAGCGACATTTCGATGATTGCGGTGTTATCCTCCCCGGTTTTTCGCTTCAGCGCTGACGACCTTGCCCGGATCCGCGCTGCCGCGGCCGACGGCTGCTTTTACGAGGCGGTAAGATCAGCCTCCGAAGAAAATGAAAAGGCACGGCAGTTTCTCTCCGCGCTGGATTCTCTGCGGGATGAAGCCCCGGATCTGCCCATGAAAAAACTGCTGTGGAAGATCTATACCGAAACTGATCTGCTCACCATTTGCAGTGCCATGCCGGACGGGAGAAACCGCTGCGCCAACCTGATGCAGCTGCTCGCCCTGGCGCAGCAGTTTGAGGAAGAAGGTATTTTCGGTCTGCATGCCTTTGTCTGCCATCTTGACCGCATGAAAGAAAAAAACACTGCTTCACCCGCTGCGCTGGGAGAAACATCCGCAGTGCAGATCTACAGCATTCACCGTTCCAAAGGGCTGGAATTTCCCGTTGTTTTTCTCTGCGACACAGCACGCAAATTCAACCTTCGCGACAGCATGGAGACCGTCCTGGTCCATCCTGAGCTTGGGCTCGGCCCGAAGCTTGTGGATAACCGGCTTTATGTTCAGCGGCCTACCGTCGCGCGAAAAGCCATCGCCATGCGGCTGCGCCGGGAAGCGCTTTCCGAAGAAATGCGGCTGCAGTATGTCGCCCTCACACGGGCAAAAGAACGGCTGTTTATTACCGCAGCCGTCAAAGAACCCGATGCAATGCTTTCCAAGCTGTGCACCATCCTCCCGAAACGCGAAACGGTGATCGATCCGGAAGCGCTTTCCGAAGCTGCAGCTCCGGTGGAATGGTTTGCTGCCGCTGCCCTGGCCGATCGGGAGGAACATCTTCATCTCATCCGCGGGATCCCGGTTCCGCAGGAGGCGTGTACCGATACTGCTTCTGCGGAGCTGCCGGAAGACGATGCTGACGTTTCAGAAGTTCTGGAGGCGCTGCGAAAAAATCTGGCCTTTTCCTATCCGTATTCGGAAACGGAAAAACTGCCGTCCAAAATCACCGCAACAGAGCTGAAACATTCCGAATTCAAACCGCCGGAAGAGGAAGATGCCGCCGCGCTGATTTCCTCCGACACCAGGCAGCACTTTTTCCGCCTGCCGGATCTCTCCGGAGAAGATCGCCCGCTCACCGCGGCAGAGCGCGGGATTGCCACCCACCTTGCACTCCAGTATATGGATCTGCACGATGCCGATACGCCTGACGGTGTGCATCGGGAGATCCTTCGCCTGACTGAGCAGCAGTTTCTCTCTCCCCGTCAGGCTGATGCAGTGCGTGAGGATGCGATCCTGCAGCTGTTTCGTTCCGAGATCGGCAGGCAGATCCTGACCGCTGACAAACTGCACCGGGAATTTCGTTTTTCTCTGCTCTGTCCGGCGTCAGATCTTCTTGCAGTTTCCTCCCGGGATGAAATATTGCTGCAGGGCGTGGTCGACTGCTGCATTGAAACGCCGGAAGATCTTCTTATCATTGACTATAAGACCGACCATGTTTTTACTGAAGTTCAGATTGCTTCCCGCTGTACGCTGTATGCCAGTCAGCTTCGGGCATATGCCCTTGCCCTCTCCCGTATTTTTGAAAAGCCGGTACGAAAATGCGTACTGTACTTTCTCTCCTGCGGAAAGGCTGTTTCCGCTTGAAAAACATCGCATAATGAAAACAGGGGAGCGGTTTTGGCCGCTCCCCTCGGAATTTTACGGGATATAAATGATGGCTGTTCTGCGGAAAGCTGAGAGAATGCGGATACATGCAGTATAAAACAGCCCTGCCATGTAGATATATACCAGGATCTCCGTCTTTCCCAGGCAGGCTGCACAGGCGACGCCCGAGACAATATTGATGATCCCGCCGGCCATATTCAGTTTCCAGCTCCCTGATTTCAATTTCTTTGCCTCCAGAGCCCGCATCACGTCTATGATACCGGCAATCACATTCCCGATCATCAGATACAGCATGATGTATACGCCCGGAATATCCTCCATCATCAGAAATGTCAGTCCGATATCCAGCATAAACAGTCCCTTGTAGAACTGGAGCCTGCCTCCGACCATATGCCTCGCCATGGTGGCGTAATAGATCAGGGAATGGACCCCTTTTATCAGGAGAGAGACACATACGACCAGTACAATCAGAGCAAAGGCTTCTTCTTTCAGGGTAAGCAGTGCAGCACAGAAGCCGATCATCACAAGCCCGGCCAGAACCGTTCTGACGCGCTGAACTTTTGTCATTTCTCTTCCCTCATCTGATCCACGATTTTTTTGAAATCCCTGATGCCGCGAAACCCTTTTTCTCTGTAATCTACAGAAAAACCTGCCAGCAGATTCCCGGATCGAAAAATCCTGCCTGTGACCATGCTCTTCTGCCGCAGGGATGCCAGGAAGAATTTCCCCAGGAAAGTATCGTCCTTTGCTTCCTTTTCCGCCTGGGAATATTCCTGCTTGTACCGGGAAATGTCATACTCTCCGATCTCACAGCCGGAGAGCTTTTCGCCGAAGGCCTTCCACTGCGCACTGGCATCCAGCTGCCGTTTCTGTATAATCTCCATAATTTCATCTCTGTAAGGGGCAATTGCCTCCCAGTCATACCGTTGTACGGCAAAGGATTCTCTGCTTCCCCGCAAAAACTTCATTGCCTCGATCATCTGACAGAAAGCGTGGAGATAGTCGGAGGGGTTGTCTTTCACGATTTCCTCATAATCACCCCAGGCAGGCAGATATTCATATTTCATAAAGCTGTAATCCGGTAAATGGCCTGCCCGGCCATGTCCCAGATTCATGATGGCAGTTTCCTCCGGCTGAAACAGGCTGTTGACAAACTGTCCTTTTTCCAGGTCATCCGGAGCCGTCGGGTTGTGGCGAAAATCGATTTTTCTTTTCGTTCCGTCCGGAAGATGCTCATAGAAATAATCGTTCGTGTTGTTGATAACGAGAGACGGCGTCCCGGCAAAATTGCTGTGGGCCCAGGTGTCCGCCAGCACATGCATTGCCAGCCCGACCGCCTGCAGGCTTTTTCCCTTTGCAAGCAGGACCGTATCTTCTACCAGTACTCCGTTCGGACGGCAGATCAGGCGGTATTTATTCCGGTAAATCCTTGAACAGTTTTTCTTTTCCGCATACAGGTCGTAGGGTAAAAAGTGAAAAGACGCCCAGATACGGGTAATATCCTGCAGCCCCAGAAGATCTGCGCGTGCATCTGCCATCTCCATAGTGAGCTGTGTGGTGGCTGCCGAGAGCGGGGCTTCGAGCGTTTTGAGCAGAGTCAGGGAACAAAGATCCACAAACTGGGCACTGGTGCAGATCTCCATGCTCTCTTCGTGGCTGTATCCGGCAAGGTATGCAGCACAATAGGTGGCATAATAATGAAAGTCGATCTGCACGGATTCACCCCTGTTCTGCAAGCATCCCGCGAAGTTTTTTGACCCGTATTCCTGAAACACACATCTCCAGCATCACGCTGATCGAGCTGATTTCCACAATGAGGGAAATGATGATGTTCGATATGGAAACTTCTGCCATTTTTCCTCCGCTGACCGTTATGACAGCCATGGCCGCCATCCCCAACATGTTAAACGCCGCAATCAGGAAACCGAGAACGATATATCCGACCCGTTTCTTCTTTCCCCGCCCTTCGTCTATGGAAGAACGGGCAATATAAAGGCGAATCCCGATGTCGATCGCCAAAATGAATACCTGAAGGAAAAGAAATACTGCCCTCAGCGTATTCTCACTGAACTCGGAATCCGGTATTTCCGCCAAAAAGGAATTCAGGGCGGAAGTATACAGAAGAATTGTTTTTATAATACTCCAGATACCGAATGCAATGACACAGAGCCCGACGGTCCTCAGTGATTCTTCACTTTTCCTGAGCTGTATGCGGCACGCATGTCTGTCCTGCATAGTGATCTCCTGTTTCTGTTTTTCTTTTTCTGTAAATTGATTATACACGCAGCTTGTCGGCGTTGTCAACGCGTCGAAAAAGCCAAACGCAAAAGAGACGTGCTAAAAAACACGTCTCTTCTTTTATACCCGTTAATTCTCTTGCCGCTGCAATTACTTGATGCCGTACTTTTTGTTGAACTTATCTACACGACCGCTGGTGTCGACCAGCTTCTGCTTGCCGGTATAGAAGGGATGGCACTTGGAGCAGATTTCTACGGTGATATTCTGCTTCGTGCTGCCGGTCTCATATACAGCGCCGCAGGCGCAGCGGATGGTGGTGGGTTTGTAATTCGGATGGATGCCTTCCTTCATTGTGATACTCTCCTTCATCATGTGCTGCCTTGATTGTGCCGGAAAAAGGGCATAGTTACAAGACGCTTGGTTATAATACCACAGGAGGGGGACAAATGCAAGAAAAATAATCGTCCTGCCGGGTGTTAATTCAGAAAATCTTTCAGTTTTTTGCTCCTGGACGGATGCCGCAGCTTGCGCAGGGCTTTCGCTTCGATCTGCCGGATCCTCTCTCTGGTCACATTGAATTCTTTTCCTACCTCTTCCAGCGTACGGGAACGGCCGTCCACAATGCCGAAACGAAGCTCCAGAACTTTCTTTTCCCGCGGTGCAAGGGTATCCAGCACTTCCTCCAGCTGCTCCCGCAGCAGGGAGAAAGAGGCGGCTTCAGCCGGTTCGGATGCATCTTCATCCGGGATAAAATCGCCAAGGTGAGAATCCTCCTCTTCCCCGATCGGGGTCTCCAGGGAAACGGGTTCCTGTGCTATTTTCAGGATGTCCCGGACCTTTTCCACCGGCATATCCATCTCGGCGGCAATCTCCTCTGCGGACGGATCATGTCCCAGTTCCTGCAGGAGCTGACGGGAAACGCGGATCGTCTTGTTGATCGTTTCCACCATATGCACGGGGATACGGATGGTGCGCGCCTGATCTGCGATGGCTCTGGTGATTGCCTGCCGGATCCACCAGGTGGCATAGGTGGAAAACTTGTAGCCTTTGGTGTAGTCGAACTTTTCCACTGCCTTGATCAGGCCGAGGTTTCCCTCCTGGATCAGGTCAAGAAACAGCATTCCGCGGCCTACATAACGTTTGGCAATGGATACCACAAGACGCAGGTTTGCCTCTGTCATACGCTGCTTGGCAGCCTCGTCGCCTTCGGCCATTCTGGTGGCCAATTCCACTTCCTCTTCCGGTGTAAGCAGGGGAACTTTCCCGATCTCTTTGAGATACATACGCACAGGATCGTCAATAGCATACGCTTCGGCGATCGAGTCCGGATCGGCGTTCAGTTCCTCTTCCGTAACTTCTTCTATCTCGGCAATCTCTTCAATCTCCGGGAGCAGGTCATCGTCAAACTGCGGAAGGATGTCGGCATCCGGAATATCAATATCGATGTTGTTGGTTTCCAGATCCTCATAGAATTTATCGATAGCTTCTTCCGAAAGCCCCAGTTTGTCAAGAAGCTTCAGGTCATTCTGTGTCAACTTCCCGTTTTTTCTGCCCTTCTTCATCAGGGCTTCCAGCTGTTCTTCCGGTGTTTTTGTTTTTTTCTGGTCTCCCGCTTCGTCAGCTGCCTTTTTCTCTTTTTCCTCGGCTTCCTCGGCATCCGCCTGTGCCAGCAGCTCGTCCGCAGCAGCAAGCAGCTCCTTCTCGCTCATTGCAGGGATCTCCTCTTCCGGGTCATTCTTTTTCTTTTTTGTACTCATGATCTGTATCCTTTCCCATCGTTCTTCAGGCGATCTGCCAGTTGTCGCAGATCCGGCGAAGGCTCGGCAGCTTCCTGTTGCTTTTTGATCACTCTGACATAATCCTGCAGGATCTCTGATGCATGCGGCAGCACCTCCGGCTTGTTCAGCAGGCGGATCAGCAGGTTCATCTCCTCCGCAGTCAGTTCTTCGCTTAAAACAGTTGTATTCACGGCGCGATGTTCCCGGATACGCGCCAAGATAAGGGCGTACATATGCCCAAGTGCTTTTGACGTAAACTCCTCTTCCCGGATCAGCCCTTCAGCTGTTCCCGCCAGCGACGGTTCGAGAAACAGCAAACGCACGATTCCTTCTTCCGCTGCGGCAGAAACGGGATTTTCATATCGTAAAGACCGTTCGGGAGGCTGAACGGTATTGACGGCTCTGTTTTCCCGCTCCAGGTTTTTCTTTGCTCCGGATACCTGGCGGCGGCGCTGTCGCTCCACTTCCTTGATGACGGCATCCGCCTGTACCTCCGCAAGCTCTGCCACCCGCATGGCATAAACCTGTCTCTCCACGCTGCCGGGAAATGTTGCCACCAGCTGAGTGGCTTCGCGGAGATAGTCCACTTTCTGCTCCGGAACGGAAAAATCATACTTTCGGCGGATATTCTGCAGCCGGTAGTCGATCTGTGATTCAGATTTTTCAACCAGCGCGAGGAAACCGCCCGGACCGAACTTCTGGATATATTCGTCCGGATCCTTGGCATCCTGCCAGCGCAGCACTCTCACCTTTACATCCAGTTTCTCCAGAATGTCGATAGAGCGCTGGGCAGCTTTTAAGCCGGCGCCGTCACTGTCATAAGCAAGGATCACCTCATTTTTATAACGGGAGATCAGTCGTGCCTGCTCGTTCGTCAGCGCAGTGCCGAGTGCGGCTACCGCGCTGTCAAACCCCGCCTGATGAAGGCTTACCACATCTACGTTTCCTTCCACAAGGATCAGGTAATCCTTCCTGCTTTTTCTGGCGAGATTCAGTCCGAACAGAAGCCTGCCCTTGTTATAGACAGCGGTTTCGCGGGTGTTGAGATATTTCGGTTCTCCCTCTCCGATGATCCTGCCGGAAAACCCGGCAACATTTCCCCGCACATCGACGACAGGGAAAACCAGGCGGTTGCGAAAAGTGTCATATACTCCGCCGTTTCTCCCCCGGCGGACGAGATCTGCATCCAGCAGTTCCTGTTCGGAAAAACCTTTGCCGCGCAGTTCCTTCGCCAGTGCATCCCATTCCTGAGGCGCATAACCAAGGCCGAATGTTTTCACCGTCTTTGCCGTCAGGCGGCGTTGAGAAACATATTCTCTTCCGCGTTCTCCCGCAGGTGACTGCAACAGCTGGTAATAGAATCTTGCCGCCTCCCGGTTGGCATCATAGAGCCTGGCACGGTGTCGGCTTTCCCGGTCATTTTCCTGCTGAGGAACCGTCATCCCGGCGCGGCGGGCAAGAAATTCTACCGCCTCGGGGAAGGAGAAACTCTCAATCTCCATAATGAAATTGATAACACCCCCGCCCTTCCCGCAGCCGAAACAGTGATAGATCTGCTTGTCAGGCGAAACGGAAAAACTTGGTGTTTTTTCATTGTGGAAAGGGCAGAGCCCGAACAGGTTGGCGCCGCTCCGTTTCCCGAGCCGGACATATTCCGACACCACATCCACGATGTCGTTCCGGTCGGCAAGCTCCATCAGAAAGCTTTCACTGAACATATCACTTCACCGTCCAGGCAAAGGGGATGAACAGCTCGCTGTATTTCTCCATGGCATATCCGTCCGTCATCCCGGAGATATAATCACAGGCAGCCCGTTCCGGCCCATCCAGCAATGCAATCGCCGCATAGTCTTCCGGCAAGGCTCCCGGATCCGATACGTAGTAGCGGTAAAGGCTTTCAATCACGCCGTCCACCTTTTTCTCTTCGCTTTTGGCCTTGGGATTGACATAGATGTCCGAATACATATACGCGTGAAAGAATTGAAAAGTATCTTCCATGGCTTCGGAAAAGGCGATCACGCCGTCCCGGCTGTTACAGATCAGATCTGTAACAAAAGTATTGATGCGCTCACTGTTTTTTGTCCCGCATTCTTCCCGGATCCTCGCCGGCACATCATATTCGGTAATGATCCCAGCCCGGATCGAATCATCCAGGTCATGGTTGATGTAAGCGACTCTGTCACTGAGGCGCACCACAGTGGCTTCCCGGGTGTCGTCGGGCGCACCGTGTGTATGGTTTAATATTCCCAACCGTGTTTCATAGCAAAGGTTAAGCCCTCGTCCGTCCCGCTCAAGGATATCCACTACGCGCAGGCTCTGCTCATAGTGTTTGAATCCTTTTCCGTAGATTCTGTTCAGCGCACGCTCGCCCGCATGGCCGAACGGCGTATGACCGAGATCATGCCCCAGTGCAATCGCCTCGACCAGGTCTTCATTTAAACGCAGCGCGCGGGCAACCGTCCTGGCAAGGCGGGTCACTTCAAGAGTATGCGTCAGACGGGTGCGGTAATGGTCTCCCTCCGGTTGGAGGAAGACCTGGGTTTTATGTTTCAGCCTTCGGAAGGATTTGGAATGCGTGATCCTGTCCACATCCCGCTGGAAGCAGGTTCGAATGCTGCATTCCTCTTCCGGAATGCGGCGGCCTCTGGAAGCATCCGCCAGAATGCCGTACGGCCCGATCATGCTGTGCTCCAGCGCCTCCCGCTCTTCTCTCGGGCAGGGCATCCACTCACCTCCCGCTGCCGGGATCCGATATGACCCCTATTTTACTGATTCAATAATACCGCGTTTTTTGAAAAAAAACAATGGATTTTTTATAAAGTTTCGCAGTTGATCCGTCCGGAAGAAGCATCAAAAATGCGGGCAGCATAAGCCTCCGCCTTCTCTTCCAGAACACGGACGGTATACAGGACTTCGGATTCATACACCACGGAGACGATGTGCCCGCCAAAAGCTTCCGTTTCCTGCCGGAAGCGATCGGAAAAGGCATAGGGGCAGCGCACAAACAGCGTCTTCTCCGGAAGAACTTCTTTAATTCCGGCATTGTCCAGCGCTTCTTTTGCCGCCTGGGTATAAGCTCGCAGCAACCCGCCCGTACCCAGCAGCACCCCGCCGAAATACCTTGTAACCACGCACACGGCATTGGTCACATTCTGCTTCCGCAATACCTCCAGCATTGGGATACCTGCCGTACCCTGCGGTTCACCGTCGTCAGAGTAGCGCTCCGGGCCGCTTTCCAGACGATAACACCAGCAGTTGTGCCTGGCGTCCCGGTGCTGTTTTTTCACCTGCGCAATGATGCTGCGCGCTTTTTCCTCATCCTCTGCCGGCTCTATCAGACCGAGGAATGAAGAGCGTTTTTCCACCACTTCACTCGCTCCGCGTCCTGCCGGGATCCGCAGGGCGCTCATTGCTCCCACGCTTCCCGAGGGGCTTCCCATCCGGGAATGAACCGCCTGATGCGGCCGAAAACCTCAGCAGTGACTACCGCATCGATTTCGATCCCGCCCTCCCCGTATTCAAGGTTTTTGATAATCGCCTCGCGGTTGAGGAGATCCAGAATACCGGCATCGGCATACGGGATGCACAGATGCACCCGATGCCGCGACTGATCCAGCACGGCTGAAATCTTCTGGATCAGAGCATCCATTCCTTCTCCTGTTCTGGCTGAAACACATACGATGTTTTCTCCGTGGGGAAGGATTCCGAAAAACTCGTCACACTTGTTGAAGACACGGATGCAGGGCGTCTGTTCAGCTCCGAGCTGACGGATCAGATCATCCACCACGTGCGCCTGCTCCTGCCATTCATCGCTGGAAAGATCGATCACATGCAGCAGCACATCGGCATATTTCAGTTCTTCCAGCGTCGCTTTAAAGGCCTCGATCAGATGGGTAGGCAGTTTGCGGATAAAACCGACGGTATCACTGAGCAGCACCTCCTGGATCTCATCGAGGCGAAGACGGCGCGTTGTGGTGTCCAGTGTATCAAAAAGGCGGTCGTTCGCCGGGATGTCCGAGCCTGTCAGGCGGTTGAGAAGCGAGCTTTTGCCTACATTGGTGTAACCCACAAGCGCTACAACGGGCATCGCATTTTTTTCCCGTCGGCGCCGCTGGGTTTCGCGCACCTTGCGCACCTGTGCCAGTTCCTCCTCCAGCTTCTGGATCTTGCGCCGGATATGGCGGCGGTCGGTTTCCAGCTGCGTTTCGCCCGGACCGCGCGTACCGATAGGAGAAGACCCGCCGGAAGCCGTCTGCCTCACCAGATGCGTCCACATGCCGGTAAGGCGCGGGAGAAGATATTTATACTGGGCCAGCTCTACCTGCAGCTGCCCTTCCCTGGTCCTGGCCCGCTGGGCGAAGATATCCAGGATCAGACCGGACCTGTCCAGCACCTTGACCCCAAGTTCTTCACTCAGCACACGCATCTGAGAAGGCGTCAGTTCATTGTCAAATACGGCAAGATCACACTCGTTGGCTTCGATCAGTTCCTTCAGTTCCTGTACCTTGCCCTCTCCCAGAAAGCTGCGGGTATTGGGGGCGGCAAGATTCTGCATCACGACAGCGACCGGCTCTCCGCCGGCTGTTTCCACCAGCGCGGAAAGTTCCTCCATGGAAACATCGGAGGAACGTTCTCTCTCTTCCATACTGGCGGCACTCAGCCCTGCCAGTGCGGCACGTTCTTTTTTCTTCAGCGTATCCGTCATTCTGATGCTTCCACAAAACGGCAGGCCGCCAGAGCGGCTACTGCTCCGTCGGATGCCGCTGTTACGGCCTGACGCACGTTCTTTGTGCGGCAGTCTCCTGCAACGAAAAGGCCGGATGTCTGCGTACTGCATTCCTCCGAGGAGACGGCATATCCGTCATCGTCAAGGGTCAGCATTCCGTAAAACGGCGTATGATCCGGCCGATGTCCGATCGCCACAAACAATCCGCTCAACGGGAGGCGGATCTCTTCCCCGCTGCGCTCGACCGTGACGGCACAGAGCTCCGTGTCGCCTTCCAGCGCTTTAATGGTGGCATTCAGAAGAAATGTAACGTTTGCCCTGACGCGCAGTGCTTCTGCCAGCTTCTCTTCGCCGCGGAATTCCGCCCGGCGATGGATCACCGTGACGCTGCGGCAGATCTCCGAAAGAAAGAGTGCATCCTGGAGTGCGCTGTTCCCTCCGCCGTATACCGCCACATCCTGCCCGGCAAAAAAGGCGCCGTCACAGACTGCACAATAACAAACGCCGCTGCCGGTCAGTTCTTCTTCCCGCGGCACCCCCATTGTTCTGGGTTTTGCCCCGGTGGCAAGGATGACGGCACGGGCTCGGAACACCGCCCCGGATGCTGCAGACACCATAAAGAGCCCGTCTTCCTTCTTCAGGCCTGTCACTTCCTCCAGTTCCACTTCCGCACCTTGCTGCATGGCCTGATCCAGGAGGGCATCTCCGATCTCAACGCCTGTGGCGGAAGACATTCCGGGGAAGTTTTCCACTTTCGGACTCCAGGTGATCTGCCCGCCGAAAGCAGCTTTTTCCAGTACGAGAGTACGCTTCCCGGCCCGACAGGCATAGGTTGCGGCGGTGAGCCCGGCAGGCCCTCCGCCGACGATCAGAATATCATAACATTCCGGCATGATAACACTCCACTTCCGTTTTTTATACGGCAAGCCTCCATTTCGCTTGATCCATATTTTATTTATTATACACAGATTCCGATCCCTTGTCCATTCTATTTTCGGGAATCGGATTCAGATCAAGGCAGATGCCCACAGCGGGGAAGGATTTGACTTTTTTTCACAGATGCGCTAATATTCTTTCGGTTTTTTATTTAGGAGGAGTATTCGTAGGATGAAAAATCAAAAGATTATTACAGCATTTGGTATTCTTGAATTCGTTGCTGCAAACAACGTGAAAATGCAGGCGAACAAATAACCTTTCCCGATATGGAAAAAGATCTTTCTTCTTCAGGATTTCATCCTATCCTGCATTTCATCACGATTACGAAGCATCGGCATCTGGTGTGCAGATACTGCTTTCGTCTCGGCCTGTATCGGCAGGGGATACTGCATGATCTGAGCAAATACTCTCCTTCAGAATTTTGGCGCGGCGCAAAATACTATCGCGGATTCGAAAGCCCGAACGATGAGGAGCGTCAGCAGACCGGCCTTTCTCTGGCATGGCTGCATCACAAAGGCAGAAATCGCCATCATCTGGAATACTGGGTCGACTATCGCCAGGAACCCGACGGGTCGTGGGTATTTGCCGGCAACCCGATGCCGATGAACTATATCGCAGAAATGTTCTGTGATCGAATTGCTGCAAGCAAGACTTATCTCGGCAGCCGCTATACCGACGCCTCTCCTCTTGAATACTATGCTTCTCATGAGATGGCTCATCTGATCCATCCGAAAACCGCTGCAGAGATCGAAGCGATGCTGCGCGTGCTGAAAGAGGAAGGGGAAGCTTCCGCTTTTTTCTATGTAAAGGAAAGGCTGCGCCAAAATACACGCTGAAGATCTCTGCTGCCTTTTCTGCTGAGACCGTATTCCTCACGCAGCTTATTGTTTTCAGTCCGGAAAACAGGATCACATATTTGGGACAATATTTCAAATAAGATCAGAAGGGTGGTAGCGTCGTACTGCGATGTACAATTACTCAGATACTATGAAAAACTGGAGACAACTTGAACGATTGCTCGAATTATGTAAACTAAGTGAACGATTGCCCGGCAAAGTGAACGATTGTCCCTGAAAGTGAACGATTACTCGGGGAGCACGGGCAAGAAAAGGCAGCAGAAAGCAAAAAATCGGCCGACCGAAATGACGAGCGACCGAGAGCGATTTGAATTTCAAAACAAGAAATGCGAGGAAATAGCTGGATTTCGGCTATTTCTTCGCATTTATGGGCAAAAAGTTTAGGTAGGTTATTCTATCAAAATAACCTACCTAATATGCCTAAGTATGCCCAAAAGGGACAAAACTAAGCTAAGTACGCCTAAAAGGTACATATCGGACATTTCGACAAACTGGAATTCATAATGTAAGAGTAAGGTCTATCCAGCCTTGCTCTTTTCCTTTAAGATGGGGGCATCGGCCTGACGTAATCTGGAATTGGGACACCACGCCCGGAGACAAATGTGTCAGCCAGCTTCCATCGTTTAGTG
>JAFRIV010000026.1 GCA_017432615.1 Oscillospiraceae bacterium
GAGACTGTGCCGAGTGGTGCGGTAGACGGAAAGAAAGACGGCATCACGTATGACGGCAGCAAGCACATTGTTGTGGTAACAGTGGAAGACAACGACAAGGGTGCGCTGGTTGTCAGTGACGTGAAGTACGACGGTGCGGACAGCATTACAATAACAAATATTGTCGAAAAGGGCAGTCTAACCGTTGTGAAGACCTGGCAGGGTGACGACATTGGTGAGGAAGCCAAGGCTAAGCTGAGTATTACCATCAAGGGTAAGGACATAGGCGGAAAAGGCGTTGATACCAAGACGATCACCTATACGGATCTTCCGTACACAGCAGAAGGATTGCTTGTAGGCGAGAAGTACACTGTAGAGGAGACCAACGCCGGCACGCTGAATGCTCTGTATGATCTGGTAGCAGCAGAGAGCACACAGAAGGTTGAAAACGTTGAGATCACGGAAGCAGGAGTGACTGCAGAACTCATCAACAAGTACGAACGCAAGACGGGTGATCTGACGATCAGCAAGACGGTCGTAAGCCCGATCCCGGCGGAAGAGACGAAGGAATTCAGCTTCACGGTACTGCTGAGCGAGAAGATCAGCGGAGAGTTTGCTGTAACTGGCGGAACGGAAGGCGAGAAGATCACCTTCACCAACGGCAGTGGTACGATCTCTGTCAAGGGTAAACAGACCAAGACCATTACCGGTCTGCCGCAGGGAGTGACCTACACGGTAGTGGAAGCAGTCGACAATCTGTTTAAAGCAGATAAGCAACAGTTGAGCGGAACGGTTTCTACGACAGCAAGCACTGCTGCGTTCGAGAACACACGCAAGACCGGCAATCTGGAAGTGAAGAAGACCGTTGTCAGCAGCAACGCTGCCGATAAGGAGACAGAATTCAGCTTCAAGGTAACGCTGAGTGACACAACCATTACCGGCACATTCGGTGACATGTCCTTCGATAAAGGCGTCGCGGAGTTCATGCTGAAGAATGGCGAAGTCAAGACGGCGACCGGCCTGCCGACCGGTGTGACCTACACGGTGACAGAAGCCGCGGATGCCGGATTTGCAACGACCTCTACGGGCGAGACCGGGACCATCTGCCTGGCAAAAGCCACTGCAGCCTTCACGAACACGAGAAGCGAAGGCGGCCTGGTGGTCAGCAAGAAGGTAGTATCTGCCATCGCTGAGGATCACACCAAGGACTTCACCGTAACGGTAACGCTGGATGACAAGACGATCAAAGGCAGCTTCGGGGATGCAACGTTTGATAAGGGTGTTGCGACGCTGACGCTGAAGGACGGCGATGTGAAGGTCATCAACGGCCTGCCGAATGGCATGGGCTATGAGGTAGCCGAGACGCTGGCCGGTGACGACGGCAACATCTACACGGTAACGTACAGCGGCAAGACCGGAACGATCCAGAAGGACAAGACCCAGTCTGCACTGGTGACGAACACCAGAAAGACGACGGAGCTGACGGTCAGCAAGGAAGTTGTGAGCGGCATTGCCTCCGACAAGACGGATGAGACGTTCCTGTTCACAGTGACGTTCACCCCGGCGATCACCGGCGAATACAGCGGTGTATATGTCGAAAACGGCACGGTACAGCTGCAGCTGAAGCACAACCAGACCGTTACCCTGAAGGGCATCCCGTACGGGACGACCTACACGGTTGCGGAAGCGGAAGACACACGGTTTGCCAAGTCTGTGGAAGGCAAGGAGACCGACAAGCTGACCGACAAGGCGGCGACGGTGAAGTTCACCAACATACGCAAGACGGGTGATCTGGAGATCAGCAAGACCGTCATAAGCCCGATCCCGGCCGAGCGGACGGCAGAGTATCACTTTGAGATCCTGCTGAATGATAAGATCAGCGGCACGTTTGGCGGCGTAGCCTTTACAGACGGCAAGGCAGCCGTTACCGTAAAGGGCGGCGAGACCAAGGCCATTACCGGCCTGCCGGCAGGTGTGAAGTACACGGTGATCGAGGCTGTGCCCAATACGTTTACTGCAGCACCGAACAGCGCCGAAGGGACCATCGGGACGGAGACTGCGAAAGCCGCGTTTACGAATACGCGCAAGACGGGCGACCTGGAAGTGAAGAAGACGGTCATCAGCAGCAACGCTGCCGACAAGACAAAGGAATTCAGCTTCAAGGTAAAACTGAACGATGAGATCATCAGCGGCACATTCGGCGACATGACGTTTAACGCCGGCGTGGCAAGATTTACACTGGCGGATGGCCAGAGCAAGAAGGCGACCGGCCTGCCGACCGGTGTGACCTATACGGTGGAAGAAGCCGCAGCAGACGGATTTGTAACAACGAAGACGGGCGAGAGCGGAACCATCTGCCTTGCAAAAGCCATCGCAGCCTTCACAAATACCAAGAGCGAAGGCGGCCTGGTGGTCAGCAAGAAGGTTATATCTGCCGTTGCAAGTGACCACAGCAAAGAGTTCACCGTGAAAGTTACGTTGGCCGACAAGACGATCAACGGCACCTTCGGGGATGCGGTATTTGCAAACGGTGTTGCAACGCTGACGCTGAAGGACGGCGATGTGAAGGTCATCAACGGCCTGCCGAACGGCATGGGTTACGAGGTGGCGGAGACGCTGACCGGTGACGATGGCAGCATCTACACGGTAAAGTACAGCGGCAAGACCGGAACGATCCAGAAGGACAAGACCCAGTCTGCACTGGTGACGAACACCAGAAAGACGACGGAGCTGACGGTCAGCAAGAAGGTCGTATCGCCTGTGGAAGGTGACCTGAAAGAAGCCTTCCAGTTCACACTGAAGTTTACGCCGGCAATCACCGGTGAATACAGCGGTGTGTATGTTGAAAACGGCGAGGCGAAACTGTGGCTGAAGCACAACCAGAGCATAACTCTGACAGGCATCCCGTACGGGACGACCTACAAGGTTTCCGAAGAAGCGTCCGATAAGTACTCAACGACGGTGAACGGCAGCGAGACCGGTGAACTGAAAGATGCAAGTGCAACTGTTGTCTATACCAACACGGCAGAGTACACAAAGACGAATGTCGAAAAAGTCTGGGTAGACGGCGATGACAAACACGGTATGCGTCCGGAAAGCATTGAAGTCCTATTGATTGCTGATACTGTTGATGCTGGTGAATCCAAGAAGGTAGTGATTGGTAGTGAGATACTCAGTAGCAGCAATAATTGGAAGGTATCCAGAGAGAATCTGCCGAAGTTCAAGGATGGGAAGCCAATCACGTATGAATGGCGTGAAGCCAGTGTCCCGGCCGGTTATAAGTCTGAAGTAAAAGACAATGTAATTACCAATACGCTTCTGACAGGCAAGCTCATCGTTCGGAAGACGGCAACCGGACTGGATGCAACGCAGGCGAACAAAGTGTATTCGTTCACCATTACCAGTGCAGACGGCAAGTATCTCCATTCGGATGGCACCCTGAGCAGCGCACCCAAGACGTACGAAGTCATAAGCGGAGAATCTGTAACGATTCAGGATGTTCCGTTCGGTGTCTACTTTGTAACAGAGAATGTTGACAATGCACAGGTAGCCAAGTATACGCTGGCTGCAACGCAGGAAGGCAACGGCGCCATTGATCAGGATCAGACGGAAGCAACGATTACCCTGAAAAATGACTATACGCAGGACAAGGGTAACCTGGCAGTCAAGAAGGTCGTGGTTGGCGCACCGGCTGGTACGGACAAGACGTTCGAATTCACTGTGAAGGCTGAAGATGGACGGTACGTCCAGGATACGAATGGTACGCTTGGCAAAGACGAGCACAAGTTCCAGATCAAGAACAATGAGACGGTTGCAATTGCCAAACTGCCGGTAGGTACTTACACAGTAACCGAAACCAATAAAGACGGTGACGCGAAGATTGAAAACTACAGCCTTGCGGTCACCGGAGAAGGCGATGTAAAGGTTGAGAATGGTGCGACGGCGAGTGTGACGATCGTCAACAGCTACACCAACACCACCAACAACCTGACGATCGTGAAGCGGTTTGTGGGGCTGCCGGCGAATGCCAACACGGCTGCACTGCAGTTCCGCATCGAAGGCCCGACAGGGTTCACGGCACGGACGGTCTACTACAGCGACTTTGCCAACAACGGCAGCTACACGCTGACGAATGTCCCGACGGGCACCTACTCCGTGACGGAGCTCAACGCCGGTACGCTGGTTGACGGGTATTATCTGAACAACGCGCAGAGCACTACCTCCGGTACGGCAACGCTCACCGGCAGGAACTCTGCAGTGATCGTGCTGACCAACACCTACGGACCGGAAGCAGCCTCGCTGATCATCAGCAAGACCTTCAATTACCAGGGTGACGGAAATGTGGACAAGGCATCCGAGCTCAAGCTGCAGTTCCGCATCACAGGGCCGAACAACTTCTCGACGGATGTGACCTACAGCGGTGCTCCAATCACCGTTACGGTTCCCGGCCCGGGCACCTATGCAGTGTATGAAACCAACGCCAATGCGCTCAACGCGGCGTGGACGCTGCTGGGTACGTCTGTGACGGCGGGGTCTGTGGATGTTGTGGCGGGCAATGTTGCACCGACGATCAACCTGACCAACAACTATGAAGTGGCGACCACATCGGTTGCCGTGGCAAAGATCTGGTCCGATATGGACGATCTGGATGAATCCAGGCCGGAGAGCCTGACAATGACACTCAGCAACGGCATGACGGTGGAACTCAATGAGGCGAACAAGTGGACAGCCGAGATCAAGGATCTGCCGCTGTTCGACGCAGCAGGCCAGACCATCACCTACACCTGGACGGAGCCTCCGGTACCCGGATACACCATGACAGGCATGCTGGTATTGGGCAACCTGACCGTGTTCACCAACACGCACATTCCGGAACTGACGTCGGTATCTGTCAGCAAGATCTGGCAGGACAATGACAATGCCTCCCACATGAGACCGGCAACGCTTCGCGTTACGCTCTCTGACGGGCAGTCGGTGATCCTCAGTGAGGCAAACGGCTGGGCGGCGACGATCAAGAATCTGCCGGTATACAAGCACGGCGAGAAGGTGGATTACACCTGGAGTGAGCAGGAGGTCCTGGGTTACACGCAGACGAGTGTGATCATCACGGATGACATGACGGTCTTCACCAATACGTACCGTCACCGTCCGCCTCCACCACCCGACACGCCGGTGCCGCCCAATGTACCGGGTGAGCCGCTGATTGAAATCGAAGATTACGGCACGCCTTTGGGCATTGAAGTGATCATCAACCATGTTGGTGACTGCTTCGACTAAGCAAAACCCGAAAAAATCCTCCCGGCGCAAGCCGGGAGGAACAAAAAAACGTGAGCCGCCTGAAAACAGGCAATTTGAATTGAAAGTTTCTTTGTCAACCAGTACAATTGAAATACAACTTCTTTACCACGAGAAAAGAGGGAAGAACCATGAGAAAAACCATTGCAATGCTTCTGGCGATGCTGATGCTGTTCAGCCTTTCGGTCAGCGCTTTTGCCGAGGCAGAGCTGCCGGCAGATGAGCTTTCGGCGGAGAAGGCGGCAGAAGAGACGGAAGAGGAAGAGATCGTCTACCCTGACGAGCTGCTTGTCGGCCACCCGACGACCACGCGGGGCGACTTCTTTACCGAGATGTTCGGCAACGATACGGCCGACATTGACGTGCGTGCACTGATCCACGGGTATAACCTGGTCAACTGGGACCAGAACCAGGGCGTGTATGTGATCGACCCGACCATCGTGACGGAAGTCAAGGTCGTGGAAGATGACGTCGGCAACCGGTCATACTTTATGGCACTGGCGGAAGATCTCTATTTCTCCGACGGTACGCCCATCACCGCCTGGGACTATGCGTTTTCCCTCCTGCTGATGATGGCGCCGGAGATCGAAGAGATCGGCGGCAAGATCTACCGTGCCGAGCATATCCTCGGCTATGACGACTATATCAACGGAGACTTCCCGAGCCTCACCGGTGTGGAAGTGCTCTCCGATCATCAGCTCGTGATCACGCTGGACCATGAGTTCCTCCCGTATTTCTTTGAAATCGGCCTGCTGCTTTGCGTGCCGTACCCGATCTATGTGATCGCCCCGGGCTGCAAAGTCTATGATGACGGTTACGGAGTTTACATCGGCAATGAGGACCAGAGCATCGAAGAGCCGATCTTTACCGCTGAACTGCTCAGGAAGACGATCCTGGATCCGGAGACCGGCTACAACAGCCATCCGTCGGTCTGCTCCGGGCCTTATGTGCTCACCTCCTATGACGGCACGACCTGCCATTTTGAACTCAACCCGTATTTCAAAGGCGCCTGGGTCAGCAATAACCTGGTGGCGGAGGAAGGCGAGGATGCGGCTGCCATGGATCCTGAGCATCCGGAAGTAGGCGGCGGCGTGGAACAGGAAGAGCGCATTGTGATCCCGACGATCGAGAAGATCGCCTTTACGGTCGTGGACAATGATGAGATCGCCGAGAAGTTTGAAGAAGGCGAGCTGCATCTGGTAAACAAGGTCGTCTACGGCCCGGCTATCATGGAATTGATGCAGGGGACGGAAACGGTGAAGCCGCGCTTCCAGAACTACCCGCGCATCGGCCTGGCTTTCCTGACGTTTTCTTATGACTGGCCGACGGTGCACGAGATGGAAGTCCGTCAGGCCATTGCCTGGTGCATGGACAGAGAGCAGCTTACGCAGGACTATACCCAGGGCTTTGGTATTACGGTGGACGGCTATTACGGCATCGAGCAGTGGGAGTATCTGCTGGTGACGCATCAGATCGATTACCCCGTCAACTTCCTGGATGAAGTGCTGAAAGAGGGAGAAGACGAGGAAGAGTACACCAAATTAAAGAACAGATACGTCAAGGACGATAAGGAATATGACCGGGCCATAGCCGCCTGGGAGATGCTGACGCTGGACAATCTGGTGCATTACGGTGTCTATGATCTGGAAAAGGATCCGGACCGGACGGAGAAGATCGGCATCAAAAAGGCAAATGCGCTGCTGGATGATGCCAAGTGGACCCTCAACCGCGAAGGCGGCACCTACCGCCCGGGCGTGGATGATGTGCGGTGCAAGGAGATCGACGGGAAACTGGTAGCGCTGGATCTGACGATGATGTATCCGGAAGGAAACCACATCGTGGATACGATCCAGGAGAACTTCATCGACAACCTGAATGAATGCGGCATCCAGCTCACGCTGGTGCCCACCCCGATGCAGGAACTGTTCAAAGCCTACTACCGCGAGACGGAGCGCACCACGGACATGATCTATCTCGCCACCAACTTCCATGTAATCGTGGATCCGTCCATTACCTACTATGCGGATGACGAAGCCACCCATCTGATGTGGAACAACACCTACTCCGATGATGAGGACCTTTACTGGCGCGCCGAGAACATGCGCAAGACGGAGCCCGGCGACATCTATGACTATGTGAGCAAGTGGGTCTCCTTCCAGGAGAGATACAACGAAGTCCTCCCGACGATCCCGGTGTACTCCAACATCTATTTTGACTTCTATGTGCCGGAACTGCAGAATTATCATATTACGGCGCATGTCACCTGGACGCAGGCGATCCTGGAATCCTACTGGGGAGAAGATCCTGTGGAGGAAGTGACGGAGGAGGAAGACATGGAACTGGAAGAGGAATTTGAAGGTGATGACCTTGTGGAGTTTGATGACTTCTGATTCCGTATGCAGATCCCGGTGCCGCCTATGCGCGTGATCACCGGTTCTGCACGGGGCAGACGGCTGAAGACCCCGAAAGGGGACGATGTCCGCCCCACAACGGACAATGTGAAAGAAGCCCTTTTCAATATCATCCGGGAGGATGTGGAAGGGCGGCGGGTGCTGGATCTCTTCGCAGGCACAGGCCAGCTTGGAATTGAAGCACTCAGCAGAGGAGCACGGGAGGCGGTCTTTGTAGACGCCTCCCCGGCTTCTTTGAGGATCGTGAAGGAAAATCTTGCTCTTTGCGGTTTTTCCGCGCCGGCCATCCGGTCTGACGCCGTGCGCTTTTTGCGTACCTGCGGAAAGTTTGATCTGGTCTTTCTGGATCCCCCTTATGACTCTGATCTCTATGAAACCGTACTGGAAGCCATGAATTTATTTGACATCCTGACGGAAGGTGGTATAATAGTCGCGGAAGCGCGGCGGGAAAGACTTCTCCCGGAGATGGATCCTCCCTACGGGAAGCGAAAAGAGTATTTTTACGGGAGTATGAAGCTCGCTGTTTATACCAAATCTATGCAGGAACCCGGAGAAATACCATGAGCATCGCCATTTGCCCCGGCAGTTTTGACCCGATTACGCTGGGCCACCTGAATATTATCCGCCGTACGTCGCGCATTTTCGACAGCGTTGTGGTTTGTGTTATGCACAATGCAGCCAAATCTTCTCCCTGGTTTACGCCGGAGGAAAGGCTGGAAATGGTGAAAACCGCCACTTCCCGTTATCCCAATGTACGTGTGGATATGCAGAACATGCTTCTGGCGGAATATGCCAAGCAGTTTGATCATCCGGTTATTGTGAAGGGGCTCCGTGCGGCATCTGATTTTGAATATGAGTTTCAGATGAACCTGATCAATAAAAACATCAACCCGGATCTTGAAACCATGTTTCTCACAGCAGACGGAAAGTACACCTTTTTGAGCTCCTCTGTGGTGCGAGAAATGGCGCATTACGGTGCAGATATTACAGGCCTGGTACCCAGTGAACTGATTCAGTTGATCGAAAATAAAGCTAAACAATGGAGGAAGTAGAGAACAGTGGATAATTCAAATGATATTCTTGAACTGTTGGATATTCTCTATGGGATGGTAAATGAGGCATGGGGTGTGCCTCTCGGCAACGACAAATGCATCATTGAGCGTGAAAAGGCGATCGACATCATCAATGATATCAAAGCTGCCTTACCTTCCTCAATCTCGGAATCCAAACGGCTGGTTGCAGCCCGGGATGAATTCATCGGGAATGCCAAACGGGAAGCGGAAGCACTGCGCAAAAATGCCGAGGAACAGGCCAGGACGCTGGTTGACCAGCAGGAGATCGTACGGACTGCCCGTGAAAAAAGCACCCGTATGGTCAACGATGCCGAGCTGAAAACCGCGGAACTCAAGCGTGTTGCCAGCCAGTATGTCGATGAGATCATGCGTCAGGCAGAAGAAAGCCTGAATACGGCGCTTTCAACAGTTCGTCAGACGCAGAATGCCTTCAAACTCAATCTGACGGAAGCACCCGCCCAGGAAGCTCAGGAAGAAGCCGACGTTCCTCCGGAAGAGGAAGAAGAAGGCTGGATCTGATTTTCGGCTCCATTAGAAGTATATTGTGAGAAAGCTTGCGATCGCGTCGATCGGTTTTTCTGCTGCCGTGTACTGCGCTGTTTATAGCGTGCTGCCGGTGCATATCGGCGTGTTCGCATGCTTTCTTTTTGGGCTGCTTTTCTTTGCCGGCGGCAGGCGGAGATGGGCAATAGTTCTGCGGACAGGCGCCTTCGGAGCTGCTTTCGGCTTTTTATGGGTGCTCCTGCAGGAAGCCGTTCTGCCGTACTTCCCGGCGCTGTCTTTTGATCTGCCGGGTAAAGCAAAGGAAGCCGTTTTGCAGCAGATCGATGCAGTCTTTTCCGCAGCTGACCGGCCCTTTTTCAAATCCCTTTTACTGGGAGATAAGAAGGAGTTTTATCAGGATCCGGCACTGGTAGCCGCCATGAGCCGATCCGGGATCATGCATGTGGTTGCCGTTTCCGGTATGCATTTAAGTTTTCTGGTGGGGGCGATCCGGCTTTTCCTCGGCAACAGCCGGAAAAGTGCTCTGCTATGCCTCCTGCCGGTCTGGTTTTTTGTAGCGGTGACGGGTTTTACGCCTTCTGCTGTCCGTGCGGGCTTTATGCAGACGATGGCACTGGCGGCATGCCTTTTCAATCGGGAAAATGACGCACTGACGACGCTTTCCTTTGCTCTGGCGGTGCTGCTTTTTGCCGATCCGGAGACGGGGAAGAATGCCGGCACCCAGCTGTCTTTCGCCTCTGTTGCAGGGCTGATGCTTTTCTCGGAGAGGATCAACGAAGCGATCCTGTCGGCCGTCGGCCGCATTGCCGAGCGGCGCATCGTACAGGCGGTTGTCAGCATCCTGGCCAGTTCCGTCAGTGTGATGATCCTGACCGTTCCGCTGACGGCGTTGCAGTTTTCTTCTATTCAGATCCTTTCGCCTCTTACCAATGTGCTGGTAATGTGGGCGGTTTCTCTGTGTTTTTGCGGCGGTTATCTCGCCTGCGGTGCATCCTTTGTTTCGCTGTCGCTGGGAAGGCTGATTGCCATCCCGGTATCCTTGCTGGGGAGATGGATCCTCTTCGCGGCAAAAGCGGTATCTTCCATTCCCTTTGCCGCTCTTTACACCTGCAGTGATTTTGCCGTTTACTGGGTCGCAGGGGTCTACGCAGTGTTTCTGCTGTTTGCGCTGCTGCCGCTCTCCCGGAGGATCAGCGTGTTCTGTCCGCTTGCCCTATCTGTTGCTTCTCTTGCGGTTTTGCTGATGGGAACACACCGGTATTATGCCGATGCTGCCGCAGTTTTTTCGGCGATCAACGTAGGCCAGGGGCAAAGTGTTGCGGTCTTCTCCGGGGAGGAGACGCTTGTCGTTGACTGCGGAAGTATTTTTACCCTGGATAACGCGGGGGAGGCAGCGGGGCAGTATCTCCTGTCCTGCGGCAGGCAGCGTGTTGACCTGCTTCTTCTGACGCATCTCCACAAAGATCATGTCAACGGCATCCCGATGCTGATGGAATATTTGCCGGTCGAGGAGATCGTTTACTACGAGGACGCCGAGGACGAGGATAACTGCCTGGAGCAGATCCTCACAGCTGCCGATCGGCACGGGACGCTGGTGACGGTCATCGGGCCCGAGGCGGAAGCGCAGATCGGGAATATTTCCGTTTCGATGCAGGTGCCCTGTCTGACCGGCGATGCCAATGACCGGTGTGTATTCGCGCTTGTTTCCGTGGAGGAGTTTGATCTGCTTGTGACGGGGGATGCGCCCAAGGCTGCAGAGCAAACCTATCTCCGGCAGAAGGATCTTCCGCCGGTCGAACTGCTGATTGCCGGGCATCACGGATCCAAATATTCCACTTCGCAGGAGCTGATCCGGGCCTGCCGGGGTGCTGATGCCGTTATCAGTTCCGGATATAATACTTTCGGGCATCCTTCCGAGGAGGCACTGCGCGCTCTCAGCGCACTGCATTCGGTACATCGGACCGATCAGGAGGGAACCGTTCAGTTTTTCTATCGAAAAGAGTAAAAAATGGCTAAAAAAGAAACCGGCTGTGACTTTAATGCCGAACTGAAAAAACTGAAAAATACATCCCCGCAGCGGATCTATGTTCTGTTTGGGGAGGAAGACTATCTGCGGGATCATTTTCTTGGCCGGCTGAAGGCAAAATGCCTTCCGGAGGGAGAGGACGGGTTTAACTTCAAACGTTTTGACGGTCCCGGTCTGGATGCCGGAGAGCTGTCAAAAGCGGTGGATATGCTGCCGTTTCTCTCAGAGTGCACGTTTATTGAACTTCGCAATGTGGACCTCAATAAGCTTGGGGAGCCGGACCGGTTTATCGAAGTCCTCCGTGCCGTACCGGATTACTGCACGGTCTGTTTTGTTCAGGATGCTCACTTTGAACCGGACGGACGGCTGAAACTGATCAAATTTCTGAAGGGGAACAGTGCCTTTCTCGAATTCATCGTGCAGGGGCAGAGCGCCCTTTACGGCTGGATCGACAGGCGTTTCTCCGCCCTGGGGAAAACAATTACCCGGGACGCGAAGGACCGGCTGGTCCTCATCAGCGGAGATCTGATGAACCGCCTGATCCCGGAGATCGGGAAGATCGCCGCTTATACGGCCGGAGATACGGTCACAGCAGCCGATGTGGAAGCATCGGCCAGCCACATTCCGGAAGCCGAAGTGTTTGATATGATCAATCTGCTCTCGGAGAAGAAGTTTGACGCAGCTCTGCACATCCTCTCGGAACTTCTGAATAATAAAGACAACGAACCGATCGGTATCCTTACACTGATCTCCTATCAGCTGCGACGGATCTACGGCGTCAAGCTGGCTTTGCAGAGCGGGAAGAAGCAGCGGGACATCAAAACGCTTCTGAACATTCGATGGGACTTTGCGGCTGACAGGCTCATCCTCTCGGCCGGCAGATTCACGCTGCCCCAGCTGAAGCGGGCTTTGACGGAGTGCGCAGAGACGGAATACCGGATGAAGTCCTCTTCCGCAGAGGATAAGGAACTTCTGAAAGAGTACTTTATCCACCTGATCCTGGGAGACGCAGCATGAGCGGTGCCGATTTCAGCCACAGGCCCAGGATCCGGGAAGCCATCATTGTGGAAGGTCGGTATGATAAAAATACCCTCAGCCAGGTAGTGGATGCGCTGATCCTGGAAACCGGCGGCTTTCAATTGTTTCACAAAGCGGAAATCTGCAGTCAGATCCAGCAGGCGGCCGAGAGGACCGGCGTGATCATCCTGACCGATTCCGATGCGGCCGGCTTTCTGATCCGCAACCGCATCAAAGCCTTCATCCCTGAAGAAAAGATCAAAAATGCCTATATTCCGGATGTTTTCGGAAAGGAAAAAAGAAAGACCGCACCCGGAAAAGAGGGAAAACTGGGGGTGGAGGGCATGCGCCCCGAGCTGCTGCTGCAGGTGCTCAGGCAGGCCGGAGCAACGATCGAGGAGGAAGAGCCGGAACAGAGCGGCAAAGCTCTTCGCGTGGCAGACCTGTACCGTCTCGGTCTCACCGGCACGCCGGACAGCCGGGAAAAACGGCTCAGGCTCCTCAGGCGCCTCTCTCTGCCGGAGCACCTCAGCACCAAAGCTCTGGCAGATGCACTGGGGAGGATCGGTTTTGCCGATCCGCATCAACTTGAAAAATTCTTAATGGAGGAATCAATATGTACTGCACAAGAAAAGTAACCGAAGATCTCACCTGGGTCGGCGCCGATGACCGCCGCCTTGCCTGCTTTGAAGGAGTCTACGGAGTGCCGGACGGCGTATCCTATAACTCTTATCTGCTGCAGGATGAAAAAACCGTGCTGTTTGACACGGTGGACAAGGCCGTCTATCAGACCTTCTTTGAAAATGTAAAAGCCGCTCTCGGGGGCAGAAAGCTGGACTATCTCGTTATCCATCATATGGAACCGGACCACGCCTATACGGTTGAAGCGCTTCTGCTGCGTTACCCGGAAGTCACGATCATCTGCAACAGCAAGGTGGAGGCCATGCTTGGCCAATTCTTTGATCTGGATCTTGCAGGCAGGCTGCAGATCGTAAAAGAAGGGGATACCTTCTCTTCCGGTCGTCATACCTTCACGTTTGTAATGGCGCCGATGGTGCACTGGCCGGAGGTCATGATGACCTATGACACGACGGATAAGATCCTCTTCACTGCCGATGCTTTCGGCACGTTCGGAGCGCTCAACGGGCGCATTTTTGCGGACGAGAGAGATTTCATGGCCGAAGATCTCGCGGAAGCCCGCCGGTATTATACCAATATCGTCGGCAAGTACGGCCTCCAGGTGCAGAATGCCCTGAAAAAAGCCGCAAAACTGGAGATCTCCCTGGTCTGCCCGCTGCACGGGCCGGTGTGGAGGAAGGGCTTTGGCGCATTTCTGGAAAAATACCAGCTCTGGAGCACCTATACGCCGGAAGAGAAGGCGGTCTGCATTGCCTATGCCTCTGTTTACGGCCATACGGAAAACGCAGCCAACATTCTGGCAGCTAAGCTGTGTGAAAAGGGAGTGCATGTAACCATGTTTGATACCTCTGTTACCCCCTCCAGTTACATTGTATCCGAAGCATTTCGGTGCAGCCATCTGGTGCTGGCTTCCACCACGTATAACGCCGGCATTTTCGTCACGATGGAGAACCTGATCCATGAACTTGTGAGCCACAATCTGCTAAACCGCCATATTGCCATCCTGGAAAACGGCTCCTGGGCTGCGAGCAGCGGAAAACTCATGCGCGAAGCACTCAGCGCACTGAAGGGCACAGAATTTATCGGAGAGAATCTCAGCATCAAATCAGCACTGAAGGAAGGACAGCTTGCGCAGCTCGAAGCACTTGCAGAAGCGATTGCGGCAGAGATCAACGGCTGAGTCCCTGGAAAAGTGCATAAAAAAGTACAGCAGCACACCCTACCGGGTACAATGCTGCTGTACTTGTTTTTTCCGGGATTTTTATTCCGTCGTGGCGGGATCGACCATCGTCACATCCGGGACGTCCATCTCCAGATAGGTGTTTACGATGTCCATAACCGTATCATCCTTCAGCGTGATGGAGATTTCGATACGGCGGTTCTGAGCGCGGCCTTCCGGCGTATCATTGTCAGCAATCGGGCGGGAAGCTCCATAGCCTGCTGCGCAGAAATAATCCGTATACTGTGCAAGCGGCGTTTCGGTAACAATATAGGAAAGCACTGCGTTGGCGCGGTCAGTGGAGAGAACGCGGTTTGTCTCGGCGCTGCCGGTGGAATCGGTGTGACCGGAAATGATGATGCTGTCGATATACCGGGAGTTTTCCGTGCTGGACAGGAACTGGGAAAACACACTGATCAGCTGGTTTAGAACCGGGAAGGACTCCGCCTTCAGTTCTGACTGCCCGATGTCAAAGAAGACGGTGTCATTCAGGATAATATTTCCGTTTTCACCGATGGAAGCTTTGGAAGTTCCTCCGCTTACGTCTTCATAACTGGCCATGATCTGATCCAGGATCTCCCGCCGTACGCCGACGATCATCTCCATCTGGCCGTGCATTTTTTCCAGCTCGACCTGAGCGTTTTCAACATACTGCGCCTGCGCGTCGATCTTGTCTTTCAACTGCATCAGTACGAACTGGCTGTTGGCAAGCTCGGCATTGGCCGCATCCAGACGGACCTGAACCGTAGCAAGGATGGTATCCTTCTCGTTGAGCTCATTCTCTTTTTCACTCAGTTCGCTTTCCTTTTCAGACAGCGCATTCTGGGCATCCTGCAGCTCGGCATTGGCCTCATTGACCTGTGCCTGGGTATTGAGCAGGACAGAGAGCGTGTCGGAAAGCCTTTCCTCCGTATTGCGAAGGTTATTGCCGGTTTTAATATTGGAAAGATAGGCCAGAAGCATCAGGAAGAAGAGGATCAGCGCAAAGGAGGACATCATGTCCGCATAGGAAGGCCAGAAGTTCTGCTCCTGGTCGGTATTGCCGGAAGCTGCCTGCGTGCTCACTTTGGAGCGTTTCCTCATGGCAGGTCACTCCTCTCCACACGGGAAGTTACCCCGCGCACGGTGTTGCCGAAATCACGGATAGCCACATCCAGCCGTTCCACCGTGCCCTGCAGAGCATAATTGAATTCAGTGAAGTCATGGGTCCCTTCATTGAAGGTACGTACTGTTTTATTAAACCCGACAAGCGAGGTACGCAAACTCGAGGTTGCCTCGGCAAGGCTGGCCTGCATAGCCTGTGCGGCGGCATCGATTCCGTCAACGACCTGGTGGAGGGCTTCCACATCATCCTGCGCAACCTTGGTGGGCAGCGTCGGGGCAACAGCCTGGTCAAGCCAGAGCTCCAGCTTGCTTTCCATCAGTTCTCTTGCTGCGGCAGGGGAGAAGATCGCACGGAGAATTGTGAGAATGATCGAACATCCGACACCGACAAGGGAAGTATAAAACGCAACGCCCATACCGCTGAGGGCGGACATCAGCCCGCTGCCTACGCTGTCAAGAATGGTGAGCCATTCATCTGAGTTGCCGTCGGCGATCAGCTGCGTCAGAGAGCCGACAGAAAGGCTGAGCCCCAAAAAGGTGCCGAACAGACCCAGTGTAACAAACAGGGACACGGCATTGTTCAGAAACCTTTCGCACAGCAGGGAACCGCTGAGCTTGCTGCCCACAGCTTCGTCGATGATAGCCGGGGTGTTGGTGTCCTTCCCGTAACGTTTATAAGATTCTGCAAACTGATTGACTGTATAACGAAGAAAACGGTTGTCCTGATTCAGGGTGCCGCTGATCTGAAAAGAGAGACGCTTATAACGTGCGTAAACGCCGAACAGCACCACCAGAGAGAGCCCGAAGAGAATCAGGATCACAACGATTACAAGAATTCCCACAAAAGGCATATTGCCCAGATTTGCCAAAAAAATCACCCTCCTGTAGTAAAATGGTTCAATGACGAGTATATCACAATACCCGGAAAAGATAAAACATTTTTTTCTCTACTTTGTAAACAGACAATGAAATTTTTAAAGAAAAACAGCACCTTTTCAGGTGCTGTTGAGTGGGGGAAGGTGGATTCGAACCACCGAAGGCATTGCCAGCAGATTTACAGTCTGTCCCCTTTGGCCACTCGGGAATTCCCCCAAATATGAATTTATTGCTGGAGCTGGTGGACGGACTCGAACCCCCGACCTGCTGATTACAAATCAGCTGCTCTACCAACTGAGCTACACCAGCGTCTCACCAGCTCGAATATAATAGCAAAATCGAGTCGGTTTGTCAACCATTATTTTTTTGAAAACAAAAGAAATTGACAGCACTTTCCCGCTGATGTAAAATACGGCGAAAAGAGAACGGAGGGGATGCTTTTATGCTTGGGGTCATAGTCAATACGGTTGCCGTCATCATAGGCAGTTCTATCGGGCTGCTGTGTAAAAAAGGGATCCCGAAGAAGTTTTCCGATGCCATCATGACAGGCATCGCCTTATGTACCCTGTACATCGGGATCAGCGGAGCATTGAAAGGGGAGAACACCATTGTGCTGATCTTTTCCATGGTCCTCGGCGCCATCGTCGGCACGGCACTGGATATTGACGGGCATTTGAACCGGCTTGGCGGTGTGCTGGAAAATCGTTTTTCCCGTTCCGGAGAGAAGGGCGGTATTGCACAGGCTTTTGTCACGGCCAGCCTGCTTTTCTGCGTAGGCGCCATGACGATCGTAGGCTCTCTTACAGCCGGCCTTACGGGAGATAACGAGATGCTTTTCACCAAGTCTGTGCTGGATCTGATCTCCTCCAGCATGCTCTCCGTGAGTCTCGGCATCGGGGTCCTTTTCTCTGCTGCTTTTGTATTTGTCATGCAGGGCGCACTTGTGCTTCTGTCCGGTCTGTTGGAACCGGTATTGACGACAGCTGCCATCAATGAGATCATCTGTTCCGGCTCGCTGCTGATCATCGGCCTTGGCTTAAATATGCTCGGAATCACGAAGATCAAAGTGGCAAATTATCTCCCGGCTTTTCTGTTTGCTCCGGTTGTGCTTTGGCTGGCATCGTTTATCCCCGGTATTTAAAGGAATCATACGAAATTAGCACTTAAAACAAAAGAGTGCTAATATTCATAATTTGTTCATAATATTTGCTATATTTGTTAAAAAATGTATGGTATTTTATATACACGTTGATACGAAAGACGGAATGATTCCTAGTGAAAGACGGAATGATTCCTAGTGAAAGACGGAATGATTCCTAGTCAACGAAAATACCAAGGTAATAATTTTTTTGGAGGATATAGAAATGTTTGAACTGATTCCCTTTGATCACAGAATACGCCACCTTGCCAATACGGATCCTTTCCGCGAGATGAACGAGTTTTTCAATAACGCATCCAGAACTGCTGTCAATCCCTTTGCAACGGATGTGATCGATCACGGCGATGCTTTTGAGCTGGATGCCGAGCTGCCCGGATTCAAAAAGGAAGATATTTCTCTGAATATCGAAAACGATTGCCTGACCATCTCTGCCGAGCGTAAGTTCAACAAAGATGAAAAGGTTCCCAACTTTGTGAAGAGAGAGCGCTTCTATGGCTCTTACAGCCGCAGCTTTGACCTCACCGGTATCGATGTGGACAAGATCACAGCGGCGTATACAGACGGCGTACTGAAGCTCACGCTTCCGAAAGTCGCCGAGGAAGTGCCTGTCAGCCGTTCCATTCAGATCAGCTGAGCAATTGAAAAACAGTTTCACTTTCAGAAAAGCCCCGGCTTGCAGCCGGGGCTTTTCTGCGGTATAATCCCATATACGGTGAAACACAGAGGGGAGAATTCAGCCATGTTTATTGAGACGCATGCCCACTATGACGATAGTGCTTTTGAGGAGGACCGGCATTCTCTGCTCTCCGCGGTGCACGATTCCGGGATCGACCATATCATCGATCCGGGTTGTGATCTCTCCAGCACGCAGCAAGCCTGCACGCTTGCTGAAAAATATGATTTCGTCTCTTTTGCGGCCGGGATTCATCCGGAAGAAGTGCAGGATCTGCCGGAGGATTATCCTGACGTACTCAGATCTTATTTGTGCCATCCGAAGTGTGTGGCCGTCGGAGAAATCGGGCTGGACTATTACTGGGATACTTTTCTCAAAGAAAAACAGAAGCAGGTGTTTGACCGGCAGCTTCGCTTGGCTTTGGAAGCGGATAAGCCTGTTATAATCCATGACAGGGAGGCGCATGGCGACTGCCTGGAAACCGTTCGCCGTTATCCGGGGCTTCGGGGGGTATTTCACTGCTATTCCGGCAGTGCGGAGATGGCCCGGGAATTGCTGAAAAACGGCTGGTATCTGGGTTTTGACGGGCCGGTCACCTATAAAAATGCAAGGAAGACGATAGAAGTGCTGCACCTCACCCCTCCGGACAGGATCCTGCTGGAAACGGATTCTCCCTATATGAGCCCCGTGCCGATGCGCGGCAAACGAAACGATTCCCGCAATCTGCAATACATTGCGGCGAGAATTGCGGAAGTGAAAAATCTCAGCGTGGAAGAAGTCGCCCGGCAGACAAGTACAAATGCCAGAGAGCTTTTCCGCCTGCCATGAGCCCAATTTCATAAAAAAGGAGACCGCCTGAACCGAAAGGAGCAGGCGGTCTTCTTATCTTAAAGGCTGGGAAAAGCGGATCGCTTAGCCCCAGCTTGCATAGTATGCGGAATAATCCGCACCCTGAGAACGAGCCTGGAAGGACCCGGTGAGTTTGCTCATCGCTCGCTCATAGCCTTCGGAATCTTCCTCATACGGGGTCGGACAATAGTTGTTGTAGTTGGCATAGGCATTATAATCAACATTTTTGCCGGCCTTGTAATTTGCCATCGCGTTCCCGCCGCTGATATTACTGCTGACGCAGCAGGGAATGCAGTCAAACCCTTCGTAGGAGATCGTGCCGTCCAGGTCACGCTTGATCGTTACCTGAATAATGGCAGTATCCGGATCGGACGGCTGTGTGTTTCCACCGAAGACCCAGTTTCCGAGAGAGTAGAAGATCGGAACGCCGTTATATACTTCGATCGGCTGCAGGCAGTGCGGATGTGTTCCGTAAATAATATCGGCACCGGCATCCGCCACCGCGTGGGCAAGTGCTGTCTGGTTATCATTGGGGGAGTAATACAGTTCCTGCCCCCAGTGGAACATGCAGATTACGATGTCTGCTCCCTGATCTCTGAGGTCTTTTACGCCCTGAACGGCCTTGTCCTTGCTGGGCAGAAGATCGTTTCCGGCAGTCCATATCCCGAGCTTCAGCCCGTTTTTTGTTGTCATGATCTGCCCCTGATTTTCATAGCCGTAAGGCAGCCCGGCTTCATCCAGAACACGCTGGGTATGTTCAACACCGGTATCGAAGAAGTCCTTTGTGTGGTTGTTTGCCATGGTGACAAAATCCACGCCGCCGTCGAGAAGGATGTTCACATACGCGGGATCAGCCAAGAAGGGGAACTGCACCACCGTATAGTCATACGCCAGTTTTTCATCGGAGAAAGAACACTCCAGATTGGCAAGCGTATATTCATCTTCCGTAAAATAGGAAACGGTGTTCTGGTAGGGATAAGCATAATCGTCTCCGACTGTCAGGGGCAGTGCGATCGGGTTGAAAACAAACTGAGAAGTAGCCCAAAGCGTATTATCGCCGATGAAAGACAGTTTAAAGAATTCAGGTTCCGGCTCCGGTGTCGGTTCCGGCGTTGGCTCCGGCGTCGGAACAGGGGACGGGGTGCTTTCGGCAGCGCTCAATAATACCGGCGCAGGTGTCGGTGCTGCATCCAGCGAACGAAAATATGCGGCTGTTTCTTCTGCCTGTTTGCCGCGGGCGCGAAACACCAGCAGCAGCATAAGCCCGATTATCACCAGCATCACAGATTCCAGAACATACAGGAGTATTGTGCCGAAACCGATTCTGTTTTTCTTTCTCTTTTTCCTCTTCATACCGGATATGTACCTGCGGGATCAGTGGATGGGAACCATCTTGCCGTGAACGACGAAACGTGCATCGTCGTATTCATAAGTGCAGGTGGAGAGCGTAAGGATCTTATCACCGGGCTTCACTTCAACATTCGAGGAGAAAGCAGACTGTGCGATAATGCTGTCAAGCCACTGCTGATTCCCTTCCTCTGTCGCAAACGAGATGTCATAGGTATGGGAATTCATATCGGTGATGTATCCGGAGAAGAGCTCTACACGATAGTTCATATCCGGCGTATTCAGATAGAAGACAGGATGCTGCGTGTAGTAATCCTGCTTGGAATAATTGACAAGCCTTGCAAACATCTTGCCGTCATTCATATGGTGGCCGTAAATGATGTTGTTGGTATTGTTGAAGTCATTCTGGCACAGGCATTCCACAAAAAGCGTGCCGTAAGAGCTGTAATTGCCGTCAATATCCTTATGAAGATAAAACATATTGTCATCGGTCTGCACTACAGCATAATTGATTACCGTGTCCGGACAATAGAGCCACCCGACAACGTCACCGTTGCGCTGTTTCAACGCGTCAAAATCGACTTCGATGGGGGAGATCTCCGGATCCAGGAGGATCTCTTCCGGTTTTTCTTCCGGAGTCTGCTGCCCTTCCGCTGCAGGGGAAGCAGAAGGAGAGACCGGAACTGCCGTTGCGGCAGCCGGTTTCACATAGGTGTTCTGCACTTCTTTGGCATTCTTGTTGGATTGATAATATCCGCCGGGTGCAAGAACCGTATCGTAGATCTTATAGGCACTGTAGCCGAATACACCAATGAAAACGATGCATAAAACAGTAAAAAGGATCCGTACAGGTTTTTTCATAACAAACCCTCCCTGAAACAATTCAACGGTATTATACTATGTGCAGGAGAAAAAATAAAGTGAATAAATAGTAAATAAGAAAGTGAATCCGCGCAGGCAGACCCGGAAAAACAAAAGACCTTGCCGAGCCCGGCAAGGTCAAATGGAGGCGCCACCCGGACTTGAACCGGGGAATCGCGGATTTGCAGTCCGCTGCCTTACCACTTGGCTATGGCGCCATTTAAAATATGCAGCTTTTCAGGCTGCATATTTCAGCTGGAGCGGCTTACGAGGCTCGAACTCGCTACCTCCACCTTGGCAAGGTGGCGCTCTACCAGATGAGCTAAAGCCGCAAGATGGTGCCTCAGGCCAGAGTTGAACTGGCGACACGCGGATTTTCAGTCCGCTGCTCTACCTACTGAGCTACCGAGGCAAAACAATGGGAACAACTGGACTCGAACCAGTGACCCCCTGCTTGTAAGGCAGGTGCTCTAACCAGCTGAGCTATGCTCCCGCGCGACAGCTTTGTTATAATACAGGAGAATTGAAAAAATGTCAAGGAAAAATTTCACGGATTTCTTCTGCAGGTGAAAAAAATTCTTCCGAGTTCACCTTGAGGCCCGTTTTTATCGACTTTAAGGACGGAGAAATTTGCCCGTGTGAGGACATTTATCAGGTCATCTACTTCATACAGGTACTCGACATGTTCTTCCCTCCGCCTTTCCCAGAGGGAGCCCCGGCGTGTAAAAAGATCGAGCCCGTACAGCAGTGCCTCTCTGTTTTCTTCCAGATCGGCCCGCCAGAGGCAAAGCAGTTCATCATTTTCATCGACAGAAGTGCTTCCGTCAAGAGATCGAAGCCACCGGGCGGAACGTATATCAAAAATCAGAAGCCCGTTCGGGCGGATAAACAGACGGAGCCTTTCCAGAACGGCCAGCAGATCCTCCCGTGCCAGATAATTAAAGCTGTCAAGGGAACTGACAGCCGCATCGACGGTTCCGTAAAGGTCCAGTTCCTCTGCACGCTGGCAAAGGAACAGCGGAGACACCCCTTTTTCCGTGCTCTTTTGCACGGCCACGGAAAGCATCTCCGGAGAAGCATCCGCACCGATCATATCATAGCCGCTTTCGGCAAGGGCACAGGTCAGTGTTCCGGTGCCGCAGCAGAGATCCAGAAGCAGACGGTATTCCCCGGTGTTTTCCGAAAAAATTTTTTGATAATAGGCAAGAAAAGCGGCATACGGCACATCGCCGGTCAATACATCATAAGCGTAAGCAAGAGGCCCGTAAGCAGTCACTCTTCTTTTTCTCCCTCTATACCGAGACGGTCAAAAACCAGTTCGTATCCGCCGCTGCCATACTGTAGGGAACGGTTTACACGGCTGATCGTGGCGCTGGAAGCCCCGGTTTCATTCAGTATATCATTGTAGATCATTCCTTTGTGAAGGCACACAGCGACCTGATAGCGCTGTTCTAAAGCAACCAGTTCTGTCACGGTGCAAAGGTCATCAAAGAATTTGACGGCTTCTTCTACGGTTTCCAGCTGAAGAATGGCTTTGTACATTGCATCGTTGCGTTTCTTTTTCGGTGTTTTGTTCATGTATTGCCTCCGAAGTGTTGTGAAAATCCTTTAATATTTTAGCACTTTAGTTTAAGAAAGTAAAGGGGGAAAATTTTGCTTTTTCCCTTGCGGATTTCTTCTGCGCAAGGTATAATATCGTTTCAGGTAAAACAAACATGAACTGACAAATCAAAGGAGTGTTGACAGATATGGACTCAGTGAGGGATTTCCTGGTAAAACATTCATTGGCACCGGAAACCATCGACCCGGTTTCGTGCAGCACACAGATGCTGGCAAATATGGAAGCGGGGCTGCAGGGTCATGCGGTAGATATGCCTATGATCCCGACTTACCTCAAAGGTGCCGGCCATGTGCCGATGGGCAGAAAGGCGATTGTAATCGATGCCGGGGGCACCAATTACCGTTGCGCACTGGCGTATTTCAGCGAAGAAGGCTGCAAAGTCGAGTACCTGAGAAAAAGCAAAATGCCCGGTACGGAAGCGGCTGTCACCTGGGAGGCCTTTATTGCCTTTGTGGCAGATACCATTATGCCCTTTACCGATGAAGCGGACGTGATCGGTTTCTGTTTCTCCTATAATGCCGACATTACTCCGGACATGGATGGTATTGTCGAACGGATCGACAAGGAAGTCGTCATTACCGGCTGCGAAGGAAAACGCATAGGCGCCTCTCTCCTGGAAGAGCTTGAACGCCGCGGCGTCACCGGCAAGAAGGTCGTCATCCTGAATGATACGGTCGCTGCTCTTCTCGGCGGTTCCGCACTGCTGGATAAATCCCGTTACAGTGACTTTATCGGCATGATCTGCGGTACAGGGGCAAATACCTGCGCAGGCGTTGCCGTGGACAAGATCAAGAATCTTCAAAGCGATGCAGAAGGCAGTATGCTCATCAACCTGGAATCCGGGAATTATTCCGCCATGCCGTGCGGGGATATCGATGAAGCGGTCGATGCGGCGAGCCATGTACCCGGAGAGAAAAAAATGGAAAAAATGTGCTCCGGCGCCTATATCGGGGAAGTCTGCCATACGGCAATGAAAACGGCGGTGGCAGAGGGCTTTCTCCCGGCGGAAGTTCTTGCCAGAATGGATAAGATTGAAGCATTTAACGGTGCAGTTGTTGATAACTGGGCGTGCGGGACGGATCCCTACCACGTTTTTGATGCGGATGAGCAGCTCGCTTTTGCCCGGGATGTCTGCCTTGCCATTTTTGAACGTTCGGCCCGCTGTATGGCAACCAATATCCTTTCCATTCTGCGCCTCAATCATACAGGTTGTGAAAAGGAGAAACCCGCCTGTGTCTGTGCCGAAGGTTCTTTGGTAGCACGAAGCCGCTATTTCCTCCTGTTTTTGCAGAAAAGCCTGAATGAACTCCAGAATGCGGAAGATGCAAGGTTTGTGGAAGTAGTCCTCGGGAATGATACCACGCTGCCCGGTTCGGCTGTGGCTGCCCTTTCGAATACCTGAGCTTTTCCGTAAAAATCAGACAGCCGGTCAGCAGACCGGCTTGTTTGATATAAACGGGTGGATGTTCACTGTCATTGCCCTGTAGATCCGAATCCTCCGGTACCGCGTTCGGTTTCCGGAAGAGCTTCGGCAAATTCAAAATCTGCCTCCGCAAACGGAAGGATCACCAGCTGGGCAATCCTTTCTCCGGGGACGATCGTGCGCGGAGTATCGGTATCATTGTGCATGGCGACGATGTATTCCCCGCGATAATCGCTGTCACATACGCCGACGCAGTTTGCCGGGCGGAGCCCTTCTTTGGCGGCAAGACCGCTGCGTGCAAATACGGCGCCGAACCATCCGTCCGGAATCGCAGCAGACAGGCCTGTCCCGATTTTTACTGTGGAGTGCGGCGGAATGACAGCCTCTTCCTCCAGACAGGCAAACAGATCATAACCGGCAGCAAAAGCAGACCCGCGCGCCGGCATTTTGGCGTTTTCCCGCAGTTTTTTTAAAATGATTTTCATAGACGACCTCCTGCATCCGGGCATTTTGCCGATAACCGGGTTGATTTTGCCCTTCCTTCATTATACAGGGAAAAAACAAACTTGTAAACCTTCCTCTTATTTGATATAATACATTGATTATTTTTTTCTGGAAGTGTGGAGAAAATAAACATGAACAACAGGATCCGTGAGCTTACCGAGTCAAAAACAGGTGCTTCGCTTGTTATATTGTTTATTCTTGCAGCGCTTACGGCAGCTGCCGGTTTCGCGCTTCTTGGAGTAACGGAGCTTTCCTACCTGCTGATCGGTCTGGGACTGGTCGGTATCGTGACGCTGATCGTGTTCGCAATCCGGCGTCATGCGTCACTCCGGCGTATGCGTTCCGCACTGGAAGCCTACGTGGAATCGATTACCAGAGATTCCGAGAATGCCAAAAATAACACACTTATGAATTTCCCTATGCCGATTGCGGTTTTCCATATGGAAGATACCCGTATCGTCTGGGCAAATGAGGCGTTTTTTACAGCCTGCGGTGAGCAGGGGCAGCACCTGGATGCCAGAATTTCAGATTTACTGCCAAACTTTTCAACCCAGTGGCTTGCCGGAGAGAAACACCAGTATCCTGAGCTTTTAACTCTGCAGGAAAGAAAGTATCGTGTGCACGGCAATATCATCCGCGGGGAAAAACAGAAAGAAGTGCCCCTGATGGGGATCACCTATTGGATCGATGTAACGGACTATGATGACATTCGGATTGAGTATGAGCAGTCGCGCCCGGTAACCGGGATCATTGTCATAGACAATTATGAGGAACTGATCCGAAACCAGACGGAACGTGAGAAAAACCGGATGCGGGATGCTCTGGAAGATAAGTTCCTTGAATGGGCAAAGAAATATAAGGGCTTTGTGCGCCGCTATGAGCGGGACAGATATCTTGTGGTGTTTGAAAAAAGAAATCTGGAAGCCATGAAAAAGGAAAAGTTCCCGATTGTCGAAGAGATCCACTCTGTTTCCAGTGCGGGAGGGATCACATCCACCATCAGCCTCGGTTTCGGAGAAGATGCGGATGATTTTTCCGAGTCTTTACAGTTTGCCGATATGGCATTGGAACTTGCCCTGACCCGCGGCGGAGACCAGACGGTCATTAAAAATAAACTCAGCTTTGAATTCTTCGGCGGCCGAGGCAGTGAGATTGAAAAACGCACGAAAGTGAAATCCCGTGTGATGGCAACAGCCATCGAACAGCTTATGCGGGATTCAACGCGCGTTTACACAATGGGGCATCGTTTCGGTGATCTTGACAGCATTGGGGCTGCGATCGGGATCTGTGCCCTGGCCAGACAAAAGGAAGTGCCCTGCCAGGTCGTAGTGGACGAGAAAAACTGCAATGCCGTGCAGCTGATCCAGGAAGTACGCCGGCTTCCGGAGTATGAAACAGCTTTTGTTTCAGCACAGGAAGCGCTTTCCCATGCCGACAGCAGAACGCTTCTTGTCATTGTGGATACAAACCGCCCGGAGCAGCTTGATGCGCCGGAACTGCTCAATGCTTGTTCCCGTGTGGCCGTGATTGACCATCACCGTATCTCTGCAACCTATATTCACAATGCTGCCCTCGGCTTTCTTGAACCTTCTGCCTCTTCTGCCTGCGAACTCGTGACGGAGATCCTTCAGGAAGTTGCTGACGTAAAGAAGATCCTGCCGGGTGAGGCAGAAGCACTGCTTTCCGGCATTGTGCTGGATACGAAAAATTTCACGCTTCATACCGGAGACAGAACGTTTGACGCAGGGGCATTTCTCCGCCGGGCCGGTGCGGATCCCACTGCGGTAAAAAAGCTTCTGCAGTGCGATCTGCCGGATACCATCGCAAAATACAAAGTCCTTCAGAATACAGAGATATACAAAGGAATCGCTGTTTCAGTGGTGCCTGAACCGACGGGCCGTGTCATTGCGGCAAAAGCAGCGGATGAAATGCTGAATATTTCCGGGGTGGATGCATCCCTTGTCCTCTTCCCTTCAGAAAAGGGAGGATTCCTCATTTCGGCCAGATCCATCGGCGATGTCAATATGCAGATCCTGATGGAGAAGCTCGGCGGCGGGGGAAGCCGCAGCGCTGCCGCTTCACAACTGAATACAGCATCGATAGAAGAGGCAAAAGAACAGCTTCTTCATGCTATTGATGATTATTTCGGAGAATAAAACGGATAGCAGGATGATCGGAGCCTGCTGAAAAGGATCATTGGAAGTTTATATACGAGGAGAAAAGCCATGAAAGTTATTTTTAATCAGGATGTAAAAGGGAAAGCCAAAAAAGGTGAAATGAAAGAAGTCTCTGACGGCTATGCCCGCAATTACCTGATTCCCCGAGGGATCGTCACGGCAGCAACGGCAGATAATATCAACACCATGAAGCTTCAGGAGAAAGCGAAGAAAGCACAGCTGGAGGCTGAAAAAGCCCAGGCCCGCGAGATTGCGGAAAAACTCTCTTCCGTTCAGGTGACGATTCGGGCCAGGGCCGGCAGTGCAGGCAAACTCTTTGGAGCGGTGACCTCTCAGGAAATATCCGACGCCCTGAAACAGCAGCACAATATTGAAATTGAGAAGAACAAGATCGTCCAGTCTGAACCGATCAAGAGTTATGGGACTTACACAGTGAAGGCGAAACTCGGCTTTGAACAGACAGGGGACATCAGTGTTCTCGTAGTAGAAGCATAATCTGGAAAAAGGATAATTCCGTTTTATGGACGAGCTTGTCGGAAGAAAAATTCCATATTCCGCCTCTGCGGAACAGGCCGTCATCGGCTCCATGCTGATAGATTCCCGCTGTATTCCGGATGTGATCGAGAAAGTCAAAGCGGAGGATTTTTATCTGAAATCCAACCGGGACGTCTTTGAAACGATCTATCAGATGTTCGCCTATGCGCAGACGATCGATCCGGTCACGGTAGTAGACCAGATGAAGGTCCGTGGGGTATACAGCGAGGAAACCGAACGTAACCTTGCCGATGTCATGCGTATGACCCCGACGGCTGCCAATGCACTGGAATATGCGGCCATCGTACGCGACAGAGCACTTCTGCGCCGTCTGGGCGATACCGCCGGTGAGATCAGTGAGATGGTCTATGAGGGATCCGGGGAAGCGGATGCCGTTCTGGAAGCGGCAGAACGGAAGATCTATATGCTTCGGCAGGGCAGAAATGTCGGCGGCCTGCTGCCGATTTCTGCTGTGATCAACACGGTTTTTGATCAGCTCTCGGAAGCTGCTGCCTCTGGGAAGAAGATTCCCGGTTTGTCCACCGGTCTCCCGGATCTTGACAGGCAGATCCTTGGTTTGAACCGGTCGGATTTTATTCTGATCGCTGCCCGTCCCGGTATGGGCAAAACAAGCCTTGCCCTCAACATTGCCCTGCACGTGGCAGTATCCCTGAAAAAAACAGTAGCGTTCTTTTCCCTTGAAATGTCAAGAGAGCAGCTTGTAACGCGCCTGCTGTCCAAAGCAGCGATGGTGCCCTCTCAGAATCTTCTGACAGGGCAGCTCTCCAATGAACAGTGGCGTCAGATTGCCGAGGCTGCGCAGCTGATGAGTTCTTCCGACATCCGTATTGATGACAATCCGTCTCTGTCGGTGTCTGATATGAATGCAGCCTGCCGTCGTGTCCCGGATCTTGGGCTGGTGTGCATTGACTATCTGCAGCTGATGCAGTCGGCCGGCAGCAAAAACAACTGGTCAAACGAAAGCCGAACACAGGCTGTCAGCGATATGAGCCGTATGCTGAAGATCATGGCAAAGGAGCTCAACGTCCCGGTCATCTGCCTTTCCCAGCTCAACCGTGCCAGTGAAAGCCGGCAGGATAAACGGCCTCTGCTCTCTGATCTTCGTGAATCCGGCGCTATTGAACAGGATGCAGACGTGGTAATTGCCCTCTATCGTGATGGATATTACAATAAAGAATGTGAGAATCCGAATCTGGCCGAAGCCATTGTTCTGAAAAACCGAAAAGGATCTACCGGAACGGTCAATCTGAACTGGCTTGCAGAGTACACCTCCTTTGTATCCTATGAAGGAAATCGAGAAGAAGATTATTGATTTTGCTCAGCGGAAAGAACTGTTTCCGGCGGGCAGCAGGGTGCTTTGCGCTTTGTCAGGCGGGGCAGATTCCGTGTGTATGACGCAGATCCTCTCGGAGTACCGGGCGGTTTTCGGCATTTCTTTTCTCGCTGCCGCGCACTTCGACCATGGGATCCGCGGAGAAGAATCTCTGATGGACGCGTCCTTCGTTCAAGACTGGTGCGGGCAAAGATCGATCCCCTGTGTCGTCGGGCAGGGAGATGTGCCTGCCTATGCCGCTTCTCACCATCTCGGGCTGGAGGAGGCCGGGCGGGAACTGCGGTATTCTTTCCTGGAGCGGACCGCTGACGCCCTGTCCTGCAGTGTGATAGCGGTTGCCCACAATATGGAAGACAATGCCGAAACGATCCTTCTGCATCTTGCCAGAGGGACGGGCAGTCTGGGCCTCGGCGGAATTGCTCCTGTGCGCGGCAGGATCGTTCGCCCGCTTCTCGCGGTAACTCGCCGGGAAATCGAAGCATATCTTTCCGCTCGGAATCTCCGGCATGTGGAGGACAGCACCAACACAGAAGATGCCTATTCCCGCAACTTCCTGCGGCATAAGGTGATGCCGGTTATGGAAGAAATCAATCCGGCTTTCTCTGCCGCCTGCCTGCGGCTGTCTGATTTGATGCGGCAGGATGAAGAGTGTCTTTCTTCTCTGGCGGAAGAATTTATCCGCAGTCACAGTGACGGGGTCTCTCTTCCGACAGATGCCCTTCTGTCCCTTCCGCGAGCTGTTTCTTCCCGCGTGGTGCGTGCAGTTGCACCGGGGGCTCTTTCCGAGGAGCATGTCAGTGCAGTGCTGGCTATAGCTTCACAGCCGCAGCGGAAGGAGATCTGCCTTCCGGGGGGGAAGCTGATTTCTGAACAGGGCAGGCTTTTTTTCCATCCGCAGGAGGCCGTTGACCTGCCGGAAGCGGAACTGATTCCGGGGAGTACGGTCGAGCTTCCTGACGTCGGTTTGCGTATCATAACAGAAATTTCCGTTTATTCCGGAAAAGTTCACGACTTGTTCAAACCTTTCTCGCTTAAATGTGATGAAATATACGGGCGCCTGATCATTTCCTCCCGTCGGGAAGGGGACAGGCTGCGTCTTCGGGGCAGAGGATGTTCTAAATCTCTGAAGAAACTGTATGCCGAGGCAGGGCTGACGCAGCGGGAAAGAAAGCTTCTCCCCGTTATTCGGGATGAAAAAGGTCCACTGGCAGCTTACAAGCTTGCAGCGGATGAGAGAGGGACCCCCCGACCAGGGGACAGGGTGTTTGAAATAACCATCGAACCGATTAACAGCAAAGGATAATTATGGACAGAGCAGAAAATGACATTGCGTATGTTCTCCTCACGGAGGAGCAGATCCTGGAAAAGGTCCATGATGTGGGCAGGCGGATTTCCCATGATTTCGAAGGAAAAGATCCGATTTTTGTCGGTGTTTTGAAGGGCTGCTTTATTTTTATGGCTGACCTGATGCGCTGTGTCTCCATCAATTGCTCGATGGATTTCATGGCCGTGTCTTCTTATTCCGGTACGACGACTACCGGAGCAGTAAAAATCAACAAAGACCTGAATTCCGATATTAGCGGCCGCCATATCATTCTGGTGGAAGACATTCTGGATTCCGGGGTAACGTTGAACTATCTGAAGAACTACCTGATGGTCAGTGCACCGGCTTCTGTCTCTATAGTAACGCTGATGGATAAACCGTCACGCAGAAAAGCAGATGTATATGCGGATTACTCCTGTTTTGAAGTTCCGGATGCCTTTGTTGTGGGCTACGGGCTTGATTATAATGAAAGATATCGTAATATTCCCTATATCGGCGTGCTGAAGCCGGAAATCTATTCCAATAAGTAGGATGTGAAGTTTTTTTGAAACCGAACCGCAACAAGACAAGAGACATTGGTTTTTATGTACTGCTCGCAGTAATTGTTGTAGCGATCGTCTTTACACTCAACAATGACACAAAAACCGACCAGCTGGATTCCTACTCTGAACTGGTAGACCTGTTCGAAAACGAGAAAGTCCAGTCCTTTAAGACAGAAGGCTCTACGATTTATCTTGAGGTCCGTACCAACGACCCTGTGGAACCTGTCCAGGAACGTTCTTACGATCTCTACAGCTTCTCGGTATTTTATGAGGATTTTCATGATCTGATCCTTCAGCAGTATCGCGACGGGATCCTTGAAAAGTATGACTATACCGAAGGCTTTACCCTTCCGTGGTGGGCAAGCTTTATCCCGTACCTGATCATCATGTTCGGTGCCATGGGCTTGTGGTATTTTATGATGAACCGCGCAGGCGGTGGCGGCGGGGGAATGGGCGGTTTTGCCCGTTTCACAAAAGCGCGCACCAAACTCGGGTCTGATGAGAAGGAAAAGAAGACCTTTAACGATGTAGCCGGCTGTGACGAAGAAAAAGCAGAGCTTGCTGAAATTGTTGACTTTCTGAAAGATCCGAAGCTCTATACCGAGATGGGCGCACGCATCCCGAAGGGCGTCTTGCTCGTGGGCCCGCCGGGAACGGGCAAAACACTGCTGGCCAAGGCAGTGGCGGGGGAGGCCGATGTGCAGTTCCTCTCCATCTCCGGTTCTGATTTTGTCGAGTTGTATGTCGGTGTCGGTGCAGGCCGTGTGCGCGACCTGTTTGAGCAGGCCAAGAAAGTAGCCCCGGCGATCATCTTCATCGATGAGATCGATGCTGTCGGCCGGCAGAGAGGCTCCGGTCTTGGCGGCGGGCATGATGAGCGTGAGCAGACGCTCAACCAGCTCCTCGTGGAGATGGACGGTTTCGGCAACAACGAAGGCATTATTGTCATGGCTGCTACCAACCGCGCGGATATTCTGGATAACGCTCTGCTGCGTCCCGGTCGTTTTGACCGCCAGATCTATGTCAGCCTGCCGGATATTCGCGGCAGAGAGGCGATTTTGAAGATCCACTCCCGTGATAAACAGCTTGCCGATAATGTGGATCTGAACAGCATTGCCAAGGGAACACCCGGCTTCTCCGGGGCGGATCTGGAAAACCTGATGAATGAAGCGGCGATTCTTGCCGTACGTCGGAAAGAACGCTTTATCACCCAGGATGATATTGATGAGGCAATTCTGAAAGTCCAGATGGGTCCGGAGAAGAAGTCTCGTAAAATGTCGGAAAAGGCACGGAAGCTTACCGCTTATCATGAGGCCGGTCATGCCATTGCCGGCAAGTTCCTCAAGAATGTTGACCCTGTGCATTATATTACGATTATTCCCCGCGGGGCAGCAGGCGGCTTTACGCTTTTCCGCCCGAATGAAGATCTGGAAAACTTTAAATCCCGGGCGGAAATGTTTGAAAGCATCGTGATGGCTCTCGGCGGTCGGATTGCGGAAGAACTTTTCCTGGATGATATTTCGACCGGAGCCTCCGGAGATATCCAGCAGGCGACCTCCACGGCGAGAGATATGGTCATGCGCTACGGCATGAGTGAAAAACTCGGGCCCATACTGTTTGACTCGTCTGATCACAGCATTTTCATCGGCAGAGATTTTGGCACTACAAAGAGTTATTCCGAAGAAACAGCCGGCCTGATCGATGAAGAAGTTAAAGCTATTTTTGACAAGGCTGCCGCCCAGTGCCGCCAGATCCTGACGGAGCACAGTGATCAGCTGATTGCTATTGCAGAGTACCTTCTGGTGCATGAGACTATTTCTGCGGATGAATTCCACTATTATTTTGAACATGGTGAGTTCATGCCGGAGTTTATGCGCCAGGCAAAGCAGGCTGTAAATGATAAGACCATTGAACGCCCTGCCCGTAAAATAGCGATGTTTGACGGTTCCGAAACGGAAGCTCCGGCTCTCTCGGAAGGAGAGGCTGTACAAACACCCGCTGCAGATCCTTCTGAAACTTCGGAGGAAGATGATAGTCCCACAGAAGAAAAACAGGATCCTGCTGAATCTGACAGCTCTGAGCAGGGTTAAGAAACAGTAAAGAAAAAAACGCGTGAGGGCAGTTGGTTGTCCTCACGCGTTTTCAATTTATTCTGATCTGTTGGTATTGCTCTAAAACGGCCAGGTAGGGAGCCATCCCATTACCTGCGAGGCTTTCACATTGTTGACCGGCGCTCCGCTCAGGGCAGGGTAGAAGAGCAGAAACAGAAGCACGGAAAGCCCGGTAAAGGAATAGATACAGGCTCTGTAATGTTTTGTGCCGTTTTCCATCAGCTTAAAAACATAGGCCAGTGCCAGCACAAGAAACACACTGCAGGGGAAGTAATGGTAGGCAAAGGTAAGCCGGCTCACAAACATCCAGGGGACCAGCTGTGCAAAATATCCCGCAGCAAGAAATGCCGCTTTCCAATCATGCCGGTAAACTGCCTGAAAAACCAGGACAAACAGGGCTAGGAGCCCGCCCCAGCAAAGCACGGGGTTTAAGAACGCACCGAAGCTGGACCGCGTCCCGTCGTTGAAGTACTGCAGATAATAGAGGATCGGCCGAATATCCAGCATCCACTGATACCAGACGGAAGCATACGGGTGTTCCGCCACCAGATTTGAATGATAGGAGAACATATACACCTGGTTGTTCAGCACCATGTCCAGATACGGCCGGGTAAAGATGCCCCGGATCTCGGCAGCCTGCCCGTATGGCAGATAAGAAAGATAATAGATCGTTGCCGGCACCAGTACAAAAAACAGCAGGCAAGCCAGCACATTTCGGGCAAAAGCAGCAAGCCCCTCTCTTCTGTGCGCGATCCAGTAGGCTGCCCAGATAACGGCGAGTCCTGCACCGGCATAAAGGCACGTCCATTTACAGGCTGCCCCCACCCCAAAGAAAAGCCCGCTGAGTGCCAGATGAACGGTTTTTCCGCTGGCTATGAAAAGTGCCATAAAGAGATACATCAGCAGGATAAAGAACACGGCATAGGTGTCAATGGTGGCAATACGCGTCTGCACAAAGTGCATAAAATCAGTGGCAAAAACGAGGGTCGCACAGGCAGCCACTCTTGTGCTGGAAAACAGCTTTTTCACAAAAATGTAGAGGACCGGGAGCATCAGCACCCCGATCAGCGTCCCGGAAAAGCGCCAGCCAAAGGGCGTCATACCGAAGAGCAGGATCCCCAGGGAGAGGATCAGTTTTCCAAGCGGCGGGTGAGAGATCTCATAGGGGAAGATCCCGTGTAAATGCTCCCAAGCCGTGCGGGCATGATAGATCTCATCAAAATAGGTGGAATTGAGGAAAGAATACTCTCTCGTGACAAGCCCCTGCTCATCCCCGAGTTCTGCTGCACTGCTGCGGAAAGGGATCTGTTCTCCGTCGGGGGAAAAGAAGGCAGCTTCACCAAGCCATGCACTTCCGCTGCCGCTCAGCTGTACGGTTTTGGCGTGAAAAATGCTGTCCGGCTGAATGTTCGTCCATCGCAGCACATCTCCCGCATTCTGGATAAAAGTCGTGATCGGGAAGTATTCTTCTCCGTCAGCGGAGGCTTCAAAAGTATACTCGCCATATCCCACCCCTGTAAAAACCACGATTAACGAAACATCCTTTTCCTCCGGAAAAGTCATGAGGACAGGCTCGTTTTGTACAGGGAGAAACGTCTCCGGCGAAGTCCTGTTTCCCAGGCCGTAAAAATCCACAGCACCGAATACCAGCACAAAACAGCATAGGAGAAGGCAATCAAGCCGGGTGATGGTGCCGGGCCTGCGTCTCACTTCACCGTCGGGATCCGGAAGATCGACGGGAGTATCCTGAAGCGGCGGCAGACATAGAAAAAACAGCAGCAGGAGCACACCTGTTGTCACAGGCAGGATATATCGGCTCATTTCAGTACCTGATGAAGCGCATGCACGTCGGGCAGGACGTAATCCGGCTGCCGTTCAGCCGTACGCAACAGTTCTTCCGTTGTTTCGCCGGACAGCACCAGCACGGATACGGCGCCTGCATTCTGAGCCACGGCGATATCGGTATAAAGCCTGTCGCCCACGGCACAGATCTTCTCATTGGGGATGCCGGTCATGGTTGAGATCACATCGATCATATTGCGGTTTGGTTTGCCAATATAAGTAGGCTTTACGCCGCTGGATGCTGTCAGCAGGGCGCAGATGCTTCCGCAGTCGGGAAGTACTTCGTCATGCGGCATGGGGCAGACCCAGTCAGGGTTTGCGGCAATAAACCACGCGCCGCGGCGCAGAAAATGGCACGCCTTGTTCAGCTTTTCGTACACCAGTTCCGTATCGAAACCGACGACCACAACTTCCGCATCTTCTTCCACGAGGTTGATTCCGTAACTCAGCAGTTCACGCCGAAAAGCCTGTGTTCCCACCAGATACACACGCTTGCCCGGTGCTTTTTCATTGAGATACAGCCCGGTTGCCATGCCGGAAGTAAATACATTTTCCTTCTCACAGGGAAATCCCAGCCGTTTCAGGCGGGTGATGTAGTCTGTCCCGGCACGGGAAGAATTATTGGTAAGATAAATATACTGCTTGCCGAGTGCAGGCAGATCTTCCATCAGTTCAATAGCCCCTTCATATACTTCGTCACCGAGATATAGCGTGCCGTCCATATCAAAAAGAAAGAGCTCGCAGTTTTTTAATTTTGTCAGATCCATTTTTCTGTTCTCCGCTTTTTTATAATTCCTTCAGTTCATTCACATCCAGCAGGTGCACGGTCAGTCCTTCCCGCTGCGCAATGAGGATCGTGCTCATGGTTCCGCCAGGTCTTCCGTTAAAGCAGGCGATCAGGGCTGATGAACGCTCCACCATATAACGGTTCCTGCGCTGCATGCAGTCGGGCGTGTAGGCTTCCTGACAGGTTTTTATGGCGTCGCACTGTTCCAGCAGGGAAGCATATTTTGCCTTTTGTTTACTGTTCCATCGGTTAGCCTGATCTGCACAGGGAATCGCCGCTTCCAGCGTGACATCCGGGTGCTGTGCTTTCAGGGCAAGCACGGCATCGGCAAAATACATGTCACAGCCGATGGCCATTCCGCAAAGAAAGTGGCGGTATCCAAGAGTATACAGAGTATTGAGCTGCCCGGCGATCCATTCTTTTGCCCGGATACAGCGTTCATCACTTTCCCGCATTCCCCAGGGAAGCTTCATCGGGCGGTGACCGCTGAAACAACAGGTGGTTTCACGATCCGTCATTGTCGTTTTTTGACCTCAGTTTCGTTAATTCATGGTGGAAACAGTGTTTAGCTGTACTCTTTCGATCCTTTTTCGCAAAGCCTGATGCTCCGGCAGGGCAAGCGATGCATCCTGCCGGAAAATCATCTCGGCATCTTCTTTGGCTGCTTTCAGGACCTCGGCATCTGCCCAAAGATCTGCGGCATACATCGCCGGCAAACCATGCTGTCTTTCCCCGAGAAAGTCTCCCGGGCCGCGCAGCTTCAGATCTTCTTCCGCAATCTGAAACCCGTCGTTTGTCTTGCATAAAATTGCTAGTCTCTGTTTTGCCTCTTCATTCTCCGCGTCTGAAACCAGCACACAGAAGCTTTTGTCTTTCCCGCGTCCTACACGGCCGCGCAGCTGATGCAGCTGTGACAGTCCGAAACGCTCTGCATTCTCAATGATCATCAGGGTGGCATTCGGCACATTAACGCCTACTTCCACAACGGTTGTGGCGACGAGCACATCCAGTTCCCCGCGGGAAAACCGCAGCATCACATCGTCTTTCTCTTCACTTTTCATGCGCCCGTGCATACAGCCGATAGAAAGGTCCGGCAAGGCCAGCTTCAGTTCTTCGGTCTGTCTCTCGGCAGACTTCAAAGCCGGATCGGTCTCTTCCTCCGCATCTTCCACCATCGGGCAGATCACGTAACTCTGGTTGCCGTTTTCCGCCTGTTTGTGCAGGAAAGCAATCAATCGGTCGCGGTATCTGCTGCCTACAGCGTAGGTATCGACAGTTTGCCGGCCGGGCGGCATTTCATCCAGCACGGATACATCAAGGTCTCCATACAGCAGCAAAGCCAGTGTACGAGGGATCGGTGTAGCGGACATCACCAGCACATGCGGGGTCTCACCCTTATGGATCAGGGCAGCGCGCTGCTCCACACCGAAGCGGTGCTGCTCATCCGTAATCACCAGCCCCAGGTTCGGATAGGTTACCCCTTCCGAAAACAGGGCGTGGGTGCCGATGATCAGGTCTATTTTTCCCTCCGACAGTGTTTCGCGCAGGGCGGTCTTTTCTTTTGCACGCATCGATCCTGTGAGGACCCCCACACGGATCCCAAGCGGCGTCAGCAGTGTTGAAAGAGAGGCAAAATGCTGTTGGGCGAGCACTTCCGTCGGCACCATAAACGCTGTGCAATAGCCGTTGCAGGCAGCAACCCAGGCTAACGCCGCAGCACAGAGGGTCTTCCCGGATCCCACATCGCCCTGGATCAGGCGGTTCATGGCCCTGCCGGAGGTCATATCCTTCAGCGCATCTGTGACAGCGCGCTTCTGTGCATTGGTCGGCGGATAGGGAAGCCGGGAATAAAACCCGTCCAGTTCCGGTGCGAAAAAAACCTTTCCGCGGGCAGTCCTTCCGCCCAACCGCCTGGCCTCCATAGTACAGGCCAGCGTAAATAATTCTTCATAAACCAGGCGCTTTTTCGCTCTGGCAAGGGCGTCAAAGTCCGTCGGGAAGTGCACCTGCCGGTAAGCAAACCCAACGTCGGCCAGCGCATGCCGGGTCAATATCTCATTCGGGATCCATTCCGGCAGCTGGGCAGCACAGGCGTCGACAGCCAGCGCAACACTTTGCAGAATGTTCTTCTGCGTCAGCCCGTGACAGGCATGGTAAATGGGGATGATCTTGCCGGTGATCCGGCTCTGTCCGCCGGCAATCTCTGTGACGGGGTTGCTCATCCGGCGTTTCGAGCCGGATAATTCCATCTTTCCGTAGAAAGTTACTTCCTGTCCGCGTGACAGGCTGTTTTTCATCCAGTTCTGATTAAAGTAGGTTACTTCCATCATGCCGGATTCATCCACAGCCTTTACCTTGACAAGTTCCATCCCGCGCCGGATGCGGGCAAGTCGCGGGTCCTCGGCAATAATGGCAGAAATACAGGTTGCTTCTCCGTTTTGCGCCAGTGCGATCGGTGTGACGGTACTGCGGTCTTCATACCTGCGGGGGAAATAAGACAGCAGATCGTAAAGGGTGACCACCCCAAGCCCCGCGAATGCCCGGGCTCGTTTCTCGCCGATCCCCTTCAGGCTTTTTACAGGATCCTGCAGTGTTGCCATTCTTTACTCCACGTAACGAAGCGTATAGTTACTGTTGCGCAGATCAAATTCTTCCAGCAGGCCGGAAGTGCAGATGATCTGTCCGTCGCCTGTGATCATGATCATATCAAACCCGCCGTACTGTCGCCAGTAGTTTACCGCACGGGACTGCCCGAGAGCAAACATTGCGGTGGAAAGACAGTCGGCCATGGTGCCGTCTTCCGCGATCACGGTTACTGACAGCAGCCCGTTTGTAGTGGGGTATCCGTTCATCGTGCTGAGGACATGGTGGTATTTCGGGTTGGATGGCATATATTTCTGATAGGATCCGGTTGTGCAGATGGCAGCTTCTCCGACGGACAGCACTCCCAGATATCCGGAAGGATTATTCGGGTCCGTAATGCCGACGCTCCACAGGCTGCCGTCCGGTTTGTTGCCGAGTGTCTGGATATTTCCGGCCAGCGAAACGATTCCGCTTTCCACCCCGTTTTTCCGCATGGCATCAATGGCATATTTTGCAGCGCAGCCTCTTGCACAGGAATCAAAACTGAGTTTCCCGTAATAGGGGAACTGCACGGTATAGGTGCCGGATGTGGGGAATTTTGATATCGTCAGCAGATCCATGCATAAATTGCCCAGTTGGATATAGATCTCATCCTGGCTCGGGACGTAGTACCTTCCGTCAGTAAAACCCCACAGGTCTACCAGCGGGTAGATGGTGATATCATAGGCGCCGCCTGTCCGGTCATAAACTTCCTGAGCATCCAGCAGCATTTCTGCCACCTGGCCGGAAACATTCACCTGTGCCCCTTCCGCGTGGTTCAGTGCATAGACAGTGCTCGTTTCCACATCCGGGTCACTCATGGCGTCAATGGCAACCACGGTGGCTTCAGCGGCATTGACCCCTGCCTGTCCTCTTTTCCCGTAGGCGGTGAGGGTAAACATGGTATTCATGGCAAACAGCTGCTTTTGATGTGCCGTGCCTTCTCCGCAGGCTGCAAGCGGCAGGATCATCAAAATGCAAAGTATCATACAAAGAACGGCTTTTCTGTTCATTCGTGCACTCCTGAAACGGCAATTCATTTCAATTTTAGTCTAAAAACGAATTATACATGATTTCTCATCATCCGTCAAATAAATCTGCCGCCCGGGATCATTCAGGCCAGGGCGGCAGTTTCTTTTATGCGCCCGGCGAGCGCACGAATAATAAAAAACACGCCGGGCGGCGTGTTTTTTGAATAGACGTGAGACCTTAAATCCCCGGGGAAAAGCAGATAGATTAAGAGGCACGGTCACTCCACAAAGATGCCTTCATCCAGAATATAGTGGAAGGAGGGGGAGGAGGAAGTGCTGTTTTCTTTATAGACGGTGGAAAGGTCTATGGTGTTGGAGGGGTTTTGCGGGTCGGTGCCGGTATATGGCCCCTGAAATACAGGCAAAGACCCCTTGCGGAATGCCGCAATCAGTTCATCAATCTTTTCCCGGGACCCCGGGGCAAGCAGTGCCGTATTCGGCTCCAGGAGCTGTACCCAGTCGCTTTCAAAACCGGCAACGCAGTCATTTCCGAATGCCGTGGCAGACACGTTTTTCTCGATGCGCCTGTTTTCCATAACCGCTTCTACGCTCCCGATTACATAGGGAGTATAATTCACGCGGAGACTGATCAGTGTGGAATCGGGCGCCACATCCATCATACTGCGGTTATAGCCGACAAAAAAGACGGGTCTGTCCGCTTCCTCACAGGCTATAGCCGGCCCGATCGTATCGGTATGATGAGAAAGCACCATGCATCCTTCGTCGATCAGTTCGCGGGCGGTCTGCTTCTCCAAGGCGAAGTTGTTCCAGGCGTGGATATAACGGACTTTCATCGTCGCCTCGGGTACGACGCTTCGTATCCCAAGGAAAAATGCCGTATAGCCGGAGATGACTTCCGGCGTCTCAAATCCGCCGATGTACCCTACCAGTGCATTTTCCGGCCTGATGTATCTGTTGTCGATCAGCTGCTGCAGTTTCATCCCGGCGATAACGCCGCTGATATACCTGGCCTGATAGACAGCGCCGTTAAACATATGGTAGTTTGACGGGAAAACGGTCCCTTCCGAATGGGGAAACGACACCTGGCAGAAGGTGACATCCGGGTACTCCCCGGCAAGGGAAACAAGCTGTTCACTGTAGTTGTTGCAGAAAATGATGCGGCAGCCTTTGTGGATCAGATCCCGCAAAGGTTCCTCTGTTTCTTCGGGAAGAATATTGCTTCGGGTATAGACCTCTACCCGGTCCGGATATCTCCTCTGGAGGGCATCCCGGGCCAGCATAAAATTATAAGTGTACGGTGTGCTTTCATCGTTTTCAAAAAGAAACCCGACCTTGATATTCTCTTCCGATGCCGGCCTGTTCATCACAAAAATGCCGTAATAGGCCGCCAGGACTACCAGACAGGTCAGAAGCGTTGCAGCAACTGTACGTCTCATGACGGCAACCTCCTTTTCACTGCTCATTTTGTTTCTCCGAAGGCACGTTGTATATTGCGTTCAGATCAATATCACCGTTCCGCAGAAGCTTCAGCATGGCATCGTCCGCCGTGGGATCAAACTGTGTGCCGCGCCCCTTTTCCATCTCGTTGATCACATAGTCAAAATCCATCTGTTTCCGGTAAACACGGTTGGCCGTCATGGCATCGAAAGCGTCCGCAACGCCGATGATGCGCGCCATTTCCGGGATCTCTTCTCCCTTCAGTCCATCGGGATAGCCTCTCCCGTCCCAGCGTTCATGGTGATACTTTGCACCAACGTCCACATCCCGGATCAGCGTCATGTCTTTCAAGATCCTGGCGCCGCTTGTGGTGTGTGTTTTCATCACGGCATACTCTTCATCCGTAAGACGGGAAGGTTTGTTGAGGATGTTGTCTTTGATCGCAATTTTGCCGATGTCGTGCATGAGAGCGGCATTTTCCAGATTCTTACAGTAAGCTTCGGACTTTCCGAGTGCTTCGGCAATCATTACAGCGTATTTGGCGACTCTCTTGGAGTGATCGCTGGTACGGACATCTTTGGCATCCACTGTGTTTGCGATGGCAATGATGGTCTGTTTGGACATATCTGCCTTTTCCTGCAGCTTGGCATAGCTTCGGTAACCGATGAAGAACAGAATAAACAGGAGCATCATCATGGCGACCCCGATAAAGTATAAGCGGAAGCCCAGCGTTTCAAAGAATTCCTCATCCTTGATCAGATCAAAAATGCGTTCGGTAACGATGTTCTGGTCACTGTCAAATACTGCAAGATGAAGCCGATATTCTCCGGCGGGAAGGTTGGTGTATACGATGGAATTGAGATTCGCCTGGGAGCGGGTCGTCCATTCCGCGTCAAATCCTTCCAGATAATACCCCACATTCGGGGTCTGTACCGAATAATTGAGGATCTCCGGAAACAGCTCCATACGGGTGATCCCGGTCCCGACTTCAATGCCTTCATTAGATTCGATCGGAAAACGTATGCCGTCCAGACGTATTGCCGGGATATCGATACGGATGGAAGGCATCGCGGTGGCAAACGCATTGGTGTCAATGGCAAAGACTCCCGTATCGCAGGGGAGATAGAGGTTGCCGGAATCGTCACACCAGGACCAGGAATTTGCCGTGAGGGAGCTGTTGAGCCCGCGCCTGGCATCCAGCAGAACGGCCTTGAGTTCCGATGTATCAGAAAGCAGAGCATTGCGGGAAACCACATAGAGCCCGGCACTGCTCATCACAAAAAGGGTATCGATGTCTCTTATCCACAGATCGTAATTATTGAAGTAGGGAAAGTTGTCCAACCGGCGGATCGTGCCATCTTCCTCCAGATAGCACAGGCCGTTGCTGGTAACCACAAATACCCCGTCTGACTGCGGATCGGCTACGGTACGAAGGATCACTTCGGAGCTGAGACCGTCTGAACGGGTGAGTGACTTTGTCACTTCTCCGTTTTCCAGGATCGCGATCCCGGCTCCGTCCGTTCCGGCAAGGATCCGGCCGTCAGAAAGTTCGGTCAGGGTCAGGATCACGGTGTTTTTCAGCCCATCAGCGTGGCCGAGGGTCTTTTGAATGGCACCGTCGGAAATAAAGCTGATACCGGTGTCGCTGGAGGCCAGGATCGTATCGTCGGAGAGCTGCGTGACAACGCGCGCCTTATTGCCGAAACTGCTATTGATACTGTTGTAAGTGCGCACGGTTCTGTCCGGAAGAACTTCCATCAGGCCCTGGCTGTAGGTGCAGATCCAGAGATGATCCTCCCTGTCCACCAACAGGCAGCGGATGCGGATGCCTTCCAAAAGCTCGGTCAGATCGTCATTCACTTCTTCCCGGCGCAGGGTATCCACGGCATCCAGGCCTCCATCAGTCCCAAAATACAGGACATCCTGCCATTTTGCCACGGCATTTACCACTTTGCTCTCCAGACCGACCGTGCTGTAGATATCCCGGAAGGAAGAGGGGGCGAGCCGCAGCAGCCCGAGGCGGGAAGAGGCAAACCAGAGATTTCCCTGAAAATCTACCAGCATGTTGTCGATAGAGTTATTGAAATCATTGGTGTTGATCCGGTGATAGATGCCGTCGCGGTTTAAATAGGCGACTCCGTTGTCTGCGGAGAGAAACAATTCCCCGTTTCCCGGGAAATACAGATCGTTGATGCTGGTGAGACCTTCACAGCTCTGCTCATATTGGAGATCAAAAATATCATTGGATACATCAAAAAAGTAGAGATGGTTGCCCGTCGTGCCGACGATCAGAAGGCCTTCCCGGTCAAAGGCACAGGAGTGATAGTATTCTTCCGTCTCCGGAAGACGGAGGGAACAGAGCACTTCGCCGGCCTGCAGCAGAAAGAGGCGTCCGTCAGAAGTGATCCCGGCCACTTTTCCGGTTTCATCAGCAGAAAGACAGTCGGTATAATTCATCTCGGACAGGGTGCTGATCTGTTTCAAACCGCCGCTGAGAGACAGCACCTGCAGGTTGCCCGTGGTGCCGATATAATAGTACCCATCGGAACTTTGGATGATCGAGCGGACAGAATTGGAAGGAAGGCCATGCTCCTGGTCCAATACACTTACAACTTTCTCATGGATCGAAATGGCAAGCCCGCTGTCGTTGGTGCCGATCCACAATCTCCCTTCCGGGTCAACATACAGGCAGTTGACGTTGCGCACGGAATCCATGGAGTCCATCCACTGAAAATCCCTGCCGTTATAGCGGTAAAGCCCGGCATAAGTGCCGATCCACAGGACGCCGTCGTTCGTCATGGCGATGTCGTTTGCTTCTCCGCAGGGCAGCCCGTTCGTGCTGTTATAAGTGGTCTGCACATAATCACTGTAAACAGAAGAGGGGGTTTCGTTCTCAGCCTGTGCGCAGATGCCGAAAAGACCGGACAGAAGCCCTACAGCGGTAAAGAGCACCAGCAGATGGATGCCTTTTCCCGAGGGGTTTCCCGTGTGATGATGCTGCAAAGTCCATTCTTCCCTGTGCACAAAGCGGAAAAGAATATATACGAGAAAAATGGTAAGTACTTTGTCCAGAAATTCAAGATAAAGCTGCCCGATGATAGCACAAACGACCAGGGGAGTATTGAACTGTCGGAGGTAATGGATGACGCTGTCTCCAAAGAGATTGCCTGTATAGCCGCCTCTCAGGATCATATTTAACGGAACGGAAACGACAACACACGCCAGTGTGACCATCAGAGCGACGGTCAGACATCCCTGCAGCTTATCCAGGTATTTTTTTCGGAATGTGATTCCGACGATGAGAGCCATCATAACACTGGTCAGGGCATACAGCCAGGTAAGCGGTTCGCTGCCCGCCGTCAGAATATTACTGGTGACCCCGACGAGAATACCGCAGACAGGGCCGAGAGTACACGCGCAAAGAATGGTTCCGAAAGAATCCAGCCAGAAGGGAAGATCAAAAGCCATACAAAATGCGTTCCCGCCATAATTCAGGGCTATGCATAATATGGCAAACAGGCAGACCCAGATCGGTTTCCAGTGCCTCAAATGACTCACCTCCTCAGTAGCCGAGTGTTTCAGCCAGCTTTTCGTATTCGAAAAACCAGCGCTCATATTCTCCGCTGTCCAGCACTTCGTTGATCACCCCGTTGACAAAAGCAATCAGCTCGGTCTCGCCCTTTCGTGCGGCAATTCTGTCGCCGTCATATTGCTCTTCCATCACAAATACAACATTCGGCACCAGCATCAGCCCGCACTTCGGATTATTATCCAGATAGATCTGAGCAGACATCTGATCGACACAGCCGACGTCCACTTCACGTGCAGAAAGAGCTTCGTAGATATCCTGCACCTGTAAAACTCTGCGAAATTCACGGTAGTTGAATACGCGCTCTGCAAGCAGGGATTCCTGCAGAGAACCTCGCTGAGCGGCAAGGGCTTTGTCTTTCAGATCGGTAAGGGACCGGATACGATTCCGGTTCTCCTTGCGAATGATCAGCGTGCTGCCGGCGGATTCTCCGGAATAGTGATATGCCTTTGAAAATTCCGCTTTGGCTGCCCGCCCCGTCGTAAAGGTGAGAGCCGAGATGGCAAGATCACAGGTGTTCTCCGCAACAGAGGAAAGCACCTGGGTAAAGTCCATCGGCACGATCTCCAGTTCCACCCCCATGCGTTCGGCAATCAGGCGGGCAAGTTCCATATCAGCCCCCACATATTGCGCCTGACCGGAGAGCGAAGGATCGATAAATTCCTGCGGGACAAAATAGGGCTCCGTGGCTACACGAAGCAGACCTTTTTCCCGGATGTAGCCCAGACGCCCGCCGGCATCTTCCGGAATGCCGGCGGTAATATCCATGGCGTCTTCGACAAATCCCCATTCGTTTTCATAAAAAACGGTTTCGTCGGCAAACACGAAAGAAGGGAAAAGGGCACAGAACAGCAGCACGGCAAGGAGACACAGCAAAACAGGTACTTTTACAGATTTCATCATGATGATCTCCAGGTATACAAATTCTCGTAAGCGACTTAAAAACTGACAAATAAAAAGAAGAATATATTATATCAATCAGGAAAAAATCTTTCAAGAACAATCCAACCTCAAAAAGATTACAAAAAAATACCGTTTTCAGGGCCTTGTTTTATCCGGAAATCTTTTCGAAATCTCACGTCGATTCGAATTGAATCCTTGCGTTTTATCAATTGCCGTGGTAGAATAAAACAAATTTTTATTCTGGCCTATTTTTTTCCGTTACGGATTTACAGGAGGTCGTTATGAAAAAGATCCTTTCCATATTGCTGGTAAGCGCATTGCTGCTGGCAATGTCTGTGTTCTCTTTTGCAGAAGAAACCGAAGTCGAGTATTCTTTTGAATTTCTTTCCGACACGGAGGCGGCTGTTTCGTCCTTCCTGGGGTGTGTGGAGTCCATCCATCTTCCCTCCAACGCGGGACACCGGTATGTCACGGCAGTCGGGGACGGCGCTTTTGAATTCGCTGACACGCTGGTTTACGTGAAGGTATCCAGCTATGTGAAGCAGATCGGGGATTATGCCTTTCACGGATGCACGTTCCTCCAGAAGATCGACCTCCCCCAGTCTGTTGAGACGGTAGGGAAGTATGCCTTCCAGAGCTGCACCAATCTGAAGGGCATTACGCTCCCGGAGGGGATCACTTCTCTGGAAGAGGGCACTTTCATGTTCTGCCCGGATCTTTCCGAGGTGAAGCTGCCTTCTACGCTGCAGAGCATCGGGGAGAATGCATTCGTGTTCTGCCTGGCACTGAAAGAGCTTTCCATTCCCGCATCGGTCACGGCGATTGCACCCGAAGCATTTGTTGACTGCCCCGACCTGACGCTCACCGTGGCGGATGGTTCCTACGCGATGGAATATGCCGAGGAAAACGGCATTCCGTTTGTTGTTGCCTGAAAAGCAGCGGGGGGCATTTGATTGCTGATCCAAGAGATCATGCTCTTCCGAAAGAGTATGATCTCTTTTTAAGAAAGGGAGGTTTTACCTTGTTAACTGTCAAGGCATTGTTTGATCTGGAACATACCCTCGCAAAGGAGTATCTCTCTCAGTTTACCTATCCCTGGGAGGCGCTTAAAGGCATAAAAGATCTAATTCTGGCTCTCGGCTCGGAACTGGATCCCTATGCGTATACGGAAGTATCCGAGCATGTCTGGGTCCATCAGACGGCAAAGGTTTTTCCGAGTGCCTATCTCGGGGCACCCTGCATCATCGGGCCGGAGACGGAAGTCCGCCATTGCGCCTTTATCCGCGGAAGTGCGCTGGTGGGTGAAAACTGTGTCGTCGGCAATTCGGCAGAACTGAAAAATGTGATCCTTTTTGATCATGTTCAGACGCCGCACTATAATTACGTCGGGGATTCCATACTCGGCTATTATTCACATATGGGTGCGGGGTCCATTACTTCCAACGTGAAATCGGACAAACAGCTGGTCGTTGTACATAACGGAGAAGAGCAAATCGAGACCGGCCTGAAAAAATTCGGCGCCATGCTCGGGGATTATGTGGAAGTCGGCTGCAATTCTGTTCTCAACCCGGGCACGGTGATCGGCAGGCACAGCAACATCTATCCGACATCCTGCGTACGCGGGGTCGTGCCTGAAGGCAGCATCTTCAAAAACAACGGAACGATCGTGAAAAAGAAAGAGAAGGAAGCAATTTATGGGTAAATATTTCGGTACGGACGGATTTCGGGGAGAGGCCAACAAGGGCCTCACCTATGAACATGCCATCAAAATCGGCAGATATCTGGGATGGTATTACGGCGCAAGGCTGGATAAAAAGGCAAAGGTCGTGATCGGAAAGGATACACGCCGCTCGTCCTACATGTTCGAGTATGCGCTGTGCACAGGACTGATGGCTTCCGGCGCAGATGCTTACATTATGCATGTTACGACAACCCCCTCGGTCTCCTACATCTCCCGTGTGGATGACTTTGACTGCGGGATCATGATCTCGGCATCGCACAACCCTTACTATGATAACGGCATCAAACTGATCAACAGCAACGGAGAAAAAATGGACGAGGAGACGATCCTTCTTATTGAGGATTATCTTGACGGGAATCTGGAGATCCCGGTGGCAGAAGGACAGGAGATCGGGAGGACTGTAGACTATGTGGCCGGCCGCAACCGCTATATCGGATATCTGATTTCCATGTCTAAATTCAGCTTTAAAAATATGCGTGTCGGGCTGGATACAGCCAACGGTGCCGCCTGGTCGATCGCAAAGGGCGTTTTTGATGCACTCGGAGCAAAGACCTATGTGATCAATGATGAACCGGACGGGTTCAATATCAACCTGAACTGCGGCAGCACGCACATCGAGCGGCTGCAGAAGTTCGTGCTGGAAAACCATCTGGATATCGGGTTTGCTTACGACGGGGATGCCGACCGCTGCCTGTGCGTGGATGAAAAGGGCAATGTGATCACGGGGGATCATATCCTGTATATCTACGGCCTGTATATGAAGGAACGCGGCAAACTGCTGAATAATACCGTCGTGACGACAGTCATGTCCAACTTCGGCCTTTACAAGGCACTCGATGCCGTCGGCATCGATTATGACAAGACAAAGGTCGGGGATAAATATGTTTATGAAAGCATGGTAAAGCACGGCCACCGCATCGGCGGAGAACAGTCCGGCCATATCATCTTTACCAAATATGCCACCACCGGTGACGGGATCCTCACCTCCCTGAAGTTGATGGAAGTGATGCTGGCTAAGCGGAAGCCGATGAGCGAGCTCGCTGCCCCGGTAACCTTCTATCCGCAGGTGCTGAAGAACGTACGGGTCAAGAGTAAACCGGAGGCACAGAATGATCCGGATGTGCAGGCTGCCGTCAAAAAAGTGGAGGAAGCTTTAGGCGACAACGGCCGTATTCTGGTACGGGAGAGCGGAACAGAGCCTGTCATACGTGTGATGGTTGAAGCGGATTCTGATGAGATCTGCGAAAAATATGTTGACAGCGTGATCAAAGTGATCGGTCAAAAAGGTCATCTTGTCTGATAAAGAAAGGGGAACTGCGCTATGAAATGCCCGTTTTGCGGTGCACCGGATTCAAAAGTGATCGATTCTCGCCCGGCAGAAGAGGGGGCCACCATCCGCCGCCGGAGAGAATGCCTGTCCTGTAAAAAGCGTTTTACGACCTACGAGGTGGTAGAGAGAATGCCTCTGGTCATCATCAAACGCGACAACAGCCGTCAGTCGTATGACAGGGTAAAGCTGATCAACGGGATGGTACGTGCTTGTGAGAAACGCCCGGTATCCCTTGCACAGCTGGAACAGATCGCGGATGAGATCGAGCAGGATCTCCAGAGCAGGATAGAGCATGAAGTCCGGTCCAGCGAAATCGGCGAGATGGTCATGCAGCACCTGAAGGATGTGGATGAAGTTGCCTATGTGCGCTTTGCCTCCGTTTACAGAAGCTTTAAAGATATCAATACCTTTATGGAAGAGCTTACCAAGCTTCTGAAAGAACCGGAAAAATCCTGATGAACTCGCAGCTGGAAAATGCGGTGCTGGTCCGTGATGATGTGGACCGGAAGATCCTTATTCTCTTTGTGCTGAACCAGCTTCCCGCACCGATCGATTCGGAACTGCTTTATGATGTGTGCTTCTGTGATGACGGGCTGGGATACTTTGATTATTCCGTCTGCCTGGAAGACCTGGTGCGTTCGGCCAATGTGAATGAACTGGATGATGAATATTCCATTACCGAAAAGGGAAGGCGCAATGCGGAAACCCTTTTGACGTCCCTCCCGTATTCTGTGCGCAATGCAGCCAAAAAGCGTATCGCCCCTGTGGCGGAGATGCTGTCCCGTTATCAGCTGATCACAACGGAATATGAGGAAAGGGAGAGCGGCACGGTGATCCATCTGGGGCTGTCCGACGGGGAAGTCCGGCTCCTGGATATGAAGCTTTTCTGCGGCGATGAGACAACTGCCAGAAAAATCAAAAAGAATTTCCGGCGAGAGGCAGAAATGTATTACAATACGTTTCTCCATAGCCTCACTGCCGGAACCGGAAAGGATAAAACATGAAAACAAAGATTCCTCAGAATTACCAGAGCTGTCTTTCAATTTATGATACGCAAAAGGCTATCGGCCTTCTGAAAAGGCTGTTTGAAGACGATCTTGCGGCAAAGCTGAATCTGTACCGCGTTTCGGCACCGCTGTTTGTTGCGGAGAACTCCGGCATTAATGATGACCTGAACGGATATGAGCGGCCTGTCTCTTTTGATATCCTGCATGCAGAGAGAAGGGCGGAAGTCGTACAGTCCCTGGCCAAATGGAAGCGTGTTGCCTTGAAGCGTTACGGCTTTTTCCCGGGGCGGGGGATCTACACCGATATGGATGCTATCCGGCGGGATGAGGACGTGCTGGATAATCTGCACTCGGTCTATGTTGACCAGTGGGATTGGGAAAAGATCATCCTCCCGGAAAACAGGAATCTGGACTACCTGAAGTCCACAGTAATGGACATTGTTGCGGCACTTTGCGACACGCAGAATACCATGCGCTCGATCTATCCCCAGCTGATGAAGCTGCCGGCTCTGGAGAGAAATGTTACTTTTATCACGGCACAGGAACTGGAAGACAGGTATCCCGGCATGACGCCGAAGGAAAGGGAAAATGCCTTTACGAAAGAGCATAAAACGGTTTTCATCATCGGCATCGGAGAAAAACTGAGGTCCGGCAAACCGCATGACGGCCGTGCACCCGACTATGATGACTGGCAGCTCAACGGCGATATCCTCTTCTGGTACGATCTGCTTGACTGTGCGATCGAGATCTCTTCCATGGGCATCCGTGTAGATCCTGCGTCTATGGACAGGCAGCTCACCATAGCCGGGTGTGATAACCGCCGTGAACTGCCGTATCACAAGGCACTGCTCAACGGCGAATTGCCCCTTACGATCGGCGGCGGGATCGGGCAGTCCCGTGTTTCCATGCTGCTGCTGGGCAAAGCGCACATCGGCGAAGTGCAGGCTTCTGTCTGGGACGAGGAGACGGAGACGACCTGTGCACGCGCAGGAGTCAATCTTCTCTGATAACTCTTGTTATTTCACAATTATTTAACCTTTTCGCTGCTGAAACAGGTATAATAAAACTATACAACTATGAAGTAGCTGAGTAAGGAGGGTAAATACAGTATGAGTAAGAGAGCGCTTGTCGTAGAAGACGATGCCAATATTGCGGAATTGCTCCGCCTGTATCTCGGAAAAGACGGGTTTGACGTCATGATTACCGGAGACGGATCCCGTGCCGAGTCCACTTTTGATCTTTTCTCACCGGATGTCGTGCTCCTGGATATCATGCTTCCCGGGAAGGACGGCTGGCAGATCTGCCGGGATATCCGTAAAAAGTCTTCTGTTCCCATCATTATGCTGACGGCAAAAGGGGAGACGACGGATAAGATCAACGGTCTGGAAATCGGTGCGGATGACTATGTAACAAAGCCTTTCGATGTGAAGGAACTTCTGGCCAGGATCCATGCCGTCATGCGCAGGACGGATGCGGATGCCCCTGTAGAGAAAAAGCTCACCTTTGATAAGCTGATCGTCAATCTGGATTCTTATGAACTGATCGTAAACGGGCAAAAGGTGGATTGCCCGCCGAAAGAGATGGAACTGCTGTATCATCTGGCTTCTTCTCCCAACCGCGTCTTTACAAGGAATCAGCTGCTGGATGAAGTATGGGGATTTGACTATTTCGGGGATTCCCGCACGGTGGATGTCCACGTCAAACGTCTCCGTGAAAAGCTGGAAGGCGTTTCTGAAAAATGGTGTCTTAAGACGGTTTGGGGCGTTGGTTACAAGTTCGAGGTTACAGAATAACTGGTATAAAGGTTAAAAAACTGTCGGAGTCCTGTGGTCATTTTCAGATCACAGGGCTCCGGCAGTTTGCCGTCTTTCCCGGCGGAAGATCAGCAGCTTCGAGAGGATAAAATTGATATTTACGCCTATCATGCCCACGATCAGGGTGGAAAGGAAGATGTTGATGCCCAGGATGCCGGTGAGCATCATATTCATCAGCCAGCCGAGGATCCACACGGCAGCACGTGAGCCGGTAAACTTCATCAGTTCTTCCCAAATGTGCGGGTTTCTGCTGTGAAATACCCATTTCCGGTTGGCAGGGTAGCCATAAGCAATTGCTGCGATGTTCTCGACTACCGAAAGAATGGTGTTCTGTGCCGGCGTCGGGAATGCCGTTCCGCTGAAGAAAAACAGGTTCCATAGATATTTGCAGCCCCACGCTGCTGCAGTGGTCCCGCCTCCGACAAGGATATAGACAAAGAGTTCACGGTGTTTCAGCCAGAGCGCTTTTATTTTTTCCGTCATCCCGGATCACCTTCTTTCTGACGATTTCTGTGTGATACGATAGAATTATACGCGAACTGCTGTCACAGAAATGTCACAGGGACAGGAGCGCATGCAACAGAATTCCCAAATCATCTATTTGTGCTGAAAAGTGAAGAAAAAGTGATTACAGATTAATTACAAAAAGACAAAAATTGATTATACACTGACAGAAAATACTTGCATTTTGTATTGGGCTCCATTATAATGACACAAATATTCTGCTAAAAGGAGCTGACAGGGATCCTTATTCGGAGAGAGGAGAAGGTTATGAAAAAGAGAAGCGCTGTATTGTGTTTTCTCCTGCTGATCTGTATGGTTTTTTCCTCCGTCTCTTGGGCGGAAGAACACTATGATACCCTGGTAAACTGGAATGTCAGGATCGCTGTCCCGGAGGGAGCAACAGCTGTCTTGGAGGGCAATGAGTATTACATCTATGCCGGGCAGGCGGGCTCCATCCCTTATGTCATGGTGAGAATATACCGGGTTGACGACGCAGAGGCATTTCTCAAAGACTTCACAGCGTATATGCGGACGCAATACGCAGATCTGAAAGTCACTGCAGATGCGGGAAGAAAGACCATCGGGGATAAAGACTGCTTTGAAATCGATTACAGCTATTCGGTCAGCGGTTATGAGGTCAGGGATCGGCGGATCGTAACGGTCATTGACGGGACGGTTTACATGTTTGCTTCAAAAGAGGTGGAAGCACTCGGCATGACCATCGGCAGCATGCTGGAGGATGTCGTGGCAGACTGCGAGTTCCTGTCGGATGCGGATGCAGGGCAGAAGTCGGGGCTTGCAGACGGCTATCTTTACCGGCTGAGTAACGGAATGCCGAAGTATTGGCTGGACTTTACAGGGGCGGTTGCTGATAACCTGGTGCTCCATTGCTATTTCCGTTCCAGTGATCCTACCTTCTATGAAAAAGTCTATATTCTGGATCTGTCCTCTGCAGTAACCACGGAAAACGGTCTGAAGATCCTGAAGGTTCGCGATCAGTATGGGTTTGACCATTCCAATCGGTTCAAGGATCTGTCACTCCGATTCTATCTTGACGGAGCTGTGATGACGGTTGAGCGGGATGAGAAGACGCTTGCCGGCGGCCCCGAGGATAATATCCTGACGGGTACCTATCTTATGCGCCCGGTGGGCGTCAGGGCGGACGGCAGCAAAAAACAGAGTGTGCTCTGCCCGATGGAGGACGGCCCGTATCAGCCCGAAGAGCTGGGTATGTGGGCGCAGTTTTATTACTTCAGAAATACCGGCTTTTTCCCGCCGGAGGCAGAGGTCATCAAGAATGCAGACGGTACATTTACTGTGCATCTTTATGAGGTTTTAACAACCGACGGCGTTGAGCATACGGCTACTTCCGCCTGGTATACGGTTGACGCGTTCGGCGAAGGGCAAAACGATATCACCGGGAAAAAGATCTCGTTGATACAATGATCAGGCAATTGACAGTGATCCGAACGATGCCGGAAGCGGCAGGACCGTGAAGCTTATGAGCGAGGTCGCCGTTACGGAAAATCTGACGATAGAGGGTACTACAGAAAACCCCAAGAAGCGCACGCTGGATGTGAACAGTTTTGACGTGCAGGTCGCCAGCAACACAGCCGGAGCGGGCGACGGCTATTCCGACGGCTTTACGCTGAAAAACGGGTGGCTCACCATTGCAGACAACAGCAACACCACCGGTGCGGAAATGGCCATCGGCAACAATGCAAAGTTCGTTATTGATGAAGGCGGAAAGCTGATCATTGATGATACCTGCCAGCTTGAGATCGAATGGGACGGGGCGACCACAACCCCGGCAACGGACGGATCGACGCCCGCTCAGCAGGATGTCCTGAACAACGGTCAGCTGGATCTGCGTGCCGGCGGAGAAATCGTTAACAACGGCATCATCTCCATTGAAGGCACTGAAGGAAAGCCGATTCAGCCGGGTTCCGGACAGTCCGGCTCGTCTGAAAAGGGCAGCGGGGAAATGGCCATCGCGGAAGGCGCCACGCTCACAAATAACGGTGCTCTGGTCGTATACGGAAAACTCAACAATCTCGGCACGCTGATCAATGACGGTTCGATCATGCCGGCTACCGTCGCACTGCTGGATAACACAGGCGGATTTGATACCCTCACTCCTATCGGATCGTATCCGGAGCTGTTTATCTTTAAAAATAACGGAAACCTGATCAATAACGGTTACATTTACTCCCAGCCGGAAAGCAGCGAGACCTCCGGAGCACCTCTGCTCGCAGCCCTGACCGGCAGTGTACAGACCGCCAATGATATGTGGCTGTACCTCTATGAAGACGGCACCTTCCTGATGATCCTTCCTGACGGGCAGCATGTGACAGGCACCTATTCCTTCCGTGAGGAGATGCTGGTGTTTACCTTGAAGAACGGAACCGTTGTGGCGCCTGCAGCAGATGAGGAAGGCAATTTTGCATACAGCATTACCACACCTTCCGGATCGGTATTTGAGTTTGTGCTCACGTCTGATTTCGTCGCAGCTGTGCGTGCTGATGTGGAAAAACGCAACGGGTAAGACAAAAAAACTTGAAATTCCGAAAACGGGAAGAAAATGACCGGGGTGTCATTGTGAAGAAGCTTCCCGGACGGAACAGAATTCTTAACAGAGACGGGAGCATGGGTCAACCATGCTCCCGTTGTGTCAATAATAGAATAAGGGATGCGCTGTGCGGGCTTTCTTTATGATCCCGCATTTTTTTATAGAGTACGGAGGGTTCAAAGGAAAAGCATCTGTTTTTGCTGTTGTGCCCGGAGAAAGCGGTTTACCTGGTCCCGGTCATGAAGTGCCGTGCAGGCGCCGACGGCAGAAGCGCAGATCGCTCCGCAGGCATTTGCAAAATGCAGGGCTTCCGCAACGGGGCTGCCGCGCAGCAGTTCGGAAGCAAGCCCTGCTACAAAGTTATCTCCCGCACCGGTAGCATCTACCGCCTGTACCTCACAGGCGGGCAGGAGCATGCTGCGTGCGGCGTCTTTATAGAAGCAGCCCTCTTTTCCGAGCTTGATGACAACATGAGAGATGCCGTGACGGAGGAAAACATCCGCCATATCCTCAGGGTCATGTTTTCCGGTATAATATCGGGCTTCATCCTCGTTGGGGGTAATATAATCGATCATAGGCAGGGAGTCATGCAGGTCTTCCAGCTTCAGAAAACGAAAGTTGGGCAGCTTGGTATCGGCAAAAATCAGCAGATCTGCTGCCTTTGCAGAAGAGAGAACGGCATGGATCACGGCAGGATCATCAAAAGGCGCCCGAAACAGGGACCCAAGGATCAAAGCCCTGCTGTCGGCAAGGCAGCTGCAGCAGCGTTCCGGGTGGAAATTATAACGATGGGCGCTGTTCGTGATGGACTGCCTTCCGCCGTCTTCCCGCACAAACATCGTCGTTACGGGAGTCGGCTGTTCGGAACGCCGGATCAGCCCGGTATCCACGCCGGCATTGGCCAGTGCCCGAAAGTTCATCTCACCCGCTTCATCATTCCCCAGCGCACACAGGATGGCAGTTCGCATCCCAAGCTTGGAGGCTGTGATGGCTTCGTTGAGGGCCTCCCCCCCGATATTCAGCGTACAGGATGCCGCCCGATATCCGGAAGCGGAGACGGGATTCGGATCAAACCCTTTGATGATGCAGTCGACAAGGGCCATTCCGGCACAGATGATGTCATATTTCCTGTTGTTTTCCGCCTGAAGCATTGTTTGGATCCTCCTGTAGACCGGGGTAATGGCTGCCGGTCCGTTTTTTTGCTGACCGGTGTTATTTTATCAGCATCTTCTCCGCTGTGCAAGGCTCTCTTTTCAAAGATCCGTTAACAGGAGCGACTGCGAAAACCGGAAACGGATGGAGGGGCTTTTCTCGATTGCAAAAAAAGAAGGAATCTATGCAAAACTGGGTGTGGCGCTGATGCACGGCCTGTAATCGACCGGAACGATTTCTACCCTGAAGCATTTCCCGGGGCACGGCGATACCGCAACCGACAACCATACGGGTCTGCCCCGGGTGGAAAAAACCGCGGAGGAGCTGAAGGCATTTGAACTGATCCCTTTCCAGGCCTGCATCGATGCCGGGGCGGAAGCGATCATGACCGCGCATATCCAGTATCCGCGCATTGAAGAACAGACGGCGGTTTCTCTGGAGACGGGAGAAGAGATCAACCTGCCGGCTACCCTTTCAAAAACGGTTCTGACAGACCTGCTTCGCGGAGAAATGGGATTTGAAGGCGTTATCATCAGTGATGCCATGGATATGGATGCCATCAAAAAACATTTTGACCCGATGGATACTGCACGGCTGGCAATAGAAGCAGGCGTCAATGTCATCCTCATGCCGGCAGATACGTCGTCTCCGGAAGGCCTTGCCGATCTTGAACAGTACATCCGGGATGTCGCGGCACTGGTGGAGGAGGGAAGGATCTCTTCTGCAAAGGTGGATGATTCGGTCCTTCGGATCCTGAAATTGAAGCAGGAGCATTCTCTGCTGGAACCTTACTTCTGTGAAGATATCGAGGCAAAAGTGCAAAATGCGCTGGAGACTGTCGGCTCTGAAGAACATCATGCTTTGGAGAGCAGCATTGCAGCAAAAGCGGTTACCCTGCTGAAAAATGAAAACGATCTCCTCCCGATGCAGTTATCGGATGAGAATGTCCTGATCCTTGTCCCTTATGACAGTGAAGTGCTCAGTGCTCAGTATGCGGTGGAAACACTGCAGGCGTCCGGAAAGCTTCCGGAGCAGGCAGAGATCCGGGTCGTGCCTTATTCCGCCTTTTCAAAAGCAGCCCTGGAGGGGGTGAAGCATCTGATCGCGGTTTCTGCCGCTTACGGGATGACTTTTTCTCAGTTTTTAAAATTCCCAGTTGACGAATTGTGCCATTTATGCTAAAATAGCTACCGCTGTCGTGAGGCAGGGGTGCTGGATTAGCTCAGCCGGTAGAGCGCCTGATTCGTAATCATGAGGTCGCGAGTTCGAATCTCGCATCCAGCTCTTGATATCCCCAATACCGTAAAGGTCTTGGGGATTTTTCCTTGTCTGTCACAAAATATGCAGCATTTGAGGCCAGTTATGACGCTTCAGGAATATATCGATTCGATTCGGGAAAAATCGATCTGCGTAATCGGCATCGGCGTAAGCAACATTCCGCTGATCGAAATGCTGCTTGCCCAAGGCTGCCGCGTTACCGCCTGTGACAAACATACCCCGGAAGAAATGGGACCCGTGGCGGAAAATCTTCTTGCAAAGGGTGCCGAACTGAAACTTGGTCCGGATTATCTGGAAGACCTGCATTTTGACGTGATCTTCCGTACCCCCGGCCTGATGCCCTTTGACGAGCATCTGGAGAGGGCAAAAGCGGAAGGCGCCGTCATTACTTCGGAAATGGAAGTCTTTTTCCGGGTCTGCCCCTGCAGAGTGATTGCCGTGACGGGCAGTGACGGGAAAACGACGACGACTACCATTATTTCCGAACTGCTGAAGGAAGCGGGATACACCGTGCATCTCGGCGGGAATATCGGCCATCCGCTGCTGTGCGAAGTGCCCGATATGCACAGGGAAGACATTGCCGTGCTGGAACTCAGTTCCTTCCAGCTGCACAGCATGGCCTGCAAACCCGCGGTCTCCGTGATCACCAACATCAGCCCGAATCATCTGGATAAGCACAAAGATTTTGAAGACTATGTGGATGCCAAAAAGTCCATTTATAAGCTGCAGGATGCATCAGACAGCCTTGTTTTAAACAGAGAGGACCCGCATACGGCAGAATTCGAAGCGGAAGCACATGCTACCAAACGGTATTTCTCCCTGGAACAGCCGGTAGAAAACGGCGTCTTTCTTGCGGGCGGATCCCTTTACCGCGCCGTGGAAGGGAATCATACAGCGATCATGAAAGCGGATTCGATCCGTATTCCGGGGATCCACAATGTGAGCAATTATATGGCTGCCTTTGCAGCCACGCAGGGGCTGGTCTCCGATGAGGTCTGCCGCCGTGTGGCCGAGACGTTTCCCGGGGTGGAACATCGGCTGGAGACCGTGCGTGTTTTGCGGGGCGTCACCTATATTAACGACTCGATCGGCACCAGCCCGACCCGCACGATTGCCGGATTACATGCGCTGAAGAAGAAGCCGATCATCCTGGTGGGAGGATATGACAAGCATATCCCGTTTGACTCCCTGGGAGAAGCCCTGTGTACTTTCACAAAAGCCGTGATTGCGACCGGCGCCACCGCAGATAAGATCCTGGAAGCGATGCGCTCCGCCGACGCCTTTCCGTCCTGCCATGTGCCGATCAGGAAGATCGATGATTTTGACAGCGCCGTGTCTGCAGCGGCGGAGATGGCCGGCGAAGGGGACATTGTGCTGCTGTCTCCGGCCTGCGCCGCTTTTGACGCATTTGCTAATTTTGCCGAGAGAGGCCGGCATTTTAAAAAACTGGTAATGGAGTTGCAATAAGTGAAGCTTTCTGACTTGAGCCCTGAAATAGAAGAAATGGCGTGCCGCGCAGAAGCGCGTATTGCCCCGCAGTTTGCCCGCATGGAGGCGACGGCGATGAAAAATACCCGCCGCGTGATGGAAGCGTTTCAGGATAACCGCGTGTCGGAGGCGTGTTTTGCCGGGACTACCGGTTATGGATACGACGATCTGGGGCGGGAAGTGCTGGAAAAGATCTATGCGCAGGTCTTCGGAGCGGAGAGCGCCTTGGTGCGGCTGAATTTTGTCAACGGGACGCATGCCATCACGGCAGCTCTTTTTGCACTCTGCCGCCCGGGGGAGAAGATCCTTGCCGTCACCGGTGCCCCTTATGATACCCTGCGGCAGGCAATCGGTATGGAAGGGGACGCTTTCGGATCCCTGCGTTTTTACGGCATCGGATACAGCCAGGTCGACCTGAACAATGCCGGGGAACCGGATCTGCCGGCCATCAGAAAAGCGCTGCAGGATCCGGCGGTAAAGGCCGTGATCATGCAGCGCTCCTGCGGTTATGCTGACAGAAAAACATTGGATATTGACACGATCCGCACCCTTACCGCCCTCGTAAAGGAAGAGCGGGCGGATGTAGCCGTCTTCTGTGACAACTGTTACGGAGAGTTTACTGAAGATCGGGAGCCCACCCATGTGGGGGTCGACCTGATTGCAGGGTCCCTGATCAAAAACCCGGGCGGAGGGATCGCGCCGACAGGCGGGTATATTGCCGGCAGGGAAGACCTTGTCCGACGCGCCGCCTTTCGCCTGACGTCTCCCGGTATCGGGGGAGAGTGCGGGTCGACCCTGGGATATAACCGGCAGCTCTTCCAGGGTTTCTTTCTTGCGCCGCACACGGTGCTGCAGGCATTGAAGACGGCCGTATTTGCTGCCGCCATTACGGAAGAACTGGGGTTTGAGAGCAAGCCCGGGGCAGAAGAAAAGCGCTCCGATATCATTCAGCGCCTCTCCCTGAAAACACCGGAAAAGATGAAAGCTTTTTGCAGGGGCATCCAGGCAGGGGCACCGGTAGATTCCTATGTCACGCCTGAGCCGTGGGCAATGCCGGGCTACGCCTGTGATGTCATCATGGCCGACGGATCCTTCATCCAGGGCTCGTCCATTGAGCTTTCCGCCGACGGGCCTTTTCAGCCGCCCTACAATGTCTTTCTGCAGGGCGGGCTCACCTATGAGTCCGGGAAGCTCGGAATCATGATGGCTGTACAGGAGATGCAGGATCTCTCTTAGCCCAAAGGTCCTCCCGGAAGATCTTCCTGCGCCCGGATAAGACCGCCAGAGCGCTTGCCAGAAGCAGAAGCAGCGGTGCACTGAGGCTGCCCTCTATCCCGAAACCTTTCGCATAAAACAGGCTGCCTCCGGCAGATGAGACGTCCGGGTGAAAAAGGGAATACGCGGACGCAACGCCGCTGTTGGGCAGTCCGAACAGAATGCTCTGGGTAAAGTTCCACCCGGTGTGAAGGGCCGCTGCAGCCTGAAAACTCCCGTGATAATAAATCAGGAGAGAAAGCAAAAGCCCCATGGAGAAGACCTGCAGTATCCCGAGCGGATCAGGCTCTGGGTTCATCAGATGCAGCAGGGCGAAAAATAAAGCATTTCCCAGAATGGCAACGGCCGCATTCCGATATCTGCGGCGCAGCTTCTGATAGAGGAAGCACCGGAAAAGCAATTCCTCTCCGCCGGCCTGGATCGCGACAGCCGATAAAAAAAGCAGCAGGGGAAGCACTTCCAAACGGCCGAAGGAAAAGGCCAGGTCCCCGTGCAAAACGGCCAAAAGAATACACAGGCCGTTCAGAACGGCCCCGGATGTGAAGCCCGGCAGAACCGACCGGGGTATGCGGCCAAACCCTTCGCTGCGGAGAAATTGCAATATGGGCCTGTCTTCTTTTACCAGGAAAAGCCGGAACAGCGTAACGGCCCAGATCCCGGCAGATTTCAGATAGCCCAGGAGAAAGCCGGATGCCTGTTCGCTGCCGGTCCATCCCGCCGGCAGGGTCTTCCCGGGTAGGGCGGAGGCAAGAAGGTTCCCGAGAAACTGTCCGGCCAAAAACAGCAGCAAAGTGAGACCCGCAGCGACGGGCAGCATATCTGTCCGTGGCCTGTCTGCCCGTATGATCTTTTCACGCATTATCTTCACCATGCTTCTCCGAACACAGGGGACGGTCCTCTGTGTTGACCGTATTTTCTTACAATCCCGAAGCTCGTCCCGGTCAGTCTGCTGACCTGACGGATCGAACCGCCCGAAGAGAGAAGAAGCTGCAGAAGTAAAGTTTTCTTATCCTCCGGCAGTGCCTGGAACTGGGATACGTTCTCACATTGCCCCTGTTCAGCCAGTATTCTTTTTAATTGCCCGTCCGTGATTCGCCGGACGGGTTTTTCTTCGATGTCCATGCAGGTATCTTCAGCATCTTTTTCATTGAAAAGAATGAACGCATCTTTTCCCAGCAGACCAAGAGCAAATTCCGAATCGATCATACTGTTGTCAAAATA
>JAFRIV010000027.1 GCA_017432615.1 Oscillospiraceae bacterium
CTGGGTTGTCCGGTATTCCTCATTGCGCAGAAAGACGATGCCGTTGCCGCTGAGATGACGCTCCAGCAGCACGGCGTTATAGCCGGTGATCATGACGATCTTCTCTACACCCGCCTGCTGGAAGGTGGCCACCACCCGCTGAGCGATGGAGATGGAGCCGATATTCAGCAGCGGTTTGAAGTCCCCCATGCGTGAGGACATCCCCGCAGCTACGATCAGAGCCGCGCTTGTCATGTCACATCCCTCCTCATCGGCTGTATAAGCACAGTATAACCGATTTGTTTTTGTTTGTAAATCGGCCGGTGGAAATATGTTTGTGATGGAACGCGGGATGCTTCCAACTGTTCTCTTTTTTTCCCAAGTCTTGTATATAACGGAGGATTTCAGTATAATACATATTTACAAAACCAGGGTCGGGCGGGAATCGCTTCATGCCTGCCTGTGATCAGGGCTTGTCTGCAGCAGAGCAAAAGGAGGGAAACGCATGTTTACACTGGAGGCCTTCGGGAAGAAAATCAAAGCCCTCCGGAGAGACAGAGGCCTCTCACAGCAGCAGCTGGCTGACAATCTTTTCGTGTCAAGGAAAACGGTGGGAAACTGGGAAACCGGAAACCGGTTTCCGGATATCACGATGATTTCCAAGCTGGCAGATGAACTACGCGTGGAAACCTATGAGCTGCTGGATGAAATGAACGGGGCGTATAAACCGACCAATGTCATTGTGGTTGACGATACGCCGATTATTCTGAAGGGTTTTGTCCACATTCTGACAGATACCCTTCCGGATATGCAGATCGCCGGCTTCCAGACAGCGGCGGACGCGATCGCCTATGCCCACACCACAAGGGTGGAAATCGCCTTTCTGGATATTGAACTGGGCGGAGAGAGCGGGATCAGCCTTGCCGAAACCCTGCAGAAGCTGAACCCGAGCACCAACATCATTTTCCTGACAGGTCATCCGGAATATGCCTATCAGGCTCTGAATCTTCACTGCAGCGGCTATGTCCTGAAACCGCTGACCCCGGAGAAGATAAAGAAAGAACTGGCACACCTGCGTTTTCCGCTTCGCGGCATTCGCGAGACCGCCGGCGCCGAAAACGGCAGCACGGATAAAAACGAAGCCCCTGAACAGGAATGAAGCCGCAGTCTGCTGCGCCGGGATCGCATCATCCATTATCAGGGTACCAACAGAAAAGGGAAAAACCTGATCTGTCGGAATAATACAGAAGGAGAGACAAAAAACATGAAAAAAGGCATATCACTACTGCTCGTGCTCCTGCTGATTCTGAGCATGCTGCCGATGGCGTTCGCGGCCGGTATCGACAGCTTTGACCCGGTGAAGGAGCTGGAGAAGCAGAGCGCGTGGGATTACATCACCGAATTCGGCAGCCTTGCCGTCCAGGGACAGAAGTTTTATTCTCCGTCAGACAGCGAGGGAGAAGCCTACGTGGTTGACGTTTCGTATCAGTACTATTATGATCCGAACACCGACAACCCTGCCTATGTTTCCGAGGAGAAATCGGACGATTACTATTATCTGACCTATATCGAATGCAAGCCCAGCCCGCTCCACGGCTACTACTTCTATGACATGAATACGGAGGAGAATGAAACAGGCATCGAAGAGCTTGACGTTGACAACCTTGTCACGGCCTGGAAGAACAATGTCGGGGCCTTCGATCTCTCCGGGGCCAGACTGAGATATTCCGAAGAGAGAGAAGGAGAGTATGTCTTCTGCTACGACGTGAACGGCACCAATCTTGTGCTCTATTTTGACGCTGAGAGCGGCTGGCTGAAATATTCAACGGAAGAGGAAGCAGCGGAGGGCTACAACGTTTTTACCACCCTCGTCTATTCGCCGTGCAATGAGGCTGCCCCGGACAGAGGCTACCGTGAATTCTTTGCCGGCGTTCCCGGAAACAGCGGCAGTACAGAGGCCGGCACCGCTTCATCAGAAAAGCCGGCCGGCAAGCTGAGCTTCCGGACGAAGGACCTGTACGGAAACGATATCGATTCCTCCATCCTTGCGGGCAAAAAGCTTGTTCTGGTCAACTTCTGGGAGCCCTGGTGCGGCTGGTGCCTGGAAGAGATGCCGGACATGGAAAAGCTCTATCGCAAGTATAAGGATCAGGGCCTGCTCTTTATCGGCGTGTATAAGCGCGATGAGGACGTAACCGATGAGGAAGCACGGGAAGAGATCGAGAGAATGGGGATCACCTACCCCATCATTCAGGACTGCGCAGACCTGCAGCAGTTCGACAGCAACGGCTGGCCCTTCACCTATGTCTTTGACGGGGACGGAAACCAGATCGGTGACATGGTCGACGGCTATCAGGCCGAGGATGCCTGGGAGGCATTAATCATCCAGAATCTGCTCCGCTAAGCATCGGCAGCATATACAATCCGGGACTCGCTTTGCGCGGGTCCCATTTTCTTCGCCCTTTTGACAGCTGCCTCTGCCGGTCTGGGATCTGTACCCGGAAACTGGTATGGCTGACCAAAAATGCCAGGACAGATTTGTGCAATCTGTATAAAAATCAAAGAACAAGTTCTGCGAATTGCTTTTCAAAACAACTTGACTCTCCCGGTTACGGAAGAGTATCATTTATTTTGTAAAAGAGCGGAAAGGCGGGCAGAAATCGGCATGGAAGAAGAACTGTTTGAGATCAGCGCGACCATGGTCACGGTGGAGGTCAGGGATGACAGAACCGGCAGGGTATATCGGCGTGAGCTTCCCATCGACTATTATGAAACCGCCAATTTTCTGAAGCTCAGCGGCGAGAATATGGACGGCAGCGTTTCCCAGATCGTGTTCTTTACCCCCCGCGGCGTCGAGCGGGTGAAGGACATCACCGGCAAGGGGCTCGACCATGACCGCTGCGGTGGACACGGCCACGAATGAGCGCACAGACCCTGAACAGGGTTTTTATAAAAATTCATTATATTCAAGGAGGCAAACATGATCAAAAAAACACTTGTCATCAACGGCGTGACCCGCAATCTGGTCCTGTGTCAGGACGAGACGCTGGCAACGGTCCTGCGTGAGCACCTGCTGCTCACCGGCTGCAAGATCGGCTGCGGCGAGGGTCACTGCGGCGCCTGCAACGTCATCATGAACGGCAAGGTCACCAAGGCCTGCATCGTGAAGATGAGCAAGGTTCCCGACAACGCCGAGATCACCAC
>JAFRIV010000028.1 GCA_017432615.1 Oscillospiraceae bacterium
CGACGGGGAGATTTTTGGGATCGAGATATATGGAGCAGAGGGGCAATATCATGTGACGGAGCCGGTGATTTTTTCCGTGGATGGAGCTGCGGCCGCAGATGCTCTTGACATCGTTAAGGAAGGGCCCGTGACAGATGAAAAGTACAACATCCCGCATTTGAAGGCAGAAATGATCAGGATGGCGAATCTGTACGGACTGAACGGCTTTGCGCAGGCTGACCTTATCTTTTCTCAGGGGAAATGGTATATCATTGAGATCAATCCACGCTATACACTGATGTCAGATCTTTCTGCCGCCATCGAAGGAAAAGATGTAATCAGTCTTTACGGCGAACTTGCGACAGGGCAGATTGGCGTCGCTAAGGACAGGCAGTGCAGTTTTGCCATTGATTTCAAGACAGGACTCGTGGACAGAGAAGGAATACGCAGACTGTGCAAAAAGTATCAATGTATCGTAGCGGTTATGCGGGTGCAGACTGCCGTATCTTCCGTCGGACCCGCAGAATACTGCGAATTTGTCATGGCAGGTGAAGAACAGGAGAAGCTCAGGAGCGATATGCGCGCAATCAAAGATGAAATCCGGAATAAAAAGTAAGAAGCTTTCAGACTGCCTGAAGCAGATCCGGTACGGCAGAAAAAAGGACAACAGCATCAGGAAAACCGAATTTTTATGATCTTTGATATTTCCGGTGGCATTTATCACGGATATGGAGTAAAATCCTTTTCATGAGGGGAAACCCTGAGAGAATAGTATACTTAAACCTATAAAAAACGCCCGGCCTCAGGGCCGGGCGAAAGCGGGCATTCAGGATGCGTCCTTTGTGGTATCTGCCGGTTTCAGAAGACCGGTGCTCTTCAGCAGCGGCACAACCGCTGTGGCGATCAGCGCCAGGTCGTCCAAGAGAACGCCGGGGGCAAAATCAGCCGGAGATATGACGTAAAGGATCACTGCTGCCAGGGCGATGGATTTCCACGAGACCTTTTCTTTCATTTCTGTTCTCCTTTCCCGGCCGGACGTACAGTCCCAGCCGGTTCGCAAATTCCTGATTGTTTTTTATCTTCTCTATGAGTATGCCTGTTTTAACACGCGCTTCCAGTGTTGTCATGTCTGTATTCCGTCCTCTGTCTTTGTGACTGTATTGTATCGCCGAAGGAGCGGAAAATAAAGCGCAGATACCGGAAGCTGCGGCATGCTATTTTCCCAAAAACCGGAAAATAGACCGCCTGTCATCAAGGAGGAACACAGCATGGGCCGTCGATCCGTACGGAAAAACAAGACGATCTTTCAGCAGATCCGGGAAGAGAAAGGCCTGTCCCGGGAAGCCGCCTGCGAAAGACTGGGATCCGTCAGCTACAGCCGCCTCGTGCGGATCGAGGCAGGCGAAACGCCCGCCTATCCCGAGGAGGTCATGCTCATGGCCGAGGCTTACGGGGAGCCGAACCTGCCGAATCTCTACTGCGCCAACGAGTGCCCGCTGGGGAAGAACTATATCCCCGAGATCGAGGTGAAAGAGCTTCCCATTATCACGCTGGAGACGCTGAACCTGCTCAACAGGCTCACGAAACAGAAGGACCGGCTGATCGAGATCAGTGCGGACGGCGAGCTCAGCCCCGACGAATACAGGGATTTCACCGCGATCAGGAAGGACCTTGAGAAGATGTCGATGGTGATCGACTCGATGCAGCTGTGGATCGAAAACAGGATCGTCGACGGGAGCATCCGGGAGGAACTGCTGTCGGACGAGCGCAGCGAATAAACAATCAGCCCCCGCCGTTCCCGGCGGGGGATTTCCATGCCTTTAACAGGCCTCGATCTCTTTGATGTTATATTCGTTGCCGGTCACAAGATAGGTGTTCCCGCTGCCGCAGTGGGGACAGGTCTTCCCCTGGGGGACGGTGTCGTAGGTCCGGCGGCAGTCCTGACAGTAGGTGATGGCGTGCAGCGTCTCGATCTTCAGCTCGGTATCCCGGAACAGGTCGTTCTTCTTTCGGGCATATTCCCAGAAGTCCGTAAGAAACTCCGGCACGATGCCGCTGACCTCGCCGACCTCAAGGGTAATGGAGCCGACCTTTGTCAGCTTGTTTTCCGCGGCCAGGTTTTCGACCGTTTTCATGACGTAATAGATGGTTCCCAACTCATGCATGGCAATTCCTCTTCCGCATTTTCTGCTGTGCTTTTCGGCACAAAAGGTTCGAAGCTCATCTTAGCATAAACGGCTGCGTTTGTCACGAAGTATTCAGCGCCCGGCTGCAGATTGCTGCGGGTTTTTCTGCTGTCAGGACAAATGGACTGAAATGTAAAAAACTTTTGCCAAGCGGTAAGATTTGTGCTATTCTTGTATAAGGTAAAAAATAACTTCGAAGGAGGAGAACGCGCAATGGCAAACGGCACAAAAGAAGCACTGGCTGACGCTCTGAGGCAAATGATGAAGGTAAAACCGATCGACAAGATCACCGTGAAGGACATCGTGGAAGTCTGCGGCGTGAACAGGCAGACTTTCTACTACCATTTTGACGATGTGGACGACCTGCTGGAATGGGTATTCGAAGACGATGCCGAGCGCGTCCTCCCGAAGGAAGTGGTATACGAGCACTGGCTGGAGGATGTGATGACCTTTATGGATTATCTGGAGAAGAAC
>JAFRIV010000029.1 GCA_017432615.1 Oscillospiraceae bacterium
AAACCCTTGACGGGTTTCAAACAGTTCACACAGGCAACGGCTACTACTATTGTCCCATATCCGACAAAACTGTATTCATTTCTTCCTTACATAACTTTTTCTTTTGAACTCGTGTCTCACATCATTGACAAACCTACATTTTTCAGGAGAGCAGAAAAAAACTGAAAATGGCTCTGCTGTTTTACGGATTGCTGCTATTCCCTATTGCTTTTTCTATCGGAATCCTATAAAATAAAATAGAAGATTTGTAAGCTGAAGAGAGGCGCTTTTTGACCGGGTAACACAGAAGGGGACGTTTATGGAAAACACATCATATGTGATGACCTATACCGTGCTGGCCGTTGTGCTGTCCGGTGTGGATCTGTTTTTCGCGCAGAGAGGGTTCCGGAAGAATGAAAAAATCGGCCGGACGCTGGGTCTCTCTGCGCTTTTTGCCGCACTGATTACGCTGAGCTATCTCGTGAGCATTCATGTGCGCTCCTATCGCGCGTTTTCCGTTACTTCCAGCATCTATTTCAGCTGCGTGACGCTGATGCTGCTTTCCTTCGTCCGGTTTGTCCTTCACCTTACCGAGCAGCAGGATCTGCCGCTTGCCGCCGGGTGGACAAAGATCATCTCCTATTATGCGGCATTTGACACGCTGGTGCTGATGATCAACATTTTTTGGGAAATTGCGGTTTCCTATGTTGACAGCGGAGGAACGGCCCCCAATTATTCCTATCAGATGAAGCCTCTGTATGAGATGCACCTGATATTTACCTACAGCCTCATTCTGTTTATCGGCTATCTGCTGATCAGAAAGGCTCGGACGGTACCTCGGCAGTATCACAGACAGTATATCCTGATCATCATGACGATCGCTGCGATCGTGCTGGTCAATGCGATCTTCCTGTATCTGGATGAGAGCGATCCCCTTTCCCAGCTGGACTATTCTGTTTTCGGCTACAGTGTTGGATTGCTGATGCTGTACTGGTCCGCTTACGGATATCGCCTCATCAGCCTGCCGCGGTCGCTTTCCCTGGCAACGCTGCAGAATGTGAATCAGGGGATCGTTCTGTTTGATTATGCGGGGCGTCTTGTGCTGAAAAATCCGAAAGCCGAACAGTTTTTCCCCATGGCGGATTTTTCTCCCCGGATGACGGTGAAGGACATGATCTCCTGCTGCGGCCTTCCGGAAGACCCCCCCGTTGATGATGAATATGATATTCCCTGCGAACGGGCGGACGGCTCTGACCTGCAGCTGCTGTGCGATTATAACCGCCTGTTCAACCGGAAAGGACAGCTCATCGGGCATATGTTCACCTTTACGATAGCGGATCTGATAAAGGATTTTCTGACGGGATTTGAACGCTGGGAGCATTTTCACCGCGCCATCGAGGAAGGAGAAATGCTCCTTCCCCATCCCACGTCTGTGGCGGTGATCGATATCACAGGTCTTGGAGAGGTCAACCGTACCCTGGGCAGGGAAGAGGGAGACAGACGCATCCGGAATCTCTCCATCCACCTGCGCAGGATCATGCCTGACGATACCCGCCTGCTCCGCGGGTTTGAGGCGCATCTGGTAGCAGTCTGCCCGGCGTGCACGGAGGAAGAACTTTCCCGCCTGGTCGGGAAGCTTCAGGAGGAAACGGAAGATTCCCTGATTTACGGTTTGAGCCAGACCAGTGAGGGAGAAATGCTGCACGGAGAGGCGAGTGAAGAAAGAGGTCTCCAGCAGACCATTGATACCGCATCCCGGACGCTCCATGCCAAAAAGCTTCTCAGCAGCAAATCCGCTCGCTCCCAGACCCTTTCCAGCCTTGTCAAGGCGCTGGAAGAGACGGATTCCGACACGGAGGCCCACGTACAGCGCACCAGGAGGATGGGAACGGTCCTCGGCGAGAGGATCGGCTTGAATGATGCGGAACAGGCAAACCTGAGTCTCCTTTGTCTCCTGCATGATATCGGAAAGATCGGCGTACCGTTGGAGATCCTCAACAAGCCGGGAAAGCTGACGGATCAGGAATGGACTGTGCTGCGGGCCCATGCGGAAAAGGGATACCAGATCGCCATGAGCACCGACGAGCTCAAACCTATTGCTGAGATGATCCGCTACCACCATGAAAGGTGGGACGGCAAAGGCTATCCGGACGGAATATCCGGCAGCGCGATCCCGCTTCTCAGCCGCATCATTTCCATTGTGGACACCTATGACGCCATGGTCAATGACCGGAGCTACCGAAAAGGCAGAACACCGGAGCAGGCGCAGGAGGAGATCCGCCGGTGTGCAGGTACACAGTTTGATCCTTCTCTCGCGCAGGAGTTTCTGGCGATGCTGGCAGAAAACCCGGATATCGCCAATGGGGAGAGAACCGGAATGGACGAGCAGGTATTTTTTTCCGTTCCGGATCAGATCCTGTCCACAAGCGACGTCTTCTCCGTGCCTTACAGCCGGTATCTCCTGAACGAGCGGGAAATCATTATCGAAGCGGACGAGCAGTTTCAGGAGGTCACGGGCTACGCGCCGGAAGAAGTGGTCGGAACAATGTCCCAATTTGAGCTGATCCCGCCGGAAGACCGCGCTTTCTATATCACGCAGGTTGACAATGCGCTTGCAAAGGGCAGTATCGTCTATCTCAAGCATAAAATTGTCCGAAAAGGCGGAGATACCTGCTGGGTAGTCTGCTACGGTGAGCGGTATTTTGATTCGGCAGCGAAGGAAGTCCGCAATCAGATCCTGATCTTCCGTTCTTCAGGCGGACTGTAAAGTGTATAAAGAATGACGGTTGAAAAAATTCTTCCGCTAGTGTAGAATACCCTCCGGCGGGAAACACTGACCGGATTGTAAGTGCAACTGCTGAAGTAAAAAAAGGAGAATGCCTGAATGAAAGTTATTATCCAGAAAGACTATGACAGAATGTGCCAATGGGCGGCAGACCATATCATCGAGGCTATCAACAGCCACAAAGAGGAAAGGCCTTTTGTTCTCGGCCTGCCGACAGGTTCTTCGCCTATCGGAGTATATCGCAAACTGGTGGAAGCAAACAAAGCCGGCAAAGTGACCTTTAAAAATGTGGTGACCTTCAATATGGATGAATACCTCGGTCTGCCGCATGAGCACGATCAGAGCTACTGGTATTTCATGCATGACAATCTGTTCAATCATATTGATATTCCTGCGGAAAATATCAACATCCTCAACGGCATGACGGACGACCCGGAAGGGGAGTGCGCCCGCTACGAAGAGAAGATAGCCTCTTACGGCGGCATAGACCTGTTTATGGGCGGCTCCGGTGTTGACGGGCACATTGCTTTTAACGAGCCGTATACCTCGCTCAATTCCAGGACCGGCATCAGAGACCTCACGGAGGATACCCGCATCGTCAACTCCCGCTTTTTCGGCAATGATCCGGAAAAGGTACCGGCGCAGGCCCTTTCCGTCGGCGTCGGCACGGTCTGCGATTCCAGAGAGGTCCTGATCCTGATCAACGGTCACAACAAGGCACGCGCCCTTGCTCACTGTGTGGAAGGCGGCGTGAGCTCCAAGTGGACGATTTCCGCCCTTCAGTTGCACAACAATGCGGTGATTGCCTGCGATGAGGCTGCCTGCGGGGAACTCAAGGTCGACACCTACCGTTATTTCAAGGACGTGTATTCCCGTGAGATCCTCTGAGAAACCCATTGTGGTGATCTGCCCCGGCGGGGCTTATTGCCACCTCTCTCCCCGAGAAAGCGAGCCTGTTGCCCGTGCCTTTGAGAAGATGGGCGCTTTGGCGGATATCCTTTTTTACAGCGTTCGCACGGAAGACGCGCAGCCGCCCCTGGGGCTTACCCCTGTAAAGGAACTCTCGGCCCGCGTGCAGGCTCTGCGGGAAAAAAATCCCGGTTCGCCGATCCTGGTGTGCGGCTTTTCGGCAGGCGCCCATCTGGCGGCAACACTGGGTGTCCACTGGAAGACCCTCGGCCTGGAGAAACCGGACGCGCTGATCCTCTCCTATCCGGTGATCACGGAGGAAACGGTCTACATCAATGAAGAAAGCTTTCTGAATCTGACCGGAACGGAAAACCGCGCCTTCTTCTCGCTGGAAAAGCATGTGCATGCCGAAATGCCGCCGGTATTCCTCTGGCATACGGCATCGGACGGAGACGTCCCCGTTGAAAATTCCCTCCTGTTCGCCTCGCAGCTGAGCCGGTATCACATCCCGTTCGAACTGCACATCTATCCCTTCGGAGCACACGGGCTTTCCCTCGCCACCGAAGAAGTGGATCAGCCGGAGAAGGAACGCCGGGCAGATCCGCATATCGCCGGCTGGATCGACGAGTGCGAAGCCTGGATGCATACCATGCACTTTCTGTAAAAAACGATATTATTTACCAATTATCAAAAAGAAGGCAGGCCGCCCGGCCTGCCTTCTTTTTTACAGTCCTTTTTTAAAGCGGGAAGAGAGAGAAGATCAGGCGTGCTCCTTCCGCTTTTCCAGTTCCCCGCAGATGCGTTTATATTCTTTTTCGTCCAGTTTGTAATGCTTCACATACAGCAGGTATGTCACAAGCATGCATAAAAAGGGCAGCACTGTCAGCATCAGAAGAAGACCCGTCTTCTGCCCGGAACCGACATTCCGGATCACGGAATCGATATTTGCCAGTTTTTCCGTCTCAGTGATCAGCCCGAGAGAGGTCTGCTGCTCGTATTCCGAGATCTGCTGGGTATAGCCCGTAACGCCGCAGATGAGATAGGTGATGTAGTTGATTGCGATCACAACAGCACTGCCCAGCTTTGTAACGAAGGGGCGAACGGACGCGATCAGCGCTTCCTCACGCTCTTCGTGGAGATATTCGTTATACTCCACCGTATTGATGATGGAGATCATCAGGATGAGATAGAAAGCGTAGTTGCCGAAGTTGGCGGCCATATAGCAGAAGGTCAGAAGCCAGCATTTGAGCGTCGCGTCTGCAGAGGGTACCAGCAGCCCCACCAGCAGCATCGCAAGATAACCGCAGCCGGACACCAGCAGCATCTTTTTCATAAAGGCTTTGCGGGTCGTTTTGCTGGCGAGCATCGGATAGATGATCATCAGAACGGCTGTCGCTGCCAGTCCGAAGGTGGAGAAGTTGGAATAAAACCCGCCTTCATATCCGAGATCAAAATAAATGAAGGTGGAAGCCATCCCGCCGATAGCAATATCATTCCCAATCTGCTGGAACAGGAAGATCACCACGACCCACAGGAGCTGGTCGTTGCCTTTGAACACATTGATGATCTTGCGGAAGCTGAAGGGTTCCGGTTTTACATTCCTTTCTTCCCGGTGCTCCCGAACGCCGAAGATCGTAAAACACAGAAACAGCGGCGCCAGAATACAGATCACCAGCGCCACGCGCCCGTAGGCGTACGAAGTGTTTCCGCCCAGTGTGGAGCTGCCGGTGGTCAGCATCGGGATAAAGAAGCCCGCAAGCGTCCCGCCGATGCCTGCAAACAGGTTGGTGCGGGATGTGAGCTGATCACGTACATGGGCATCGGTGCCCAGCGCAGGGATCATTCCCCAGTAGGAGATATCGTGCATGGTGTAGGTGATGCTGTACAGAAAGTAGATCACCGCAAAAAAACCTACGAAAAGCCATCCGGTCAGGCGGGTGTTAAAAACGGCGTACACAACCACAGAGGTGGAGAGTATGCCCACTACAAGCCAGGGCTTGTATTTACCCCAACGGGTGCGCGTCATCTCGATGATATTGCCCATGATGGGATCGTTGATCCCGTCAAAAACGCGCGCACCGATCATGATGGCGGAGATCGCCCCCAGCTGCGCGGCGTTGAGCCCTCGGGTAAAGAGAATAAACGTAAAGATAAAGTTGGTGAACAGGTTGTAGATCATGTCCCGCCCGACGGTTCCCAGCGGGAAGAGGATCAGATTGCGTTTCATCTGTTTGCTGTCGTCCATTACGAAAGTTTCCTTTCTCTCATTGCTGTCGTTTTTTGAAGATCCGATAACGAACCTGCTTAAACAGAATTGTATCACACTTTTTGCACAGCAACAAGAGGCAGATATCTAAGCAGCCTGCCATGCCTGTTTTTTGCCTATCGGAACATCTTTGATTTCTTTACAAAAACGGATAATTGTGCTATATTATTTCAAAAAAATCAGCAGAGTTAGCCCCATCTGGAGAAGAAAGCGAGGCCACGGAGAATGATGGAAGGGAACATGCAGCAGGCAGTGCGGCAGCCGGAAGTCGTCTTTCTGGCCGCACCTTATGTTTTTCCTCCGCGCCCCTCCCTTGCCCTGTCCATTTTCAAAGCTGCACTGACAACGGAGGGCATGTCTTCGGTGGTTTTGTATCCCATGTTCCGCATGATCCGTCTTATGGGTGCGGAGCTCTGCCGGGCTCTGTTCGACATAAAGAGCATGACCATGTACGAGGAGTTCATTTTTGCCTATCTGACCGGGGTCGGGCGGCTTCGCAGCGTGGAGGAATATGTCGCTGCCGCCTCTGAGAGAGACCGTTCTCTGGATCCGGCGGCGTCAATCCTCTGGCCGGCACGTCCTATGACTACAGCATCGGTTTTTCTGATCCCGCTTCGTCTTCCGATCCTGCCCCCTCAGACGGCGGTAACGCTACCGGCTTCGGAGAATAAAAACATATTATTATCTGACATCATGCAAAAGAGACGGCCTCATTTTCCGGATGAGGCCGTCTCTATGTCATAAATACTGTTTTTTACGCATCCTGCACGAGCATGTCTTCCTCCGTCTCCGGGATGCCCTCCGGCTCGGCAGCGGGTTCCGAAGGCTCTTCTTCTGCAGGCGAGGGTTCCTGCCCGGCGGCGGGAGCATCCTGCCCCTCCTGGGCCTCTTCCTGCCCGGGATCGAGGATCTCTTCCCAGGCTTTTTCAATTTCTTCTTTCCGCAGCCGTTCTTCCTCCTCACGCTTTGCCTGCTGTTCAAGCACGTCCGCTGCGGGGATCACCGGGGGAGGGGGCGTTTCCGCCGCGGCCTGCTTTTCTGCCTCCAGCTTTTCCGCCTGCCGTTTTGCCTCCTCCTGCTGCAGCCAGACGAGGTATTCCTCCTGCCGTTCTATGGCGGCAAGTTCTTCGGGGGTAAATTTCTGCATGCAGCCGACGATGCGCCGGGCTTTCCAGTCGTGTGTTTGCAGATACTCCTCTACAGAGGTGATCAGCACCCCGTGAGCGCTGTCCATCGCATGGATGAAATCTCCCTCGCCGATATAGATGCCCGCATGATTGATGTAGCTGCTGCCGTGCCACGAAAAGCATAGAATATCACCGGGCAGCAGTTCTTCCAGCTTTTCGACGGCGATTCCGTTGGTCGCCTGGTCGGCGGCCACGCGATTCAGACGATAGCCGAACTGCCGGTACACATAGTATACCAGTCCGGAACAGTCAAACCCGGTGGCAGGATCCTTCCCGGCATAGCGGTAGGTTCCCCCGTCAAACTGCCTGGCGTATTGCGCGATCTCCTCTCCTTCGTAGGGCACCGGGGTCGGCGCCGGCGTTTCTGTCGCCGCGGGGGACAGAGAGGGCGAAGGGGAAGCTGTGACGGCAGGAGACGGCTCCGCCTCCGGAGAGGGGCTTAAAATCGGAGACGGCACAGGCGAGACCTCAGCCGCGGGCAAAACCGCCTGCGACTGAGGACCTGCCCCTCTCAGCGTGCACGAAGAAGTCAGAAACGGTATCGCCAGCAGGAGCGGGATTAGTATCAAGATGGGAGGGAGTGATCGTCTTCTCATAACACAGCCATTATACAGGAAATGATGCCTGTACGGCAAGATAATTCTGTGCCTGAGGGGAGAAATCAAAAAACCATAATTGTTTTCGTTGACATAATTTTTTTCGTGTGATAGGATATACTCAACTTATTCTGCAAAGGGGGTCCGCCTTGTGGCACAGAACGATTCAGGCGCAGAAAAGATCTTTCGCAAAAGCGAAGAAGAGATGAGTGAAATAGAAAAAATGATGGCGGATATCCTGGAGGAATACGGCGATCACGGGGATACGGCAGAAAACAAACCCACACGTCAGCCGGCCCGGAAAACCGGTCAGGAGGAACGCCGCTCTGCATATGCCTCTCCGGAACCCCCCGTCAGAAAACCGCGTCCCCGCAGCGAGGCACGCACCTCCTCCGCACCGCGCGGCAGCGCAGCGGAACGCAGGGAAGCCCCTTCCGCCGTTCAGGCGCATAAGCAGAATGTGGAAAGAGAAAAAAATATCACCAAAGAGGCGAAAAAACGCAGTGCCGCTCCTGTGATCCTGCTCCTGGTGCTGATCGTACTGCTGGTGCTGGGGACGATCGTCTACACAAAAGTTTTTGAAGATATCCGTCTCAACGGGATCCTTCCTTCCCGCCAGACGCAGCAGGAAGAAGAACTGACGCCTGCCGAACTGGAGGCGATGGCCATTGCCGCGGTGACTTTCCCGCCGGATATGGTCTTCCCCACACCGGAAAATGAGGAGGCTGTCAATGCCGGGACAATCATACCCCAGCCGCCGGCCGGTTCCATTGTGATCATTTCCGATACGCCGGTTACACCCGATCCTGCGCAAGCGCAGACGGAGGAGACGCCTGTGGAACATTCCTACCAGTTCTTTACGGAAGACCTCAGCTGGACGCAGGCACAGCAGAAGTGCCTTTCTCTCGGCGGACATCTGGCTGTAGTCAGCAGCCTGGAGGAACTGAACGAGATCACAGCGCTGGCCTCTTCAAACGGCATTCAGAAGGTCTGGCTCGGCTGCCATCGCGAAAACGGGGAGCTCGTGTGGGAGAATAACGAAACGGTCGACTTTTACGCCTGGGGTCGCGGAGAGCCGTCTCTTTACGACAGCGGAGACAACGTTGCGGAGGATTATCTGCTCCTCTGGTATTTCAACGGCGCATGGGTCTATAATGACAGCCGGGATGATCCCGTGCACGATTATCCCCAGATGTACAGCGGGCAGATCGGTTATGTCTGTGAGTTCGGCAAGTAAGCATTGCCTTGATCCATAGAATCTGAATATTTTTTATAACGGAAAGCGGGGAACAAATCATGAAAATCTTTACAAAATCCGTCGCACTCTTGCTGAGTGTTCTGATGGTGCTCACTTTGAGTGCCGCAGCCTTCGCAACGAATGATGCACCGGCTGACACGGAAGCAGCTTCTGCCACCGGTATTATTGATGCTTCGGAAATGCAGAAAATGCTGGACGACTATGTAGCCCAGTACAGCCTTGATTCCCGGGCAAGATCTCTCTGTGTCGGCTTCTGCTATCTGAAAACCGGCGATATGTGGTTTTATAATGAAGACAAATGGTGCTACAGCGCAAGCCTCTACAAAGTGCCTGTCTCGATGCTCTGCGCGCAGAAGGAAATGGCAGGGGAGATCACGGCGGATACCCGCTATGAAAACCAGTACAACACCGGCACGCTGGATCAGCTGGAGATGAAAGCCCTTGTCAATTCCGACAACGATGCAGGCCATGCCCTGGTGCAGTGGATGGGCGGCACGTATGCGGGCAAGTGCGCCGACCAGATCATTCAGTTCACCGATCTTCCGGAGAGCTACTTCAACCAGGACTTTTTCAGCGTCAGCTACTATAACGTCAACTTCTTCACACAGGTGCTGCGTACCCTTTACAACAACCAGCAGGACTATCCGCGTATCCTCAATTATATGAAGCAGATGAAAGTGGACGGCACGACGCCGGACCTCTCCAGGAATCTCGGCGGCGCCTACGAAGTAGCCCAGAAGTACGGCTCCTTTGAGGAGACCAAGACCAACCCCACCAAGAACAACAAGCATGTGGGAGGCATCATCTATACGCCGAATCCCATCGCCGTCACGATTCTGACGGTCAATGTGGACAACTATCCCGAACGCATCGCGGAAGTGGCCAAAATGCTCACGGACTATGCGCTGACGCTTGACAGCCGCTATGCCTCCTATCAGGCGGAGCAGGCTCGTCTCGCCCAGGAAGAAGCTGCACGGGCTGCCCAGGCTGAGCAGGAGCGCCTCGCAGCGGAAGCTGCCGCACGTCAGGCACAGCAGGCGGCTCTCAATCCGGTTACCCCCGACCCCAATGTTTCCATCTTCGTCAACAATCCGTCCACGGACAACGGTTCTGCCTCTTCCGGCGGCATCGGTTCTTCCTCAGGGTCCTCCGGCTCTTCCGGCTTCTCCATCGGCGGATTGAAAGCGCTGTTTGACGGTATGGAATCCACACAGAAGATCATTATCATCGCGGGGGTTGCCGTCTTCGTCGTTGGAATACTGCTGCTGATCATTGCGCTGATCGTTCGTTTGAAGCGTGGCAGAGATGACGATTATGATGACTATGATGATTATGATTCCCGTTATGACGACGATTACGACGACCGCCCGTCCCGAAAGGCAAAATCCGCCAAAGCAAAGAAAACACCCAAAGCACCCGTCGCACCGACAGCCGAAAAACGCAAAAGCTCCGGCCGGAAAATGTCAAAGCGGGAAGAAGAATACTATGATGACCTCCCGGCAGAGAATGTTTCCGATGACGAATTCTATTACGATCCGAAGGATTACGAACAGGCAGAGGGAGACTATTATGAAGACGAAACTTCCTATGATGACGGATCGTATGATGACGGAGCCTACTACGAGGATGAGGGGCAGGCATACGATGACGGCGGCTATGACGAAGCAGACTATGCGGACGCAGCCTACGGAGATCAGGATTTTGCGGAGGAGTTCACGGACGACCAGTTTGACGACCAGAACTATCTTGACGGCGATTTTTTAGATGACAGCGATTTTGAGGATTTTAAAGACTACGACTCCTCCCGTTATGACACTTAATGCACGCTCCGTTCTGTCGGCCTTTCTCATCTTCTGCCTCTGCTTTTCCCTTGCCGCCTGCGGCGGCAGCGGATACGGCGTCAAGGCAATCCAGACCCTGGTAGAGCAGGACTATTATCTCGCCTTCCGGAATAATGACCCGATCATCTACTATGTTGTAGCCGCCATTCAGGTGCTTGCCGCACAGGGAAAGGTGGATGAACTTTCAACCAAGTGGTTCGGCAGCCGCGTGATCAATTTTGAGAAGAACCTGAACGCGCTGGACAACCTTGCCGTGCCGAAGGACAAGACGTTTATCATCGGGGTCGACGTCAATTCCTTCCCGTTTGTCTATCAGTCCAACGGAACGCTGTGGGGGTTCGATATAGAACTGGCGATCGCAACGGCGGAACTGCTCGGGTGGACGCTCAAGGAGCAGAGCATCGAGAAAGAAAAGGTTTACGATGAGCTGGCCTCGGGGAATATCGATTGCGCATGGGGCGGGATTGCCCTGTCGGACGAGTTGGTAAGAGATACACGCCTTGCCATATACGGGCCTTATATCAGCAACCAGATCGTCATTGCAGCAAGGGACAGTTCCATGACGGTCAGCATGAAAGGAAAGACCCTTGCCATGCCCTCCACCACGGAAGCGCTGGCAGCTTTGAACAGCAACCAGCGTCTGGCAGGGCGCCTTGGCAATGTGATCCGCCTTGTCGGGGGCACGACGGAATGTTTTACCTATCTCTATGAGGGGCGGTGTGACGCCATTCTGACGGACAGCACGGCGATCCTCTATTATAATTCCCATTAAAAAGACAGGTGCGGGAGGGCAGGCTCTGCCCTCCCGCAGCCTTTGGAGGCTGATAATGGCTAAAAAATATATTGCGGATTATACCCTGCAGGAAGTTACGGATCCCGCCGGCGGAAAGAGCAGGCAGGTCCCGGTCTACAGCGGGCCACTCTTTCGCTTCCTTCTCGCCGGGAAAGCGCTGACAGTGGCAAAGAGAGTTTTTTCCCTCCTGACGATCCTCGGCGCGGCGGGAGTGGCTGCGTCGTTGATGACCAATGCCCCCTGTGCGAGAAAATGGTATGTGATGTTCCCCCTGGCGCTCTCCCTGCTGCCCCTCTTCCTGCAGGGAGAGAGCTGTTTTCTCTTCTGGAGGGCAAAAGAGCCGCTGAAGCGGGAACAGCGGGACAAAATAGAAAAGCGGACGGTCGTCACGGCTGCCTTTTCTGCCTTCCTCTCGGCTTTTTCTCTTGCAGGACATATAGTTTTTATGCTATACTATCAAGAGTCCATGTCCGACGCAGTCTATCTTCTGGGGGCGGCGGACCTTCTGATCTGTTCTCTCCTGCTCATCAGGCAGCGGGAAAAGCTGAAAACTGAAGAGGTCCCGTATCCGCGATAAATGTATATTCCAGCTTATGCTGCAATATAAAATAATCTTTTGGAGGAAAACATGAAAACATCCAGAATCCTGGCAATGTTCCTGGCACTGGCTATGGTGTTCACTCTGGGAGGGGTTTCTTTTGCCGAGAATACGGCAGAAGAAGCGCCGTCTACCCTGGTGTATGCCACTTCTACCTTCGGGCAGAAGTTCAGCCCCTTCTTCGCTACCACGGCTTACGATATGGAAGTCGTCGATCTGACGCAGGGCGCCCTTTTCGGCTATGACCGCGGCGGCGCGATGATCGAACACGGCATTGAGGGCGAAACGCGCACCTACAACGGCACGGACTATACCTATTATACCATGGGTAATGTCGATGTGATCCAGAATGAAGACGGCACGGTGGATTACAATCTTACCATGCGCGATGATATCGTCTTCTCCGACGGCGTCCCGGCCGATATCGATGACGTGATCTTCGGGATCTATGTCCTTTCCGATCCGACCTATGACGGTTCTTCCACCATCTATGCCCTTCCCATTGAAGGCATGGAAGAGTACCGCTCCGGCATGGAATCCCTCTTCGGCCTGCTTGCTGCAGCCGGTCGTGACAACGAGGATTTCACCTACTGGACGGCGGAGACCCAGCAGGCTTTCTGGGCAGATGTGGATCAGGCCGGTGCGGCCTTCGCACAGGAAATTGCGGATTACTGCATTGCAAACGGCTACAATGAGACCACGGATAGCGTGGCTGCCTGCGCGGCCAACTGGGGTTTCGAACTGGCAGAGGATGCCACGGCGGCAGACTTCTTTGCCACCATGTACGATGCCTATGAAGGTGACCTTGCAAACCTCTCCGATACCGAGTCTGCAGGCTCCAGCCTCTACGACCTGATGGACAACTACGATGCCTACGCTGTCGGCGTTTCCACCGGAAACGGTGCCCCCAACATTTCCGGCATCGTCCGCACGGGCGATTATTCCATGACGGTCCATATGACGGAGTTTGATGCAACCGCCATTTACAATATGGGCTTCACTATTGCTCCGCTGCACTATTACGGAGATGAATCCCTTTATGACTATGACAACAACAGCTTCGGCTTCCCGAAGGGCGATCTGAGCCTCGTGAAGGACAAGACCACACAGCCTGTCGGCTGCGGTGCTTATGTGCTGGACAGCTATGCAAACGGCGTTGCTACCCTCAAAGCCAATCCGAATTACTTTGAAGGCGAGCCGGTCACCAAAGTGATCCTGATGCAGGAAGCTGTGGAAAGCGACTATGTGCCCGGTACGGTCACCGGCACCTTTGATATCTCCACCCCGTCCATCAATGACGATACGGTTGCTGCCATCAAAGACGCCAACTCCAACAAGGAGCTCGTCGGGGATACGCTGACCACTTACCTCATTGACTACCGCGGATACGGCTATCTCGGCATCAATGCCGACCTCGTCAACATCAACGGCGAGCCGGGCTCTGAGGCTTCCAGAGCACTGCGCAAAGGCTTTATGACGCTCTTCTCTGTCTATCGTGACACGGTCATCAACTCCTACTACGGAGACAGGGCAGCCGTCATCCAGTACCCCATTTCCAACACTTCCTGGGCCGCTCCCAAGCCGGCGGATGAAGGCTATCAGGCGGCTTACTCTGTCGATGTGGATGGAAATGCGATCTACACCTCTGCCATGAGTGATGAAGAGAAGTATGCTGCCGCAAAGGATGCCGCCGTCGGCTTCTTTAAGGCGGCAGGCTTCACCTGGGATGAAGCAGAAGGCAAATTCACCGATGCGACGGAGACCTATGAAGTTATGATCCCCGGCCAGGGCTTGCAGGATCACCCGGCTTACGGCGTGGCTGTGGCGGCTTCCGAAGTGCTTGCCGACCTCGGCATTACCCTCCAGGTCAACGACGTCGGAACTTCCGTCTGGAACAATTCTCTGGAGAGCAACACCGCTATGATGTGGGCAGCCGCATGGCAGGCTACGCCCGATCCGGATATGACACAGGTCTACCACAGCACCAACGCTCACGGCAACGGCACAAATTCCAACCACTACTCTGTGGATGATGCAGCACTGGACGAACTGATCGAAGCCGGCAAAATGAGTGCTGACATCGAATACCGCAAATCCGTATACAAAGAAGCCATGGAGATCATTATGGACTGGGGCTGCGAACTTCCGCTCTACCAGCGCAAAAACTGCTATGTGTCTTCGACTGTCCGCGTAGATAACGACACCATGCCGAAGGATATGACGCCTTACTGGGGATGGTATGCCGAGATCAGCACTCTGGCAGTAAAGTAATCTCTAAAAAGCTTTCTTTCTGCACGGAAGGGGCTATCAGCCCCTCCCGTGCCCTGCTGTTTTATAGTATTTTTTTCAGGTGATCGAAAATGTTCAAGTATACTGTAAAAAGGCTGCTTTACAGCGCCATCATACTTTTTTTTGTGATGTTTATCATCTATGCGCTCATGTACAATATGCCCATGAGCTTCGTGGAGACCAAGGCGAGGGAACTCGCCTCGCGGCCAGGCGCCACCAAAAGCTATGCGGAATGGCTGGCGGATCTGAATGCCCAGTACGGCATGGACAGAGGCGTCGTAGGCGGTTATTTTATCTGGATCGGGAATGCGGTGCGCGGGAACTGGGGCGACAGCTGGGCATGGACGATCCCTGTGACCCAGGTGTTCAAAAACACCGTATGGTACAGCTTCGCGCTCAGTATGGTTTCCTATGTTTTTGAGATCCTGATTGCCATCCCTCTCGGGATCACAGCGGCGAAGAAGCAGTACAGCTTTGCGGATTATTTTACAACGGTTTTTTCCATGATCTGCATTTCCATGCCGACGTTTTTCCTGGCAACCCTGCTCAAATACGTCTTCTCTGTGAAACTCGGCTGGTTTGATCTGTCCGGTATGCAGGGAAGGAATTATATGAATCTCTCTGATTTCGGAAAATTCCTGGATGTGGCGAAGCATTTTGTCCTGCCGTCGATCACGCTGATCATTATCAACATCGGCGGACTGATGCGCTACACCCGTACAAATATGCTGGAAGTGCTCAATGCCGACTATATCCGCACAGCGCGTGCCAAAGGCGTGCCGGAAAAGAAGGTCATCAATGTGCATGCTTTCCGCAATACGCTGATCCCCCTCATCACGACCCTTGGCGGAATGCTGCCGGGGCTCTTCTCCGGTGCACTGATCACAGAATCCCTCTTTGCCATCCGCGGGATAGGATATGCGTCCTATACATCCATGACGCAGGCGGATATTCCCTTTATCATGTTCTATCTGTCGTTTATCTCGATCCTGACGCTGCTGGGAAATCTGATATCCGACCTGCTGTACGGCGCGGTAGACCCGCGGGTCCGTCTGAGCTGAGGAGGTGCGGATATGACGAATACGCTCAATGAAGCGCTGAAAGCAAAAGAAAGAGAGCGGGTACAGTCTGCGGATGAGACGATCCATCTCGATGACGTTTCCCGTGTAAAAGTCCTTTCTCCCGGACAGCAGGTCTTCAAACGCTTTGTGCGCAACAGGCTTGCGGTCTTCGGAACCGGCCTGCTGATCCTGATGTTTGTCTTCTCCTTTATCGGCCCGCTGTTTTATGCCTATGGGCAAAAACAGATTTTTTACAAGTACAGCACGCAGAATGTCAATTACGCATTGGCCAAAACCAATACGGCATATAACGGGTATGTCGTAAACAGTGAGGTGGAGCTTTCCCGCAAGGTTGTCAATGCGATGAACAGCAACATCAAGAGCATGATCGCTTCTGAGGAGGAACTCCGCTGTGTATTCGACGGCGAAGAGGCCTATCTGATCCGAAAACTCGGCCATGAGGTCTATACCCTCAGCAGGGCGGAGCTTACACCGATCTGCACAACGGGAAAGGCCGTTGTGCGCATCGGCACGTACAGCATGCTCTCCAAGTCCGTCGCCTATGCGGAAGCGGATGCGGAGGAGATCCCCGGCCTGGATGCCGCCGCTGCAAAAAACTGCAAGGGAAAGAACGGCTCTTTTGAACTGGACGGGATATCCTACACCTTTGAAATGGGCAAAGCGAAATCCTTTGATCTCTATACCGAGAGAGAGGGCTTTGTCTATACCGCATCTTCCCCGGGAGAAGGATTTGAAGAAGCGGTGGAAAGAGCGGTCGGGACCTCCGGGTTTTCTTATAACGGAAAGCAGTATTTTCTCTCCGAAAACGGCAAGACAGCCGCCGTCTATGAATTCCTGGGAGAAGAAGTGGGAAGAGTGTATTCTCTCCTTACGCTGGATACCTATACCACGGGGGAGACAATTTCCGATGATTTTCGTCCGGCTGCCCTGATGGCTGCCTACGGAAGCGGCAGTTTTACAGCCAACGGTGCGGCTTATACGGTTTTGCCGGAGGAGAACGGCGCCCTTGCGGTCTTTGACGCCGACGGGAAGGAATTTGCCGAATTTACCGACTTTACCGTCCGCCGTTATACAGGGGAAGACACCATGGACTATGATCTGAAGAATGCGATCATGGATGAGATCCTCTCCATGCTTTCCGAGGGAAAGCGAACAGGGAAGCTGACCTATCCTCTCCCGATGCAGAATGAGACGGGATCCTACGTCTATGACGATTCCGGCGCTCTGCAGTACAATGATGCCGAGCTTACGATTACCCAGCGGGATACCGGAGAGTTTGTGATCAACTGTGAACAGATCATCTATGTGATCAATATGTATGAAGCCCCCAGTTCCAGGCATATCCTCGGTACCGACGGCGACGGATTTGACGTACTTGCCCGCATTATGTACGGCGGCAGGATTTCCCTGATGGTCGGGTTTGTGGTCGTCTTTCTGGAGATCCTGCTCGGGATCATCATGGGCGGCCTTGCGGGTTATTACGGCAAATGGGTGGATAATCTGATCATGCGTCTGGTGGATATTTTCTACTGCCTGCCGTCCATGCCGATCATGATCATCCTCGGCGCCATGATGGATGCCCTGCGCATGAACACGTATATCCGGCTGATCATCATGATGGCGGCGCTTGGCCTGATGGGCTGGGCCGGTGTTGCAAGGCTTGTCCGCGGCCAGATCCTTTCTCTGAGGGAACAGGAGTTCATGGTCGCCACGGAGGCAACCGGCATCAAGGTCAGGTCCCGGATCTTCCGTCATCTGGTCCCCAATGTCATGCCGCAGCTGATCGTTACGGCAACTATGGGCATGGGCTCCGTAATCATCATGGAGTCGACCCTCTCCTTCCTTGGCCTGGGGGTAAAGCATCCGCTGGCGACCTGGGGTACGATCATCAATTCCGTGTCCTCCGCCTCGGCTATGGCACACTATGCCTTTATCTGGATCCCGGTCGGGCTGCTGATCTGCCTGACGGTCATTGCCTTTAACTTTGTGGGCGACGGCCTCCGGGATGCTTATGATCCGAAATCAAAACGCTGAGAAGGGAGAAAGGAAACATGTCTGATCAGAAAAAAGGCTCCGCCTATATCTCGGCGTCCGAATCCCGACGGATCACCAGATTCAACCGCCGTGTCACGCGGAAGCTGGAAGAAAAACGGGCGGATGCTGGAAAAGACCCTTCTCTCTACACCACGAGGATGAAGGATGAAAACAACGTGGTGGAATTCGACAATGTCTGCACCTACTTTTTCTCGGATGTGGGAACGGTAAAAGCGGTGGACGGCGTGAACTTTTCCGTTCCGAAGCATTCCACAGTAGGCGTCGTCGGGGAATCAGGATGCGGGAAATCCGTAACCTCTCTCTCACTCATGCAGCTTCTGCAGCGGCCGAGCGGACAGATCGTCGGCGGGGAGATCCGCTTCAACAAAGGAGACGGCACGGCATATAATATTGCCAATACGCCGAATTCGGTAATGGAGCATATTCGCGGCAACAAGATCTCCATGATCTTTCAGGAGCCGATGACAAGCCTGAACCCGGTCTTTAAGATCGGGGCTCAGGTGGATGAGGTGACGAAACTGCATCATCCTGAGATGAGTGAGGAGGCAATCAAAGCGCGTACGCTGGAAATGCTGGATCTGGTGGGTATTGCCAACAAAGAAGGCGTGTATGATATGTATCCCCATGAACTCTCCGGCGGGATGCGCCAGAGGATCTGCATTGCCATTGCACTTGCCTGTTCTCCCACCCTGATCATCGCAGATGAACCGACGACAGCGCTGGATGTGACGATCCAGGCGCAGATCCTTGACCTGCTGCAGAATCTGAAGGATAAGCTCAACTCCTCCATCATGCTGATCACTCATGATCTGGGGGTGGTTGCAGGGATGGCGGATTATGTCGTGGTCATGTATGCCGGCCGCGTTGTGGAAAAGGGCACGGCGGATGATATTTTCCATCACCCGGCGCATCCCTATACTATCGGGCTGATGGCTTCCAAACCGGTCGTCGGAAGAAAAGTGGACAAGCTCTACAACATTCCCGGCAATGTGCCGAATCCGGTGGATATGCCGAATTACTGTTACTTCCGCGACCGGTGCGAGATGAAGTGTGACCGCTGCAGCGGGCTCTATCCTCCGGAGATCAAAATCAGTGATACACACTATGTATCATGCTACCGGTTTTACGAAACGGGAGAGATCGGCGGGTATCCGAAGTCAGTGAATGTGGAGGAACTGGTATGACACAGAAAGATTATTTGCTGGAAGTTGACGATCTGGTCAAATATTTTCCGATCAAGACCGGTTTCTTTAAGCGTACGACGGGATATGTGAAAGCAGTTGACGGAATCAGCTTTAAAATTGAGCGCGGTAAGACGATGGGACTCGTGGGGGAATCGGGCTGCGGGAAAAGCACCTGCGGCCGCACCATCCTCCGTCTGCTGGAAAAGACCTCCGGAAATGTGAGGATCGATGGGAAGGATATTTTTGCCATGAACCGGGAGGAACTGCGCACATTCCGTCCTCAGGCGCAGATCGTTTTTCAGGATCCCTATTCCAGCCTTTCCCCGCGGCTTCCGGTGGGAGAGATCATCGGGGAGGCGGTGCGGGAGCACGGAATCATCGACGCTTCCGAGTTTGACAGCTACGTCACCCGCGTGATGAATGCCTGCGGGCTTCCGGAATACTATAAAGGCCGGTATCCGCATGAGTTTTCCGGCGGGCAGCGCCAGAGGATCTGCATTGCCAGAGCCTTGGCTTTGAACCCCCAGTTTATCGTCTGTGATGAACCGGTTTCCGCACTGGATGTTTCCATCCAGGCCCAGGTCATCAACCTGCTGAAAGATCTGCAGAAGGAATTCGGCCTGACCTATCTCTTTATCTCCCATGATCTTTCTGTGGTGGAGCATATCTCTGACACGGTGGGAGTCATGTATTTGGGGAACATGGTGGAGTTTTCCGAAACGGAAAAAATCTTTTCCAAACCGCTTCATCCCTACACACAGGCACTGTTTTCCGCTATTCCGATCCCGGACCCGGATGTAAAGATCAACCGTATCGTTCTGGAAGGATCGATCCCCTCGCCGGCAGATCCTCCGCAGGGATGCAAATTCCATACGCGCTGCGCCGGATGCATGGAAAAATGCAAACAGATCGCTCCGGAATACCGCGAGGTGGAACCCGGTCATTTCTGCGCCTGCCACCTCTATGATGCGTAAAGACCATGCGAAACCGTAAAGAGGATTTTGAAGACGACGGCCGCACCATAGCGGACATGAATGTGGACGGTATGCCCTGGTATGAACCGAAGCGGCAGGATAATGCGGAAAAGATCGAACTGACGTCTTCCGAGCAGCGTGCGCTCATCGGGAGTGCGTTAAAGGCGGCTTTGCTGGTCGCGGCGATCTTCGGGCTCGTATATTTCCTCTTTATCCTGTTCTGTACCCATGTATGGTTTGCATAAATCAGGTAACATAATTTATCGCCATTATCCGGTTGCAAATTGGGGAAAATAAAGCTATAATACTGCGGCACGCTTTTGAGCGTGCCGCAGTACGCAGGAAGGGGGGCGAACGGAACGATCAGCAGAGAGAGAACACCGTCTGCCGTGCGCATGTCGGAAGGCGCCATCGGCAGCCAGATCATCCGTTTTGCGATCCCACTCTTCATAGGGAATCTTTTCCAGCAGCTCTACAGTACGGTGGATGCACTGATCGTGGGCAATCTGCTTGGGAATCATGCGCTGGCTGCTGTCACTTCGGTCGGATCACTGGTCTTTATGCTGATCGGCTTTGTAGAGGGTGTGTTCATCGGAGCGTCCGTCACGGTATCCCGCTATTTCGGCGCCAGAGACGCTGCGGATCTTTCCCTTGCCGTTCATACGGATCTTGCTTTCTGCCTTTTGGCAGGAACCGTTCTCACGATCATCGGGACGGTCTTTTCTGACGATATCCTGCGCCTGATGGGGACACCGGAGGAGATCCTGCCGGAAGCAGCGCTTTATCTGCGGATCTATTTTTCAGGTGCACTGGCCACAACGCTGTATAACTGCTGCCGCGGGATTATGCAGGCAGTGGGAGACAGCCTGCATCCGCTCTATTATCTGATCGGCTCTTCGGTGATCAACACGGTGCTGGATGTCGTGTTTATAGCGGGTTTTCACGGCGGGGTAGGGAGTGCGGCTCTGGCAACCGTCATTTCTCAGTCTGTAAGCGCGGTATTGTGTCTGATACGGCTCTGCCGTACGAAAGAAGAGCATCGGGTCCGTTTGAGGAAGATTGCTTTTAACGGACTGATTTTTCGGCAGATCATCCGGTACGGACTGCCGTCCGGTTTTCAGAATTCCGCTATTGCGTTTGCAAATGTTCTTGTACAGTCCAATATCAACGCTTTCGGCACGATGGCGGTTGCGGGCTGCGGAGCATATACCAAGATAGAAGGTTTTGTTTTTCTGCCGATCACCAGCTTTGTCATGGCGCTGACCACGTTTATCGGGCAGAATCTCGGAGCCGGGCAGTACGGGCGGGCAAAAAAGGGCGCCCGATTCGGCCTCCTCTGCGTCGTATGTACTGCAGAGGCGATCGGTTTGGCCGTGTTTTTTGCCATGCCGGTTCTCATCAGGGCATTCACGGCCGAGCCGGAGGCCATTGCATACGGTGTTTTGAAAGCAAGGCAGTGTTCGCTCTTTTTCTGTTTTCTTGCCGCAACACACGGCATCGCCGGGGTCCTTCGCGGGGCGGGAAAATCGCTTTTCCCAATGGCCTGCTATCTCTCCGTCTGGGGGGTCGGGCGCGTTATCTATCTTGCACTGCTGGTTCCCGTATTTCATTCGATCACGACTGTCAATCTGGTATATCCGCTCACCTGGTTTCTCACCACGGGAATGCTGTATCTCTATTATCGCCGCGCTGACTGGACACACGGGTTTGAGACGGAAAAACAGAAAGCATAAAAGGAAGGGGCGGCAAGTATGGTTGATATTGTCCTCGTTGAGCCGGAAATTCCACACAATACAGGCGCCATTGCCCGCACCTGTGCTGCTACCGGTGCCCGGCTGCATCTGATCAAACCCCTTGGGTTTGATATTTCCGACAAAATGGTAAAGCGCTGCGGGCTGGATTACTGGTACCTGGTGGAGATCCGCGTCTATGAAGATCTGGAAGAGTATTTCACCGTAAACGGAGATGCCGATATTTATCTGGCTACCACCAAGGCTCCGCATATTTATACGGAAGCGGATTTTTCCGGGAATGTATCGCTTTTTTTCGGAAAGGAGACAGCCGGGCTGCCGGAGTGGCTGAGAGAGAAATACCGTGATCGGTGTATACGGATCCCAATGATCTCGGAAGCACGCAGTCTCAATCTGTCCAATTCCGTTGCTATCCTGGCTTATGAAGCGCTGCGGCAGCAGGGATTTCCGAAACTGAAGGCACTCGGCTCTATGGCAGAAAAGGAAAAAGGAGAAGGATCATGCATAATGAACTGACAAAAAATGATATTAAGATCATGCAGGAGGAACTGGATCACATCCGTGTGGATGTGATGCCCGGCGTGATCGAAGAGGTCAAGCGTACCCGTGCATTCGGGGACCTGAGTGAAAATGACGAATACAAGACCGCAAAGCGTGAGCAGAATCATTACCGCAGTCGTATGCGGTACCTGGAGGGAATGATCAAAACGGCGAAAGTCATTGATGACCGTTCCGGTGAAAACGAAGTCGGGCTGTTTGACAAAGTGGAGATCTATATCCCCGAAGATGACGAGACGGAGACGGTCTCCGTCGTTACCACCGTGCGCTGTGATCCGCGCAGGGGGCTGATCAGTATGGAATCTCCCGCCGGAAAGACGCTTCTCGGCAAAAAATGCGGAGACACCGTAGAGATCCGGGTCAACGATTCCTACAGTTATACTGCGGAGATCCGAAACATTACCAAAGGAGAAGACGACGGCTCCGCCGCTTTGATGGCATTTTGATGCTGCGCGGAGAGAAACAGCGGAGCAGAGGGAAAGACAGCAAAAAATCTGTTGCCTTACCGGGGCAAATACGGTATAATCAATCTATTATGGATAACAGACCTGTTGGATTTTTTGATTCCGGTCTTGGCGGGCTGACGGCGGTTTCGGCTTTTCGTGCCCGGTTGCCGGAGGAAAACATTATTTATTTTGGGGATACGGCCCGAAACCCGTACGGGACGCGTTCCGTTGCCGAACTTCGGATCATGGCGGAGGAAAATCTGCGTTTCCTCCGGCGCTTTTCTGTGAAGGCGGTCATAGTAGCCTGCGGGACGATGTCTGCCAACGTTCCGGAGGTTTTTTCCGCATGGGAGGTGCCGGTTTTCGACGTGCTGCGTCCTTCTGTTCGGGCAATGGCAGCGGTCCCCGGAAAGGCACCTCTCGCAGTGATTGCCACAGAGGCGAGCATCCGAAGCGGTGCGTTTGCTTCCGCCCTGCAGCATGCCTGCCCGGGGAGGGAGGTTCTCTCGGTTGCCTGTCAGGAATTCGTCTCTCTATGTGAAACAGGGCACACCGCGCCGGAGGATCCCGCACTGCGGTCTTCGGTGGAAAAACTGCTTTCTCCCCTGAAAGAAGCCGGACCCGATGCGCTGCTGCTGGGGTGTACACACTTCGGGCTGATCGCGCCTGCCATTCAGGCTTTTCTCGGACCGGGCACGGCGCTGGTGTCTGCTTCCGCTTTTGCTGCGGATGCCATGCAGGAATATCTGATCCGGCATGAGATGACGGGAGGCAGCGGCTGTGAGTCGTACTACACCAGCGGTGACCTGGCTGAATTTGAGAAGCTGGCAGGCCGATTTCTCGGCAGGCCGATTACGGCATTAAAAGGAATGGCAGGAGAATAAACGGATGAAGAAAAAAGATGTGATTATTTCCATGCAGACCGTCCAGAATGTTGACGGTGCGGAAAAGCCTGATACCATCAGTTTCATGACGGACGGATCCTATATGTTTGATGGAGACGAATGGTCGGTTTCCTACGATGAAAGTGAGATCACCGGCCTGCCGGGCACCAGGACGACGGTCAGGATCCATCCCAGAGAGATCGTGGTGGACCGTGCCGGCAGCCTGACGAGCCGTATGGTCTTCCGCGAGGGAGAGAAGACCTCTTTCCTTTATGAAATGCCTTACGGCAGTACAACGCTTGGCCTGGATACAAGAAAGATTGTTCAGAATTTCAATGACGGGGGAGGAACGGCAGAAGTGGAGTATGTGATTGATTTTGCCCGTTCTCCGGTATCCAGAAACCGCCTTACCATTGACGTCCGACAGACAGGAGGCTTAAACCAGTGCGTAATTTGATTCAGGAAGCAAAGCAGCAGATCCACGACCTTTTAACAAAATCCTATGAAGCGTGCGCAGAAGCCGGAGAACTGCCGGCCGGTGCACTTCTCAACGGCTCGGTGGAAATTCCGCGGGAAGCCGCCAACGGGGACTTTGCCGCAAACCATGCCATGGTGGGGGCCCGTGCCCTTCACATGCCGCCAAAGCTGATTGCCGGGAAGCTGGCTTCTCATGTCGTTTTGGAAGGTTCCTGGTTTGAGAGCGTAGAGACGGCCGGCCCGGGATTTCTGAATTTCCGCCTTGGTCAGGGCTGGTTTTCCGATGTGCTGAAGACGATTGCTGCGGAAGGGGCGGACTACGGCCGGGGAACATACGGTGCAGGGAAAAAGTTGATGGTTGAATTTGTCTCGGCCAATCCCACCGGACCTATGCACATGGGTAATGCCCGGGGAGGTGTGCTGGGGGATGCTCTTGCCTCCGTGCTTGACCGCGCCGGATATGCCGTTACGCGGGAATTCTATGTCAACGATACCGGCAACCAGATCGATAAATTTGCCAGATCCATCGATGCGCGTTACCGGCAGCTGATCCTTGGCGAACAGGCGGTTCCTTTCCCGGAGGACGGTTATCACGGGGATGACATCCGGGTGCTGGCGGAGGAATACCGCGCCCGGTACGGGGATGAGCCGCTGCAGCAGGAAGAAGCTCTGCGTCTTGCTTCTATGGCAAAATTCGGGCTGGAACACAACATCCCGAAGATGAAAGCCGATCTGGAGCGTTACGGCATCCGCTATGACAGCTGGTTTTTCGAGTCTTCCCTGCATGAAAGCGGATTTGTAAAGGATACCATGCAGCGTCTGACGGATCTCGGCTATACTTATGAAAAGGACGGCGCGCTGTGGCTGAAAACCGCAGAGATCCTGACAGAAAACCTGCGCCGTGCCGGGAAGAGCGAGAAGGAGATCGAAAAACTGGAGCTGAAAGATGATGTGCTCTGCCGTGCAAACGGCTTCTATACCTATTTTGCAGCCGATATTGCCTATCACCGCAACAAATTTGAGGTGCGCGGCTTTGACAAGGTCATCAATATCTGGGGAGCGGATCATCACGGCCATGTGGCAAGGCTGAAAGGGGCGATGGATGCCCTCGGCCTTGACGGGGAGCATCGGCTGGATATCGTACTGATGCAGCTTGTAAAACTCCTGGAAAACGGGGAAGAAGTGCGCATGTCCAAACGCACAGGGAAAATGATCTCTCTCAGCAATCTTCTGGAAGAGATCCCGGTGGATGCGGCACGCTACTTTTTCAACTCCCGGCCGGAATCCGCTGTGGAGTTCGATCTGGAGCTTGCCAAACGGCAGGACAGCGAAAACCCGGTCTACTATGTGCAGTATGCCCATGCGCGGATCTGCACGCTGCTGAAAAATCTTGCATCTGAAGGGCATCCGGTGCCCGGCGCAGAAGAGGCGGACCTTTCCTGCCTGACAGAGGATGCGGAAAAAGATCTGATCCGTCAGCTTGCCGCTCTCCCGGAGGAAATTCACCAGTCCGCGCTGAATTACGATCCGAGCCGCATAAACAAGTATGCTACGGAACTGGCATCCCGATTCCATAAGTTCTATACCGTCTGCCGCATCAAAGGAGCAGAACCGGGGGTCCTGGAGGCAAGGCTGTTCCTGGCGGATGCCGTCAGAAGTGTGCTGGAGAATGCTTTGAGCATCATCGGTGTTACCGCACCGGAAAAAATGTGAGCATGGATATCGGAGAACTGAAACTGATCTCCGCCAGCAACCTCATCAATTTACGCTCCGCCGCAGGGTATACCCAGGCGGAGCTGGGTGCAATGATCAATTATTCCGATAAAACCATTTCCAAGTGGGAGCGCGGCGAAGCCATTCCGGATGCGTACGTCCTTACACAGCTGGCAGAGATCTTTCATGTTTCGGTAGATTATCTGCTGACTTCCCATGATAAATGGCGCAGCCCGGAAGAAATTGAAAAGGCCGATGAGCCGACCTACAGTGCGGACCTGATCATTATCATCGCGCTTCTCGGGATCATGACGGCCGCTCTCACTGCTTTTGTGATCGGCTGGATCTTCGGTCAGGTCGAGTGGCGTATTTTCCTGATCGGAATCACGCTGTGTGCCGTAACCTTTCTGGTGCTGGACTGTGTTTTTAAAAAAGCAAAGCATCTGAAGATCGCCCTGACGGGGCTGATCATTTCGCTCTTTGTACTGGTCTATTTTGTGTTCTGGGATAAAAAGCCGTGGCAGGTTTTCCTGGTCATGCTTCCCGCAATTGCCATTGCTCTGCTCAGCACCTATGTGTATAAACGCCCGAAAAAGGATGAAAAGCCGTAATTCACTTCTTTTTTTGCCTGTTATTGACCTCTCTACGATTCGTAGAGAGGTTTTTTCAAATCGTAGAATGGCAGAAATCCATGGTAGGTTGAAAAAACGGCGATAAAAACGGTAAAATAAAAAACGAAAAACAAGACATACCGGAATAATAAGGGAGGAAACAATATGAATCCTTATATACTGAGTTGTGAAATGCCTGCCGATCTTTCAAAGGAACATTTTGAAAAACGGGACATTCTGTATATTCCTTTTCACTTTTTCCTGGACGAAAAAGAGTACCTGGAAGATTTCGGGAAGACTGTGCCTTTCCCCGATTTTTATAAGAAAATTGCAGCCGGGGCGATGACGCGTACTTCCCAGCCGAATATTTCGGAATATGTTGCGGCCTTCACCCCTTATCTGGAAAAGGGACAGGACGTTGTGCATCTGTGTCTGTCTTCCGGCATTTCCGGTGCCTACAACAGCTGTAAAAACGCAGCTGAGATTCTTGCAGAGCGGTTCCCCGGCCAAAAAGTGTATGTAATCGACTCCCTGGCGGCGTCTTCCGGTATGGGGCTGCTGGCAGATATGGCGGCAGACAGGCGCGATGAAGGCATGACGGCGGCAGAGCTTGCCGATTGGCTCAAAAAAAACAGGCTCCGTGTACACCACTGGTTTTTCACAACGGATCTCTCCACTTTCGTTCGCGGCGGACGGGTTTCCAAGGCGGCGGGAGTCTTCGGCGGGCTGCTGGATATCTGTCCGCTTCTGAATGTCGATCCTGCCGGAAAACTCACAGCCCGTGAAAAGATCCGCACGAAAAAACGCGTGATCCGGGAAACCGTGAAAAAGATGGAACAGTTTGCCGAAAACGGCCGTGCTTATGACGGCAAATGTTACATTTCCCAGTCTGCCTGTTATGAAGATGCCCGTGCTGTGGCTGACCTGATCGAAGAACGCTTTCCCAATTTGAAAGGAAAGGTCGAGATCAACTGGGTCGGGAACCTGATCGGTTCCCATACCGGCCCCGGAACGGTGGCGCTCTTCTTCTGCAGCAAAGGGAACAGAGAATAGACTTCGACAGCCCGGGTAACTGCAAGATTATAAAAAGCGTGGAAAGCCATGTACCCTAAAGAGGCAGCATAGCTCTCTGCGTTTTTTTCATTTGTTGTCAAGGGGACAGTCACCTGACGACTTTTATGCTTTTAGAAGTACCCCCCCGTTTGATTCCTGTAAGCCTTTCAATTTTAAGGAATTTGAAGCAGAATACTATTCGGAAAATGGCCTGATCTTCCAGAAACCAATATTTTCCGGAAGTGGACAGACAAAGGGAGTATTCCCTATGTCCTGCTGTCCAGGGACAAAGGGGAAAAACACCTATGTCTCTGGACGAACAAAGGCTTTATATAAGGCTGGCGCTGTCCGCGGGGGAGTCCGCACGGGGAAAAAGGCTCAAAGAGCCGCCTTTTTCCCGCGCGCGTCCTCCAGACTCGTTGGGGCTGGAGAGGAAAAATAAAATAAGGAGAATAAAATGGAAGATAAATATTTCACAAACTGCTGCGCTCTGAGAGGTCGGGTCGTGAAAAAACTTTTCAACATGATTGAGGAAGGAAATAACAATGGGCAGGTATGAATGCTGCATATTTATGAGTTCCACAGAGAAGCCCTGGAGGAATTTGAATTTTTTTCAAAAACATAGTAAAACATAGCATAACGTAGTAAAAAATAGCCGCAGCATACTCTGACCATACTGAAAAATATGGTACAATGTATCCTGTCAGAAAATAAAAACACGCGGCAGCCTGCAACGGCTTTTGTGGTGTTCATAAAGTATGTGCAGGCAAGTACATGACCTGCGGCGGGTATCACTGTGGCGATATCTGACAGAAGAGGAGAAAGAACGCTATTTTGGCTGAATCCGGGGGATCTCCGGCAGATTAAAATCCAACTTCCATGAAATCCGCCTATTGAGAAAACAGAGCCTTTGTGATATACTGTCATCTATTGCAAAAGCTCTGTCCGTTTTATTCAGCCGGGGAGAGCGGTTTGCTGAAACAGCAGACCAAAGGAGAACACAGAAAAAATGAAGCTTGGAATCATTGGTCTTCCGAATGTCGGAAAATCAACACTTTTTAATGCCATTACCAACGCAGGCGCGCAGTCGGCAAATTTTCCCTTCTGTACCATTGAACCGAATGTCGGTATGGTTACCGTTCCGGATGAACGCGTTGATTATCTGGCAGAGTTATATCACCCGAAAAAGGTGACAAATGCCGTCATTGAATTTGTGGATATTGCCGGCCTTGTAAAAGGTGCCAGCAAAGGGGAGGGCCTTGGCAACAAGTTCCTTGGAGATATCCGCACGACGGATGCCATCGTGCATGTGGTGCGGTGCTTTGACGACGAAAATATCATCCATGTAGAGGGCGGTGCAGACCCGCGCCGGGATATCGACATTATTGACATGGAGCTTATCCTGGCTGATCTGGAAATGATAGAGCGCCGGATCGACAAGGCAATGAAGGCGGCCAAAGGCGATAAAAAGTATCTGCATGAGGCAGAGGTGTTCAAAGCACTGGAGGCACACATGAATGACGGCAAAAGTGCCAGAAGTTTTGAATGCGACAAAGAGGATGCCGAACTGATCGCAACCTCTGACCTTCTCACGATCAAGCCGATCATCTATGCCGCCAACATGGATGAAGACGGTGTTGCCGACTTTCAGAATCACCCCTATTACCGTGCCGTGGCGGAAGTTGCCGAGGCTGAGAACGCCAGAGTGCTGCCGATCTGTGCCAAGATGGAGGAGGAAATGGCAGAGCTGGAAGCCGATGATCGCCTGATGTTCCTGGAAGAGATGGGGCTGCAGGAATCCGGTCTGGACAGAATGATCAAGTGTTCCTATGACCTGCTCGGACTGATCTCTTTCCTGACATGCGGCGCGGACGAGTGCCGTGCATGGACGATCCGAAAAGGAACAAAGGCCCCTCAGGCTGCCGGCAAGATTCACAGTGATTTTGAGCGCGGATTTATCCGTGCGGAGATCGTGGCATTTGAAGATCTGAAAGCCTGCGGAAGCATGGCAAGCGCAAAGGAAAAAGGTCTTGTACGGTCGGAAGGAAAAGAATATGTGATGGCGGACGGAGACGTTACGCTGTTTCGCTTTAATGTTTAAGGAGGAAAGAAACATGATAGCAATAGGCTGTGATCACGGCGGTTACGCGTACAAGCAGATGCTGATGCAACATCTGGAAGATCGCGGGATCAGATACCAGGATTTCGGCTGCTTCTCGCCGGATTCCTGTGATTACCCGGACTATGCGATCCCGGTCGCGAAGGCGGTCGCCTCGGGGGAATTTGAGAAAGGCATCCTGATATGCGGCACGGGGATCGGAATGTCCATTGCTGCAAACAAGGTGCATGGGATCCGTGCAGCTGTTTGCGGGGATTCATTCTCTGCCACGGCAACGCGGGAGCATAACGATGCCAACATTCTCTGTATGGGGGCGCGCGTGATCAGCGAAGCCAAGGCGCTGGAGATTACCGATATCTTTCTGGATACACCTTTCTCGGAAGAGGAGCGTCATAAGAGAAGAATCTCCAAGATCGAGTGATCGGGGTCCCCATGGCACGTCGATCAGAATTTTATAAGGGCCGCCGGAAACGCAGGAATTACGCGCTGATCCCCGGCATCATCCTGATGCTGCTTTTCGGTGCGGGGGTCGTGTTGTTTTACAGCACGCAGAAATATGCCATTATTGCGGATGACGGCGTTTCCATTGAGCTGCCGCTGCTCACCGGCAAAACGACGGCAAACAGTGAGACGGGCCGGGAAGCTGCGGAATTTGAGCAGGTCAATGTGGAGATCCGGTTTGAAGAAGCGGATTATTCCGGCGTACCGGCTACAGCCGGGCGGCGTGTGCAGCCGGTGCGTGCCATCTTTGTCCCGTATGACGATGTAAATCCGGAACGTGTTCATGAGTATGCAAACCGTCTGTCCAGCGGCAATGCGCTGATGCTGGAAGTCAAACGGGAGGACGGCTATCTCGCCTGGTATTCCTCTGCGCCTCTTGCTTTCAGTTACGGGCTGAATATGAACACGGTGGAATCAACAGACACCCTGGTGTCTATTCTCTCCGAACTGAAAGCCGACAATATTTATACCGTGGCAAAAATCAGCTGCTGCATCGATACCCTTCTGGGTTCCCGCAGCCCGGACTGCTGCCTGCACAATGCAGCCGGTTCCGATTACTTTGACGGAACGTACTTCTGGCTGGATCCGTACAACAACACGGTGCGGAATTATACGGCACAACTGGTGCGTGAGCTGTGGGAGCTGGGTTTTGACGAGGTCGTTCTGGATAATGTGATGCATCCGGTGATCGAGCCCCTTGAAGGCCCGGACGGAACTGTGGTGGAACAGCTTTTCTACACGAGAGAAATGTCCACCACGCCATCCCCTCTCGGCGCGGTGAGCGGTTTTGCTGTCAATGTGGCGGAGCAGCTGGCGGATCGCGAACAGGGAAAATTTCTTTCCGTCTATATCAACAGCACAACGGCGCTCTCCAAGCCCGATGAAGCCAACGGGCAGGATGCCGGCCTCTTCCTCCGGATCTATGACCGTGTTTATTACGATACGGATAAATACGCCTATACTTTCAATGTGGAGGATATTACTCCGCTGGTCACGGTGGGGAATGTAAAAAACCGGTTTGTTCCGGTGGTCATCAACTATCTGCCGGACAATACTTCGTGGATTCTGGTGGATCAGGAATGAAAGCCTCTGATAAAAGGAACGGAAGATCCTGCCTTCCGGTGCTGATCGCATTGACGCTTGCGCTGATCTGGGGGCACTCTCTGCTGGGGCGGGAGTTATCTTCAAAAGAAAGCGGCTTTGTAACCCGGCTGCTCACGCCGGTGCTGGAGCTCGTTGTCGGCCGGGGAAATGTTACCAATCTTCTTGTCCGTAAACTGGCACATTTCAGCGAGTATACGCTTCTCGGTACGGAACTGTGTCTCTATTTCACGTTGAAGCGTCAAGACGGGAAAAGCGGGTTTTTGCTCAGTACAGCCCACGGTCTCTTTTCAGCCTTTCTGGATGAGACGATTCAGATCTTTTCCGGGCGCGGCCCGTCTGTCACAGACATCTGGATCGATTTTTCCGGCGTCATTACCGGCTCGCTGATCCTGCTGCTGATCCTGCTTTCGCGAAAGAGACGGAATAAAAAGGGAACCTTTCCCCCGCATCATTAAAAGAAAAGGAGAAAAGGCAAGGTATGCAACGCTTTGACATTGCCGTCATCGGCACGGGACCTGCCGGCTTGTCGGCAGCAATCACGGCAACGATCCGCAACAAAACAGTGATGCTGTTGGGCAGCAAAGATCTGAGCGAAAAATTGAGCAAAGCACACGAGATACAGAATTATCTTGGTTTCCCTGCGATTCCGGGAGAGAAACTGGCAGAGGCTTTTCAGAAGCATCTTGATCAGATGGGGATCGAGATCACGGAAAAGCGCATCAATGCCGTATACGCCATGGGGGAGTATTTTGCTCTGCAGGCAGGGGAAGAGATGCTGGAAGCCTCCTCTGTTATTCTGGCAACCGGCGTAGTGCAGGGCAAGCCTCTGCCCGGAGAGGAAGAACTCCTGGGGCGCGGTGTAAGTTACTGTGCAACGTGTGATGCACCCCTTTATCGCGGAAAAAGCACTGCCGTGATCGGTTATTCTCCGCGGGAAGAGTCGGAGGCGGCCTTCCTGTCGGAAGTATGCAGCGAGGTATTGTATTTCCCAGTATACAAAGAAGAAACCGATCTTCCGGCATGTGTGCGCGTAATCCGGGAGAAGGTGACGGGGATCGAAAATGCCGACGGCAGGAGACTGGTCAGAACGGAAGCGAATGCCTATCCGACGGACGGCGTTTTTGTCCTGCGGGAAGCGGTGGCTCCCGGCCAGCTGGTGCCCGGGCTGGAGACGGAAGGCAGCCACGTCTCGGTCAATCGCAGGATGGAAGCCAGTATTCCCGGCGTATTTGCCTGCGGGGATATAGCAGGCACCCCTTATCAGTATATCAAATCGGCAGGAGAGGGCAATGTGGCGGCACTGAGTGCCGTTGCATGGCTCGATCAGAAAAAGCGTTCCAAATAAAAAAGCTATTTGAAAAGGAGAAAAAATAATGGTTAAAAAGATCAATGCAGATCAGTTTGAATCCGAAGCTGTCAAGGCTCCGGTTGCCGTGGTGGACTTTTCCGCTACCTGGTGCGGCCCCTGCAAAATGCTGGCTCCCGTGCTGGAATCTGTCAGCGAGAAGCTGGGCGATAAGGTTGCATTTTACAACGTGGATGTTGACGATGCGCCGGAACTGGCAGGAGAATACAGAGTGAATTCTGTCCCATGCCTTGTTCTGATGAAAAACGGCGAATTTGTAGATCAGTCCATCGGCTTCAAGCCCGAAGCCGCCATTGCAGGCTGGATCCGGGGGAATCTCTGATTCTGCCTGTAACGTAACGGAGAAAAACCGGACCGGGAACGATTACTCCCGATCCGGTTTTTCATTCAGGAAGCAGCCGGCAATATCAACCGCTCAATCATGCTTCATGCTTGAATTGTGACGGGCGATATGGTAGAATATGCGCCGGCTCGAAAGCGGGAATCACCGCTTCGGGGACACAACGTTCCTCGTCTTCGTGCGCACGGATCCCACAATGCTCCTGAATATTTTTCTGGACGGCAGACTGCTCACAGCCTACCTGAAGAACTTTGAAGTGATCGATGAAAACACGGGCACATTCCTTCTTGTCTTCAGTGAGGAAGTTATGCAGGGGCTGGACGCGGGCGAGCATACGCTTACGCTTGATCTCACCAGCATCGGCGAGGTCGTCAGAACCATCCGCGTCGGGGAATAAAAGCCCTTGACAAAAGATGTACGGAGGAGAAAATGGAACAGACAAAGCTGGACAGGATCAACGAGCTTGCCCGCCTGGCCAGAACGCGTGAACTGACACAGGAAGAACTTGCCGAACGGGATGTGCTGCGCAGGGAATACCTTGCCGAATGGCGTCGCGGGGCCGAACAGGTGCTGGAAAATACCTATCTTGTAACGCCCGACGGCCGGAAAAGAAAACTGGAGAAAAAACAGTCATGAATATCTGCCTTTTGAATGATTCCTTCCCTCCTGTGATCGACGGTGTGGCAAATGTGGTGATAAACTACGCAAAGTATCTGCAGAGTGAGCACAGCTGCGGGGTGCTTGTTGGCACGCCGGATTATCCGGGAACAGACTATTCCGTCTATCCGTATAAGGTTATTCCGTACCAGAGTTTCAACACCACGGCGCTGGCCTCCGGATATCGGACGGGAAATCCGTTCGTAGGAAAAGCTATCTCGGAAATGGCAGCATTCGCGCCGGACATCATCCACAGCCACTGCCCGGCTTCCGCCATGGTCATTGCCCGCATCCTGCGTGAGCAGACGGATGCTCCGGTGATCCTGACCTATCACACCAAATATGATATCGATATCCGCCGCAACGTGAAGCTGAAACCGGTGGCGGACGAGGGCATCCGTGCGATGGTCAGCAATATTGAGGCCTGTGATGAAGTCTGGGCTGTCAGCCGGGGCGCGGGAGAGAGCCTGAAGGCACTGGGCTTTCAGGGAGACTATCGCGTGATGAATAACGGCGTTGACTTTGCGAAAGGCAGAGTGGACGAGACGCAGGTAAAAGAAGTGACGGGAGAGTTTGACCTGCCCGCTGAAGTGCCGGTGTTTCTTTTCGTAGGGCGGCTGATGACCTACAAGGGGCTTCCGCTGATCCTGGAGGCATTAAAGATGCTGGCAGAGCGCGGAAAGGATTTCCGTATGGTCTTTGTCGGGAAGGGCCCTGACAGAGCACTGTTGGAGAAAAAGGCGGAAGAACTCGGCATTTCCGGAAAGTGTATTTTCGTCGGCCCTGTTTACGACAGGGAAAAACTCCGCGCCTGGAATACCCGTGCGGATCTTTTCCTCTTCCCGTCCACATTTGATACCAACGGCCTGGTAGTGCGGGAAGCGGCAGCCTGCGGCCTGGCAAGCGTCCTGATCCGTGGGTCCTGCGCCGCCGAAGGCATTACGGACGGGCGCAACGGTTTTCTGATCGACGAGACAGCGGAGGCAATGGCGGCGCTGCTGGAGAAGGTGGGCGATGACCTTCCGCTTCTGAGAGAAGTCGGGCAGCATGCCATGGATGAGATCTACTGTTCCTGGGAGGACTGCATTTCCGTCGCATATGACCGGTATGGAGCTGTCCTGGAGGAAAAACGCAGCGGGACGCTCCGCAAAGCAAAAAAACAGCCGACCGATCTGCTGGTTTCGATGACGGCTCACACGATGGAGGAGCAGGCCAGACTGCGCCGGATCGGCACGGAACTGTTCAACGATTTTAAAGAAACGGCCGTCGGAATGATGGAGAATATCCAGGAGGCAGAGGAAAGCGCCGAACATTTCTGGGATACGCTGGCAGAGGATATCCAACGGGATCTGCAGGAATTTTACAGGAAGTGAACAGCATATAAAAAGGGGGTGAGCGGGAAGCTCACCCCTTTGAAAATATAAAAGCCTCAGATATCCAGCGCGCAAAGGTCGTCCGGTGTTTCACGCCGCACGGCAAGCGCGCTTTTTCCTTCTCTCAACATGACCACCGGCGGGCGGCCGAGGCGGTTGTAGTTGGAGGCCATGGAATAATGATAGGCTCCCGTTGTGCACATGGCCACAAGGTCACCTCTCCTGAGCCCGGCAGGAAGCAAAACGGCTGGCTGGAGAATATCCCCGCTTTCACAGCAGCGGCCTGCCAGGTCAAAAACGGCGGTTGCCTCCTCATCGGAGGCGACGACAGGCAAAACGGTGTATTTCGCACCGTATAGGCAATAGCGGGGGTTATCGGTCATGCCTCCGTCTGTGATGGCATAGCTTTTAAAGCCGGGGATATGTTTTACGGCACTCACAGTGTACACGGTCAGACCGGCATCTGCCACGATGCTTCTGCCCGGCTCCATCAGGATATAAGGCATCGGCACCTGAACGCATTCTGCTTTGCGGCGGATATGTTCTGACAGGGCCCGGATGCGCACGGCAATATCCATGGTCTTGTCGCTTTCCAGATAGCGCACGCCGTATCCGCCCCCGAGATCCAGAACCTGTGTAATAAACCCGAGTTCCTTCTGCAACAGGGCAATAAAATCCAGCATGACGTCGGAGGTGTCTTCAAAAACCATCTCATCAAACACCATCGAGCCCACATGGCAGTGCAGCCCCGCAACGTCCAGAGCGCTCTGCGCCAGCGCCAGCCTGACGAATTCAAAAGCCTGGCCGGTTTCAATCGGTACGCCGAATTTTACGTCCACCTTTCCGGTGCTGACGGCTTCGTACGTATGCGGATCGATCCCCGGAGTAATACGGAGCAGCACCTTCTGGTGTACCCCGAGTGCGTCCGCTTCTTTTTGCAGCGCAAGCAGTTCGTCAATGCCGTCCACAATAAAACAGCCTACGTGCTCCTGCAGCGCAGTGCGGATGTCTTCCGTCGTTTTTCCGTCTCCGTGGAAGCAGACGCGCTCCATCGGAAACCCTGCGCGCTTTGCCGTACAGATCTCACCGCGGGATACCACGTCCAGCCCCATCCCTTCTTCCGCCATGATGCGCAGCATCTGCGTAAAGCAGGAAGCCTTGCTGGCGTAGAGCGGCAGCGCCTGCCCTTCAAAGCTCTCCCGGAGTGCCTTCCGATACATTCTGCAGTTTGACCGGATCCGATCTTCATCCATCAGATACAGCGGAGTTCCGTACTGCGCGGCCAGGTCGTCTGTCCGTTGCCCGGCAAAACACAGCACGCCGGAAGCGTCTCTTGACAGGTTGGAAGAAAGCATGATTCGTGTTCCTCTCATAAAAAACTGACGCATTTTAACACGCCGGTTTCCTGAAGTCAAGGCTTCTCAGCCGTAGAAGGGGCCTGCCGGCTCTCTGCCTCAGCCCTTCATGGTCAGGCTGATCCGCTTCTTCTTTTCATCCACCGAGAGGACTTTGACTTTGACCACATCCCCGACGCTCAACACATCGCCGGGATGCTTGATATAGCGGTCACAGATCTGGGAAATGTGTACCAGCCCGTCCTGATGCACGCCGATATCCACAAACGCACCGAAGTCGATCACATTGCGCACCGTCCCGGTGAGCTCCATCCCTTCCTTCAGGTCAGAGATCTCCATAACATCCTGCCGAAGAAGCACAGGGGGCAGGTCCTCACGCACGTCGCGTCCGGGCTTCAGCAGCTCTCCGACGATATCCGTCAGGGTCGGGATCCCAACACCGCATTGTTCGGCAATGGTTTCCGCTCCGGCGGAGAAGCGGGAGCGAAGCTCTGCGAGGCGGCCCTGCCGCACATCGGACAGCGTATATCCGCACAGTTCCAGCAGCCTGGTTGCAGCCTTATAGCTCTCCGGATGGACGGCAGTATTGTCCAGGATCTGTTCGGATTCCGGTACCCGCAGAAAACCTGCGCACTGCTCAAAGGCTTTGGGGCCGAGTTTGGGCACTTTTTTGATCTGGGAGCGGTCGGTAAAGATGCCGTTTTCCTCCCGGTACTTCACCATGTTGCCGGCTGTGGTCTTGTTCAAACCGGCAACACGCTGCAGAAGACTGGCGGAGGCGGTATTTACATCGACGCCCACGGCATTCACACAGTCTTCCACCACACCGTCCAGTGTTTCGGCCAGCTGTTTTTCCGGCATGTCATGCTGATACTGGCCCACACCGATGGCCATCGGTTCAATCTTTACGAGTTCGGCCAGCGGATCCTGCAGACGCCGCGCAATCGACACGGCGGAGCGCAGATTGACATCATAGTCCGGGAATTCCGCAGCTCCGAGAGGGGAGGCGGAGTAGACGGAGGCTCCGGCTTCATTCACAATGGCATACGCCAGATTGCCGTGGATACGGTGCAGCATTTCTGCCGTCATCTGTTCCGTTTCCCGGGAGGCTGTGCCGTTCCCGATGGCAATATGCTCCACGTTGTGTTTGCGGATCAGCCCCGTCAGCTTCTCGATGGCTTCTTCTTTTTTCCGTTCATTGAAAGTGGGGTAGACTACAGCCGTGTCCAGCACCTTGCCAGTACCGTCTACAACGGCAACCTTGCAGCCGTTTTTGTAACCGGGATCCAGGCCCATGGTCACCTTACCCTTCACAGGGGGCTGCATCAGCAGCGGACGCAGATTCTGGGCAAACATTTTGATGGCGCCTTCACAGGCCATGTCCGTCAGGCTGCTGCGGCACTCCCGTTCCAGAGAGGGAAAGATCAGGCGGTCATAGGCGTCATCGGCGGCTGTGCGTACAAACTGCATGGCACTGCTGCCCGGCCGGAGCACCTTCCTTCTCAGCCTCTGCAGAGCTCTTTCCCGGTCTGCTTCCACAGCCACTTTCAGGTAGCCCTCTTTCTCTCCGCGGTTGATGGCAAGGACGCGGTGCCCGGGGATCCTGCTGACCGGTTCGGAAAAATCATAATACTGGCTGTAAACGGAATCCTCTTCCGTTGCCTTCTCCGCGTGCAGCACAGCGTTGGCCGTTAGAAAGTCACGGAGGGAGGCGCGCACCTCCGCATCGTCAGAAATGTTTTCTGCGATGATATCCGAAGCCCCCTGCAGGGCTTCTTCTATGGTCGCAACGCCCTTTTCCTCGTCGAGATAGTCCTTCGCGGCATCCTCCGGGGCCGGGCAGTCAGGGCCCTGGGCGTACAGCAGGGCAGCCAGAGGCTCCAGCCCTTTTTCTTTTGCAGCAGTAGCTCTGGTGCGCCGCTTCTGCTTGTAGGGGCGGTAGAGGTCTTCCAGCGCGGCAAGGGTTTCGGCGCCGTCGATCGCTGCAGCGAGTTCCTCCGTCATCTTGCCCTGCTCAGTAATGGCATTCAGAATGGTTTCCCGGCGTTCATCCAGATTGCGCAGATATTCCAGGCGTTCATGCAGTTTGCGCAGGGTGGTATCGTCCATGGTACCGTGCATTTCTTTACGGTAACGCGCAATAAAGGGGATGGTATTGCCTTCGTCGAGAAGGGAAACCACATTGTTTACGTATTCTTCTTTGACGTTGAGCTCCTGAGCGAGCTGATGGTTGATGTTCATACGGGTAATTCCTTTTCTTGTTGGAGTATGTGTACCAGTATAACGCAGAGGACGGAAAAAATCAAATCTTCTGTCGAAGTTTCCCCGGTCTTACGGGTTTCCCGGTCTTCTTTTTCTGCCAAATATACGGGTGATGTCTTGATTTTATCCGTTAAAACAGGTATAGTATTAATGGGGTTTTAGACGCAGATGGAATGTCGGAAATGGGGGTTCATGTGATGAAGAAAAAGCTGTTGGGTTCACTCCTGTGCGCGGCGCTGTGCCTGCTGCTGTGCGGCTTGGCCGCGGCGGACACTATGGTTTCCGATGACGGCTGCTGGCGCTTTTCTGTTGATGGCAATATCACCAAGGTGACGGCGTTTTATCCGACAGCCGCGGCGGCCGGCCAGTACTACCGGAATGCCGAGCTGACCGTTCCCGCCACACTGAAAAGCGGCGGGGACAGCTACAGCGTTCATGCGATAGATCCGGATTTTTCCGGCGCTGAAAACGCCAGAAAAATCACTCTTTCGGCTGGCGTTGCTGTGGTCGGGTCTGAAGCTTTCCGAGGCCTGAACAAGCTGGCCGAGATCACCCTTCCTTCCTCCCTGACCGATATCGGCAGCTGTGCATTCGAGGGCTGCACATCGCTGAAAGCCGTCACGATCCCTGCAGATAACCTGATTGGAATAGGTTCTCAGGCATTCAAAGGTACCGACGGCCTGACCGTAACGTTTGAGGGAAGCCTGCAGCAGTGGATCGACTGCACCGGCAGCATAATTTACCCGCTGGAGTATGCGACGGGGTCAAAGACAATCACATCGGACGGGGCCTCCTTCGGCTGGTGCGGCGGGGATGCAGCATCTGCCAATGACTTATACTGGACCATGTCGGACTCGCATCTGACGATCGACGGACCCGGGTACATCTACAGCGCGGGCTGGAACCCGGCGGAGGTGGAAACGCTTACGATCGGCGAATTCTATATTGTCGGAGTAAATCGGGAACAGGACGATTTCCCCTGGCTGGACCAGATGGGCCAGTTGAAATCCATCGAGGTGCATCCCAACAACTCCAAGTTATCCAGCCTCGCCGCAGGCGAGGGCCTGGGCGGGGTGCTGTTCTCCAACGATTTGACCACTTTGCATTACTGCCCCCGGGCCTACGCCGGTCCTGTGAGGATCCCGGATGGCATCCAAGTAATCAGCCCCTTCGCGTTTACCGGCTGCCGCGGAGTGACCGGGTTGGTTCCGCAGCAGGGCAGCACGGACTTTCATGAAGCGGATGGCTGCCTTTTGACTTCAGGCAATTGTTTAAGACTGTGCCCGCCGTACAGAGACCCGGTGGTAATTCCCACAGAGGCGGAATCTGTGATCCCGGAAGCTTTCCAGCTGGTCTACGACACCGTCGGTGCGCTGCATGTCTTGCTTCCTGATAATAAAAATCACCAGATAGCAACCTCGTTCAATGGTTTTAAAGGGTCCTTCTCGGTGACGATCCAGGAGAACGTGATGGGGATTCCGGAGAATACTTTTTTGGACTGCTCCGGGCTTACGTCCGTGGCTCTGCCGGGCACGCTGGAATGGATCGACCCTGGCGCCTTTCAGGGGTGTACCGGTCTGACTTCTCTGACGCTGCCGGATGAACTGGCTTCCATCGAAGAAAGAGCGTTTCAGGGGTGTACCGGTCTGACTTCCCTGACGCTGCCGGATGAAATGAATTGGATCGGCGAAAGAGCGTTTCAGGGCTGCACGGGTCTGCGGACCCTCGATATTCCGAAGATCGTGAGCTTTATCAGGGAGAATGCTTTTGAGGGTTGTACCGGTCTGACAGCCGTCTATTACCCGGGCACGGACGCACAGTGGGCCCTGGTGACGGACGGTAGATCCGTTCTTCCGTCCACCGCCTTCCTCTATACCCTGGATAACCAGACTGACTATGTTTCAATCAACATGACAGGGCTGGACACGGCGGCGGGCGACCGCGTGACGCTGACGGACGAGAAAGGCACGGTCAGGGATGTGACCGCCTCAGGCAACTGGACCTTCTGGAATTTCGGGGCAAAGCTGACCATCACCCCCGGCACGGGGCGGAGGATCACCTATGCCGCCGGGGTGGAAGGCGAAGCCTCCGTTACACACACCTGGTCGGCGCCGGTCACCCTGCCGTTGGACACGTCGGGGGGCGTCCCGTCGGTCCATGTGACCTTTGATGTGCAGGACGGGCAGGAAGTGTATCACCTGTTCGTCAGCGAAAAAAAGCTGGATGATATGGCGGGTCAGGATGATCCGCGCTGGTCGCTCACGTATAACGGAAACAGCTACAGAAACGGCGATATCCTGCTGGTCGTCACCAATGGCGTCTCCGAAATGCGGGAATTCACGCTCACCGTTTATCCCAATATGTTTGGATGCGCAGGCGCCATCTACAAGGCAGACGGATCGCTGATCAAGGCAGTGTCGGAGGCGGGGACGGTTACCTTTACGGTGGACTCGGATATCACCCTGTCGCTGACCTGGTATGACAGGAACACACGGGCAACGCTGACCTATGACGGCAACGGAAGCGCGGGCAGCATGGCCGCGCAGCCTGCGCAGGACGCAAAGGCTGTGCTTGCGAAGAACGGTTTTGACGGGCTGATCAAAGAAGGAGAGCACCAAGAGTACCAGCGCTTTGACGGCTGGATGGTAAATGGAGTGACGCTGGCCCCCGGGGATACGCTGAACTATCTCAATGCCGACATGACCGCCTACGCCCAATGGACGCCCGCTTACCGGGTGTGGCTCAGGCCCAACGGCGGCGAGGGCAGCAACATCGATCTGAGGATCCCAAAGGGGAGCACCTGCGTGCTGCCCGTTGACGCCTTCACGCGCGCGGGCTATGCCATCGCCGGCTGGAACACGAAAGCCCGCGGCACCGGCGATGCGTACGACGCGGGTACGGCCATGGAACCGGCGAAGGACCTGACCCTTTACGCCCAGTGGGCACAGGCGTGGAACGTAACCTTTGATCCGAACGGCGGCACCGGCAGCATGGTTGAACTCCCCATAGCCAGAGGGCAGAGCGCCGGACTGCCGGCGTGTGCCTTCAGCAGGGCAAACCATGTCTTTACGGGCTGGAACACCGAGGCGGACGGGTCAGGCACGGCGCTCGCCGCGGGCGACTCCTTCATGCCGGCCGGGGACTGCACCCTGTATGCCCGGTGGCAGCAGAAAGTTTTTGACATCCATTCCGACGGCAGCGCCGTAGCCCGGGTCGGCACGGACAAGGTCAACCGCGCAGAGGAAGGCACCGTAATCAGCCTGCAGCTCAGCGACACCGCCGAACCGGCGGAGGGATATTCCTTTTCGGGTGATTTTGCGGTGAACGTGGGGGACAGCCTGGTTGCCTATGGCGTGGAGGAATTCACCATGCCCGGAGCAGCGGTCATGATCCGCGCCCTGGTTGTTCCCACTGTTTCACAGGCTGTGTTTACGCTGCCTGCCGTGACCGCCATTGAGGCTAATGCCTTCGAGGGCGACGCTTCCGTCACCGCAGTAGATGCAAGCAGCTGCACGTCTATCGGCGAGAAGGCTTTCATGGGTTGCACAGGGCTGACGCAGATCCGCCTGCCGAGGGACTGCACGATCGACGCCACGGCCTTCGCCGGCTGCGGCACGGTGACCGTCTTCGCCCCGGCGGGCGGCGATACGGAAGACTCCTGCAAAAACATCACAAACTGCGTGTTTGTGGGGAGTTATTGGGGCGAAGAAGACCCTATCGAATGAATTTACAGTAAGATAGGGGACTGGTAATATTATGGAATCAGGGACGGTTTACTGAAACCGTAACCGTACCTGATAGTCCGGGGGCTGTTCTCATAAGAATGAGAACAGCCCCCGGTGCAGGTACAGAGTATCGCTCGGGCATCCGGCGCTCAGAACCGGCCTTCCAGGATCCGGTCCGTGATGATCCGCCCGACATCAAAATTGTTCTTCATGGCTGTGAAGAAGATATCTGCCGATTCCACGTTGTCATCGCCGCGCAGGGTGTGCGGTTCGTCGCCGCTCCAGAAGCTTTCCGGCGTGACGCCCGGCATATAAACATCCATGTTCACGCTGTCCCGGATGATGATCAGTCGGTCCAGCAGGCCCATCTGCCGGACCGCCCGCGCCACCGCCACATCTTCCATTTCCGTCGCCGTGTAAGGATCCGTGCACTGATAGGTTTCGGCCATGAGTAGCGCGTTTTCGTGGCCGTAAATGCCTTTCCAGTAGTTATCGGCGGTAACCGAGGTCCCCCGCAGCACCTGCGGGTCGCGTCCGGCCCAGTCCTCGCCGTTGAAAACAGCCAGCATATAGGCGCGGGTGACCTCCGTTGTATGGAGGGGAGTCTCTTTTACAAGGGCGTATACCCGGTCCGTCAGCTCCGGATCCAAACGCACTACGGCATAGCTGTCATAATTGACGTCGTGGAACCAGGTCGTTCCGTCCGGATCCTCAATCTCCCGGGCATCCATGTGGTGCCCCAGGTCATAGTCCACGACCGTGGATATGATGAACACATCTCCCATGACCGTGCTTCCGTAAGCGGACCCGCAGCAGCCGGTTGAAATGATATAGGCCTGCGAAAAATCAAAACGGCTGTCAGACAGCACAGCCGCGGTGTTCAGTGCGGCACTGACTTTTCCCATGCCCAACAGGCACAGCGCGACGCCGTCTTTGTAATACAGCGCGCAGGAGCTGTTCGGAACGTCATACGCCTCGCCCCCGGCCAGGTAATGCTCAAAATAGTATTGTGCCTCGCCCGGATCGTCACCACAGAGTTCGCCCACTTCAAACTTGGGAAGCAGCAGCACTTTAACCGGGAGGGGGGAAGACGGTTCCTCCGGCTGTTCCGCTGCAGAGCAGGGGCAGGAGACAAAAAACGCAAGGACCGCAAGGATCACCAGGGACGCCCGGTTTTTTTTCATTTTCATTTTTCCTTTCCGATTAAGACATAAAAGATCTGCTGTCTGTTGACGCCGCGCAGGATGACGTGATCAGTATCCGTACGTCCGGGTTGCCTTGCCGTTCCGGACAGCACAGTCACCCCAATGGCATGATATCATAAAGCTCGAAAAGCTTCAAGACAGAGAACCGTTTCCTGTCTTGCTCAATCACCCTGAGCTGAGTTACACCGGAGACGGTTTTAACTGTCTCCGGTGTATATTTGGCTGTTGGCTTGTACCTCCGCAGCTGCGGCATTTGCAGGCAGGCCGACGGCCTTAACGGTTCATTTTTTGCTTTTTGGCAGATTTAATCCGTAAGCAGATGTCTCACCGGGCAGGTTTCAGCGGATCGGCACCAGTTTTTTGAAGAGCAGGGACAGTACCACTGCAGGGCTGATCTCAATGACCTCAGCTTTCTCTTGGGCCTTGAGAAATCCTTCCTCCCGCAGCCAGTTCACCGTGTCCCGGATCGATTCTGAATACGGTCTGCTGTGGAAGCCAAGTTCCCTTTCCGCCTTTGAACTGTCATATTCATTGTTGCGGCTCAGCATGTAGATGTTGAATTCCGAGAGAAGCGGATCCTTTCCCGTGACCCTGCTGGCGGCTGCAAGCCCCTTCACCGCTACTTTGGCGAGTTCTTTGGACAGAACATATGATTTTACAGAGAGTCCGGCTGCCTTGGCGATCTCACGGAACATATCCTGCATGGTGACAGTTTCACCGGTCAGGATATAGCTCTCGCCTCTGCGCCCTTTGCTGCAGGCGGCGATCACCCCGTCGGCCAGATCCCGGACATCGGCAATGCTGAAGATGCCTTCGAGCCCCATTCTCAATTTGCCCTGCACAAACTGCTGCACCATGCTGGTGACCGAGTTGAAGGCATAATCCTTCGGCCCGCAGATTCCCGAAGGCAGGACGATCGTGGCGTCCAGTTCCGGGTGGGACTGCACCGCGTCCAGAACCAGCTGTGCAGCCTCCGCCTTGGTCACGGAATAGCAGCCGACCAGCCCTTCTGTCGGCAGGAAGTGATCCACTTCCCTGATTTTTTGCCCGGCGGGAAGCTCCGGGATGGCCCCGGTTGAACCAACATAAACCAGCTTCCTGACACGGTGCTTCAGGCATTGGTCAATGATGTTGGCGGTGCCGCCTACATTGACGGCGCGTACCTTCGGGTTCATCTCCATTTTTTCCCACACGATGGCTGCGCAGTGGATGACATAGACCTCATCCTCTTCCGCAGTCCGGAAGAATTCCTCGAGAGACGGCACATCCAGAAGATCACCGTAAACGACCTCGACCTCCTTCGGCAGATACTTTCCGGTCGGGTCGTTCGGTAAAACGAGCCCCCGCACGCGCTCTCCCTTCTCCAACAGCTGTCGGCAGATGTTGCCGCCCAGATTCCCCGCTGCTCCGGTAACAAGATAGATTTTATATTTTCATGATGATATGCTCCTTTCTTTTCTCTTGTTCTGGAGCAATCGTAACACCGTAGAATTATTTTGTCAACAATAAAATGTTGAATAAACTGTAAACTGACGGAAGGCAATGGATGAGCCACAATGCCTCCGTGCAGCAGAAAGGGAGCCCGCTTTTGATCGGGAAAGCAGGCTCCGGGTAAAATTGTTTCAGATCAGATGAATTTCGCTGACCGGGATTTCGGCTCTGTAATGGGAGAGATATTCTTCTTTCAGAAGCGTTGCTCTCTCAAGGTCGAACAGGAGGACAGAGAGCTCACCGTGAAAGGATAAGCGGTCTTTGCAGGCACAGAGATCCTCATACGCGCCGGGATGATTCGTCACAACCGATACGATGCGATCTCTGCGCGGCTTCAGAAAAACCAGTTCCTCGACCATGCTCCGCAAGGTGTTTCTTGCCAGAGCGGGAGAAGGATATTCTTCTTCTGAAAGGAACGCATACCGAATCAGATATTCTGAAACTTCGTGGTTCATCAGTTTCAGACAGGTATCAAAACGAATCCCGTCGATTTCTGCACCGCCCATATGAACAAGCTGGAATGCCAGACCTTTTCCCCCAAGCCTTCCTAAGATGATGCCGTTCGCAGTGGCTGTAAACCGCTGTGTTTCACTCTGGAGACGCTGTATTCTTTTCAATTCTTCCGGCTTCATGGCGGCAACGGACACTTCTGTTCTGCCACCGTCAGAGTAGATCCCCCTGGCCTGTAATACTTTGATCATGACAGAGGAGGGAATGTCAGCCAATGCTGTACGGATCCCCACGGACATGCCGGCAGACATGCCGCTCTGATAATCCTCAGACGTACCCGCGGCTGCGATCAGCTGCTGAGCGGTCACTCTGCCTCTCGGGGCTGCCTGCAGGCTGGTTAAAGCTTCATAGATCCCCGGCTTTTTGGGGATATAAGTCCCGTTTATGATTTTGGAGAGGATCGCCGCATCCACCCCGGAATCCCGTGCATATTCTCTTAAGGAGCGGTCCTGCCCTTTCGCCTGTTTTACCAATTCTCCAACGCTGATCTGCTTCATCTCAAACCTCCATGCCGGGCTCTTTGAATGATTATATCATAGTTGAAAAAGATTAACAACATGCACTTTCCCAGACTGCCCTCTTGCTGGTTCTTTTTCGTTTCCTCCTCTATTTATAAATAAAAATTGTTTTGAGCGGATTTTCCAGTAGATTATTTAAGGCAGATACGGTATAATACCATGATATTTTTTGGAGAGGATCCTTACAGATGAAGGCTTTCATTCAGCATACGCTTTTCCCGATCCTTGCCGCAATGATCTGGGGCACTGCTTTTTCAGCACAGACGGTAGCCAGCACCTATATACAGCCCTTTGCCGTCAATGCTTTTCGGGGGCTTGTTGCCTCCGCAGTGCTGATTCTGGTGTGCGTGATCTTTCATATCCGTCCCGGTGAGAAGAAAAAGGTGATCATCGGTTCCCTGGTCTGCGGCACGGCTCTGTTTATTGCCAGCAATTTTCAGCAGTACGGGATCGGAGAAGAGGGAGCGGGAAAATCCGGCTTTATCACGGCGCTTTATATCGTGCTGGTGCCGGTTTTCGGGGTTTTCCTGCACAAGCGGACAACGCCGAAGGTGTGGCTGGCCGTACTGATTGCTGTGACGGGCATGTATTTTCTCTGTATAAAACCCGGTGTGACGTTCGGCACAGGGGATCTGGCTCTGCTGGTTTGCGCCGTCATGTTTACCCTGCAGATCCTTGCCATCGATTTTTATTCCGGGATCGTGGATCCTGTTGCCCTTTCTGCGGGGCAGCTGCTTGTCTGCGGGCTGTTTTCCCTCATCGTTTCCGTTTTTGCGGAGACGACGACCCTGTCTGATTTTGCACCCTGCCTGTGGCAGATGCTTTATGTGGCAATCTTCTCCAGCTGCGTTGCCTACACCCTGCAGATCTTTGCCCAGAAGGGCGGCAATCCTTCCGTCGTGTCGCTGCTGCTGAGCCTGGAATCTGTTTTTGCACTGCTGGGCGGCATGCTCCTGCTGGGGGAGAAAATGACCGGGCGGGAGTATCTGGGCTGCGTACTGATGGCACTGGCCATTGTGATCTCCCAGCTGCCGGAGAACCGTTCGGAAAAGGAGACAGAGTAAAATGATCCGATGGCAGCATCTGTTTTCGAAAATGATCTTGAGCCGCGGCAAGGAGTATTTCCATAACAACGCAGTAAAGGATCTGCGCCGCTGGGCGGGGACATATCGCGCTACCGTGGCCGGGAGAGAGAAATACGCAGTACAGATCGTCACGGCAGCCAATAAAGTGCTGAGCATGTCCTGTACCTGCCCTTACGCGGAGGACGGGAATAACTGCAAGCACATGGCAGCGGTGCTTTTCGCCATTTCCATGGCGGAATTGAGCGGCGGCGTAAAAGTGGAAGAGGAAAAAGCCCTGACGGTTGATCGGCAGAAAAGAAAACGCTGTTTTCCCTTTCAGCGCCCCGAAGGGGAGGAAAAGTATCGGTATTTCCGTATGGAGGAGATCACAAGTTCTCTTTCCTTTTATGAAGATACCCTGGAAGAGGCGAAAACACTGCTGAAAGAGGGCAGAACACACTCCTTCCAGGTAAGCACCGGCTATTCCGGCGTTTATGAAGACGATGCCCTGGCAGGACAGGCGTCGATGGCCTTTGAAAAGCAGGGGGTAGCTTTCTGCTTTTTCCGGGCGGAGGAGCTTCTGAAAATAGAGTGCAGAGTCAACGGATGCAGGGCGGCGGGATATTTCGGCATATTTGATCCCAACGGAGAAAAGGAACCCTGTGCCCATCAGGTCGCTCTGCTGCTGCAGCTGGAAGAAGAACTGAACCGCTCCAACCTTGGGGATGCCACTGACCGTGCCGCACACTTCATGCTTGATCAATTTACCAGCAGGCTGATGCGGGAAGATACTCCGGGGGTGGAAAATACCGAAGGAAACCGGGAGACGGCAGGGCGCACGGTAACCCTGATCCCGCGCCTGAAAGAGGATTACCACATGCTCACTTCCGCTTTTCGGGCAGGAACCGGAGGAAAGTTTCTGCAGGTGAAGGATCTGACGGCTCTGGTGGATGCGGTGGAAGAACGCCGGGAACTGAAACTCGGCAAAACGCTCACCCTGGATTTCGCCACGGATACGCTGGATGAAACAGCCAAAGGCTGGTTTGATTATATCAACCGCTATGTGCAGGATGAACGCAGCCGCCAGTACGGATTTACTTCCCGCTACGGGGAGGGAAATCCGAAACAGCAGATCCCGCTGCGTGCATCCTATCTGGACGAGTTCTTTGATCTTGGCCTCGGCCGTGAAGTGACGATGGCAGAAGGATACGGATCCGGAAATACGGAAGTGTCCCTGCGGGAAACGGAACCGAAGCTTTCCCTTCGTATTGAGGCAAAGAAGGATGACCGGGGAAATTTCGAGGGCATTACCCTCACCGGGAATCTGCCGGAGATTTTCAACGGGGCCAAATATCAGTATATCCTCCGTGACCGGGAGCTTTGCCGTATCAGCGGAAAGGGCTTTAAAGCGATCCGGCCGCTGTTTCATGCTTCCCGCGGAGAGGAACTGAACGTTACCATTGGACGCAGAAATCTTTCCGGATTTTATCACAATATCCTTCCCGTGCTGCAGGAGACCTGTACAATTATCCAGCCGGATGAAGACCTGATCCTGACCTATGTGGAACCGGAAGCGGAGATCGGTTTTTACCTGGATGCCGTTTCCGGGATGCCGATATGCACAGCAAAGGCGGTTTACGGCGAGCGGGAAGAACATCTCAGCGACTGGCTCGCCGAGCATCCGCAGATTACAGGCTCCTATCGGGATATGATTCGGGAACAGATGGCGCTTCATGCGGTGCAGAAGTATTTCCCGGAAGTGGTGGATCCCGTCGAGGGGATCCTCGGTTCGGACGGGGAGGAAGAGAGTATTTACCGAATCCTGACGGAAGGCGTCGAGGAACTCTGGCGCTACGGGCAGGTCTTCAGTACGCCTGGTTTTGATGCCATCAAAGTCCGCCGCAAGGTCAGCGTGAAGCTGGGTGTCTCGATGGACAGTGATATTATGGATCTCACGGTGTCTACGGAGGATCTCTCTCTGGGCGAACTGTTGGAGATCCTGGAGAGCTACAAACTGAAAAAAAAGTATCATCGTCTGAAAAACGGGGAATTTGTCAATCTGGACGAAACTGTCGCAGAGCTTGCGGCCATGGTCAGCGCGCTGCACCTTTCTCCTAAGGAATTCATCAGGGGCAGGATGCATCTGCCGGCTTACCGTGCCCTGTATCTCGACAGGATGCTGGAGCAGGTCAGCGATCTGAAAATGGCCCGCGATACGCAGTTTCGCAAACTGGTCAAAAGCTTTAAGACCGTGGAGGACTCTGACTTTGAAGTTCCGGAAACGCTGCAGGGCGTGCTGCGGCCCTATCAGGCCTATGGCTATAAATGGCTGCGTACCCTTTCTGCCAGCGGTTTCGGGGGAATCCTTGCGGATGACATGGGCCTTGGAAAGACCCTCCAGATGATCTCCGTTTTGCTGGCAGAGCGGGATGAAGGCGCCATCGGCACTTCGCTGATCGTCTGCCCGGCCTCGCTGGTATTCAATTGGCTGGATGAGTTCGCCCGGTTTGCGCCGGATCTGAAAGTGTGTGCGGTGGTGGGGTCACAGGCGGAGCGATCTTCCATCCTGGAGCGATATGCCCGTTGGGATGTGCTCGTCACCTCTTATGACCTCTTAAAGCGCGACGCCCCCTGTTATGAAGACCTTACCTTCCTTTACGAGATCCTGGATGAGGCACAGTTTATCAAAAACCACTCCACCTCGGCGGCAAAGTCGGTCAAGATCCTCCGCGCAAGGCACCGTTTCGCCCTTACGGGTACGCCCATCGAAAACCGCCTCAGTGAGCTGTGGAGTATTTTTGATTTCCTGATGCCGGGCTTTTTATACGGTTATGACGTGTTCCGGAAAGAACTGGAAGCACCCATTGTGAAAAAGGGGGACGAAGAAGCGTCCCGGCGGCTGCGGCGGATGGTCTCGCCGTTTGTGCTGCGGCGCGTGAAAAACGACGTGCTGAAGGATCTGCCGGAAAAAGTGGAAGAAGTGCGTGTGATCCGCCTGGAAGAGGAGCAGCAGCGGCTTTATGATGCGCAGGTCGTGCACATGAAGGAAATGATCGCCGCCACCGGGGAAGAGGAATTCGGACGGAGCAGGATCCGTATCCTTGCCGAGCTCACCCGCATCCGCCAGATCTGCTGTGACCCTTCCTTGCTGTTTGAGGGATATGAAGGCGGCTCAGCCAAACGGGAAGCCTGTCTGGATCTGATCCGTTCCGCAATGGAAGGAGAACACCGCATCCTTGTGTTTTCCCAGTTTACATCGATGCTGGCACTCCTGAGAGAAGACCTTGACCGGGAGGGAATCGCTTTCTATGAACTGACCGGGGCAACGCCTAAACAGGAAAGGGTTTCTCTGGTGAACGCTTTCAATACCGGAGATGTGCCGGTCTTCCTGATCTCTCTGAAAGCCGGCGGCACCGGGCTGAACCTCACAGGGGCGGATATCGTCATCCATTACGATCCGTGGTGGAATGCCGCCGCCCAGAACCAGGCAACTGACCGCACCCACCGCATCGGGCAGACCAGAGTGGTCACTGTGTTCAAACTCATAGCGAAGGATTCCATCGAAGAAAAGATCCGGATCATGCAGGAGAGAAAAAGCAGCCTCGCCGACGAGATCATTTCTTCCGATGCGGCCTCTCTCGGCACGCTTGACCGCGAGGAACTGCTGGCCCTGCTGACTTAGGAAGTTTTTTGAAAATATTTTTCCTTTGTTCATTTTCTGTACATATTTTTTCTGTATAGTAAAAACTTGTCTGAAAAAAGTTTGAGGGGTCTACAGAAGCATGCAGAACACAAACGAAACAGGGAATGGCATGACAAAGGGCCTGTTTGGGGAAACTGACCGGGAGAGCGGCGAATATCATTTTCGCAACGGCTATACCCAGCAGGTTTATTCCAACGCGCATTTTGTGCCGGTGGAAGAGAGTACCACCACGCCCAAATACTATCGCCCCTCGGAAAAATCACAGGATCGCACAGGCGGCAGGCAGGGTGGAAGCCGGCAGCAGAAAACAAAGAAAGGGTCTTCCTTTGCGGCGGTCCTGTTGCTGTGCCTGTTAAGCGGCATGATTGGCGGGGTGCTCGGCGCTTATCTGACGGCGCGTTTCTGGCAGACGGGTGAAGCTTCGCCGTCTGCTTCGGAAGAAGTCTATACGATGGCGGAGAAGGCCGCCTTTGAGGAGGAAGCCTTTGAAGATATGGCGCCTGCATCCGCTGCTGTCCCGGAAGAGATCTTTCCTACGCCTGGGGAGATCTATGAGCTGGCCTGCAGCCAGACGGTCAGTATCGCAGTGGAGGTCGTCAATTACGACTTTTACGGCAACCAGATCCCGTCGGTGATCAGCGGCTCAGGATTCCTGATCTCGGAAGACGGTTATATCCTCACCAATTACCATGTTGTGGAAAAGGCGGTGGAAGGCGCGCTGAACGTAACCATCACCACTTATGATGGCTCCGTTTTCATCGGGCGGATCGTTGGCGCGGCACAGGAAGAAGATCTTGCTGTCATCAAAATCGACAGGAACGGCTTTGCCCCGGCCGTCTTCGGCAGCAGCGATGATCTGCAGGTCGGAGACAGCGTCTATACGGTCGGGAATCCTTATGGCATGCTGGAATTCACAATGACGATGGGCCACGTCAGCGCCCTCAACCGGACGATCGCGACGGAGGAATCCGAAACCGCCAGACCCATGTTCCAGATCGATGCTGCCGTTTATTCCGGCAATTCCGGCGGGCCGGTTTATAATAAATACGGTGAAGTGGTCGGAATCGTTACGGCAAAGTACAATTCCGCCGGCATGGAAGGGATCGGTTTTGCAATGCCCATCAGCCAGGTGCTGCCGGTCATCAACGAACTGATGGATAAAGGATATGTCAGCGGAAAAGCATCTCTTGGGGTGTCTTTTGACAGCCGCTACAATACCATCTACAGCCGTTACTATCGGCTGCCTGCAGGGGCATTCGTCTCATCCGTCGCTTCCGGCAGCTGTGCAGACAAAGCCGGGATCCAGCCGGGAGATATCCTGATGCAGATCGGCGAATGGGCGATTTCCGACTATGAAGATGTTCCGACGGCGCTTCGCCGTTTTTCCGCCGGAGAGTCGGCACAGCTCCGGCTTTATCGCGACGGGCAGATCCTGACGGTTACGGTCACTTTTGATGAAGCGATCCCCAGCGTTGCCCAGAGTGCCGCTGCTCTTTAGTGAATTCATTTTTAAAAGGAGAGTTTCTCATGACGTATGAAATCGATCTGGCCGGCCTTAAGCGCCAGCTCCCTATCTGCAAGGTGACGGATAACCTTTATATCGGCGCATTTGTCATGTTCGGCGATGTGGAATTGACAGAGCATTGCGCAAAGGAACTTCTTGCGCGTGCTCCGGAATTTGACTATATTATTGCCCCCGAAGCAAAGGCGATCCCTCTTGCCTATGAAATGTCGAGACAGAGCGGGAAAAAGTATTTTATCACCCGCAAGCATGCCAAAGCATATATGACTGACATTTTTAAGGTGGATGTGCGCTCCATTACCACCGATGCCGAGCAGACGCTGATCATCGACTCGGTCGATGCCGAAGAAATGCACGGAAAGCGGATGCTGCTTGTTGACGATGTGATCTCTACCGGAGAATCGATCCATGCCGTGGAGAAGCTTGTGGAAGAAGCGGGCGGCATTGTTGCGGCAAAGGCGACACCGCTTGCAGAAGGTGATTCCTACTATCGCAAGGATATCATTGCCCTCGGCCAGCTGCCTCTGTTCAACGCCGACGGCTCTGTGAAGTGACGGCCGCCGAGCGCGAAAACGCTATGCGCCTGGCACTGTCCCTCGCTGCCGATGCCGCAGACTGCGGAGAAGTTCCCGTGGGCTGTGTGATCACCGACAAAAACGGCACGGTGATCGGTTGCGGCAGAAACCGGACCCGGGAGAGAGCGGATGCTACAGCTCATGCCGAAATCGAGGCGATCCGGGAAGCCTGCCGCGCCCTGGGCGACTGGCGACTGGAAGGGTGTACCCTGTCCGTTACGCTGGAACCCTGCCCCATGTGTGCCGGCGCCATCATGTCTGCTAGGATCCCCACCGTCGTTTACGGCGCGAAAGACAGTGTGAAAGGGGCATGCGGCAGCGTGATCGACCTGTTTTCGGAAAACTTTCCGGAAAAGTGTGCAGTTTTTGCAAATGTTTTTCCGGAGGAGAGCAGCGCATTGCTCTCAGGCTTTTTTAAAACGGTAAGAGAGGGGGAAAGCGTTTGATCAAACGAATCATGTGGCTGGTCGCCATGGCGTGCCTGGGGCTTTCTCTGTATACCGTTGTGATGGCCCGCAGTGACAGTATTGATGAGAAGGTGATCTTCGGCGGGTATGCGGATGTATATGCCGGAGTCGAGCGGATCTCCTATAAAGACCCGAATGAAGTGGTGGAAGTGGAAGATGACGGGCTGGACTGGCCGGATATCGACATTACCCTTACGCAGTATTCCATGGTGAATGCCGACAATCTCCTGGCTTCAGCCTACGAGCCGGACCTTGCTCTCGACGAGGACGGAAAAAACGCCCCGATCTACGGTACGCGATACCAGTATTTCGCGGCGATCGCAAAACCCTATCTGGACAAGATGCTGCAGGATATGGAGGCGCTGGGCTTTACGCCGTATATTGCCAGTTCCTACCGCACGTATTCGTACCAGGCACAGCTGTTCAACACCAAAGCCTTCGGCATCTTCATGGAGATGGGGTATACCAATCGGGATTACGATGAATACGGCACCGAAGAAGGTACCGAAGTCTATAACGCCTATCAGCTGGCTGCGGAACGGGCAAAAAAGTATACTGCGGCGCCGGGAGCCAGTGAACACCAGCTTGCTTTGGCTGTCGACATCTGGGACAGGGAACGTCAGCGCATCGGGACCTACTCCAACATGGATGAGAATTTTCGCAACTGGCTGGAAGAACATTCCTGCGAATACGGCTTCATCCAGCGGTATCCGTCCAAAAAGCTGCTGCGTACCGGCTGGGACGAGCCGTGGCATTACCGCTATGTAGGCGTTGAGGTCGCGACGTTCATTAAAGAGCATGATATGTGCTATGAGGAATTCTACAAGCACTACGTTCCTGATTTTAAAGACTGAGCGGATTCCTCCCTTTTCGCTGGATGCGGCCTGAACAAAGAAAAAATCTCCGGTCCGGGGTTTCCGGATCGGAGATTTTTCATGCTGTACAACCGGTATTACTTTTTCAGAAGCGGAGCGCCGATGTTCCATGCCTGCCCGATCTTTTCGCCCAGGGCATAATAGCCGTTTCGCATCTGATCGAATGCAAAAGCATTCAGCTTTGCCGCGTCGACTTTGCCTTTTTCATCAAGGACGGTCTCTTCCGCCAGCACATTTACGATCTTGCCGAGCACTCGCAGGCCGTAAGGCTGCTCCTGCATCTCAACGACCTCGCATTCCAGCGTCAGGGGATATTCCGTAATGACGGGGGCATCCACCCGGCTGCTTTTCTCGGCATGGAGGCCGGTAAGGTCAAACTTATCCGGGAACTTGTTGCCGCTCACAAGGCCGAGATAATCGGACTCTCTGATCGTATCCGTGCCCGGAACGGCAAGGGTGAAAGCCTTGCGTGCTTTGAGATTGGCAACCGTCTTGTGATCTTCTTCCAGATTCAATGCGACCATATCTTCTGCGCAGATGCCGCCCCATGCCATCATCATAACATCAACGGAATCATCTTCATTGTAGGTGCCGATCATATAAGTCGGCATGGGATACAGATAAGGCTTGACGCCGAGTTCTTTCTTCATAGCAAATCTCCTTTATTCTGAGGCAATTGTTGACAGTTCTTTGCCTTCTTACTATATTATAAGCAGTGCAGGCATTGAAATCAAGTACGCACATTCAGGAATTATATTATCTTGCAAAAAACACCGAAAATGCTGTATTTCTTGACAAATCGACCACTATTGGGTATAGTCTAAACAAGACTGCAGGGATCGATACCCGGCTTTGCATACCCTGTGGCTTCCAATGTGAATATGACAGGATCAGAAACAGGCGGACTGATAACTTATCCCACTCCCCGTATGGGGAGCGGGATACAGGTCGTTATCCTGTTTTTGAGGGGAAGGAGAATGCATTTGTTCAAGTGGCTGAAGAAACTGTTTTCGAAACCGGAGCCTGCAGCAGAGTCGCAGGCGGCTCAAAATGCAGACCGGAATGTCGGGAGGATAATGGAAAAGCCCTGCCTTTCCTGCGGAAAGCCGATCTCCTATGATCCGGCCTGGAAGCACATCCCCAACTACTGCGCCGCATGCAAGGCAAAGTACCGGGAGAAACGGGGGATGATCACAAGAACATGCAAAAGATGCGGAAAGACCTTCACACTTCCGGAGAATGTACAACACTGGCCCAATTACTGCCAGGAGTGCAGGGCAAGGTATCGCCCGGAAGAAAAAATCACGAGAAAGTGCCGCAGCTGCGGAAGAAAATTCATCTTCTCGTCTAAAATTCAGCACTGGCCCAATTATTGCCGGGAGTGTCAGGCAAAGCGCCGGGAGAAGCGGTAGTCAGTAGGTCGTCAGAACGAGATACCCGTAATAGGCGTCCGGAGCTTCCGTCAGGGTGATCCTCAGAGGGGTACCTGCTGCCTGATAACTCCAGTATTCGGCCTGCTCAAAAATATCCGAGGTGATCAGCACATCGTAAGTCCCGTCGCCGTTTTCATATGCCCCGTCCAGCACAATGTTGCTTACGGTCGTCTGCCAGGTGTTTACCCACATCCTGTCGAGCAGGGCGAGCTCCGCACGCCACTGCAGATCACTGCCGGGAGACGTATGCCGGAGCAGATAAGGATAATAATAGTCGGCATACCGCGACCCGAAGTAGTTGTAATACGCCTCTGCAAACTTACAGGCATATTCAAAAAGACGAGAAGCGGTATCTTCATCGCATTCCGCCGAGTATTCCTTTTTTTCTCCAAGCGCATTGTCCGGCAGAAGGATCGAATCCGGTACGCCTTCCGGCTTCACATAATTGTCCGGGAGCGGTTCCACAAGCCAGGCGTCCGGAAGATAGCGGGTGCCGCCCGCCTGATTGGCAGAGCGATTGACAGCTTCCCCGTCAAAGTACATGCAGGTGGAATTTCCGCCGTCCATGTTGGCAGCGTTGATGCAACGGAATTTGTACGCCATGATATCCGCAAGATCGTCAAAAGTGACGCCGATGCTGTAGCCCTGCCGGCCGTCGATTGCAACCAGGACAATGGCACCGTCTTCCCGCTGACCAATCGCCGTCCGTGCACCGATACCGCTTTCAAAAACACCCGAATCCGCTCTGATCCCGTCCTGAACCAGTGCCGGACCGAAGCAGACCGCGTCCCGGAACCCGAACCGGACGCACTCCTCGTAGTTATAATACCCTGCCCAGAGATGGTGTTCGCTGTCAAGAGCGGCTATTGCGTCATATGGAATTGTGCTGAAGGAGATACCGCGGCTGAAGGTGATGCCGCTGGGCGGCCAGCCGTTTCCGCCGCCGCCGTCGTCGAGGAAGCCTCCCGCATTGATCCCGGCAACTGCGCCGTACTGCTCGGCCATTGCATCGAGAGTCAACCCATAGCCGCCCCATTCAGTGGGTTCGGGCAGTGCTGTCCCAACGAATACCCGTGCCGGATCCAGGACGACAATGGCATAGACGGTAGCCCCTTTGTAATGAAACTGATAGCGGATGAGGCCGTCACCGTCATCATCTGACAGCCTTTCTTCTCCCGGGATGCCCTGCGGTGCGTCGAGTGCGTAAACAGCCGTGCTCCCGTGCAGGAGAAACAGGCCGAACAGCAGCACGACAGAGAGCATCCATACCGAAACGTTGCAAAGGTGAGGAACACTCCTGGAATATAAAAGAGGTCTTTTCTGGGTTTTCTTCACGGCCGGATCTGTCCTTTCACGGATTTTTGAAAACCAGTTTAACATAGTTTTCACGGTTTCACAACCGGAACTGCCATTTTCGGCCTTTTTTGGTCAGGATCTGCAAAAAACTTCTTGCAAATCGCAATTTATAGTGCTATACTGCTCCAGTAAGATGAAGTTAGAGTAAGAGAGGGTTGTGGCCCTCTCTTTTTTAGGGTTTTTAGAAAGGGCGGTCATGAGTAAAATTACGGACGCGGTAACGGCTCTTGCCAAAGATGCAGTGGAAGCACAGGGCTGTTCCCTCTGGGATGTGGAATATGTTAAGGAGGCCGGCACCTACTACCTCCGGGTGTTTATTGACAAGGAAGGCGGAGTTTCCATTGATGACTGTGAAGCCATCAGCCGCGTGCTGGATCCGATCCTTGATGAGGCAGATCCGATTCCTGACAGTTATGTGTTTGAAGTCGGTTCAGCCGGGGCGGAAAGGGAATTAAAACGGCCTTCCGATTTTGAACAGTTTATGGGCAGTGAGATTGAAGTGAAGACCTATCGTCCCATCAACGGCCGTAAGGCATTTGTGGGCAGACTCGCCTCTTATGATAACGGAACGGTAACCGTGACGGTCGGAAATGAAAACATCAGCCTCTCCGCGCAGGATGTTGCCCGGGTGAAGCTCCATGTTTCCTTTTAAATAGAATGGAGAAGTCAACAAAATGAACGCAGAGTTTTTTGAAGCGATCGAGGACATCGAAAAAGAAAAAGGTATTCCGAGAGAATACATGTATGAGAAGATCCGCCTGGCTATGCTGGCAGCGTTTCGCCGTGACAATCCGGATTGTGAAGACAATGTGGAGATCATCATGGACGAGAACAAAAAGCAGGTCGGGATGCATGTCAATAAAACAGTGGTAGAAGAAGTGGAGGATCCGTCCCACGAGATCCAGCTGGAAGCGGCTAAGAAGATTTCCAAACGGGCTTCCGTCGGCAATGTGGTTGCTGTTCCGGTAGAGACAAAGAAGTTCGGCAGAATCGCGGCACAGGCAGCAAAACAGGTGATCATCCAGGGAATCCGTGAAGCCGAACGCGGCCTGATCTATGAAGAATTCACTTCGAAAGAGCACGAGATCCTGACAGGGATCGTCACCAGGATCGAGCCGAAAACAGGGGCTGTTTCCATCCGCATCGCCTCCAACAGCGAGTTTACCGAAGCTATGCTGGCTGCCAATGAGCGCATCAAAACAGAAGTGCTCAAAGAAGGGGACAGGATCAAGGTCTATGTTGTGGAAGTGCGCAATTCTTCCCGCGGCCCGCAGGTATTGATCAGCAGAACGCATCCGGGGCTCGTAAAGCGGCTGTTTGAACTGGAAGTTCCGGAAATTGCCGACGGCACGGTAGAGATCATGTCGGTTGCCCGTGAAGCGGGAAGCCGTACAAAAATGGCAGTGCGTTCCGAAAACCCGGACGTGGATCCCATCGGTTCCTGCGTCGGCCCGAAAGGCGGGCGTGTTGCTGCAATCGTCGAGGAACTCGGCGGTGAAAAGATCGATATCATCAAATACAGTGATGTTCCGGAGGATTATATTGCCGCGGCACTGGCCCCTTCAGAGGTCGTCAGTGTGACGATGGCAGAGGAAGGAAAGAGCTGCCGCGTGGTAGTTCCCGACGATCAGCTTTCTCTTGCAATCGGCAAAGAAGGGCAGAATGCCCGCCTCGCCGCAAAACTGACGGGTTATAAGATCGACATTAAACCTGTAAGCGAAGCATAAGCGGGGAATACCCGAAGAGAGGGGAGAGAAAGGTGGCACCTGAAAAAAAGATCCCGATGCGGCAGTGCCTTGGATGCCGTGAGATGAAGCCGAAGGCAGATCTGATCCGCATTGTGCGTTCTCCGGAGGGATCCGTTTCTATGGATCTGAAAGGGAGAGCGCCGGGCAGGGGCGCCTATTTATGCCGCAATGCTGACTGTCTCAAACGGGCGATTAAAGGGAGAGCGCTGGAACGTGTTTTCTCTGTAAAGATCGACAATGCGATTGCAGAGGCTCTTCAGCAGGAAATGGAGGAACAGCCGTGACAGATCCCATTACCGGCTTTCTGGGGATCATGCGGAAAGCTTCTGCATTGGCTCCGGGAGAAGATCAGGCAACGGACGCAGTACTGCGCGGAAAAGCAAGGCTGCTGATCCTGGCATCCGACATTGGGGAGCGGCAGGAAGAGAGAGCGGAACGAATGCTTGAAGGGCACAGTGCACAGAAACTGAAACTCCCTCTCACAAAGGCAGAGCTGGGGAACGCAATCGGGCTTGGGCAATGCGCCATGCTCGCTGTGACGGATCTTGGGTTTGCCAGAGCGCTGATGGAAAAGCTCAAAGAACGGTTTCCGAATCAGTATGATGCGGAGGCGGAAGAGTTGGAGAAGCGCTTTCAGAAGATCGAACACAGAAAAACAGCCAAACCCGGCAGCAGATTCAAGAAAAGATAAGCAGGGGAGGAATATAGAATGGCATTAGTGGTAAAATACAGGATCGGTGACGTAGCGAAGGATTTTAACGTCGATAGGAAGGATATTTCCGCCATTATGACGGAATACTTCAAGGCGCCCAAATCCTATCAGCAGGTTCTTGCCGATGAGGAACTGGATGTTATTTTTGATTATATGACGCAACACCATCAGGTGGAAAGTCTGGAAGAGATATTTGCTGTTGCCCCCGCGGCAACGACACCCGCAGAGGCAAAAGCCGAGACGGAGAGCGTAAAAGAAGGAAATGCCCCAAAGGAGAAACCGCAGAACCAGCTTGCCCAGAAGAACGCTCCGGTAAACCAGAAGAAGCCGGAACCGACGAAAGCGGCTTCAGAAAACACGCAGAAGGCACCGAATGCTCAGCCGGGTCAGAATACGCAGAACCGAGCCAAGCAGAATAAGCCCTTTACGCCTCGCCAGGTGGCGGAGAAGCGTGTTGTGGATACCCGCGGCGGCTCCAATGTGAATATCGACAAGTACAACGAAAAGTATGAGACGCTGGGCGGAAACAAAGCGGATAACTCCAATTTGCGCCGCAGCAACAAGGAAAAGATCCAGAATAAAAACAAGCAGAAGCAGAACCCGCAGATAGCTTCCAGCAAGCGCCGTCAGGAAGAACGGGACAAGATGAACAAACTCCATCTGGAGATCGCCAAGAAGCAGCCGCTTAAGGTGGAGATCCCGGATGAGATCAGTGTCGGCGATCTGGCTTCCCGGATGAAAAAGACGGCGGCGGAAGTGATCAAGTCTCTGATGAAAATGGGTACTTTCGTCTCCATTTCCGACGTGATCGATTATGATACGGCTGCCCTTGTGGCCATGGAAATGGGCTGCAAAGTGGAAAAGGAAGTCGTTGTAACCGTGGAAGAGCGACTGATCGACGATCACGAGGATGCACCGGAAGATCTCGTCGCCCGTGCACCGGTTGTGGTGGTGATGGGCCACGTAGACCATGGTAAGACGTCTCTGCTGGACTATATCCGCAATTCCAATGTTGCCTCCGGGGAAGCCGGCGGCATTACGCAGGCCATCGGTGCCTATACAGTTGAAATCGGCGGAAAGCCCATCACCTTCCTGGATACGCCGGGTCATGAAGCCTTTACTTCCATGCGTGCCCGCGGCGCAATGGTCACGGATATCGCCATTCTTGTGGTGGCGGCAGACGACGGCATCATGCCGCAGACCATTGAAAGCATCAACCATGCCAAAGCGGCCAACATCCCCGTGGTGGTGGCTATCAATAAAATGGACGTGACGGGTGCCAATCCCGACCGGATCAAGCAACAGCTTACCGAGTACGATCTCGTTCCGGAGGAATGGGGCGGAGATACGATCGTCTGCCCGATTTCTGCAAAAACAGGTGCCGGGATCGACAACCTGCTGGAAAACCTCACGGTTCTGGCAGAAGTGCAGGAACTGAAAGCCAATCCGAACCGTGCCGCAAAGGGCGCCGTGATCGAAGCCCGCCTCGACAAAGGCCGCGGCCCGATCATGACGGTTCTTGTCCAGAACGGGACATTGAAGCAGGGAGACATCATCATTGCCGGTACGGCTGTAGGGCGCGTCAGGACCATGATCGACGACAAGGGGCGCCATGTCACTTCAGCCGGGCCTTCTGATCCGGTTGAGATTTCCGGACTTTCCGAAGTGCCAAGCGCCGGAGACACCTTCAATGCAGTGGCAGACGAACGGATGGCGCGTCAGCTTGCCGAAGAGAGACGCGTTTCCAAGACGAGCAATACCCTCGGCGGCACCAAGAAGGTCAGTCTGGAAGATCTGTTCAGCCAGATCCAGGCCGGCGAGATGAAGACACTCAACATTATCATCAAGGCAGATGTACAGGGCTCAGCAGAAGCAGTGAAGAGCTCTCTGGAGAAAATCTCCAATGATGAAGTGCGGGTAAAGGTAATTCACAGTGCGGTAGGCGCTATCAATGAAAGTGACGTAATGCTGGCAGCCACATCCGGGGCGATCATTGTCGGGTTCAATGTGCGGCCAGATAATGCCGCCAAGGAGAGTGCCGCCAGAAGTGATGTAGATATCCGCCTCTACCGCGTCATCTATGACTGCATCAATGAGATAGAAGCTGCCATGAAGGGTATGCTTGCACCGAAGTATAAGGAAGTCCTGATCGGCCATGCGGAAGTACGTGAAACCTATAAGGTTTCAAAGGTCGGCACTGTCTGCGGCTGCTACTGCACCGATGGTAAGATTCAGCGTGGCTGCCAGGTGCGTGTGCTGCGCGACAATATCGTGATCCACGAAGGAGACCTTGCTTCCCTGCGCCGCTTCAAAGACGATGTGAAGGAAGTTGCTGCCGGATATGAATGCGGTATGCAGGTGGAGAAGTTTAATGACATCAAAGCCGGCGATGTGATCGAATGCTTCGTGATGGAGCAGATCAACGCCTGATGTCTGAGGAGTAAGAAACCATGGCATCCAACAGACTTGCAAGAACCAATGATGATATCCAGTTTGTGCTTTCACAGCTGCTGCGCAACATTAAAGATCCGCGTATTGCGGGTAAAATGATCAGTGTGACGCGGGTGGAGACGACGGGCGACCTTCATTACGCGAAAGTTTGGCTCTCCGTGCTTGACCTGGATGATGAGAAGGAATTCAAAAAAGGTCTGAAATCCGCTGCCGGATGGCTTCGCAAGGAACTCGGCAGTTCCATGAGCCTCCGATATACGCCTGAACTGGTTTTTGAGATCGACCACAGCATTGAGTACGGCGCCCACATCAACCAGGTGCTGGAAAGTCTGCATATCAGCCAGACGACGGAGGAAGGATCTGATGCCGATGAACAGCATTAGCCTGCAGGCAGCAGTTGAGTTGCTGCTTGCAGGGGATCGCTTTCTCCTTGTGACGCATCGCAACCCGGACGGAGATACGCTCTGTTCTGCCGCAGCACTTTGTAGTGCTCTGAGAAGAGCGGGAAAAACAGCATTTCTTTATCCAAACCGGCAGATTACGGAGAAATATCTGCCGTATGTGAATGCTTATCTGCCGGGAGAAGATTCCTTCACGCCGGATATTACTGTTGCAGTGGATCTTGCAACCGAAAACATGTTTCCCGAGGGATTTCAGGCACCGGTAGAGCTTTGTATCGACCATCATCCTACCAACTCTTTTTACGCCGTGGCTACCATTGTCTGGCCTGAAAAGGCAAGCTGCGGGGAAGTGATCCTGAAAATCATCGAAAAGATGCATAAGAAGATTACTCGGGAAGAGGCCGATCTTCTTTACATCGCCCTTTCAACGGATTGCGGCTGCTTTCAGTATGCCAACACCAATGCCGATACATTTCTGGCGGCTGCGAAACTTATACAGTATGGGGCAGACAACGCCCATTTGAATCTTCCCTTTTTCCGGAAGGTAAGCAAAGCGCGTATCATACTGGAAGGCATGATCTATGACGGTATGTGTTTTCACCGCGGCGGAAAAGTGGTGATTGCCACGGTGACCCGTGAGATGCTTGCCGCCTGTCAGGCAACTGAGGACGACTGCGATGATCTCGCTGCTCTTCCCGGAAGGGTTCAGGGAGAAGTTGTTGGGATCACCATTCGGGAGATGGAGGACGGATTCTGCAAGATCTCCGTCCGTACAACGGAAGAGGTTTCCGCCATTGACATATGCAGAGCTTTCGGCGGAGGAGGGCATGAGATGGCGGCAGGCTGCCGGATTTCTGCCCCTGTGCAGCGTGCAAAAGAACTTCTCCTTGACGTAGTTGATGAGGTCTGGCCATGACGGGGATCCTTCTGATCGACAAGGGGCCGGGATGGACCAGCAGTGATGTGGTGGCAAAGCTGCGCGGGGTCCTGAAGGAAAGAAAACTTGGCCACGCAGGCACGTTGGATCCTCTCGCTACCGGCCTGCTGGTGGTCATGGCAGGGCGCGCAGCCCGCGCATCGGATTATCTGATGCATCACGAAAAACGCTATCTTGCGCATCTCCGCCTCGGACTGACCACCGATACCCAGGATATCACCGGGACTGTTCTCCGCAAAGTTCCCTGTAGAACGGGGGAGGAGGAACTGCTCGATGTCCTGGGACATTTTATGGGTAAACAGATGCAGATTCCTCCTATGTATTCCGCCATTAAGATTAAAGGCAAAAAGCTATACGAGATCGCCAGGCGCGGCGGTGAAGTCGAGCGTGCGCCACGTCCTGTTCAAATCTCCTCTCTTACGCTCTGCGGGCGGGAAGGGGATGATTTTATTTTGGACGTCACCTGTTCTGCCGGGACGTATATCCGCACACTTTGCCACGATATCGGGCAGATGCTTGGGTGCGGGGGGTGCATGGCGCAGCTGAGAAGGCTTTCTTCCGGAGATTTCTCCGTAGAGCAGGCTTATACCGTCTCTGAGGTGGAGGCTGCTGCCTTGCGGGGAGAAGCACAGCAGCTGCTTCTCCCGGTGGATAAGGTCTTTGAAAACTATCCGGCACTGTCTGTTGATATGCTGCAGGAGAAAGCGCTGCGCTGCGGCAGTTCGGTCCCATACCCTGAAAAGAACGGGATCTTCCGTGTTTATGCCTCTTCCGGTGAATTCCTTTTACTGGGAAGTGCTGAAAACGGCAGATTAAAAACCGTCAAAAGCTACTTTGAGGTCGTTTCATCATGACACAGATCAAGCGTGTGATCGCCATGGGCTTTTTTGACGGCGTGCATCTTGGGCATGCCGCACTGCTCAATACAACCAAACAGCGTGCCGTGGAGGAGGGGGCAGTTCCCTCGGTGCTGAGTTTTGACGTGCATCCGGATGCCCTGGTCCTTCAGAAAGATGTCCGTCTGATCGGAGATGCCAGAAGTCGGGAAGAGATCATCCGGCGCTGCTTCGGCATCGATAACATCGTCTTTCTCCATTTTAACAAAAGGCTGATGAACATGCCGTGGGATGAGTTTCTCACACAGCTGACCGATGAGCTTGCCGTCTGCCACTTTGTCGTTGGGCATGATTTTACTTTCGGAAGAAAGGGAGAAGGGAATGCACAGAAGCTGCAGGAGTATTGTGCAGACCATCAACTGGGCTGCGATGTGATTCCCCCCGTCATGCTCGACGGGAAAGTTGTTTCGTCCACTTATATCCGTCAACTGATAGCGGACGGGAATATTGAGCAGGCCAACCGTTTTCTTGGCCATCCCCACAGCCTTTCCGATACAGTGCACAGCGGTTATCATATTGGTCGGCATCTCCAGGCGCCTACGATCAACATGTATTTTCCGGAGGGGGTCATTATTCCGCGCCATGGAGTTTATGCAACAAAAGTTGCCCTGCCGTATGGGGAATGCGTCAATGCGGTGACAAACGTCGGGATACGACCTACAGTGGACGATGACGCGCACATCAGTGTGGAAAGCCATCTCCTCGGCTATCAGGGAAATCTTTACGGAGTCCCGGCTCGGGTGGATTTTTATCATTTTCTCCGACCGGAAGTGAAGTTTGATAGTCTGGAAGCGCTGGCAGAACAGATCCGGGCAGATGCGGCTGCCGCTGCAGCGTATTTCAGCATTCAGAATCCAGCAGAATGCGGTAATATTACATAATAATATTACCGGAATATAGTAAACATATAATTATTAACGTATAATAATAAACCTAATATAGTTACCTAAATATAATCGACATATAATAATGAACAGAAAATAGTTAACATAATTATCAAAATCAAGCAGACAAAACCGGATGCCGAATCAGGCATCCGGTTTTGTCTGCTTTCGAATTATTCAATACTTTGCGCCTGTTCCAGCGCAGCATAGGCTCCATTCTTCTCCAGAAGTTCTTTTCGGCTGCCTTGTTCCAGAATCCGATGCCCTTCTACAACGGCAATGCGGTCTGCATTACGGATCGTGGAAAGCCGGTGAGCTATGACCAGGCAGGTTTTTCCCCTGCTTAACTCATCCAGACTGCTCTGGATCTTCTGTTCCGTCACGCTGTCCAGAGCAGAAGTGGCTTCATCAAGGATCAGAATGGGAGGATCTTTCAGAAAGACCCGCGCGATGGAAATACGCTGCTTCTGCCCGCCGGACAGCATAACGCCGCGCTCTCCCACTTTTGTATGATATCCATCCGGCATCTGCAGGATATCTTCATGGATCTCTGCCCTGACTGCCGCGGCAATCACTTCCTCGTCACTGGCATTCGGGCGACCGTATCGTATGTTTTCCAGCACGGTATCGGCGAAAAGGAATACATCCTGCTGAATGATGCCGATATTGCGCCGCAGGCTCTCCTGCGTCAGATGGCGGACGTCCTTCCCGTCGATACACACCCTGCCGCCAGTCACATCATAAAACCGCGGAATCAGATGGCAGATGGAGGTCTTCCCTCCGCCTGACATCCCTGCCAGAGCAAAAGTTTCTCCGGGAGAGACGTGAAGATTGATATCTTCCAGTACAGGAATACCTTTCTGGTAGGAAAAATCCACATGCTCAAAGCATATCTCACCCTTAACATCTTTCAATTCTTCGGCATCCGGCGCATCAGCGATTTCCGGTTGGATCCGCATGATCTCTACAAAACGGTCAAATCCAGCGCTGCCCTGTGCATAAACCTCCATAAACTGGGAAAGCTTCCTCACCGGGGTGGTAAAAGCGGAGACATAGAGGGTAAAAGTCATCAGGTCGACAAAACTGAGTTCTCCCTTCATAATCAGATAACCGCCGAAGGAAACTATGGCTACCTGCATGAGACCGACAGTTGTTTCAATTCCTGCAAAGAATAACCCCATTGCCCGGTAATAGAGTACCTTGGACTGTTTGAAAGCTTCATTGGCAAGATCAAATTTATCGTCTTCCGTTTTTTCCGCAGCGAAGGCTTTTGAGGTGCGGATCCCGGAGATTCCGCTTTCAATGGCGGCATTGATTTCTCCGGTTTTCACTTTTACTTCCTTGTTGGTGCGCTGCATATTGCCCCGCTGACGGATGCAGAAAGCGATACAGGCAGGCAGCAACACAAGGAGGACCATTGTCAGCTTGAAATTGATGGTCAGCAGGATGATCATGGCACCGATTAGCGTGGCTCCGCATGTCAGCAGATTTTCGGGACCATGGTGTGCAAGCTCCACAATTTCAAAAAGATCGTTCGTTACCCTCGCCATCAGAACGCCGGTACGATGCCTGTCAAAAAATGAGAAGGAGAGAGACTGCATGTGGGTGAAAACATCCCGCCGCATATCCGCTTCTACGAGCGTCCCCATGCGGTGGCCGATGATTGTCACCAGATACTGAAACACTGCCCGCATCAGATAGCTGATGAACAGTACAGCCATGACAATGAAAAATGTCCGGAAGAGTTTCTGGGGGAGCAGTGTATTCATCACGCGCCTTGTGATATAGGGAAAAGCCAGATCGATCAGGGCAATGGCGAGGGAGAGGCCCATGTCTGTCGCAAATGCGCGGCGGTGAGGCAGGATATAGGAAACAAAGATGGAAACCTTGCTTCTGCTGTAGTCGACGGGCTTGCGTTCCTGCATGGCTGTACACTTCTTTCCCTCAAGATTGCGCATATTCTATCCTGTTTTCCGGCATCCGTCAAGAAAAACAAAACCGCCCGAAGGCGGCTTGTTCAAAATGGTTATTCAGTTTCGGTTTCAGATGCAGGAGACTGCAATTGACTGTCTGAGGCAGGCAATTCTCCGGCAAAGTCCGGCGGCTGGGGCATATTGCTGAAATCCGGCATCTCTCCGTCAAAATCGGGAGGAATGGGCATACCTTCCGAATTCGGCATTTCCCCGTCAAAGTTCCGGCGATGCCCGTCTCTGCCATGCTGCATACCGCCCCAATTCATCGGTCCGCCGAACATGGTGCTCTGTGCATCCCCAAAGGAAGCAGATACTTCGCTGAGGGTGATCTCTTCAGAGTCTTCTCCGAAGTGCAGCACGTAGGTGTCTCCAAGCTGCATTTCCGGACAGCTGAGTACGACGGAAGAAAAACTGCAGGGAGCGGTATAGCTTAGCAGGTTATTCCCGGACATATCTTCCAGCGTAATCTCCGTGCCGGCATCGACCCCGGCACTGATGTTATACAAAACAGAGCACTGCAGGGAAGAAGAATCAAATCCTTCCGCCATGGAATAACTGCCGCATGCCACAACGCTTCCGCCGGAGATCTCCATGACCCCACCGTTTTCACTGCCGCAGTCAAGAGCGCTGTTGGAACCGTTATCGGTCAGGCTGATGCGAATCGTTCCGCCGGTTATGGTAATGTCTCCGTTGGAGTCCAGCCCGTCTGCATCCCGGGCAGAATCATTGATGATCGTAATGGTTCCGCCGGCGATATGCAGCCAGGTCTCTTCTTCCTCTGCAACTTCCGTCTGCAATTCACTGCTGCCTGGAGGTGTTCCACCTGTTGCATCCGGTATTGCAGACTGACTCTCTGCACCATTTTCATTAAACCCGCCGGGCCGGAACATTCCGCCGCCGAACATCCCGCCAAAGTCAAAACTGCGGCTGCTGCCGTTTGCGTTAAAGCCGTCGTCTTCCGGATAAATGGTTATTTCACCATCCCAGATTTCAATGGTCTTTGCTTCGATTCCTTCATAACAGGAAGGCATAAAGATCGTTCCGCCTGCGATTACAATACCGGTATCGCAGTGGATGCCGTCATCTCCGGCCGTAACGGTCAGTTCCATTCCCTGAAGACGTACTCCCTCATTAGCATGTATGGCGTCCTCCGCAGCTTCGATGCTGATCACCCCGCCGGTAATCACCAGTTCATCGTTGGCATCTATTCCGTGCTTGCCGGGAGACAGGACCGTCAGCTTTCCGCTGCCGTTGATGGTCAGATCATCATGGGCGTAAATCGTGCCGCCGGCGTTGTCGGCAAGTGCTTCCGCGGAGTATTCTGTTCCGCTTACAAGGCTGTTGTCACTGCCTTCTGCCAGGGTAATAAACACTTTGTCAGCCTGGTTGATCCGCAATGCGGCATCATCTGTACAGTTTATCGAAACACCGTCCAGCATGAGCCAGACCTTGGAAGAAGCGTAGGCATCTATAATGATACTGCCGTCGATCAGTTCTCCTTGCAGAAGATATTTCCCGCCGTTGGAGATGAAAAGATCTCCCTTGTAAAAATAGGCGCCGCTGCCGGATACTTTCGCGCTGTCTCCGTTCAGGATGATCACGGTCGCACTGTTTGTACTCCAGGAACCGTTCATATCGTTGCTGGTAAAGTACACATCCCCGGCATGGGCTTCCGCATCCTCATCAATGACCATCTCGATGCCAAGCCTGGAGCCGTTCATAAACAGCACCGTGATCAGCAGGCATATAGCCAGCACAAGGATGCATATTGCATCAAAATTCTTATGGGTAGACATGGCAAACGGCCTTTAACCCATGTAATCCCCGTTGTAGCTTACCAGCACGGCGCTATCTACCCCGCTGATGTCACACAGTTCGTTGATAAAGTCGGTATTGTCGTCCTTCAGGCGGATCTCCAGATTCAGCTCCACGCTGCCCTTTCTGGCTGTTTTGCTTTTTACCACGCAGCGATGGGTTTTGCTTCTGAGCATCTTTACCGCTTCCTCTTCACTTGTGTGGCTGTCGCAGGTCAGCACAACGATATAGGGGTTCGTGTGGCTTTTCCGGTTGGAAAAAACAAGCAGGATCACGCCGATCAGCACACTGCCGAAAACAGCCAGGGGGATCATTCCCGCCGCCAGAACAATGCCTGCCGCAATTGCCCAGAAAAGAAACGCAATATCCAAAGGTTCCTTGATTGCCGTGCGGAAACGAACAATGGAGAGTGCGCCTACCATACCAAGGCTCAGCACCACATTGGAAGTTACGGCAAGGATCACAAAGGTGGTGATCATTGTCAGGGCAACCAGAGTAACGCCGAAACTGGAGGAATACATAACCCCTGCATAGGTCTTCTTGTAAACGAAGAATATAAAAAGCCCGAGGCCGAAGGAAAGCACCAGCGCCAGTATAATATCCAGCATGCTGATGGCACTCACATTTTCGAGAAAACTGGACTTGAAAATATCCTGAAAGCTCATGAATAATACTCCTTTGCTAAATTAACCGGTAAGACCTATCCGTAGATCCTGCACTGCGCGTACTTGGAAAAAGCACATGCGCGTCTGCCGGGCGTCTGTACAGCGTCACGAATGATGGAAGGGAGAAATGCATCCCACTTCACTTCCAGAATGATAGGGGCATCTCCCGCTGAAACAGTAATGGTATCCGGATTCAGAAAATCTTTGCTGCCGAGTCCTGTCCGGATATCGTAATCAAACGTTACGCGTACATTGCCGGGGGGATATATAAAAGGTTCCCGCGTATAATCAACGATCGTCATCGGACGCATTCCCTGATAACGCATCTTGCAGTAAAGCTCCTGAATAAGACTGTAAGAACTGCGAAGCATCCAGTCTGTGTCACCGTCGACAATTTTTTGTGTCTCTTCTTTTGTCAGCGGTGCGCTGTACTTGGTGCCCAGACCGTTCCTCTTGCTTTTCTTTTCCAGATGGATCAGAGACGGGTCGCCATTATAATACCGGATGCGAAATTTTTCACGCATATCTACCCCGTCAATTTTTTCCCGCAGAGCTTTATCATACAAATTGTCAAAATACAGACTGCGGATCAGATATTTCCCCTCAGCAGCATGAGGATCCGGCTCGGCAACGGCTCTCAGCCTGGAGCGAATGGAAAGCAGATCCGCATAACTGATTTCATGCTTCCATTCATGGCGGTAGTGGATCTCCAAATTCGTCTCACCTCTTTTTCCCTTCATCGGGCGGCGAAAATAGAATAAAAATATTTTACTTCTTTCCGGAAAGGGTTGCAAGCAGAAAATAAGCACCAAAAGCTTACAGCTGTGTTTTTCATCGGCTTTTTCCGGTAATTGTTAATTTATCACCCCGGACTGAAAAAAATCTGAAATAAAGTACCGAGAAATGGTTACAAAAAAAAGATAGTGCGAAGAGGGAAAGACTGTGCTATAATACGTTCACATTATGTTAACACTGTTATGTTTGGCAGGTGGATATTGTGGAGAGATACATAATCAATGGCGGCCTTCCCCTAAAAGGAGAGGTTGAAATCAGCGGAGCAAAAAATGCCGCCGTTGCGATGATTCCTGCGGCACTCCTGGTGGATGGAGTATGCCGCATTGAGAATATGCCGCACATCAGTGATACGGATATGCTTCTTACAATTATTTCCGAACTGGGTGCAAAGGTTCGTCTGGTCAATCATTCCACTGTAGAAATAGATTGTACGCAGGTTTCTTTTCATGACGCTCCGTTTGATCTGATGCGGAAGATCCGTGCATCTTATTATCTGATTGGGGCTATGCTTGGGCGTTTTGGCGTTTCAAAGACGACAATGCCTGGCGGCTGTAATTTTGGGGAACGCCCGATTGACCAGCATATAAAAGGGATGGAAGCTCTGGGAGCGGAAGTCACGGTCGAGCATGGATTTGTATATGCTGTTGCGACGGATGGCCATCTGCACGGTTCCAAGGTATATCTGGATAAAGTTTCTGTCGGAGCAACGATGAACATCATCCTCGCTTCGGTCCTTGCCTCCGGGAGAACGATTATAGAAAATGCTGCAAAGGAGCCCCATATCGTTGACCTCGCCAACTTCCTGAATGCGATGGGAGCGGATGTGCGAGGAGCCGGTACGGATACCATTAAAGTCTACGGAGTGGAAAAACTGCACGGCGGGACGTATGCCGTGATTCCGGATCAGATCGAGGCAGGCACGTATATGGTCGCGGCAGCCGCAACCGGCGGAGAAGTTCTGATCAAAAACATCATCCCCAAACATCTGGAGTGTATCAGCGACAAGCTGCGGGAAACCGGCACCATTGTCCAGATGTATGAGGATTCTGTCCTGGTACGCGGGAATGACAATCTGAGGCGGATCAGTGTAAAAACGATGCCTTATCCCGGATTCCCGACGGATATGCAGCCGCAGATGGCGACGCTGCTCTGTCTTGCAAACGGTACTTCGGTCATTACGGAAGGGATCTACGACAATCGATTCAAATATGCCCATGAATTGAGAAAAATGGGCGCCAATATTCGCGTTGACGGAAGAGTATGCATTATTGAAGGCTGTCAGCGCCTGACGGGAGCACAGGTAATGGCCTGCGATCTTCGTGCCGGCGCAGCTATGGTGATCGCGGGGCTGTGTGCCGAAGGACAGACGCAGGTGGAGGATATCCATTATATCGAACGCGGTTATGAGGAATTTGTTTCTAAACTGCGAAACCTTGGAGCGGATATTCGTATTGCAGACTATCCGGAAGATATGTGCTTTCCGGAGAGAAATGTTGCGGCAGTCTAAAATACAGCAGAATTACAGAGGAGTGCTCTTTATGGGGGCACTCCTGTCTTTTTTCTGAAAAGGAGAAGTCTGATGATCGCGATTAAAATGATCTGTGTCGGCAAGATGCGGGAAAAGTATCTGATCGAAGCCTTCAAAGAGTACGAGAAGCGCCTCGGGGCATATTGTCGGCTGGAGTGGATAGAAGTACCGGAAACAAAACTATCTCCATCCCCCACGGAAGGGGAAATCACTGCAGCATTGGAAAAAGAGGCTGCTGCAGTCGTAAAAAGTCTTTACCCGGATGCCTATGTTGTGGTATTATGTATAGAAGGGAAAAAAATGCCCAGTGAGGGTATTGCACAATTGATACGGGAGAGGGAAAACTCCGGGAAACCAAGGCTTTGTTTTGTGATTGGCGGTTCCTACGGATTGGCGGAATCGGTAAAACGATGTGCTGATCTCCGGCTTTCCATGTCCGAAATGACGTTTCCCCATCATTTGGCCCGTATCATGCTGACGGAGCAGATCTATCGTGCATTTAAAATTAATGAAGGATCTGCCTATCATAAATAGAGAGTACAAAATTTAACATAAAACACTTTCAGGAGGACGCAATTATGGGAGTTTCCTATATGGAAGAATACCATGCATGGCTTGACAGCCCTGCTCTTGGTGAGAATGAATGGGAAGAGCTCAATGCTATTGCGGGGGATGAAAAAGAAATCAAGAATCGTTTTTTTGCCCCCCTGGAATTCGGCACAGCCGGGTTACGCGGTACGATGAAAACCGGCCTTCATCACATGAATATTCATGTGATCCGCCATGTTACACAGGCTTTTGCTGACGTTATCCGTGCAGAAGGGCAGGAGGCTATGGATAAGGGGATTGCCATTGACTTTGACTGTCGCCATAACAGTGCCACCTTTGCAAGGGAAGCCGCCTGTGTGATGGCGGCAAACGGCATCAACGTCAGCATCTTTGATGCGCTTCGCCCTACCCCGGAACTCAGTTTTGCTATTCGGCACTATGGGCTGACGGCTGGGATTAATATCACGGCAAGTCACAATCCGAAAGAGTATAACGGTTATAAGGTCTACTGGTCAGATGGTGCTCAGCTGCCGCCGCAAAAGGCCGCCGCGATTGCCAAACGGATGGAGGAGACGGATCTCTTTACCTCATATCATACCTGTGATTTTGATGAGGCGGTGGCGGAAGGTCGTATTTCTCTGCTTGGCAGTGAAACGGATGAAGTCTTCATGAAGGAAGTCTTGAATGAAGCTGTCGACAGGAAGATCGTACCGGAAGTTGCAGATGATTTCAAAATCGTCTATACGCCATTCCATGGCTGCGGATACAAGCTGGTTCCTGAGGTCCTGCGCCGGCTTGGCGTAAAGCATTTGCTGCCGGTCAAGGAACAGATGGTGATCGATGGGGATTTCCCAACAGTTCTCAGCCCGAATCCGGAAAATCCGGAGGGTTTTGCTCTTGCCATCGAGCTCGCCAAGAAAGAGGGAAGTGACCTGATTATCGGGACAGACCCTGATTCAGACCGCATTGGAACAATGGCACGTAATGCATCGGGAGAATTCATGCCCATTACGGGCAATCAGCTTGGCGTGCTTCTGTTGGACTATATTATCCGCGCAAGAATAGCCACCGGTACGATGCCGGAAAACCCCGGAATGGTTTCCAGTATTGTCACAACAGGTATGGCTCGTGCTGTGGCGGAAGCTAATAATGTCCATTTTGAAGAGACGTTTACCGGTTTCAAGTTCATGGCGGAACGGATCGGAGAATGGGAGAAAGCCGGCAGCTATCATTATATCATGGCGTATGAAGAGAGTTACGGCTATATGTTCGGAGAGTATGTAAGAGATAAAGACGCGGTTACGGCATCTATGCTGGTTACAGAAATGGCGGCATTTTATCACAAACAGCATATGACGCTGTTTGATGCAATGGATGCTCTTTATGAAAAATACGGCTGGTTTTCCGAGCACACGATCAATCTGGTCATGCCGGGGCTGGACGGACTGGAAAAAATGCAGGCTTTGATGACAGAGCTCCGTACCAATCTTCCGGAAACGATTGCCGGAGAACAGGTGATCCGTACGCGGGATTATCTGGACGGCAGCATCTATGTTGCCGGTCTCGGAAAAGTGGACCATACACAGATGAGCGGGTCTAACGTACTGTACTTTGAAATGGCGGACGGGAGTACATTTATTATCCGTCCTTCCGGCACAGAGCCGAAAATCAAAGTGTATATTCTGGTCCGGGGCAGCAGCCGCGAGGCCTGCAAAGAGAAAATCAAAGTCTTTACCGATTTTGCGGAGACGCTTAGAAGATGACTTGCTGCACGTTTCCCTTTTACAGGAACAGTTTAACTCTGAACCGTTTGGAGGAAGATTATGATCGATAAAATCATCGAGGCGGAACGCATGGATGACCTCATCAATGTTTTTGGTTCTTTTGATCAGAATCTTCGTATTCTGGAATCTGAACTGAACGTGAAGGTTTTGGATCGGGAGGAAATGCTGCACGTCTGCGGTGAAGAGGAAAATGTGGCTCTGGCAGAGAAGACGATCAGAGGGTTGCTGACGCTTGCTGCAAAAGGAGAAGCAATCAACGATCAGAATGTTCGGTATGTTCTGAAGCTGGTACGTCATGGACAGGAGGACAAAATTCAGGAACTCGTCGGTGACGTGATCTGTATTACGGCAGGAGGAAAGCCTATCAAACCGAAAACTCTCGGACAGCGGTTATACTGTGATGCGATTGCTAACAGCACGGTTACCGTTGGCGTGGGTCCGGCCGGTACAGGAAAATCTTATCTTGCGGTTGCTGCTGCGGTAGCGGCGTTTCGTGCAGAACAGGTAAACCGTATCATCCTGACACGCCCTGCCGTGGAAGCCGGCGAACGCCTCGGCTTTCTGCCCGGTGATCTGCAAAGTAAAGTGGATCCGTATCTCAGACCACTGTATGATGCACTGTTTGATATGCTGGGCGTCGAGACTTATCAGAAATATCTGGAGCGCGGCAGCATCGAAGTAGCACCGCTTGCCTATATGCGAGGCCGGACTCTCGATGACAGTTTTATCATACTCGACGAGGCGCAGAATACTTCCGGGGAGCAGATGAAAATGTTCCTGACACGGTTGGGATTCGGCTCAAAAATGGTGATTACCGGCGATATTACACAGATCGATCTGCCGGAGGAGAAGACCAGCGGTTTGAAAGTGGCAATGAAAGTGCTGGACGGAATCGACGATGTCTCCATCTGTACGTTGACAGGCGCGGATGTAGTACGTCATCGCCTGGTGCAGAAGATCATAGAGGCTTATGAGGATTATGAAAAGAAAAATCCTGTCGCGCCGGTGAAAAAAATGCCGGGAAAGCGTTATTTGAAGAGGGCAGAGCGATGAATGAGATCCTGATCAGAAGAGAAAAAAAGAATCTCGGATACCCACAGGCAGCAGCTTTGATAAAAAAAGCCGCCTTGCGTACGCTGCAGGCGGAGGGCATCACGGCAGAATGTGTGTTTTCTGTTCTTCTGACGGATGACGTGGGAATACAGGAGGCAAACCGTTCGTTCCGGGATACCGATGCGGTCACGGATGTGCTTTCGTTTCCGATGAACGAGCTGATCCCCGGAGAGTTTCGCGCGGAGGAGTGTGAAACCGAACCGGAGACAGGGAAGATTCTTCTGGGAGATATGATGCTGAATCTTGGCAGATGTGCCCTGCAGGGAGAAGAATACGGGCACGGGTTTGCACATGAGGTACAATATCTGACGACGCATTCTGTCCTGCATCTCCTGGGGTATGACCACATGAAGGAAGAAGAAAAACGACTGATGAGACAGAGAGAAAAGGAGATCATGGGAGAAGTATGACAAAATCTGCAGTGCTGACGGTTTGCGGCAGACCGAATGTCGGAAAATCTACTTTGACCAATGCCCTTGTGGGTGAGAAAATTGCTATAGTATCCAGTAAACCGCAAACAACGCGCAACCGCATTACAGGGATTGTTCAGCATGGGGATACGCAGTTTGTACTGCTGGATACTCCCGGATTTATCCGGCCTCGTAATCGACTGGGAGACTATATGGTCAATGTAGTGAAGGAAAGCGTCACCGATGTAGACGGCGTTCTTTTCCTGGTTGAGCCTTTGATAGAGCCCGGTCCCGGAGAGACGGCACTGGCAGAGAAGCTGCGTTCCTGCGGTGCACCTGTCCTGCTTGTGATCAACAAGATCGATACGGTGGAAAAGGATAAACTGCTGGGTGTTATTGCCGCTTACTCAGCTCTGCTGCCGTTTGAGGCGGTGATCCCCATTTCGGCCAGGACCGGCGATGGGCTGGATATCCTGCTGGAAGAGATGGAAAAGCTTGCAGTGGAAGGCCCGCATCTTTTTCCGGAAGACAGTATTACAGACCAGCCGGAGCGTCAGATTTGTGCGGAACTGATTCGTGAAAAACTGCTTGCCTGTCTGGATAAAGAAATTCCTCACGGTACAGCGGTGGAAATTGAGCGCTTTGCCGAGCGGGAGAATGGGATTATTGATCTGGAGGCTGTGGTCTACTGTGAGAAGAACAGCCACAAAGGCATCATAATCGGGAAAAACGGAGCCATGCTCCGGGAGATCGGTTCCCGCGCCCGTACGGATATAGAGGCACTTCTCGGAACGAAGGTCTATCTCCAGACATGGGTCAGAGTGAAAGAAAACTGGCGTGACAGCGAGGTGCTGCTTCGCAATTTCGGATATCGTGACACCTGATGGGCTACTTTTCAACCGATGCACTTGTGCTGCGGGAAGTGCGCTATAAAGAGGCGGACAAGATATTGACTGTCTTTACGGCAGATCGCGGGATCGTAACTGCGAAAGCACGCGGTGCACTGCGAAAAAACAGCCTGACAGCAGCTGCTGCACAGCAGCTTACGCTTTCCGAGATGACGTTTTTTGAAAACAGGGGCCGTCTTACAGTGCACGAAGCTGTTGTAAAAGAGGCGTTCACAGGATTGCGAAAAAATATCGAAGCATATTCACTCGGGTGTTATTTTGCGGAATGTATTGAAGCTTTGGTGCCGGAGGGGGAGGTGGATTCCCTCTCTTTTCAGTTGATTTTGAATTCTCTGTTTGCACTTTGTCAGGCATTCCGTGACAGTCTTCAGATCAAAGCTGCCTTTGAACTGAGACTGATGAGTATTCTGGGATATACCCCGGATCTCACGGTATGTGCCGTTTGCGGCAGAAAACAGCCTGTACGGCCGCTTCTCGGAATACAGACGGGGCACATTGTGTGCAGTTCCTGCCGAAGTGCCGATATCGGTACGACAGTACCGCTTTGTGAAGATTCCCTCAGGGCAATGCAATATATCGTCTCGGCGCCTGCAAAGCAATTATTCTCTTTTCATGTTGCGAATGACGCGTTGAATCGTCTGAGTGAATGTTGTGAACGTTACCTGACGGAGCAGTCCGGCAGGCATTTTGCTACACTGGATTATTGGAAAAGGTTACGAAACCAATGGTAAGTTTTTTTGAAAAATCTCTGCAGACACTGGAATTACCGGCAGTGCTGACGCTTCTTGCACAGCAGGCGGTATGTGAATCTGCAAAGGACGAATGTCTTTCTTTAACGCCCTCTGTCGATCCGGCGCGTGTGGCTGCCCTGCAGGAGGAGACGACTGCTGCCTGTAAAATGATGGTTGTGCGCGGCAGCCCTTCTTTTTCCGGGCTGAAGGATATCCGGCCGTCTCTGGCACGGGCTGATCTGGGCGGAGCGCTGAACACAAGAGAACTGCTGGAAATTGCCCGTGTCCTGCGCACGACCCGCCTGGTAAAAGCCTATCTGGCGGAAGACAGTGTGGGCAGAACAAGTATTGATTCCCTTTTTTCCGCGCTTCGGGCCAATAAGTTCCTGGAAGAAAAAATCACCACGGCAATCGCCGGAGAGGATGAAATCGCCGATAGTGCTTCCGCGGAACTGGCGGATATCCGGCGCAAGATGCGTGCTGCTGCAGCGCGTGCGAGGGAAGCCCTGCAAAAGATCATTTCTTCTCCGTCTTATGCAAAAGCCCTTCAGGAATCCATAATTACCATGCGATCTGACCGGTATGTTGTACCGGTAAAGGCAGAGTATAAAAATGCCGTTCCCGGTCTGGTTCATGACGTTTCTGCAACCGGGGCAACACTTTTTGTGGAGCCGATGGGCGCTGTGAAAGCAAATAACGAACTGCGTGAGCTGGCAGCAAGAGAAAAACTGGAGATCGAGCGTATTCTGGCGGAACTGTCTGCCGACTGTGCTCTACACCGCCTGGACATGGAATCCGACTACCTGCTCCTTGTTCGGCTGGATGTGATCTTTGCAAAGGCCAAGCTGTCCTTTGCACTGAACTGCTGTGCAGCGGAAATAGCGAATGAGGTGATCCTTCGTAAGGCCCGGCATCCGCTTTTGAACCGGGATTCCGCTGTTCCCATTGATATCGAATTGGGCAGGGGGTTTGACACACTGATTATTACCGGCCCGAATACGGGCGGCAAAACATGTTCCCTGAAAACGCTTGGCCTGCTTTCCGCAATGAATCAGTGCGGGCTGCATATTCCGGCTTCGGAAGGCAGCGTGCTGCCGGTGTTTCAGCATATTCTGGCAGATATCGGCGATGAGCAGAGCATTGAGCAGAATCTGTCTACCTTCTCGGCACATATGACGAATATTGTCAGCATTCTGGAAGAATGTGATGAGCATTCCCTCGTCCTTTTTGATGAACTCGGTGCGGGTACAGATCCTTCAGAAGGCGCGGCGCTTGCGGTTTCAATCATCGAGAATGTGAGAAAAAAGAAAGCGCTTCTGGCAGTTACCACACATTATACCGAGTTGAAGTTTTATGCGATCAATGAACCGGGAGTGCTCAATGCCTCCTGCGAGTTTGATGTGGAAACATTGCGGCCGACGTATCGGCTTTTGATGGGCATACCGGGCAAATCCAACGCATTTGCCATTTCGCATCGCCTTGGCCTGAGAGATGACATTATTGAAGATGCGAAAAGGAGAGTCAGCCGAGACAATGCTTCTTTTGAGGAAACGGTGGAAAAGCTGGAACAGACTCGCCTACTTCTGGAAAAGGATCGGGATGCCGAACGGCTGAAGCTGCGTGAGGCGGAGGAGAACGCAAAAAAATCTGCACAATTGCGTGCAGAACTGGAAGTACGCCTGGAAAAAGCAGATCTGAAATCACGCCGTGAAGCGGAACGCATTCTGCAGGATGCCAGGGAAACAGCGGAGCAGGTGTTTGCCGAATTGGATGAGATGAAAAAGCGCCTCAACGAGGAGGACGACGTTAGCCGCATCAATGAAGCCCGCAATGCCCTCCGCAGAAAGCTCAATCTTGCCCAGGAGGGACTTTCTCCTTCGGCTCCGGTTGAGGATGTCCGTCTTTCTGCCAGACCGGTCAAACCGGGAGATACAGTGGAGATCCGTTCCATGGGGGTTCAGGCGGAGGTGCTTTCTGTTTCTCCGGACAGGGTGCTTACACTGAAAGCCGGTATTATGACGATTACAGCCAGGGAAAGTGAAGTCCTTCTTGTAGAAGGTCGCCAGATCAAAGAGAAAAAAAGACAGACCGGCTCTTCCGGGACGGCTCTCAGAACTTCCTCCATGCGTCCGGAAATCGATCTTCGCGGGATGGAGTCAATTGAAGCGGTTGCTGCAGCCGAACAGTTTCTGGATAATGCTGTGATGGCAAAGCTTTCACCGGTTACCATCATCCACGGAAAAGGTACCGGTGCGTTGCGTACTGCCATTCATCAGATGCTGCGGCGCAATAAAATTGTCAAATCCTTCCGTCTCGGCGTTTTTGGAGAAGGGGAATCAGGTGTAACGATCGTGGAGCTGAAATAGGAGTTTTTTATATATGAAAAAAATCGCAAAAAACTTTGTTATCGGCGGTATCCAGCAGAAGGTGTTCAATCTGGTCCTGGTGGCGATCTTACTGGTGGTAGGGGCATATACTGCAGTGCTGTTTTATCAGTCTTTCAGGATTACAACCCTGGTCTCTGAAACCAATGAACGCCAGAAGCAGACCCTGACAGAAACCACGGAATCGGTTATGAATGACCGCCTGACGGCAAATCTCGGGCAAAGTACGCAGATGGAAGCCTACATTGCAGACGACCTGTTTGAAAGTCTCGCCGGTTCGGTACGGATGATGCAGGATTATGCGCAAAAACTCTTTAATGATCCCGAAGGATATTCTCTCAGAGGCGTCAGCTTCCCGGATCCGTCAAAGGATGGAGAGGTATCCGTGCAGATGCTGGCAGCTGCGGAGGCTGATTTGGGTGATCCTCAGGTTGCGGAAGAACTTGCCCTTGCAGCGAATATGACGGACCTGCTTGCGGCTCTGTTTGACAACACACACATCAATTCCAGTTATGTGGCTCTGCCGAGCGGCGTGATGCTGCTGGCTGATGATCATCCTTCCACCAAATTCGATTCAAACGGAGATCTGATCCCTATCCCCATACGGGAAAGACCCTGGTACACGGGCGCTGTTACTGCCCGCGACCTGGTTTTTACCGATGTTGTACGGGATGTGTTTACCGGAGAGATCGGCATCATGTGCGCAGCTCCGGTTTACCGGGGTGAGGAACTTGCTGCCGTGGTAGGTGCTGATCTGTTTCTGGACAGCATGGCACAGGCAGTGGATGCCTCCGATGACGGAGGAGACGGTTTTGTATGCATTATCAACGAACAGGGACATGTAATCTTTTCTCCAAGGACGGAAGGAGTCTTTCAGGTAAAACCGGCAAATGAGGCAGCAGATCTTCGCAGGTCGGATGACACCGCACTGGCTGCCTTGCTCGGCGATGCCTTTCATACGCTTACCGAACCTGTTCTCGTTACCGTAGACGGGAGCGGGTACTACATGTGCGGAGCTCCCATTGGAACAGTTGGCTGGGTGTTGGTCAATGCCGTCAGTCAGAAAACTGCAGATCGTGTTGCCGCGCAGATGAACGATCAGTATGACAGCATACTGAATACGGCATATGATACGTTTTACCGGAATCTTTCCCATTCCCGTACGACGATTCTGGTGCTTTTGCTTGTTGCTTCTGTTCTGGCACTTTCTAGTGCACTGATTCTCGCAAAACGCATTGTGAACCCCCTGGGAACCATCACGACCCGTATTCAGAATCTCGGCGGCAAAAACCTGCAGTTTATGATGGAAGATGCCTATCGCACCGGCGATGAGATCGAAGTGCTGGCCGATTCCTTCGCGAAGCTCTCCGCAAAAACGCTGCGCTATGTGGATGAGGTGACCAGAATAACGGCAGAAAAGGAACGCATCGGAGCCGAATTGAACATGGCAACAGCTATACAGGCCAGCCAGCTGCCGCAGTTGTTTCCGCCTTTTCCCAACCGGAAGGAGTTTGACCTGTATGCCACTATGGATCCGGCGAAGGAAGTCGGCGGTGATTTCTATGACTTCTTTCTTGTGGATAATGATCATATTGCTCTTGTTATGGCGGATGTTTCCGGCAAAGGTGTCCCGGCAGCTTTGTTTATGATGGTGTCACGTGTCCTGATCAAAACGCACCTGCAAAACGGCGAGAGTCCGGCTGAAGCGCTTTGCAACGTCAATGAACTTCTGTGCGAATCCAATGATGCCGGCTTTTTTGTAACTGTCTGGGCAGCTGTTCTGGAGATTTCTACCGGAAAAGGAATCGCAGTCAATGCCGGACACGAGCATCCTGCCATCCACCGTGCAAACGAAGAATTCGCACTGGTGACATACCGCCATTCTCCTGCCGTCGCTACTATGGAGGGATTAAAATTCCGGGAACATTCGTTTATGCTGCATCCGGGCGACAGTTTCTTTGTCTATACTGATGGAGTTGCCGAAGCCGCCAACGCCGAAAATGAACTTTTCGGAACGGAACGTATGCTGGATGCTTTGAATGAAGATCCGGATGCAGATCCGCAGACGATCCTGAAAAATGTCAGGGAAGGGATTGACGGCTTCGTCTCCGGAGCGGAGCAATTTGATGATATCACCATGCTGTGTTTAAAATACTACGGCCCAAAAAAGCCGGAATGAAATATGGAATTCTATTCAAATAAATTTAAACTGATCCTCGCCTCTGTTTTCAGTGATGAAACAGATCTTTTCCGCACACCTGCCGAACCGGATCCCGGGGATACGGTGACTGTTCGTCTTCGTATCCTGAAAGGGACAGAAGCAAGTGTCAGTTTGTTGCTGGGCCAGAACAGGCAGGAAAAGCCAATGAACCTTATAAAGACCGATGTGTGTTTTGACTGGTTTGAGACGGACCTGAGATGTTTTGGGGCGGCCACACAGTTTTATTCTTTTCTGATCCGGCTGGGCGGAGGGATGATCTGTTATAACCGAAGCGGAGCGGTAATGGTTAATTCTATCCCAAATCCGGATAAAGAGCATTCTTTTCGCATAATTCCCGGCTTTCATGTGCCGGCGTGGGCAAAAGGAGCTACGCAATATCAGATCTTTCCCGATCGGTTCTGTAATGGAAATCCGGATAATGATGTCCGGAACGGGGAATATCAGTACCTTGGATACCCTGTAACACACGCAAACCACTGGGATGATCCTCTCACGAAAAATGATTTCTGCTGTTTTTACGGCGGTGATTTGATCGGGGTGGAAGCAAAGCTTGATTATCTGCAGTCCCTTGGCGTGAAAGCACTTTACTTTAATCCGATTTTTACAGCGCCTTCCAGCCATAAATACGATACGCAGGATTATGAGCATGTCGATCCGCATCTTGCTATGATCGTCAATGACGGTGATTATGGCATGCGTACAACGAATGAGGAAAATCTGAAGGCTGCCGATAAATATTTTGAACATTTCTGCAGTGAAGTCCATCGCCGGGGAATGAAACTGATCCTTGACGGTGTATTTAATCACTGCGGGTCTTTTCACCGATGGCTTGATAAGGAAGGGCTGTATGCGGCTGCGGACAGACCGGGGGCACTACAGAGCGTTGCAAGCCCGTATAGAGATTATTTTTCTTTCACCGGAGAGAAATATGACGCCTGGTGGGGAATGGAAACACTGCCAAAACTGAATTATGAGAAGTCGGGAAAACTTTGTGATGAGATTTTTCGAATTGCGGAAAAATGGATATCTCCCCCTTACTGTATAGATGGCTGGCGTTTGGATGTTGCTTCCGATCTCGGGCACAGCCGAGAGTTTAATCATCTTTTCTGGAAGGAATTCCGCCGTAGGGTAAAGGCAATTAATCCGGAAGTGCTGATCGTTGCAGAACATTACGGAGATCCATCGGAATGGCTTTGCGGGGACGAATGGGACACCGTTATGAATTATGATGCCTTTATGGATCCGGTGAGTTACTTTCTCACAGGGATGGAGAAGCATTCCGATTCGATGCGGGAAGATTTATTCCAGAACGGGTCGGCGTTCTTCCGCCTGATGAGGGAGAAAATGGCGCATCTTCCTACGCCGTCTCTGCAATGTGCCATGAATGAGCTGAGCAATCATGACCACAGCCGGTTTTTAACGCGTACCAACGGCAGAGTCGGCAGGCTGGAATCGGCAGGAAGCGAATCTGCTTCTCTGAACATCCTGAAAGGAGTATTCCGGGAGGCGGTGCTGATTCAAATGACGTGGCCTGGTGCCCCGACAATTTATTATGGGGATGAGGCGGGTTTGACCGGATGGACAGATCCAGACAATCGCCGTACTTTCCCTTGGGGATACGAAGACCTTGGGCTGATCGAACTGCACAAGGCACTATCAGACCTGAGGACCAAATACCCTGCTTTGAAAAACGGAAGTATGCAGCCGCTTTGTTCCGGAACCGGTTATATTGCCTATGCACGTTTTGATGCATCCGGTACGATTATTATTGTATGCAACAATCTTGATCGTATGCAGGAACTGTTGATCCCTCTGGCTGCGGCCGGCATTGAAGATGGGGCGCGAATGAAAAAGATCTTTTTTACAGATGATATCGGGTTCATGGAATTATGCGAAAACTGCGGTACGGTTAAAAACGGAATGCTCTCTATATGGCTGGACGGTCATCATTCCGCCATTCTGATTCCGGAATAAAAGGAAACGCAGCAGTGTTTCGGCAGCAGTTATTTGTACTTTCTTCTTACGAAAGGAAAATTTGCAGTGGGAAAAAAGTTAACACGTAAAAAATGCAGGCTTTTAGTCATCCTAATGCATGCTATTATAATAATTTGCATGCTGTTGCCCGTTGAATCCCAGGCCCTGGATAAAGATCGGGATTTTTCAGAAGTGACCAAACTTGAGGAGATATGAGAACGAAATGTACTGAAAGTGGGAACAACAGGGGATTATATGCCCATGTCTTACCTCAATCCGGAAACAGGCGACTATGTTGGTTTTGATACAGAACTTGCAAAGGATCTTGCTGACGAGTTGGGTGTCACGATAGAGTATGTAAAAACATCCTGGCCATCACTGATGGAAGATATGCTTGCAGGTAAATTCGACCTTGCAATCTGTGGTGTCACCATCAATGATACCCGGAAAGAACAGGCGTTGATGTCTGACGGTTATCTTGAAAATGGAAAAACCATCCTTTGCCGTGCGGAAGATGCTTATACATTTACAAGTCTTGAAGCAATCAACCGGCCGGAGGTGCGTGTTATGGTGAATCCGGGCGGTCTCAATGAACAGTTTGCCCGTGAAAATCTGCCGGATGTAACCTTGATAATCCATGATGTCAATCAGGAAATCCCGGGTCTTGTTGCCTCTGGAGAAGCAGATATTATGATCACAGAGATTGTGGAAGCAGGATATTATGTCGGACAGGATGACCGCCTTGCCGCACCGCTCATATATGAACCATATACGGATGGAGAGATCGGAATCCTTATGCAAAAAGGGTCTGAAGACTTGATGAACTATGTGAATGAATTTCTGCAGAAAGAAAAAAACTCCGGAAGAATCGATGAACTGGCGGAAGATTATTTCTTTAAGTATATAGAATATGAGGATACAAACAAACCTGCTGCGTAAATAGATTAAATGCGGTCCGCAGGATCTTATGTTTTCCTTGAGAAAGAGTAAAATGCAGGGATCCTGCAGCATAAAAACGGAATGTCGACAGCTGACAGCGTTTTACATCTTGAAAGCGGGACTTTTTGACGACAGATTTAGCACTCTGCGAACTGCAGAGTGCTGTTTTTTAGCGGTAGTTACGAGTGTCAGCCTTGCATCCCGATGGGATGCGCCGACCTCTGAAAAAATTTTTCAAATAATGAAACCGTTCAGCTCAGAACTGGACTATTATAGGCGAATGACCGTGATAAAAGAGAATCGAGGTGAGATGCTTGACGGATGCAAAAGCATTAACGCAATTACAGTCAGGTGATCAACAGGCGCTGGAATGGTTCATTGATAGATATGGCAACTACGTAGGAACTGTCGTAAACAGTGTTCTGCAGAATTGCATGAGTCGTGAAGACGTGGAAGAAGTTGCCGCCGATGTGTTTGTCACCTTCTGGAAAAGTGCGAAGAATCTTCTACCCATAAATCTAAAAGGGTATTTAAGCCGCGTAGCCAGAAGTCTCGCTTTGCGGAAACTTCGGGAGAAGACTCAGGAACTGCCTTTAGAGGAAGATGTTCTGTTTATTGAAGAAAACTCTCTGATTGAAAGAATTGATCAGGAGCAACGGGATCAGCGGGTGCGGGAGACAGTACTCTCTATGACGCAGCCGGACCGGGAAATCTTTCTTCGTCATTATTACTATTGCCAAAGCATCGCTGTGATAGCAGAAAAGATGAAGATGAATCCGTCCACGATCAAGACTCGACTTAAACGTGGACGGGAAAAGCTTCGGCAGTATCTTACCGGATATGAATCGTAACAGGAGGTAGATGAAATGGAAATCAGGATTCATGAGTTGTTGAACGGATACGAGGACAGCTCCGTTTCGATGGAAGAAACAAATATTGTCTCCGCAATGAGAATCAAAGAACTGGCAGAAATGAAGATTGAACAGACCGAAACACTGTACAAACCACTGCATACAGCAAGAAAACGCATTCTTACGCTGGCACTGGCAGCCGCGCTGATGCTGTCCCTTGGTATCGCAGCATATTCTGCCGGACAGGTTATCTTCGGCTGGGGAGAGAATATGGAAATCCATGCTGAAAAGACAGAGGGGGGCATTCAGACAAACGTCTACGTCCACACGGACAATCTCACAGAACCTGTGAGCTTTGAGAACGGACGTATGATTTTTATCGTCCATGATGAGCATATTGACATCACAGATCAGGTATCGGAGACACAACCCTATATTTATCAGTTTTCCGATGAGGAGGGCGTTCTTCACTATTGGATCATCGGGAAAAACGGACCTGAATTGGAGCACTATGGGTATGCGGAATGTCTTCATCCATCTGAGAGCGAATGGACAGCCGGATATGTTGCCCGCACAAATGGTAATACTGCTCCCTGGCTTGATAGGGCAAAAGAAGAACTTGGCTTTGATTTTTAGACCGTTTCTGTATCGCCGCTGAAGCATCAATACAGAATCTGCCGGTTTCATTTTGCCGCAATGCAACTTATCGCCTCAAAATGCATCTTACCGCCCAAAGCCTTGAAAAAAACAGGAAACACGCTAAAATGGCCCTGCAATCTGAAAAGGACAGGTGATCATAATGGGTTTGGTGTTGTTCGTGCTTCTCTCTGCACTGGAAATTATTTTGGCAGTTAAAGGACGCGGCAAGGAAAAAGAAAAGAAAGTCTGGCTGAAAAACCGGCTTCTCGTCCGCACAGCGGAAGCTGCAATCGTACTGATTGCACTGCTGCTTCCCTATGGGCAGAAATGGCGTCTCGTTCCGCTGCTGGGCTTTCTGGCGTTGCTGGAGATCATAGCACTGCTGAAATGGCTGGGCGGCCGCAGGTCAGATAACGCTGAAAAGAAGACAGGATTTGCTGCTTCCAACTGTGTGTTCAGCATCCTTTTCATCGGCCTTCTGTTGATCCCGGCTGTTATATTCACCGGCTACAAAGGTCTGCCTGTCTCAGGACCTCACCCTGTCGCAGAGACCTCCGTAATCGTGATTGACAGTTCCCGTACCGATCCCTTTGAGCAGGACGGCAGCTTCCGCGAGGTGCCGGTGCATTTCTATTATCCTGCCGACGCAGAAGAGCGCGAGCGGTTCCCGCTGGTTGTGTTTTCCCACGGCGCCTTTGGTTATTACGAGAGCAATACCTCCACTTATAGGGAACTTGTCAGCAGCGGCTATGTGGTGGCTGCGCTGGATCACCCGCACCACGCCTTCTTTACACAGGATACTGCGGGGAAGACGATATTTGTTGATCAGGGCTTTTTTCAAACGGCGGTTTCACTCAACAACAACGCCTACGATGATCCGGAGAAATGCTACCCGATCTACCGAGAGTGGATGGATCTGCGCACGTCAGATATGAACTGTATGCTGGACACGGTGAAAGCTGCCGGAGTATCCGGTAAGCTGAACGACGCATTATTTCTGCCGGAGAACAACCCCGACACGATTCTCTCCGTCCTGAAGATGATCGACATGACGAAGATCGGCCTGATGGGGCACTCCATGGGTGGCGCTACCTCGGTACAGGTGGGAAGGGAGCGCAATGACATCTCCGCCGTCATCGACCTGGACGGAACAATGCTGGGAGAACTTCTTGGTGTGGAAAACGGAAACTACGTTGTCAACAAAGAGCCTTATACGATTCCTTTGCTTGAATTTGCAAATTGGGAACAGTATAATGACCGCAAGGAATACCTTTTATTGGGTTATGCCTATCCCAATGAGGTACTGCTTTCGTGTGGCAAGGAGTGCTTTTACGTCACAGTCCGCGACACACTGCATATGGATTTTACCGATCTGCCCCTTCTGTCTCCAACCCTGGGGAACATACTCGGCAGCGGAGAGCGGGCCAATGCGGAAACGATGACTATCGTGAATGGCCTCGTGCGGGATTTCTTCAATTACACTTTGAAAGACGAAGACACGTTTTCAGCGCAAGGAATCTACTGAGCTGTCGACGTGCCGGGAGACACTATGGATGTTAAGATCAGGCAAATCGGTGAGGGAGAACAGGAACAGGTTCTGATCTGCTGCCGAGAGGTCACCGAAGAGGTACAGGAAATTGCCGCATTCATCCGATCCAGGCAGGGAAGCCTGTCTGGTGTACAGGACGAGAAACAGTATGAGATCCCCATCTCCGAACTGTACTATATAGAGTCTGTGGACGGCAAGACCTTTCTCTATACAAAAGCGCAGGTTTATGAGACTTCATACCGGATCTACGAGTTGGAAAGCCTGCTCCGGCCAAAGCACTTTTTGCGCGTTTCCAAGTCCATGCTGCTGAACCTGATGAAGATCCGCTCTATCCGACCTGCTTTGAACGGACGGCTTGTCGCCGTCCTGCAGTCAGGCGAGGAAGCAATCATTTCCCGTAGCTATGTCAAGGACCTGAAGTCCGCTTTGAAAGGAGAGGCATGAGATGACCCTCAGGCAGTTTCTAATCCGTAAGCTGATGCTGTTTTTTACGCTTTCAACACTCATCACCATCGCTATTTACATTTTGGGCACAAGTTTCGATCCCGCTGCCCGCTTTGGGTACGATGGGTTTCTTTCTCCGCTTATTTATGCCGGCGTATGCGTGGTTCCCAGTCTGGTTACCTGGTCGAAACGGGAACTGAAACTCAGGGAATTGCTTCTGCGCGAGTTGCTGCAGTTTCTGCTGACTGAGACCATCGTACTGGGCCTGGCGTTCCGGAGCAGCGTGATCGATACATCTCGCCCCGCTGTGGTGATAGGAATCGCCGGGAGCGTGCTGGTGATCTATCTGCTTGCCTTTCTGATCTCATGGGCAACAAATTCCGCCGAAGCACGGGAAACCGACCGGGAACTGCAGAAATTCCAGCGCCTCCACGGCGTTGATCTGTGCGTATCGAACGAAACCGCTCAAGAGAATTGATGGAGCGTAAAAATGGTATAGAGAAGTTTACCCTCAAAAAAACGCAAGGCACTCTGTGAACTTCAGAGTACCTTTTTTGTGGTGAAAATACTGCTAAAGAAATTCTGTCTGGCGATTGCCGTCAGCCCTGAACAAACCGGATGAATGCCAGGGTCTCATCAAAGGTCTTCAGGCGTACGGTATACATATACCGTCCCATTGTCGCCCAGCTGATCTCCGGCATCTCTTCCTGCATCATCATGACTGTACCGTAGCGATCCATAATCTCCTCGTGCGTATGGGTATAATGGTTCCCGTCCTTTCGGCTGGCATAGGCACAGTAGTACTGATCCTCCGATACCGGCAGCCGCCGCTCATCAAAGCACACCATATCGGCGTAGATTTTGTAAACGTCTGTGGAATGGGCGAAGTTCATCATATCCGGTGTGTAGCCTCCGGGTGGGCGCATATTGACTTCCAGAGCCACAAAGTCTCCTCTGTCACCCAGCCCTTTGTGTTCTTTTGTCAGACGGAAGAACTCCAGATGGACGAAGCGCCGGTCCACACCGAAAGCCTTGACCGTTCTGCGTCCAAGAGTTCTCAGCCCTTCTGCCACATCCGGGCAGGTATAGTAGTTCAGATCCAGATTTTCGTTGACAACGTCCATTACCGGAGGGAATACGTTCATGTTCTCAAACAGCGGTTCGCAGTTGGAATCAAAAATCCCGTCATAGGAGACGACGTCTCCCTGAATGAACTCCTCCATTACATAAGAAACAGGGGGCAAATCGGCATAGAAAGCGTCGAAATCGGCGTCATTTTCCAGCTTCCAGGTATCGTGCGCGCCAACACCGATATTCGGCTTGACAATTACAGGATAGCCCACAAGGCTGATAAATTCGAGTCCGGCTTCCCGGGTCGAAACGAAGTGCTGTCGTGCGGTCGGAATACCGGCTTCGATATACAACTGCTTCATCAGGGCCTTTTCTTTGATGAAGCTGATTCGGTCGGCCCGGATACCGGTGGTCACGTTAAAGTCCGTACGCAGGCGGGCGTCCTGCTCCAGCCAGTATTCGTTCAGCGACTCGATCCAGTCGATCTTTCCGTATTTGAATGCAAAAAAACCGACGGCACGGTAGACCTGGTCGTAGTCCTCAAGGCTGCCTACCTTGTAATACTCGGTCAGACAGCCCTTCAGCTCCGGCTCCAGACCGTCATATGCTGCGTCACCAATGCCCAGCACATTGACACCGTTTTGGCGCAGCCGGTCACAGAACTGCCAGTAGGTGCGGGGGAAGTTCGGAGAGATAAAAACGAAATTCACGAATTCACATCCCTTCTTATTGATCGCCCAGCATATAGGGCAGGAAATAACGCATCTGCTTATACCACCAGGGCCAGTCATGGTTCACATCATAGCCCCAGAAATCGCACCAGGCGTGGATCCCCTTCTCGCGGAAGACGCTTTCAAGATATTTGAGAGTCCTCAGGCTGTCCTCCTCCCATGCACCCTGACCGCAGCACAGGATGATCCTGCGTTCATTGTACAGACGGATGTACGGATGGTCTGCAGGCATCTGCGGGAGAAAACGTTCCGGAGAGCTTTCATAAAGCGTTCCGTTCATCCAGCCGTCAAAAAAATAATCCGAATCGTACACGCCGGAGAGCCCGATCACACCGCAAAACAGATCCGGGCGGCGGAGGAAGGTGATCAGTGCATGGTTTGCACCCATGCTGAAGCCGGTGACGGCGGGAACCTGATCGTTGCGGCTGCGCATGAAGGGAATGACTTCATCGGTAATATAGTGAAAATACTGCTCCTGACGGGCGGCGCGCCATTCCTTGTCGCCCTCTTTCAGCGACCAGCTCTCTGCATCCACGCTGTCCACCGCAAACAACTGAATCCTTCCTTCCTCAATAAAATCGGCCAGCTGGTCGATCATACCGAAATCTTCATAGTTGTTTGCCATGGAATTCTGCGTGGGAAAGCACAGCAGCGGCATTCCGCTGTGCCCGTAGATCATGAGGCGCATGTCCTTGTCCAGAATCCAACTGTAATGACCATACTCTTCTCTGTACATACTTTATCCTCTTTCTTCTGTCCAAAATACTATTAAATCATATAACGTATCGTTATTTTTGTCAACTGTGAGTGTTTTACAAGTCTTCCAAAATCGGAGGGTGGAAGATGCCCCCTTCGTCTCCATAATCCGCAAAGCATTCAGTACCCTGCAGAGCATCGATATTTATCGTTATTTAAGGTGGAAAAATCCGCTGTGCTGATGTATAATAAATATGTTTTTCCTGATATTCTTTCCCTGATCTGACAGCCTGATGCAGCAGTATTATGGGTTTTACACAAAAAGGAGAATTGAAACGATGAGAATTATCGGTAATATTATCTGGATCGTTTTCGGCGGCTTACTGAGTTACCTGGCATGGGTGTTGGCAGGCATTCTGTGGTGCGTTACAATCATAGGAATTCCTGTAGGCCTGCAGTGCTTCAAGCTCGCAAGCATCTCACTGAATCCCTTTGGGAAAGAGATTGTTTATGAGGGAGAAGCAGTATCCTTTCTGCTGAATGTGGTATGGTTCCTGGCAAGCGGATGGGTCCTCGCACTGGCCAATTATCTGCTTGGCATCCTGTTTTGCATCACAATTATTGGGATTCCCTTCGGAAAGCAGTATTTTAAGATTGCAGGTCTTTCTCTTCGCCCGTTTGGTGCTTCTGTCGTAAGAGAACATTATCTGTAAAGAAGCAGATTTCATCAACTCTAGCAACCTTGGGATAAGGATCCTTATCGGTTTTGTCATCCTTTCTTATGATGAGTGCGTCTTTGTTTTTGACTGATTGATTACTGAAGATTTGTGGAGGAGTCAGTATGGAGTTGTTTGAAGATAGAATTGAGGCATTTTTTACGGACTTCGGAAAAAGTAAAAAAATGGTGCTCTCAACTTCTGAAAATGACAGAGTTTCATCACGAATGATGAGCATTGTACAGATCGATGGCGAATTTTATTTTCAAACAGATAAAAAGATGAAAAAATATCGACAGCTCCTGGCTAACCGTCATGTTGCTCTGTGTATAGATAACATACAAATTGAAGGATTTTGCGAAGAAATTGGACATCCGTTGGAAAACCTCGCTTTTTGCAGTGCGTTTCAGGAATGCTTCAAGGGTTCCTATGATGCGTACTCTTCATTGAAAAATGAAAGACTTTTTGTTGTAAGGCCATTTTATATAGAACGCTGGATATATAAAAATGGGTTGCCCTTTATTGAAACTTTTTGCTTCAGGAACAGGCAATATGGCTTTGAACAGTATACAGGCGTATGATTTTTTACGTTTATCAGACCGTTAGAAACAGAAGATGAGGCGTCACGCTCAAAACTTACGCGCGTCTGAGACCGGTAGATACCAACAAAGTGCCTTACCGCATAGAGCAGGAAACGCTCGCGAGCAAGATGAAGGACTTGGAGGATCTGCTCTTAACTGTATAACTCCAAAAATCGAAAGACACTCCGCGAACAGCAGAGTGCCTTTTTTATAAGGAGACGCCCTATCCCGGAAAGATGCGGACATCCTCGCAGATACCATATTATTTTCTTACGGACTTACCAGATTGCAACTCTGTCTTCGGGAGCAAGATACATATTGTCGCCTTCGGTGATGCCATAGAAATTCAGGAACTCGTCGTACTGCTGCAGATTTGTATTAATGTGCAGATAGTTCATGGGGTGCTCGTCTTCCAGACGCGCCATAGCCATCATGAGAGTCTCTTTTGTGGCATAGCGATCGGCGTAAGCACGGAAAAATTTATCATAATCGAAATCCGGCTTCTCAGCAGCAATACGAAGCATGCATTTTAAGGCTGCCATATCCGCACAGGCTTCTCCAATCATAGCCTCGCCGTTAAAGTCCTGTCCTTCCCATGGACGCATCGCGTTAAAATAGGCGGCGAGCTTTTCATTTTTCTCGTTGAAAGCGGCATAGTCGTCCTCTGTCCACCAGTTAATGGAATTCCCGTCTTTGTCATACGTCGCGCCAAATGCATCGAATGCATGGGAGATCTCATGCGCTATGGCAGTACCGGTATATGCATAGAGTTCTTCATCCGTCATGTCCGGCCTGTAGTTGGGATTTTGTGCAAACGCGGCATTGATATATATCCCGTTGACAGACGGCGTATAGGTGCAGTTGCCTATGAATGGAAGCGAATCCCAAATCGTCCTGTCAAAGGGCTTGGATACCTCCGCAACTGCTTTGTCATGCTCGTGCTTTTTTATTGCTCGCCAGGCTTCCCACAGATTGCCGCCTTCTTCTTTTGCGGTAAAGTTCACGTCTTCAAGACTGTAAGCCTCCCAGTTGTCCGGGTACAAAACGTTTCTGGTCATGCTGTCCAGCTTGGCAATGGCACCGGCACGGGTCTCATCAGAGATAAAGTTGGCATCCTCAATAATACCGTAATAGGCATTGACGATTTCTTCAACCAATTCTGATAGGCGTGCTTTGTCGGCAGGATTCGCATATCTGTCCACATAAAGCTTTGAGACTGGCCAAGCAACAACACTGTTCACTTCATCATAGACAAGAGACGAGAGATATTCTTCCTTGTCCACTTCGTAGTGCATACCGCTCGCAATCATTTCCTGATAGTCGCTGACAAGGACATAGCTTTCCCAATCCAGGGCTTCCGCCTTCTCAAAAATGCTGTGCAAAATAAGATAATCCCGCAGAAGGGGCAGATTTTCTTCTGTATAAAGCTCATTCAGCTTTCCAAGAACTGCCGGCGCCGGAATTAGATATCGGTCCATTGCGGGATATCCGTCGGCCTTCTCCAATGTTTCCAGGATCGGGATATTCGGGGTAATCGCCAGCAGTTCACTGCGGGTGTAATATGTATCGCTACCGGCATTATCCCCCTTACCCGCAAGGACAGTATTCAGCAGCGTCTCCCATGCGAAACAGTTATCGAATTTCTGCTTCGCATCCTCTTCACTGTATCCGAGCTTTTCCAGCATTTTCCTGAAAAAGGCTTCATAGGTTTCCTTTTGGGTTTTCCCGTAGTCCGTCATCTCACAGTATTCCGTGTGATCCAGGATTAAACTGTATCCGTTTTTTATTGAGAGGACATTAGTGCCCGGATTTTCCGTATCCTGCACGCTGCTCTCTTTCCAAAGACAGTAGAGCCGGTCTTCTCCCGGTGTTTTGACAAAGTACTCTGTCAGAGCATCAAGACTTGTGATCTCTTCCACCACGTCGATCATTTCCTTTAATGGAGCGACACCAAGGGCATCCCGGGAGTCCCAGTCACAAAGAAGATAGAAGTAGTCATAGGCAAGCCTGGCGTCGTGATCTTCCGGTACTTCTCCGTGGAACAGGGCCATCATATCCTTGGTACTTTTGATATTCACATCGATAGTGTTTCCGGCCGCAAGATATCCCTCCGGGATCTCCAGGCTAAGGATTCTGTCTTTATTAGCCCAGAGCGCAAAGTTATCCTTCAAATCGGTGGGCGTATCCGCGGTGACATTTCCTTCCAGATCGATGTCCAGCCATGGTGTTCCGGTGGTATAGTCGATCGCCTCAATGGGGCTCTCCGCAATAGCCGAAGCTGCCAGAGACAAGCACAACGCTGCCGTCAGAATGATGCTGATTGTTTTTTTCATTTGCCCATCCTCTCATTTATTGTATGAATATATACAGAAGTCTATATATAGGGGGTCATATCGACTTTGAGCATCACCTGATCAATATTGATCACCAGCTCCAACGGAGCGCGGATATGACGCTTGTGATTCAGGAGACCAAGACCCACGCCGGAACCCGCAAGCTCCCGATGACGGCCGACGTCGAGCAATGCTTCCGCGCCATCATCGAGGACCGGCCGACCCCCAGGATCGAGCGCATGGTCGACGGGCGCAGCGGTTTTCTGTTTCTGGACAAGGACTGCCTGCCGGAAGTGGCCATGCACTGGGAGCACCGGTTCAACCATATGGTCAAGCGCTACAACGATATCTACCGGGTCCAAATGCCCAACATCACTCCGCACGTTTGCCGCCATACTTACTGCAGCAATCAGGCCAAGGCGGGCATGAATCCGAAAACGCTGCAGTACCTAATGGGTCACAGCGACATCGGCGTCACGCTCAATACTTACACCCACTTGGGGCTGGAAGACGCCGCTGAGGAACTCCGCCGCATGGAGGAAGCCGAGGCCGCCCGCAGGGAGCAGGAAAAGCTCGCGGGCAAGGCGAAGGATGCTCAGAAACTTTTCAACGCGGTCTGAAAACAGCGACAAAACCAGCAAGGCACTCTGCGAGCTGCAGAGTGCCGTTTTTTTTAGTGGCTACTATGTGTGTCATACTTGTATGCCACGCGTGTGACGGTGTCCTCTGAAAAAAGTTTTCAAATAATGAAACCATTCAGCCTAAAATTGGACTATTATAAGTGAACGGCCGTGATAGAAGAGAATCGAGGTGAGATGCTTGACGGATGCCAAAGCATTAACGCAGCTACAGTCAGGAGATCAACAGGCGCTGGGATGGTTCATTGATAGATATGGCAACTACGTAGGAACTATCGTAAAGAGCATTCTGCAGGACTGCATGGGTCGTGAGGACGTGGAAGAAGTTACCGCCGATGTGTTTGTCACCTTCTGGAAAAGCGCGGAGGGTCTTCTTCCCTTAAATCTCAAAGGGTATTTAAGCCGCGTGGCACGAAGCCTCGCGCTGCGGAAGCTTCGTGAGAAGACGCAGGAACTGCCTCTGGAGGAAGATGTTCTGTTTGTTGAAGAAAACTCTCTGATTGAAAGAATTGATCAGGAGCAACGGGATCGGCGGGTACGGGAAGCAGTGCTTTCGATGACGCAACCGGACCAGGAAATCTTTCTCCGTCATTATTACTATTGTCAAAGCGTCGCTGTGATTGCTGAAAAGATGAAAATGAATCCATCCACAATCAAAACCCGACTCAAGCGTGGACGGGAAAAGCTTCGTCAGTATCTTACCGGATTGGAACCGTGAGAGGAGGCGGCTGAAATGGAAATCAGGATTCATGAATTGCTGAACGGATACGAGGACAGTTCCGTTCCGATGGAAGAAACGGATGTCGTCTCCGCGATGAGAATCAAGGAGCTGACAGAAATGAAGATTGAACAGACCGAAACACAGTATAAACCGCGGCATACAGTAAGAAAACGCATCCTTACGCTGGCTCTGGCGGCTGCGCTGATGCTATCCCTCGGAATCGTAGCATATTCTGCAGGACAGGCAATCTTTGGCTGGGGCGGAAATATGGAGATCCGTTCCGAGAAGACAGCGGGCGGCATCGAAAATACCGTCTACGTGCACACGGACGATCTCACAGAGCCTGTAAGCGTTGAGAATGGACGCATGTACTTTATTGTCAACGACGAGCATATTGACATCACGGATCAGGTATCGGAGACGGAACCCTATATTTATCAGTTTACTGATGAAGAGAATGTTCTGCACTATTGGATCATCGGGAAAAACGGACCTGAATTGGAGCACTATGGTTTTGCGGAATACCTTCATCCATCTGAGAGCGAATGGACTGCCGGATATGTTGCCCGCACAAATGGCAATACTGCTCCCTGGCTGGATAAAGCCAAAGAAGAACTTGGCTTTGATTTTTAACAGCAATCAATCACCAAGGCACTCTGCACGCTGCAGAGTGCCGTCTTTTATAGTGGAAAAATCCGTGGTGGAGGTGTATAATCTATTGGCATGACGGGACCTCCCGGTAAGTCTGGATCTCCAGACAGTACAACATGATTCGGCACACCCTGTGGCCGGAAGAGATCTGATAAAGGGTTATATATTATTTATGAAAAGAGTTTTACTAAAACCATGGAAGAGAACAGCTGTGCTTCTTATTATCCTTCTTGCGGTCCTCTTGATGGCCGCCTGTGGAAAGGCTGAGACGGCTGTGCCGGTTTCTACGGAAGTCCTTGTTGACGGAACGGAAGCCGGGCCTAAGTCCGCAGCAGCGTCTGCGGAGGAGATTCATCCGTTTGAGAACACCTCCCCGCAAGGCGAACAGGAAGTAACGCATGCAGCAAATCCCGCCGAAGCAGGTGATCCGTTTACCCTTTCGGAAACGCAGCAGTATGCGGCCAATCTCTCTCTGAGCAATTTCTCCGAGCAATGGTTCTGTGAGATTGGGACTTTCGATCACTACGATTCCGCTGATACGAGCATCGCGCAGTTGTTCTCCTTCGCTCATCTTTGGAGCAAGATCAACCGGCCGACGGAGATGGAGTACAGAGACGGGTATGAGACCATGACCCGCGAGACGTTCTTTGAGATCATCGGCCCTCGGA
>JAFRIV010000001.1 GCA_017432615.1 Oscillospiraceae bacterium
ACCGACAGCCAGGCCTTCACCCTGCCGTCGCGCGCCATCGGGATGCCTTCGGCCACGGCGCCGTCGTTCTTTTCGGCGGCGAAGATGCGTTTGTGCCGGTCCATGACCGTCTGCAGCAGCTCGGGAAAGCGCCACAGCTCGTGCGGGCCGAAGACGAGATCGACGATCGGATAGGATTTCTTGAGCTTTTCGGCCATATGGGGCTGCTGCACCATGCATCCGCAGACTGCGATGATCTGCCCCGGCCGGGCCTTCTTCGAGTGGTTGAGGGCGCCGACGTTCCCGAGCACGCGCATCTCGGCATGCTCGCGGACCGCACAGGTGTTGACCACGATGATGTCGGCCTGAAATTCATCCTCCGTAAAGCCGCAGCCCATCTCCCGCAGGTACCCGCGTAGCTTTTCGCTGTCCGCCTCGTTCTGCTGGCAGCCGTAGGTGTCCACCAGGGCGAGGGGCTGCACGCCTCCGGCGGTGAGCCGGTCAAAAAGCGCATGACAGATCTGAACCTGACGCTCGATTTCTTCCTGCGGAATGGTTTTTCTTTCGACTTTCAATGCGATTCTCCTACTGTGTTTTTCGTACTTTTTCCATGGCCTGCTGCCATCAGATTATACTGCAGCCGGCGCCCGGGGGCAAGCAGTTTTTCTGCCGGGTCCTTAGTCTGATCAGGAGAAAAGAGACTTGCTGTCTCTGACGAAGCTGTCTGGATTCATCCTGTGACACTGCTTGAGAAAAAGCAAAAGGAACAATTATGAATCCAGCAGGTATAGAATCTCTTTCAGAGCATTCCATTTCTCAAGGACACAATCCATTGTAATAATATCAGATTCGTTGAACACATAGCTGCGCTGCATATTTTGAAAAGCTGCTTCAAAGTCCTTGTTTGCAGAAAGACCGTGAAAAATCTGATAGTCACGAAATGGCTTGTCGGCAAGATCGCTTCCGATTCTTCGGGTTTCTTCCAGACGTTTGTAGCCGATCATTCGGAGCAGCTCCGCTGAGTTGCAGAGCAGGGATTGAATGGCGGGAAGAGCGAGCATGATACTGACATCATAGACATGTTTGGCAACGTCGAAATACAGTTCCCGCTCATAATAAAACTCTGCGGCAAGGATCTTATCTGCAAAAATGCGCTCCAGTCGGATGGTCTGAATCCTGAAAGGGGCAAGATCGTATTGATCCCGCAATATCGCTCTTTGGCTCTCATCGGCAAAACTGTACAGGACAGGTTCGACCTCCAGCTCGGTAAAAGGTTCACTGACGGTAAAGGATGTCGCTTCGACCTTGACATGGCGGAAGCGCTGGAGAGGATCGACCTCATCCACAGGAACTACGGGATCGTAGTCATACACTGCAGTGATACTGCCTTTTCGGTCTTCCTCCATTCCTTTGTCCGACGTGCGTGGAAGACAGGTATATTTTTTTGCAGCCATTTCCAGCCGCCTTTTGGCCTGACTGCTGCTGCAATTCTCTATGCTGACGGTCAGGTCAATGTCCTCAGAAAAACGGCGGATGCTTTTCTGCGCCTTATAGAGAGCGGTGCCGCCCTTAAAGTATGCAGGAAGTTCATTCTGCTTTTCGGCCAGTTCCCGCAGGAGCATGGAAACATAGTAATCCTTCTCCAGAATATCCGGCCTGACACCCGAGACATCGTGGACCCGATTCAAAATGGCAAGAAATGCATATCTGTCTTCATGCAGCATCATAATTCCAACCCTCCTAACATGACATCAACAGTTCTCTCCAATGTCTTTGTCGGGTAGAATTTACGTGCAAACAGAATCATGCGATCCGGCAGCAGCCCGGCGGATTTTGATTTTTCCCGGAGAATCTCTTCCGGCGCAGCGGCGTCTATTGGTGCGCGATCCATATCTTCGATGATATCCAGAATCTGCAGGTATTTGTAGTTTTCATGCGTCACCGGAATACGTGGCTTCCGAATTTCGATCTCCACATTTTTGGGCACCGGCAGGGTGTAGTTGTTTGTAGCGATCCATTTCTTGCGCGGCATTTGGGAAATCAGACCAAGCCGGTTCATCAGGGAAGGGCCGGTTTCATATCCGATCACCCGATCCCCGTCCAGAACAAGCCACCTGCCGTAGAGTGTGTCTTTGCTTGGCACATAGTCGCCAAAGAGCGTCTTGATTCTTTTGCAGTATACACCCCGCACAATCCTGGATATGATGCCTTCCTGCTCCAGCCTGGCGAGATTTACATTGACTGCTTTTCTGACCTTCTCTTCCGGTTCCCCGGTTTTCTCTGCGATGTATGCAGTAACTGCACCGGTGGTGATGAGAGCTTCCTGAGGAAGTGTGTCGAGGTATTCGGACAGTCTTTTCCTGTAATGTACGGTTGCCATCGTTTTCACCGCCCTTTTTGTTATTTTACCATCCATTATTCGCTATAATAAATGCATTATAATAACAATAAGCGGGGAAGTCAAGGCTGATTGTTATTTCAATTAAGAAATAATGGATTTGTTTCTGATTTTAAATAACAATTATCCCGGAACAATGCTGCTGACCGACAGGCAGATTCCGGCTGGGACAGGCTCAATGAGGCTTTACAAAAGATGGGAAGTGCTCGGCTTTCTCCACAGAGCAAAAAACAGTGGACCTTTTCCGGAGAAACGGGTATAATAAATAACTCTTAAGCCCCTGTTAAGCATCTGAAACCTGAAGGAGACGCCGTCATGCCGCATATCAATCTCTTATCTCCCCATGTTGCCGACCTGATCGCCGCCGGCGAGGTGGTCGAGCGCCCGGCCTCGGTCATCAAGGAACTGATGGAAAACGCCTTTGACGCCGGTGCCGACCAGGTCACGGTCGAGATCCGGGACGGCGGCGCCACCATGATCCGTGTGACCGACAACGGCTGCGGC
>JAFRIV010000030.1 GCA_017432615.1 Oscillospiraceae bacterium
CCGCTTGCATGTGCCATAATCTTTATGCGGTAATCTATTTTTCACAAACTTATTTTACCACAAACAGGAAACCGAGACCACCCTTTTGGGTCGTCCCGGTTTCTTGTTCCTTTAGGGCTATTTTGCTACAGCCCCTTTGCTCGAGTTTTATTTCTGCTATGTTTTACCCTTTGCCTCTTTTTTCCTCTCAGAGGCTGTAACTACAATACGCTGAATGACAATAAACAGGGCAAGGAGTCCGCCGGTGGCAATCTTTCCCCACCAGGAGAGCAGGGTGCCGTTGAAAGTAATCAATGCCGGTATAACAGATTTCAGCAGGACGCCAAACAGTGTCCCTATCATATAACCGACGCCTCCTGTAAGCAGTGTTCCGCCTATGACCGCACAGGAAATCGCTTCCAGTTCTCCTCCGTTAAGAGCAAGGTTCCATCCGCTTTTTACTTCCAGCAGATAAGCAAACCCTGCCAGGACAGAACAAAGTCCATTGAATCCGTAGACCATAATTTTGGTCTTGCCTACCGGCAGACCCATCAGTTTGGCACTTTGTTCGTTGCCACCGATTGCATAGATATTCCTGCCAAATTTCGTCTTTTGCAGGATGAATGTCCCGATGATGATCATCAGCAGGAAAACGAAAAGATTTACGTTGATAAAGGCAATCGGCTTGATTTTTACCCATTCTCCGTTCACATACTTTTTGAAATACCATTTCCACCCGGCAAGAGCATCGATCATCGGGTGAGAAACCGAAATCGATTCCCTGCTGATCAGGGAACAGACACCACGGGCGAGGAAGTTTCCTGCGAGGGTTGTAATAAACGGAGGCACATTCAGATAATGAATCGCTGCGCCCTGCAGCAGACCCAAACCGACCCCTACTACAAGAGCAACCAGCATGCATAAAGCAGGATGAAAGCCGAGAACTGTGGTGCCGTAGGCTACGATCATTCCCGTCAAACATGTCACAGACGCTACAGAGAGGTCAATACCGCCGGTAATCAGTACCATCGTCATGCCAACTGCAGAAATACCATAGTAGGCATTGTCTTTGAACATGTTGATAAATGTGCGCAATGTGGTAAAACCAACACTTCCGAAGCGTACAGCCCCATAGATATAAATCAGAATAAAAATTCCAATGGTAGCATATACCATTACAAACTGGGGTTTCAGCAGGCGGCTGGCGATACTCTGTCGTCTTTCAGGAATGCGTTCAGGCATGCTGCACACCCCCCTTAACTTTTTTCTTCCCCATTTTTGCCATTCTTGCTCTGACCGGTTCTGACTGAAGAACAATAACCACGATAATGATTAAAGCTTTAAATGCCATGGTAGCTTCTGAAACAATACCGAAATAATAAACAAAAGTGATAATCGTACGGATGATGATCGATCCAACTACCGTTCCGGCAAGGCTGAATTTACCACCTGCCATATTCGTCCCGCCAATGACAACAGCTAGAATTGCATCCATTTCGAAGTTGATTCCGAAATTGTTGGAGTCATTTGACATGACACGGCTGGCTGTGATCAGCCCGGCAATCCCGGAGAGAAAAGCTGTCAATGCAAAGACGATCATAATGATTTTTCTGGAATCAATCCCGCTGAGTCGGCTTGCACTCGGATTGATACCGACCGATTCGACCATCGTTCCGAATGCCGTTTTTCGTACAAACAATGAGACGGCCGCCACCACCACAATCGTAATAATAATCGGCATCGGCAGGAAGAAAAGACTTCCTTGTCCAATGACGCGGAAGGGGGAATAGAGCGTTGTAAACTGTTTGCCGTTTGTAACGATCTGTGCAATACCGCGTCCACAAACCATCAATATCAGTGTGGCAATGATTGGCTGCATCCCAATTCTGGAAATCATAAAGCCGTTAAAAAGCCCCATCAATATGCACACTGCCAGTGGCACCAGAATTACCAGAATAAACGGCTTAACGGTATAATCACCCGGTGTATTATAAATCAGAACATCCCACCGAAGAAATTTTAGTGCCAATGCGCCGCTGAGTGCCACAAGCGATCCCACAGAAAGATCTGTTCCTGCCAAAGCAATGACAAGCGTCATGCCCATGGCAATAATCGTGATCTCTGCAGAACGGTTAAGAATGTCGATCAGGCTGCCGTAAAGCATACCAGTTGCCGGCTGGTATTTAATGGAAAAGAAATCCGGGCGAATAATAAAGCATACCAACAGGATCAACAGTTCCGCAACAACTGCCCAGGTAATCTTGGACTGCATGATGTTGGAAATATTAAACTGTTTCTTCTTCATGCTGAAGCCCCTTCCTGCGTTCCCTCTGCAATAATACTCAGTATCGTCTGCTGTGTGCAGTCTTCCCCGTTGACCTCTCCGACTTTCTTCCCGTCACGCATGACGATAATCCGGTTAGAGCAGCGGATGATCTCATCCAGCTCAGAACTGATGAAAATAACAGAAACCCCGTCATTGCACATTTCAAGCATCAAACGCTGAATCTCCGCTTTTGCGCCAACGTCAATTCCACGGGTCGGTTCATCCAAAATCAAAAGATCCGGCTGTGTCGCCATCCAGCGGGCAAGAATCACCTTCTGCTGATTTCCGCCGGAGAGTTCACCAATCTTCTTTTCCGCATCCGGTGTTGCAATGGAGAGCATCTTGATATATTTTTCTGCCATTTCATTCTGCTCCTGCAAGGAAATCGGATGCATAAATCCTCTTTTCGCCTGCAAAGCGAGAGCAATATTTTCTCGGATGGACAAATCCCCGATGATTCCGTCGCGTTTCCTGTCCTCAGGGCAAAAAGCCAGCTTTGCCCCGATTGCATCCAACGGTTTCTTTATGGAGACCTGTTTTCCGTTGATAACCTCTGTTCCTTCCGTAGCCGGAACAGCGCCGAAAATCAATTCTGCCGTTTCTGTGCGTCCGCTTCCAAGCAGTCCGGCAAAACCCACCAGTTCTCCTTTTTTCACTGACAGATTGACATTCTGAATTTGTCCAGGTGCTCCAAGATTCTCTGTCTTCAGCATCTCCGGCGCATCCGCATCTACCGTTGCTCTCTTCAGATTGAATATGACGTCCATATCTTTCCCGATCATCCAGGTAACGAGCTTAAGTTTGGTAATATCATGGATGTCAAAGGTTCCAACAAGGGTTCCGTTGCGCAGAATCGTAAGCCTGTCACTGACAGCAAAAACCTGGTCCAGGAAGTGCGTAATGAAGATGATTCCCATACCTTCGGCTTTTAACTCATTCATTACATCAAACAGCAGCTTGACTTCGTTGTCATCCAAAGAAGAAGTCGGCTCATCCAGAATCAGGATTTTTGCATCAATATCCACTGCACGGGCAATGGAAACCATCTGCTGAATGGCTGTGGAATAGTTATTCAAAGGACGCGTGACGTCAATATCCATATGGAATCTTGCCATCAGCTCCTGTGCTCTCCTGTTAATTTCTTTCCAGTTGATCACCCCACGTCGCATAGGCTGCCGCCCAACAAAAATATTTTCTGCGACTGTCAAATTCGGGCAAAGATTGATTTCCTGGTAAACCGTTGAAATGCCCATTGAGAAAGCATCCTGCGGGCTCGTAGGATGGATCTCTTTCCCGTCAAATAAAATGGTGCCTGCATCCATATGATGGACGCCTGTCAGGCATTTGATCAGTGTACTCTTCCCCGCGCCATTTTCTCCCAAAAGTGCGTGGATCTCTCCTTTTTTCATAGAGAAGTCCACTTTATCTAAAGCCTTTACGCCGGGAAACTGTATTTCAATGCCTTTCATTTCAAGTAAATTCTGATCCGGCAATTGAATTCCTCCTTAAAGAAAAAAGGCGAGGGCCAGGCGCCTCCGCCTTGAAAAGACGGGGCTGGCTGACCGCCAGCCCCGAAAATCAGACTGTGAAAATAGGCTACTTATGAATTAATAGACGCGGCTGTCAATAACATCAGCAGCGAGGACAGAAGTGACGGTTCCAAGATCGATGCCGCCAACGCAGTCATACACGCCTTCTTCCGGATGAACAATCGTCTTCTCAAAGGTTTCGCCGGCTTCCAGGGCTTCGATGGTCTTCTCAACAAACGGGCCATAGAGCGGTGTGCATTCAACTGTGCAGTTCATTTCCCCAGCAACGATTGCTTCAAATGCAGCTTTAACAGAGTCGCAGCCGACGATGATGATGTCCTTGCCCGGCACAAGACCGGCAGCCTTGATGGCATCAATTGCGCCAAGGCCCATATCGTCGTTCTGTACGATCAGGACGTCGATCTTGTCGACAGACTTCAGCCATGCTTCCATAACAGCCTGTCCTTCGGTACGGGTGAAGTTACCGGACTGCTGAGCCACGAGCTTCATGTTGGGATATTCGGCAAGAGCAGCCAGGTTCCCTTCGGTACGGCCGACCTGAGCATCAGCACCCGTGGTGCCTTCCATAATAGCAACAGCAACTTCTTCGTCACCGCGGCCGAGCGTCTTAAGATATTCGCCGGCCCATGCGACCTGACGACGGCCTTCTTCAACGAAGTCACCGCCGAATGCAGCAGCGTAGTCAATCTTATCTGCGCAGTCAGGCATACGGTCAACCAGGATCAGAGGGATCTCAGCCTCATTGACTTCGGCAAGGACTTCATCCCAACCAGTGGAAACAACGCCGGTGAAAAGGATGTAGTCAACACCCTGGGTGATGAAGTTACGGAGTGCTTTGATCTGGTTTTCCTGCTTCTGCTGTGCATCATCATAGATAAGTGTCCAGCCGTCATGGCCTTCGATGGTCCCTTTGATGCTGTCGGTATTAGCGGTACGCCAGTCAGACTCCTGACCAATCTGGGAGAACGCGACCTTGATGTCATCTGCAAAAGCGGTTACACCAAGAGCCATTACCATTGCCAGTGCAAGTACGATTGCGAGGATCTTTTTCATGGTTTCTTACCTCTTTCTAAATATTTTTGGACATTTGTCCTTGTTTCATATATAACCACAAAAAAAGAGAAAAAACAACCGAATAATTTACGATTTTTTGTTGAATATTTTACGTTTCTCTTTGTGATCTATATACTAAACAGCCATAATGAAGAGATGGACGAGCCATGCTGCGATCCATGCTATCATACACTGCCAGGCCACCACTCCCACAGCCCATTTCTGCCCAAGCTCCCTTCGGATGGACGCAATAGCTGCAACGCACGGCGTGTACAGAAGAGAAAACACAAGCAGCGCAGCAGAAGCTGCGGCCGTCATAAAGGAGGAAACTTCCTGCCCGAAGAGGATCTCCATTGTCGACACCACACTTTCCTTGGCCAGAAAGCCGCTGATCAGTGACGTGCAGATCCGCCAGTCTCCCAGTCCGATCGGCCGCATTAGAGGAACAAGCCATCCTGCAACGATTGCGAGAATACTGTTTTGCTGATCCTGCACCAGGTTGAAATGCAGGTCAAAACTTTGCAGCAGCCATATCACAACAGTAGCGACAAGAATAACGGTAAATGCTCTTGTAAGAAAGTCTTTTGCCTTTTCCCACAGCAGCTGCGTAACATTTTTTATCCCCGGCATACGGTAGTTTGGCAGTTCCATCACAAACGGGACAGCCTCCCCTTTAAAAAGGGAATTCTTGAACAGCAGTGCAACGAAAACCGCCATCACAATTCCGAGAACATAAAGCCCTATCATAATAAGTGCTTTATACCCCGGGAAAAAAGCGTCTACAAAAAAGGCATAAATCGGAAGTTTCGCCGTACAGCTCATAAACGGTGTAAGGAGGATCGTCATTTTGCGATCCCGCTCACTGGGTAATGTCCTTGTAGACATGACCGCAGGAACTGTGCACCCAAATCCGATCAGCATGGGGACGATGCTTCGTCCGGATAGTCCGATCTTTCGCAGCAGCTTGTCCATAAAAAAGGCAACTCGTGCAATATAACCGCTGTCTTCCAGCAGCGAAAGGAAAAGAAAAAGAGTAACAATTATCGGCAAAAAGCTTAAAACACTTCCGACGCCGGCAAAAATTCCTTTTATAATCAGACCATGCAGCACCTCATTGACGTTTGCCGCTGTCAGCCACCCGTCGACAAGCACCGTTAGTGTATCGATTCCCCTTTCCAGCCATTCCTGAAGTGTACCGCCGATCACATGGAAAGTCAGGTAAAATACAATTCCCATGATCAGTACGAACAAAGGGATCGCTGTCCATTTTCCGGTCAGAAGCCTGTCAAGTCTTTCACTGCGAATACTCTCTCTGCTCTTTCTTGTTCTTCTTACACATGCGCCGCACACACGATAGATAAAGGAATACCGCATATCCGCAATGGCAGCACTTCTGTCAAGCCCACGCTCCTTCTCCATCTGCAAAACGATATGTGCTACAGTCTCCTGTTCGTTCTCATCCAGCTTCAGCTGAGAAATAACCAATGGGTCACCTTCAATAACTTTGCTTGCCGAAAAGCGAAGAGGCATCCCTGCATTCTCCGCATGATCCTGAATCAGGTGGGTAACGGCATGCAGGCATCGATGCACGGCACCTCCGTTCTCGTCCTCCCCGCAAAAGTCCTGACGAAGCGGTTTTTCCTGATAAGTAGCAATATGCACAGCATGCTCAATCAGCTCATGGATCCCCTGATTTTTTGCTGCCGAAATCGGAACGACCGGCACCCCAAGGGCTGCTTCCATCTCGTTGACGTCGACCGAACCCCCGTTTGTTGTGATCTCGTCCATCATATTCAACGCCACAACCATCGGTACATCCATCTCCAGCAGCTGCATGGTAAGATAAAGATTCCGCTCAATATTGGTTGCATCTACGATATTGATAACAGCTTTTGGTTTGCTGTTCATCACGAAGTTTCTGGAAATGATTTCTTCACTGCTGTAAGGAGACATGGAATAGATACCCGGAAGATCCGTTACCAGAGTATTGGGATATCCTTTGATTGCCCCGTCCTTGCGATCCACCGTAACGCCGGGAAAATTCCCCACATGCTGATTGGCTCCTGTCAACTGATTGAAGAGTGTGGTTTTTCCGCAGTTTTGATTCCCAACCAGTGCAAACGTCAGAAGAGTGCCGTCCGGCAGTGGATCACCGGATCCTTTCGGATGGAATTTTCCGCCTTCGCCGAAGCCTGGATGCACCGAACTGTTTGCGCGTCGGTCCTGGAATCCGGATTCTTTTTGCCCGGAGCTTGCTCTGATATCGATTTTTGCTGCGTCATCCAGCCGCAGGGTAAGTGTATAGCCATGGATAGACAATTCTACCGGGTCCCCTAATGGCGCATATTTTATAACGGTCACCTCTGCGCCGGGAATCATACCCATATCGAGAAAATGCTGGCGTAAAGCCCCTTCACCGCCCACTGCTGTAATCACAGCCGAGCTTCCAACGGAAAGATCTTTCAGTGTCATAGTTTGTTCCTCTATAATAACGCCCCGGCAGGAAAGCTTCCCGCCGGGCTATGGATTTTGCTTTTTTAAGTGTAAGGGATAACGCATCGATTAGTCAAGCATAACACGGAAAGCAGTACCCAGGGATCTGTCAGATTTCAATATCCCCGGCTGTCAATGAGCTCTCTGGTAATGGTATCGCTGGAAAACGCAATTTCCTCCACATAGGAAAGCCGCGGCAATTCTTCTCCCGCCTCACAGGCTTTAATGAGTGCATCTACCCTTGGTCCATGCAGCGGATTACATTCCACGCACAGGTCGATCTTACCCTTCAGGCATTCTTCCAGAGCATTCTTCACACAATCAAAAGAGACGATCTTTACCGTTCCTTCTTCCCCATAGGTAATGCCGGCTTCATCCATCGCCTGCATTGCGCCGAAAGTCATATTATCGTTTTCGCTGTACAGCAGATCAAACTTCCCACCTTCTGAAAGGAAATCACGGGTGACCTCATAGCCTTTGGCTTCGGTAAAATCGCCTTTCAGGGACGCCTCGATTTGCCAGGAGGGATGCGTTTCAGCAGCATCATACAAAGCTTTGCTGCGCATCAGAGAGGCAGTAGCCCCTTCCGTCCCCTGAAGGTGGAGGATCCGAAGCGGCCGGTCGGCAAACTGCCGGTCGATCCAGGCGGTCGCCTCTGTCCCTTCCCGGTAAAAATCAGATCCGACCCAGCTTCGATAAAGAGATTGATCTTCGACGTTGACCTGTCTGTCTACCAGAATTACCGGGATCCCTGCCGCCCGCGCCTCGGCAAGAACACTTTCCCAACCGGTTTCGGAAATGGGAGCTATTACAATATAATCTACATCCTGCTGGATGAAGTTTCGTATCGCAAGATACTGATTTTCCTGCCGCTGCTTGGCATTGTCAAACAGAAGATGGTACCCGTTTTCCTCGCTGAGAGCTGAAACCATGGATGCGGTATTGGCCAGGCGCCAGTCTGACTCCGACCCTACTTGAGAAAAACCCACTACAATCAGCTTCTCATCAGTTTCTTCCTCCTTTGCCCTGTTGCAGCCAGCAAAGCAGCACAGTGGCAGGAGGCACAGCAAAAAGATAATGATCTTTCTCCTCATTTTGCTTGCTTCTCCTCAGTTTCTCCCTCGTCCGGTTCATAGGGCATTTGGATCACGATCTCTGTTTCTTCCCCCATAACACTGTGAATGGTAAACGTACAGCGCTCACCATACAGCAGTTTCAGTCGCTTGTAGGCTGCAACCAGTCCGAAGCCCGGCATAGCATCGCTTTGCATTCCTTCCTGAATGGCGGCAAGAGTCTCCTCTGTCATGCCCATACCGGTGTCTTTTACCCGAAGCGTCACATAGGATGCGTCCCTCGTTCCTTCAATCAGGATCGCCCCGCCGCCCCGCTTGAGCTTGATACCATGGTAAAGCGCATTTTCTACCAAGGGTTGAAGTGTCAGCTTGGGAATACGGCATGCTTTGCATGTTTCATCGATACGGATCTGATAACTCAGGATATCACGGTACCTTACCTGCTGGATCTCCAGATAGCTGCGGATGTGGCGCTCCTCCTCTTGCAATGTAATAATATCCTTGCCGTTGCTGAGGAATGATCGGAAGTAATTGGAAAGGCTGATGACCATTTCCTCCGCCTCTCCCGTCTTCCCAGTTTCAATCAGCCAGACAATAGTATCCAGCGTGTTATATAGAAAGTGGGGGCTGATCTGAGCCTGGATCAGTGCCAGTTCCATCCCCCGCAGGCGGATCTGTTCTTCATTGTAAAGCCGCATCTGCACATTGATCTGTTCCACCATTTGTTCCAGCCCGTTGCTGAGAGTCTGAAGTTTTTCATCCTCCGCGCAGATTGGCTGACGGGCATTCAAGTCCCCGCAGCCGATCTCTTTCACGCGGGTGTAAAGTGCATCGATCGGTTCGGTAATGCTCTCGGCAATGCGAAAAGTCTTTCGTGTCGTCCGCACCAGAAACAGCGCCACTACCCCTGCAACCGCAAAAATCTCGAACACAAGAATAAGGATAATACGCGATTGCATATTGGCCAGCACACCGGCTTCATAGTAAAGATAAGTATAGATATATTGTTCAATCAGCTCCGTGATTACATACACATTGGCTTCCAGCAGATGCATCCTGGCATCATACCCGTCTGCACCGCGGATTTCCAGAATTCTGTTGCGCAGATTGTCGCAGAGGTTCAGAACGCTGCGGATCGTACGATACCCTTCCCTGTTCGTGGTTCTGCCCAGCAACGTATAGGCAAGGTCACGGGCTGTGTCAACCTCCTCCAGAGGCAGAGTATCACTGCTGCCGCTGACAAAGGAATACATTTTCAGATCCACTTCGTCTTTGAAGTTGTGGTTAAATCGGGAGGCTGTAGTTATATTCCCGCTTACCTGGGCATACTGTATTGTGTAAATCACAAATACCGACAGAATCACAGCTGTCATGATGATAAAAGGAATCAGCATCTGTCGGATCAGGCTTCGAAGCTGAACATCGATCGATCGGCTGCCGGGATCCGCTGCCTTACGGTACAGGCTCTTCATGCGTTTTTCCCTCCCCGCTGCGGTACTCGCTGGGGGTGCATCCCTGCTGTTTTTTGAAAACAGAACTGAAGTACCGCGGGTCCCGATACCCGACTGCGAAAGCAATCTCTCCGGAGCGTTTGTTAGTCTGACGCAGAAGCTGCTTGGCCTGCCGAATCCGTTTTTCCGTCAGATACTCGACAAAAGAACTGCCTACTCTCTGTCCAAACACGGCGCTCAGATAGTTTGCGCTTACATTGACCGCTTTTGCCACTGCGTGGAGAGAAATATCTTCCTCACAAAAATGGGCATCAATATAGCGCAGCGCATCCTCCACAATTTCTCCGCTCCCTGTTTTTTCGAAAGGAGTATCAGGCTGTACAGTACTTTCTTCCTGTGTTAATTGCAGCAGCAGTGCACGTCGATGCTGTTCTTCTTCTATCCGTGCTCTTGTTGTCTTCAGCGCCTCAATCAGTTTTGTGCGTGTTACAGGTTTCAGGAGGTACTGGTCGGCCTGCATTTCAATAGCCTGCCTGGCATATTCAAAATCATCATAGCCGCTGATAAAAATAATCTTCGTTTCCGGTAATTCCTCCCGAACATGGCGGGCAAAGGTCAGCCCATCCATAAACGGCATACGAATATCGGTTAAAACCAGATCCGGGCGGATGGTGCGTACCATCTCCAGTGCTGTCTCACCATCGGATGCCTCTCCGGAAAAAAGAAAACCGCACGACTCCCAGGGGATGCTGTCACGAAGCGCTTCGCGGACGATCACTTCATCCTCGGCAAGAAATACTTTCAGCACGAAAAACACCTCCCAAACACGTGTACAGGGTAAACTTCCTCACGAGCATTGTACCTGTACTGGTATAAAAAAGCAACACAGAATCGTAAAATATTCAACAATTCCAATGATAAAAAGAATTGACGATTTTGCCATTTCGTGGTTTATTATTATATAGGACTATTGTCCAAAAATATCTAAGAAAGAGGTATGGAAAACATGAAAAAAATCCTGGCACTTATTCTGGCACTTACCATGATCCTGAGCCTTGGGATCACCGCAAGCGCGGCCAACGACAAGATTAAGATCGGTATCTCCATTTGGAGCTCCACAGATACGCTTGGCAGTGAATGCAAGCGTATTATCGATGCTGCTGCTGACGCACTGGGGGTTGAAACGCAGTGGGTCGACCAGGCTCATATCTCCGAGCAGGTCACAGCATCTGCTGAGACCCTCGCTTTGGCCGATTGTGACGGTATTATTATCTGCAACTCCGCTTCCGCAGAAATGGGCTCTGTCATCAAGACCTGTGATGAGAACGAAGTCTATGTTGCACAATTCTTCCGTGTAATCGATCCGGAAGCCAACCCTGACGAGTATGCACAGGCATGTGCTTCTCCCTACTATGTAGGTGCCGTGCATGAATCCGAGTTTGATAACGGCAAAACGCTTGTCACCATTCTTGCCGACAAGGGTTGCCGCAAGATCGGTCTCGAAGGCTGGGAACCGGGCGATGCGACCTTCCTCGGCCGTTGGGCTGGCTACCAGGCTGGTGTAGAAGAGTGGAATGCCGCACATGCCGATGATCCTGTCACTCTCCTTGAGCCTCAGTATGGCCGCACCACCACCGACACCGGCCGTGCTACCGCAGAAGCCATTATCCAGGCTAACCCTGACATTGATGCTCTGATCGTTGCAGGCGGCGGCGGTGATACCCTTCTCGGCGCCATTGCAGGCATCGAAGGTCTCGGCCTCACAGGGAAGATTGCTGTTGCCTCTACCGACTTCCTCCCTGACCTTGATGTGAAGCTGGAAACCGGTGCTATGGCCGCTGAGTCCGGCGGACATTACGCTGATCCGTTCTTCGCTTTCCTGATGGTCTACAATGCTATTAAGGGCAATTATGAAGTTTCTACCGACGGTTTCTATGATATGGTCTTCCCGTACATGTTTGTTGCTTCCCCTGAAGACTATGCCGCCTACGGTCAGTACTTCACCGGCACTGAGCTTCCGTACTACACCGATGAGATCGTTGCTCTTGCTGACATGAGCTATGACGATCTTGCTGCTGCATGCGCAGAGCTGTCCGTTGCTGACGTTGTTGCACGTCACGCCGGTTGATTATTAACCGAATTCCCGGGGTGCGGGTCTTTGACCCGCTCCCTTTTTTTAAGCAGGGAGGAAACGCAAAACATGTCAAAAACACTTGAGAAGCTGAAAGCCAGCCGATACTACGGGCTTGTTCTGCTCGGCGCCATGCTTCTGTTTTTCTATGGGGTCTTTAAGATCCTGACCCCGGGGAACTTCGGTTCCCTCAGCAATCTGTATACTTATCTGCAGTCTTCCATCATTTACTCCGTGGGCGGATGCGGGTTATACTTTATTGTGGTAATGGGGCTGTTTGATTTCGCCGTAGGCGCAAATATCGTGCTTTCATCCATTGTAGGGGTAATCCTGTCCAGTAAGTTTGGCTATGCAGGTTTTATCCTCGGTTGTCTGGGCTGCGGCACTCTGATCGGCTTTCTCATCGGCATGCTCTACAACAATCTGAATGTTCCATCCATGATTGTAACCGTTGGCCTTATGCTGATTTTTGAAAGCGTTGCCGTCTTCGTGGCCGGCGGCGTCAAACAGACGCTTGCTCCGGAACTTCGTTTCTTTTCCGGGGCCCCCGGCAACATCATTCTGGCAGGGCTGGCCTTTCTTCTGATGTATTTCATTTTGAACTATACCAAGATCGGTACATACTGCAACGCGATCGGCAGCAACGAATTCACCGCTAAAAACATGGGCATCAATGTGAAAAAGTATAAACTCATCGGCTTTATGCTTTTACACTTCTTTGTGGGTATTATGGCTATCCTGACGGTTTCCTACGGCACCACAATGACAGCTCTCACCGGCATGAGCACTATGAGCCGTAACTTTCAGCCTCTGATGGGTACTTTCTTCGGTGTTGCCTTCCGAAAGTACAAAATGCCCATTACTGCCATCATTGTGGGGGAATTTATTATCTCCATCATCTTTAACGGCTTTGTTGCTCTCGGTGCTCCGACAACGATCCAGAATGTTGTTACCGGCGGTGCACTGCTGGTGATTGTTTCTCTTACCGCCCGTGGCGGTAAGGGCAGTGTTGTAAAGTGAGGAGGGATAATTATGGATAAGAAACCTCTCCTTATTGCCGAACATATTGACAAACGTTTTGGTATTACGCATGCCGTCAACGATGTCTCTCTGACCATCGATGCCGGAGAAATCCGAGGTCTCATTGGGGAAAACGGGTCCGGAAAAAGCACATTTTCTCAGATGTTATGCGGCATTTATACTATCGGAGGCGGCTCCTTCACCCTTGATGGAGAAAAACTGCATATTCGTAATCAGGTGGAAGCTAACAATGTCGGTATTGCCATAATTGTGCAGGAGATGGGGACGCTCTCCGGTCTCACTGTGGCGGAAAACATTTTCCTCGGCCATGAAGAGCCATTTATGCACTTCGGGATCAAAGATACCGGGGCGATGAACCGGGAAGCTCAGCGCTTGCTCAATGAGTACGGTTTTGGACGGATCAAAGCTGCCGATATGATCGATCACTATAATTTTGAAGACCGCAAACTGGTGGAAATTGTCAAAGCGACCTACAGCAAGCCGAAGATCCTTGTAGTTGATGAGACGACGACGGCTCTATCACAAAATGGTCGTCTGGAACTGTACAAAATTATGGATGCCGTCCGTGCTGACAATCGCACGGTAATCTTCATCAGTCACGACCTGGGTGAAGTGCTTGCACATACCGACAGTGTCTCCGTACTTCGTGACGGCGAGTATATTGATACCGTTCGTTCTTCTGACGTGACGGAAGATGACCTGAAGAGGCTGATGGTTGGCCGCGAGATCGGCTCCGCCTACTACCGCACAGATTATGGCCAGAAGATTTCGGAAGAGGTTGTCCTCAAAGTAGAGAACGTCAGCGTTCCCAAAGAAATCCGCAATATTAGTTTCTCCCTTCATAAAGGAGAAATCCTTGGATTCGGCGGTCTTTCCGAATGCGGTATGCACGAAGTCGGAAAGGCGATCTTCGGCGCTTCCTGGGACAGGTCCGGCAGCGTCACCCTTGCCGATGGAACCGTTATCAGCAATATTCCTACAGCCATTCGTCATTCGATTGCCTACGCTTCGAAAGACAGAGACAATGAATCGATCATTCTGAATGAATCGATCCGCAACAACGTGGTGCTTCCGTCCATCGACGATCTGGCAAATCGTGGTCTTCTGAATCAGCGCAAACTCACACAATTTGCCGAGAAGCATGCTGCCGATATGCAGACGAAGATGCAGAATGTAAATCAGTTTGTCTCTGATCTGTCCGGCGGCAATAAGCAGAAGGTGGTTTTGGCCCGTTGGATCGGAAAAGGCAGTGACATCCTGGTGCTGGACTCTCCGACGCGCGGTATCGATGTAAAAGTCAAACAGGCTATCTATGCGCTGATGTCGGAGCTGAAAGAACAGGGCAAATCCATCATTATGATCTCGGAAGAGATCCCTGAATTGCTTGGTATGGCTGACAGGATCCTCATCATGAAAGACGGTGTGATCAACGGAGAATTTCTCCGCCATCCCGAATTAAGTGAAGAAGATCTGATTGAAAAAATGGTGTAAGGGAGGGTAAGCAAGATGAATAATGAAACCATTCGGGAACCGTCCAGGTTCCGGGATAAACTCCGGGCTTTCTTCGGCAGCGATTCCTTCAAAGGCCTGCTTCCCTTCATCGGCCTTGTGGTCATCATCATTGTGATGAATATCCTGACGCAAGGCAAGATCCTGACCGCCAAGCGTCTTCGTCTGTTACTGTCTCAGGTCTATTATCCGATGATCGTGGCTACCGGCGTATTCTTTGTGATGACACTCGGCTCCATTGACTTTACGGAGGGCTCCACTTTGGGGCTTGCCTCTATCGTCATCAGCAAACTGTCCTTTTACAGCATCCCGCTGGCTATTCTCGGCGGCATACTTACAGGCGCTGCCATCGGTGCAATCAATGGCTTTTTCCATGTAAAATTCAAGCTGCAGAGCTTCATCATCACCATTTGCACGATGTATCTTTTCCGCGGTGTTTGTGCATATATGACCACGGAAACGGCTGTGCCCGCCAGCGCCGCCATTAAGGCATTGGATCAGAACTGGCTGAAGATTACCATCACGGTCGCTGTGCTGGTGATTGCCTGGTTCCTCTTCCGCTTTACCAGGATTGGAAATGATGTAAAAGCCGTCGGATCCGGAGAGACAGCCGCGCGTTTTTCCGGCGTCCACACCGACAGGGTAAAGTTCCTGGTCTTTGTAGCCGCCGGAGCCCTGACCGGTCTTGCCGCCTTTGTCAACGTAATCAAAGTAGGTTCCATTACCTCTACTGCAGGCAACCAGTTGGAAACGCAGATCCTGATCTCCCTTGTTTTGGGCGGATTGCCGATCACCGGCGGCGCCAAGGTGCGGTTTTCCAATATTGTCGTCGGTACACTGATGTACACCATTTTAAACAACGGCCTTGTTATGATGGGGTTTGAAAGCCAGACGCAGCAGCTGATCAAAGGCATCATTTTCCTGCTGTTTGTTGCCCTGACAATTGACCGCAAGGCGCTGAAAGTCATTAAGTAGTATTCGAAAGAGTATCTTCGGAAAAGCGAAGGGGCTGTGAAGAAAAGGAGAGGAAAAAACTCACCTGGACTTCACAGCCCCAAACCATATAAAAGATACTGTTTTGACAGACAGGTTACTTACCAGATGAAAGAACCCCAGCCGTATTCGCTGCTATAGACTTCCGGGTAGTCGTAATCCATTCCGCCACCGACAACAGAGCCGTCGGTGCCGTAGATGGTAAAGCTGCCATTCTTTTCAAAGTCCATATAGGAACCGTCGTCATAGATGATGCTGCCGCTGCCGTCGCCATAGTCGATATAGCTTGTGCCGTCCGTATCGTCATACTGTGAGGTACCGGTGGAGTATTCAGTATAGGAAGATCCGTCTGTAAAGTATGTTGTGGAGTTGCCGTATTCGTCAAAATCAGTTACTGTACCGGTTGAATCCAGATGGATTCCGGTTCCGTCGGTGTAGAAATAAGTGACAGAGCCGTCAGTATGCTGATAAATCTGTGTGCCGTTGCGATCCTGTGTATGGATGTCAGCTCCGTAGGCACTGTAGTAACTCGGACCATATAAAATCGGCGTGGTGCTGGTATAGGTCTTGGTCGTGACGTACAGATAGGCGGTATTGGTACGCGCCGTCTGGCCGTTGTAATAGAAGGTGCAGTAAACACCCCAGCCGCTCATATCGTTGGTAACATTGGAAACCGTAAGCGTGGTGCTGGAAGATCCGCCGACAGGAGAACCCGGGAAGATGCTCTGGAAGCCTTCTACAGAATACTCCCCGCCATAGGTGGAGACAAAGGTCCAACTCAGAGACGTCCATGTCGTGGCATTGGAAACAAAGTAGGCGGTCTCTCCGGTGTAATGGCTCTCACTGGTGGGGCTTTTGGTAATGGAGAGATACGCCGGTGTAGAAGGGGACTGCGGTGCCGGTGTGTACGCTACAACAGGAACCGTCTTATCCGGCTGCTTCAGCCCTTTGAAGACTGCATAGCTGTCTGCCAGAACGGAAACATTATTTGCTGTCGCATAGCCGAACCAGCCAAAGTTTGTGCTGCTCTTGTTTGCGCTTGCAAAGGCATTTACTCCAGCAGAATTGTACTGCTCCGGAGAAATGGGATTTCCGCCGGCATCAAAAAATGCCGTCTGCTGATAGCCGCCGCTGGCGTTGGAGGTGACCTGTGTGGCATGCTGTGTAAAGCTGAGCATCCCATCCTTCAAAGTAACAGAGCTTTTAAAGGTGTAGACATCATTTGTATTGAGGACCATATTATCATAGAACATGTAGGCCCAGGTGTCGGTAGTCGAATCATAGAAAGTATCGGCATTCTCCGCATAGAGATATGGAAAACTCTGACCCTGCGGGATGTTGACCTTGCAGGCAGCAAGTGCATTCTGCTCAGCATTGACCTCCCATACATTCACAAAAGTCGTCCTGTTGGCATCTTTCATAGTGGCAAGCACTTCCAGACGGCCGTTGTGGTCCAGATCTGTCACACTGTAACTCCATACACCGGACGTTTCGTTCTGCCGGATGGAAGCAAGGCTGGAGTAAATCAGGTTAAGCTGTGCTGCAGTAGACTCATCGTCTGCACGGACGGGTGTTGCAAAGCTCGAGACACCAAGGGACAGAACAAGTGCCAGGACAAGTGCAAATGATAAAACTTTCTTCATTTTTTCTCCTTTCAATCATTCGCTATTTTATTTATTAAATTGCAACAAAATTGTAATTTTCTATTTTATCAGACAAATAAAGAAAAATCAATCCATTCTTTTCCAAATAATCAGCTGCTGAGTTGCCGAGCAGGTCTGCTTCAGCTGTGTTATTCATCCACCGGCATACTTGCCCACATGGCATCGATATGTGCCATGAATTCATACGGGTCATTTTCCAGGTACTTTTGTACAAATTCTTCATATGTCATACCAAGCCTGGTTTCCTCCCCTGCGGATGATGTGTTTGTTTCCTTTCTGTCCATATCCGGATTCTCCCTTCTTTTTGGTATATTTTAGCAGACTCGGCCGTTCTTGTCTATTGGGAACTTTCCTTCTTGCCTGCAAAGCATTTAAATTGCTTCCCCCCAATTCCTTTGGTATTTTATTCATAGAATCTCCATTGAATCCGTCGGAGTATTTTGTTATGATATGCTATAGATTATTATAGAATGCATCCTTTGGAGGAAAATGATAATGAAACGGATAACCGCTCTCCTTTGTACTATACTCTTCCTTTTTGTATGTCCCAATTTCGCACTGGCTGAAGAACCCGCCTGGAGTTCTGCCTATCGGGCCGTACTGGAGGAAAGCTGCACCTTGTGGGAACAGGTAAGAAACGACGCTGCGGTGGAAAATTCTTATACCTTATGGGATATGGACAACGATTCCATACCGGAACTGATCCTGAAAAGCGGCACCTGCGAAGCCGACTACATGGCTTATATCTATACCTGCCGGGATAGTGCTGCCGTAAGGATCGATACGATTGGAGCCGGGCACTGCGTCTTTTATGGTGATGGTGCCGGAGAAGGCCTGATCGTTTACTGGGGGCATATGGGGTGCGCTGAGGCAGACCGTTACCGGATCACAGAAAACTCCTTATCAGATGAATTCATCTTTGAAGATAATCTCAATCCCCGGTTGGAAACGGATCCTGATGCTGAATATCTGCCGCTGACAGACTTTGTCCCTGCTGCCCGGTACCTGACGCTTGTGGAAGCGAACAATCCTCTGCTCTTAGAACAATACTTTCTTGTCTCTTCCCTGCTTGACGGCTGTTTCACCGCACCTGCCGAGACACACTTTCCCCAAAATGATGAAGATTTTTTCCTGAAGGTGATTTCCAACGATCTGCCCATTTTTGCCGCTGCAACGAATCGGTTTGCAAATACACCGGGTACAGTTTCCTTCCGGAATCTGCTGCAGCGAAATATTGCCTCGCCCTGGATGAGCGGTGATCTGGAAATCCAGAGTATGCAGACGGCTGATCTGAACAGCGACGGTCAGCTGGAATGCATTTTGGAGCTTGCCTGTGCGGACGGTAGTTCTCCTGTACGCTTTTATCTCAGTGAACAGGAAGGAACCGTATACGTCTATATAGAGAATTACACCTACAGCAGACTGGTTGCGGATCCCTTTGGCAATCTGATAGTTACCTCGCTTTATGCGCCCGATCAACCGCAGCTGATGCGCCTCATCTTCAATAAAGAAAACAGTTTTCTTCTTACACTGCCTGCCACTTGACGGATAAATATAATCGGTATAAAATCGTTACACTTTTCAGGATTTTCCTCTGATAAAAAACAGGTGAATGTCTTTTTGGCGTCCTTCTGTCATAAAGGAGCTGTTGGAAACCATGAATCGTAAAAGTACATCAGCTGCCGGCATTTGGGCTTCCCTCCTGCTTGCTTTTCTGCTGTCCTTTTTTGCCCCCGTCCAGGCGTTTCTTACCAATTTGAATGATTTTTCTTTTGATTTCTATGATATGGCAGGATATCTTGCTGTTCTGTTGATCCTGTCTTTCTGTTTTCTTTTTCTGATTACCCTTCTCTGCAGAGCAAAGCAGAAAATCGAATCTCTGTGGCTGGTATTTCTATGTACCTCTATCCTCGCATTTTACCTTCAGGGAACCTTCTTCGCTTCCTGGCTTCCCACCATGGATGGCAGCTCTTTTGACTGGCGTTCCCATGCGGAACAGAGGTGGATTTCCCTGCTTTTATGGGCAGTACCTTTTTGTTTGTCCTTTGCCCTTTGCAAAACATTAAAAGCAGAAAGATTCCGCACTCTGATCTCTTTTGCTTCCAAAGCCGGGCTTCTTTTCCTATTGATAACGATGACCCTCTCCATAGCCACAACAAAAAATGCCATGCAGAAGAAAACCGGTGTTCGTGTCAGCAGCGATCATATTCTGACGATGTCTGACGATACCAATTTTATTATTGTCCTGCTGGATTGTATTGACAGCCATGCTTTTACAGATATCATTCTTTCCACGCCGTCCGACCGGGAAGTGCTGAATGATTTTACCTTTTATCGCAATACCGTGGGCAGTTATAATTTGACTTCGCATGCTGTTCCCTATCTTCTCACAGGAAAGTGGTATGAGAACCAGGAACCGTATTCTGATTATCTTACACGGGAAACCGGCTCTTCCTCACTGTTTCAGGTTCTGAAAGAGCACAATTATCGCATGGGTCTCTATGATGACACAGTTTCTGTAACTTCGTTCGCTCTCGATAATTTTGATAACATTTATCCTGCCGATTCGTTTTCTGCCCCCTTCAAATTTTGCAAAATGATGATCAAACTGGTTGGTTTTCGTTATCTTCCGTTTGACTGCAAGCCTTATTGTCTGCTCTCTCCGGAAGACATTTATTTTGACACGCTCAAGGGTTCTCCGGAGGAAAGTGTTTTCTCCTGGGATAACCGGGAATTTTACCAGATCCTGCAGAGAGAGTCTATCGAGCATATTCAGGAAAAGAACTTTCGCTTCATTCATCTCCAGGGTGGGCATGGTGGCTGGCAATATAATGAATTTCTGGAACCGGTTGGACAATCCAACTATGAATATGGTATCAAAGGCTCCGTTTTTGCGCTGAAAAATTATTTTCAAATGCTGAAAGAAGCCGGTGTTTATGATAATTCTGTCATTTTCGTGCTGGCCGATCACGGCGCTAACTTGGTCAATGAAGTGTATCGCTCTAACCCGATCCTCCTGATCAAGGGGTTTCATGAAGTGCATCCTTTGGCAGTCTCTGATGCGCCGCTTTCTCATGAAGACATTATGGAAGCTTATTTTCTAGCCTTGGACGGCTGTCAGAGCGACGAACTGTTCTCCTGGCAGGAGGGAGACGAAAGAACTCGTCGATATCTGATCGTCAATGATAATGAAGATCTTGTCGAGATGATGCAATCCGGCTATGCAATGGATGAAGAGACATTTTCCGGCACCGGAGTTGTTTATCCACATCCGTAAAATACAACAATAAAGAAGGCAAAAGGTCGGTTTTATGAAAAAAAGACTTCAAATCCTCTCCTGTCTGTTTCTGGGAATTCTTTTCATTTCTCTGTTTCCTTCTGTGCTGGCAGACAGCGGCTACTCCGTTTATTTCGATCTTTCTTTTAAAGGAAATCTTCTCTTCGCGGGGTATGACATTGAAGTAGTTCTGGATGACAGTGAAATAGCCACCGTCAAACGCGGCGGGAGTTTTTCCCGCCTGATGGAGAATGTTCCTTCCGGACAACATACCATTACCTTTAACAAAAGCGGGGATGCTTCCGTCTCCGGCTCCAGAAGTTTCACCATCCTTGGAAATACAACAATTCGCGGCAAGGTATATACCTCCTCGGCCGCGATCAACACTTCCGCTCTGGAACAGATCAACGATCTTGCAGCCGTTTATCTTGAAATGCCGGATGTAAATCTCCTTTACTTGAATCAGGCTGAGAAAGTGCTGAAAGACCGCGGATTTCCCAATGTCTCCCGCATCACGGAGGGAAATGAATCGATCTGGGATGCAGGCAGCTGGATCGTTGTGGGACAAAACTATAACCCGGGGGAAACGATCAATAAAAATGCTTCCATTCTGCTGCAATGTAAAAGAGTGGCTGCGTTTCTGGGAGATACTTTCCGTAATTTGCCTGTTCCGGATGCACAGAAGCTGGCAGATGACCTGGGCTTTTCCGTTCAGTTTGCAGACGCTGTCCATAAACGGAAGCTTACAGACCTTGCCAATGCAAGTACCCCGGAAGGGCTTCGCTCCTGGTCCGTTACAGAAGGAGAACCCATTTCTGCAAAGGGCAGAAAGGTTCGGCTGTATGCTGCATATACAGGCGAAGTGGAAATGCCGGATCTGATTGGTTTACAGTTAAATGATGCAATTAAGGTATTGGAAGACTATAATTTCTCAAATCTCTCTTTTCACTCTGCCAATGGTTCTTCTGTGCTTTTCCGGCGAAGCTGGGTCGTAGAAGGACAGAATATCCCTGCAGGATCCATGGTCCCGGCGAACGAGGCCATCACATTGAATTGCTATAAGCCCGGTGAAAAAGTAGAAGAGACTGTGGAAACTCCTCCTGTCCCGGTACATACGCCCGAGATCTCGTCCTCTCCGCTCATTCCGTCTTCCGTGACGGAAGGTTCTATGGAGAATAAGCCGGTTCCATCGCCGGTTCCTCTTCCCTCTTTGGCGCAAGCACCCGTTATCGTGTCCGGTCCGGAAATCTCTCCATCCCTTGTCTTTTCCCCGGTGCCGGAGGCATCTCCGACAACAGCTGCAGAGAACGGGAATTCTTTTGGCTCTGTAAACTCCACCGATGCACTGGCCGCCTATTATTATCATGAAGATGGCTATACTTATCTCTACTTCTTCAATTTTGAACAAAAAACGGTAAAAAAATTCCGGATTGACGGAGATTCCGTCTTGACCGGTACCTATACAGAAGAAGACCCCTTCCATATTACCATTATCTTTGATGACAAAGACGCAACACAGGAGACTGGCCGATGGACTTCTTCCGGAGATAAGTCTTCCTATATTTCCGCAAGGGATATCCGTTATAAAAAATTTGACACCGGAGAAGCCATGGCAGCTCTGCAAAAGTTGGAAAGCAGTCCCGTAACGCCCTGACATAGAAAGATGCTCTGCATATACTATCATGCAGAGCATCTGATTTTCTTTTCTGAAAAAGCTGCCCAATCCTGGTCTGCAGAAAACCGTCACAGGGATGTGGTGGAGTACCCTTTCCCGGAATTGAGGTTCTTATCCTGGCGTAAAGGATTCTGATCCAGGGATGTTATTGCAGCATTTCCACCATGAAAAGGCATATTGCTGATCGGATTGGTATTGCTGCCTCTTTGAACGAGGTCATTCACCGTTACTCTCTGCTGCCTGGCTTCGGATGCTGTCAGGCTGCTTACACCGCCGATTACCTTTTCCATCGTCTCATCACTCAATGCAGCTTTGTACAGATCTAACTCTTTCATTTTCATTTCCCTTTCATAAGTATTAAAAACACTATTCTCTAATATTTTATCAGAAACCGACTGCTGATTTTTGAACGATCCATAAACATGTTTTATAAACAAGAGAATACTATCATATGAACTGTCACACTACTGTCACAAAAGGAATCTCTCAACCTCCGATCTCCTGACCTGCGAGATAACGCCTGTGAATGTGTGACGTCTCCCCAAGATAGCAAAAACGCTCTACTTTCTGAGCCGGCGTCAACTCCAGAAACGGATCGGAGACCCCTCCGATGACCAGAGCATCAAAGACATATCCTTTTTCTAAACTGCCGACCTTCCCGAAGACCGATCCTCCCGATTTGGTCGCCATATAGAACGCTTCGGCAAACGAAATGGATCGGTTTTCTTTCGCCTCATAAAACGACTTTACCTTGGAAAGCTGTACTGCTCGCCCTGCCTGGCTGAAGATGCCCAGTCTATGCCCTCCTGCAATGTCACTGCCCAAACAGACACGAAGACCCTGCTCCATAAGGGATGCCGTCTGCATGATGCCGGCAATAATACTGACAGTGGCGTCCGGGCATTGTACAGCGATCCCATTATGCTTTTTTAATATATATATATCCTCCGGGTCGGGAAAAATAAAATGCGCCCCGATTACAGGACCGTTCTCGAGAAGTCCCGCCTGTTGATAAATTTCCGTATCGCAGGTACACTGCGGAAAGAGCTCCATGGCTGTCTTCTTCTCCCAGAGAGACTCTACAAGGTGCGTTTGAACCCCTACCTCATATTTCTTAGCCAATTCTCCCAGCCCGCGCAGAAGTTCCCTGCTGCAGCAGGGAGCAAAACGTGGCGTCAGGATTGGCCTTGCTTTTCTGTTGCTGGAATACTGAACAAGGAAACGCTCTGTCTCCCGAAGGGATGTTTCCACTGTCTCACAGAGAAAAGCTGGACTGTTAACATCCATATTGACTTTCCCGACATATGCGGAAAGTCCTTTTTCCTCTAAACGATCCAACAAATATGCTGTAGCCTCCGGATGGATCGTACCAAAAACAGCAGCATGAAAGGTGCCGTGGCGGACCAGATCTTCCACGAACGCATCATAAACGGCACGGGCAAATGTCATATCTGCAAATTTGCTTTCAAGAGGGAAAGTATACCTGGAAAGCCAGTCGGAAAGCAGTTCATCCATGGCAAGGCCGCGTTGCGGATACTGTGGAGCATGTACATGCAGATCGGAAAAAGCGGGGATAATCACATCCTCTCCGAAATCTGTTACCGGAAGATTGCAAAAAGCATCCGGCAGGACCGGATAAATACCCTCTATCACACCGTTTTCCACAGCAAGATAGCTGTCTGTATACTCTGCCAGTTCTTTTTCTGATCTGGAATAGACGATATTTCCATGAAAGACCTCCATAGTCTTACTCTCTACCCCCTTTTCGTTTATATGACCTCTGAAGAGTCATCAAATATATAGCATTATAGCAAAAAATCCTGAATCTAACAAGTTTTTCTCCTGTTCCCTCGTACTCTCCTTTTTCATTCTCCCGCTTTTTGAAATACCTTTTGATTTGGTTGACACGAAATAAGAAAGTGCTATAATCTCTTTCAGTTGATTAGACGGTTTGCCTGTTTGAGTTTTACGATTGCTCGCAGCCTATAATCCTTAAAAATGATCGTTTCAGGGAGGAAACCATGATCAGAAAATCAATGGACGGCAATGAAGCCGCCGCGTACGCAAGTTACGCCTTTACAGAAGTCGCAACCATTTACCCTATCACCCCTTCCAGCCCCATGGCAAATCATGTGGATGAATGGGCTGCCAGGGGCAGGAAGAATCTGTTCGGCACTTCCGTCAAACTGATGGAGATGCAGGCCGAGTCAGGAGCCTGTGCAGCTATGCAGGGAGCGTTGGAATCCGGTGCTCTTGCCACCACTTACACTTCTGCCCAGGGTCTGATGTTAATGATCCCTCCAATGTACCGCATTGCAGGTCTGCTCGTCCCGGCTGTAATGCATGTGGCGGCGCGTAGTGTTGCCACATCCACTGTCTCTATTTTTGGTGATCATCAGGACGTAATGGCTTGCCGACAGACCGGCTGGGCGCAGCTTGCTTCCTCCAGTGTACAGGAATGTATGGATCTCGCGGCCGTTGCGCACCTGTCTGCCATTAAGGGGCATATCCCTGTGCAACACTTCTTTGACGGATTTCGTACCAGCCATGAGATTCAGAAAATTGAAGTATTAGACTATGCCGATTTGTGGGATTTGGTCGATCAGACGGAACTCAGGAAGTTCCGCGACAGAGCGCTGAACCCGGAGCACCCCACCATTCGAAACAGCGGTGAAAATGATGATGTCTTTTTTCAGCACCGTGAAGCCTCTAATCCTGTATATAATGCTTTTCCGGCGGTTGTTGAAGAGTATATGGACAAAATGTCGGTTCTTACCGGGAGGGATTACAAACTATTCAACTATTTCGGCGCACCGGATGCCGAGCGGATAATCATTGCCATGGGATCCGTTTGTGAAGCGGCTCGTGAAGTAGTGGATTATCTTAATGCCCAGGGCGAAAAGGTCGGTCTGATACAGGTACATCTGTATCGTCCCTTCTCTTTGAAGCACTTCTTGGCCGCCATTCCGGAAAGCTGCCGAGTGCTTACTGCCCTTGATCGCACCAAGGAGCCCGGCTCTCTTGGCGAACCGCTGTATGAAGATGTTGGCTCTGCGTTGCTGGAATCCGGGCGCACCGGTATCCGTCTTCTCGGCGGGCGCTACGGTCTCAGCTCTAAAGACACCACCCCCGCTCAGCTCAAGGCTGTTTTTGACAACATGAAAGGTCAGCAGAAAAACCACTTCACCGTAGGCATTACTGATGACGTAACGAATACTTCTTTGCCCGTTGGAGAAAACATTGTAACCGCCGGGAAAAGTATCATTTCCTGCAAATTCTGGGGCCTTGGCTCTGACGGCACAGTCGGCGCAAATAAGAACTCCTGTAAAATAATCGGGGATAACACGGACCAGTACGTTCAGGCATATTTTCAGTACGATGCCAAGAAGTCCGGCGGTCTGACGCGCAGCCATCTGCGCTTTGGTCACGAGCCCATCCGCAGCACCTATTATGTTACAATGGCAGACTTTGTTGCATGCCATAAGCAAAGCTATATGCACACCTTTGATATCGCGAGCGAAGTAAAAGAGGGTGGTACTTTTCTCCTCAATACCCACTGGAAGGGCGAGGAACTGGAGAAAAACCTCACCAACCGTACCAAGCGTCTCCTGGCACAGCGCCACGCAAAGTTCTATACGATCGATGCGACCGGAATTGCCGCAGAGATTGGCTTGGGTAACCGCACCAGCACGGTGCTGCAGGCTGCTTTTTTCAAGCTTTCCGGGGTGCTTCCCATCGACCAGGCAGAACAGTATATGAAGGAGGCTGCTGTGAAGACCTTTTCCCGTAAAGGAGAAAAGATCGTCCAGATGAATCTCTCTGCCATTGAACGTGGTCTTACTGATCTTGTAAAAATCGATATTCCGGAATCCTGGGCTTCCATGGAAGATGAAGTTCGCACCCCGGATATGAGCCTTCCGAAATATGTCCGTGAAATACTGATTCCAATGGACAGGGCGGAAGGTGATCTGCTCCCAGTCAGCACCTTCAGGGACTATGCCGACGGCGTGATGCCGGTTGATGCGGCTCGCTTTGAAAAACGCGGCGTAGCGGATAACGTACCTGTTTGGGATGCGACCAATTGTATCGGCTGCAACCGCTGCTCTCTGGTCTGCCCCCATGCAGCAATTCGTCCCTTTCTCTTTACGGAAGAAGAAGCAGCCAAAGCGCCGGAATCCTGTATTACCAAGAAAGCTGTTGGCAAGGGATTTGAAGGGCTCCGTTATCGCATTCAGGTAGACGTAATGGACTGCCAGGGATGCGGAAGTTGTGCCAGTGCCTGCCCTGCAAAGGAGAAAGCGCTCACCATGGCCCCGTTGGACAGTCAGCTCGCTGAACAGAAAAACTGGGATCACTGCCTGACCCTCAGTGAAAAGAAAAATCCTATGAGTCGCTTCTCTGCCAGAGGCAGTCAATACGAACAGCCTCTGTACGAATTCTCCGGTGCCTGCCCCGGCTGTGGCGAAACGCCATACATCAAGCTTCTTACTCAGCTTTTTGGAGACCGGATGTACGCTGCCAATGCAACTGGCTGCTCACAGGCTTACGGGTTTTTTGCCCCTACTTTCCCGCAGACAGTTACGAGCCGCGGTTTTGGCCCTGCTTTTTCGAACTCTCTGTTTGAAAACAATGCGGAGTTTGCCCTTGGTATCAATCTGTCCGTCGACCAGCTTCGGGAAAAAACCAAAATGCACGCCCGGGCCGCTATTGAAAATACCCGTGATAAAGTACTCAAAGCTGCCCTGCAGGCATGGCTAGATCATGGTGATGAAAATGACCACACTGTTCTGGTATCAGATGCAGTACGTGTTGCTCTCGCCAACACGGATGACAACAGTGAACACGTTGCCTATGTTCGCCGGCGCCAGGATACGCTGACAAAGAAAGCCGTCTGGATGGTTGGCGGAGACGGCTGGGCCTACGATATCGGTTACGGCGGACTTGACCACGTGCTTGCTTCCGGTCTGGATCTCAACGTACTGGTACTGGACAACGAGCTCTATGCCAACACAGGCGGGCAGGCTTCCAAAGCTACTCCGGTAGGTGCCTCAGTACAGTTTGCAGCAGCCGGCAAAGGTACACCGAAAAAGGATCTTGGAGTGATTCTTTCCACTTACGGTTATATTTATGTAGCTCAGATCAACCTCGGTGCCAATCCGGAGCATGCAATCAAGTGCCTGAAGGAAGCTGCTGCTTATAAAGGTCCCTCTATTGTGATCGCCTATGCCCCCTGCATTAATCACGGTCTCACAAAGGGTATGTCTAAAGTCATGGAGGAGAGCAAAGCAGCCACGGAATGCGGCTTCTGGCCTCTCTATCATTACAACCCGGACTATGAAAAGGAAGGGAAGAATCCCTTTATTCTTGACTCTGCCGAGCCGAACGGCAAACTGCGTGAGTATATGATGGGTGAAGTTCGGTTTGCTTCCCTGACCCGTACCTTCCCCGAACGTGCAGAGATTCTCTTTGCCGAAGCAGAGGACTTTACCAAACGGCGTTATGCCAAGTACAAACACCTCGCCGGACAGGATTTTCCTGAAGGCCCCGTACATGATAAGCTGATCTAAAAATATCTGTCAATACGGGAGGGCTATCCCCCTCCCGTATTATAGAGTTCCAGATCCCTTTATATCTTTATTGCAGACATTGAAAAACCGGTGCAGCCGTTTCGGCTGCACCGGAAATACTATTTATGAAGGGAAACGGAAGCTTACTTGCCCATGTTCATCTGGGCTGCAACCTCAGCAGCAAAGTCCTCTTCCTTCTTTTCAATGCCTTCGCCCTTGATAAAGTGCACAGCATCAACAAACTTTACGCTGCCGCCGAGCTTCTTGGCCGCATCGGCAATATACTTCTCAACGGAGCCCTGAAACAGATCGCTGCGAACAAATTCCATCTGAAGCAGGCAATTGTCTTCATAGAACTTGTTGATCTTGCCTGCCGCGATTTTCTCCTTGACAGCTGCAGGCTTTGCAGCCATCTTCGGGTCATTGTCCATTAATGCTACCTGAACTTCGAGCTCATGGTCGATATCTGCCTGCGGTACCAGGGATTTGTCCCAGTACTTCGGGCTCATAGCGGCAATCTGCATGGCAACATTTTTTCCGATCTCGGTAGCGTCGATATCACCTTCCACTGCAAAGTTGACCAACACTGCACGAGAACCGCCTGCATGTACATAGGCAACATTCGTTCCGTTTTCAAAGCGGGCAAAGCGACGGATCTGAAGATTTTCCCCGATAGACATGACCTTTTCGGGAAGAGTCTCTTCCACGGTAAGCTCACTTCCGGGATACTTGCAGGCTTTAAGTGCATCCACATCTGCCGGGTTGTCTTTCAATACGACCTTGCAGATATCTTTCACGAAGGACTGGAAAAGTTCGCTCTTTGCACAGAAATCAGTCTCGCAGTTTACTTCTACAATAGCGCCGACGCCGCACTTGGAGCAAACATGGGCATAAGCCATGCCTTCAGCAGCAACACGGCTTGCCTTCTTGGCAGCCTTGGCAAGGCCCTTTTCGCGCAGCCAGTCAACTGCTTTATCCATATCTCCGTCACATGCCTGGAGTGCCTTTTTGCAGTCCATCATACCGACGTTTGTCATCTCTCTAAGGGTTTTAACATCCTGAGCAGTAAATGCCATTGATTTTTCCTCCTTATTCTTCTGCCTTGTCTTCCGTCGCTTCTTCAGCAACGGCAGCCTCAAAATCGACCTCGGCATCCTGACCCTGGTGGCCTTCCTGAACAGCGTTTGCCATGGTGGCGGCAATCAGGCGAATAGCGCGGATCGCATCATCGTTTGCAGGGATCACATAATCGACCTCATCCGGATCGCAGTTGGTATCGACAATTGCAACGATGGGAATATGCAGCTTGCGAGCTTCTGCAATAGCATTGTGCTCTTTACGCGGGTCAACTACAAACAGAGCACCCGGGAGTTTCTTCATCTCTTTTACGCCGCCGAGATACTTCTCGAGCTTTTCCATCTCGCCAAGATGCTTCATAACTTCCTTCTTTGGAAGCATATCGAATGTGCCGTCCTCCTGCATCTTCTTGAGTTGGGCGAGACGGTCAATACGCGTACGCATTGTTTTGAAGTTGGTGAGCATACCGCCGAGCCAGCGGGCATTGACATAGTACATACCGACGCGGGAAGCTTCTTCCTTGATGGCATCCGCTGCCTGCTTTTTTGTGCCGACAAAAAGAACCGTCTGATCATTCTTCGCAAGCTCTCTGACAAAGTCATAAGCCTCTTCCAGTTTTTTCACGGTCTTCTGGAGATCTATGATATAAATACCATTTCTCTCACAATAGATGTACTCTGCCATCTTGGGGTTCCAGCGGCGGGTCTGGTGACCAAAGTGGACACCGGCCTCCAGCAGCTGCTTCATGGATACGACTGCCATTTTTTGTTTCTCCTTTATAATATGTTTTTCCTCCGGGGGCATCACACCTTCTCCCAAGCCGCCATACACGGCCACATGGGAAGAAAGTCCGCTCCCCGTGCGAAATGCTCAGATATAATACCAGAGGAATGGCAGAATTGCAAGTGTTTTTTTGTTTAAACGCCCATTTTCAGCTGTTTTTTCAATGTATGGGTGCCGCTTTTTCTGCTGCGTCCAGTGAAATCATATTTTGTAGATTCTGCACAATTTTCTTCCCCTTTTTTTGTGACAATTCACCAATATCATTTCCTAATCTTTAAAAAAACTTGAAATGAGAAATAGTCCGCGGTAAAATACGCTTATCCAAGGCGTTTACTCGCCGGAAAGAATAAAATGATGGAGGAAAACGAAATGAAGAAGTTCCTGGCTGTTGTCCTTGCCCTTTGCATGATTGCTGCACTTGGCGTATCTGCATTTGCAGAAGATGCCAAAGGTGCCGACGTAAAAGGTACGGGCGTTCCCCTCACGATCTATACCAACTCCGGTTCTTCCGGCCGTGCTGACTGGCTGAAAGAACGTGCCGCACAGGACGGCTATAATCTCACCATTGTGGAAGAAGGCGCCGGTGCTGTCCAGCAGCGTCTGATCAATGAAGGCGAAGCAACCCCCTGCGACGTAGTATTCGGTCTGAATGCTATCATCTGGAATGATCTGATTTCCCGCGACATTCTGGTTGCCATTGACCCTCCGTCCTGGGCAGGTGAAGTCAGTGAAGGCCTGAATGATCCCGCCGGTTATTACTACGCAATCGTAAAGCAGGCTATCCTGCTTGCCTATGATGCAAACCAGGTTGCTCCTGAGGATGCACCGAAAGATTGGCCGGATCTGTGGGAAAATGAAGCTTTCTGGACCAAATATGAGTCTCAGATCAAGCTGACCGGCGGTACCACGCGTAATGTTCTTGCAGGTATCCTCACCCGTTATGCCGATCCCGACGGAGAACTCGGTGTCTCTGAGGAAGGTTGGGCTGCTATTGGCGAATTCTTTGCACACGGCACGCCGGTCGAAGACGGCGTAGACCTCTATGCACAGATGGTCAACCCGGATTCTCCTGTCCTGATGGGGCAGATGTGGTCCTCCGGTGCAGACCAGTATGATGCACAGTATGGTGTTAAGACTGGTTATGCGGTTCCTGAAGTTGGTATTCCTTATGCTGTAGAAGGCGTTGCCATTGTTAAAACAACAAAGAATCTGGAAGAAGCCAAACGTTTTGTGGAGTGGTTCGGTTCTGCTCAGATTCAGGGCGAGTGGAGCGAGCAGTTTAAGACGATGCCGGCTAACGAACTGGCTGCGGAAAAAGCACCTGCAAGCCAGATTGCAATGTGCTCCATTCCCGCACAGGACATTGACTGGGCGCTTGTCGCTGCCAATATTGATTCCTGGTGTGAGAAGATCATGCTGGAGTACATGCAGTAAAGTAGCAATCTGAAAAACTGCTTCTCCTCTTTTCAAGCAGATTTTTTCAACGGGGCAAGGGAGGACCTTGCCCCGTTTTTAATAGTATAATAAGGAGGCACTGCTTATGATTCGTTTAAATGATATTGAGGTACGTTTTGGTGATTTTACTGCCCTGAAAGATATCAATATTCACGTGGAAGAAGGACAGTTTTATACATTTCTTGGTCCCAGCGGATGCGGGAAGACCACAACACTTCGTACCATCACCGGTTTTATTGAACCTTCCAAAGGTACCGTTATGGTTAAAGGAAAGGATATTACGCATGTGCCAGTGGAAAGGCGCAATATTGGCATGGTTTTTCAGAACTACGCTCTTTTCCCAACGATGAGTGTCTATGAAAATATTGCTTTTGGTCTGCGCGTCAAAAAAGTTAACAAAACAGATATCGACAGGCGTGTTAAAGAAATGGCCGGCAAGGTGGAGTTGACCGAGCAGCAATTAATGCGCAAAGTAGCAGAACTGTCAGGTGGTCAGCAGCAGCGCGTCGCTATCGCCCGCGCACTGGTAAACAATCCGGAAATCATCTGTCTGGATGAACCGCTTTCCAATCTGGACGCCAAATTGCGTGTACAACTGCGCGAAGAGTTGAAAGAAATGCAGGCAAAGTTTGGAATCACAACAGTATACGTAACTCACGATCAGGAAGAAGCGTTGACTCTTTCTGACTGTATTGCTGTTTTTAACAAAGGTTTTATCGAGCAGATCGGTACTCCGAACGAAATTTATTCTCATTCCAAAACAGAGTTTGTCTGTAATTTCATAGGCGATATCAACCGGCTTGAAAAACCGATCGTTATTTCTCTCAATGCACAGACCGACAGAAATCTTGATCCGGAAAAACACACATATATTCGTCTGGAGGACATCCATGTCAATAACACTTCGGCAGGTCAGGCAAAGTTTCGGGGAAAAGTTGTCGGAAATGAGTACTTTGGTCTTTACATCAAATATCAGCTCGAAGTGGAAGGCCAGATCCTCAAATGCATTGATAAAAACGACGGCCGCCAATATCTGAAAAAGGATGATCTCGTCGAGGTTTCCATTAATCCGGATGACCTGATGATTTATTAAGGTAGGAGGCAGTTATGAATCTGGTAAAAGTTCCGCTTCTGACAAGAATGAGGCGTATGACACCAGGACAGCTGCTGCTCTTTTGCATAATGGCTGCAGTTTTCATCTGGTTTATTACGGCCTGTATGGTTCTTCCGATCCTGAATCTTCTGAAAACGGTTTTCATTGAAAACGGGAAAATCTCTCTCTCTTCTTTCCAGAAGCTCTCCAAATCTCCCCGTGCCATGAAAGCGCTGAAGAATTCTTTTATTCTTGCTCCGACGCTTTCTCTAACCGTCGGGTTTGTAGGGATCTCACTTGTACTGATTACGGAATACTTTGACGTCAAAGGTGCTGCAATTTTAAGGCTCGGTTATATGACAACACTGATCTACGGCGGTGTAACACTGGTATCCGGTTACAAGTTTATCTACAGCAATAACGGAGTACTGACAAATTTCATTGCAAATATTTTCCCTCATTTCAACAAAACATGGTTTACCGGTTACTGGGCAGTTCTTTTTGTGATGACCTTTTCCTGTACTTCTAACCACATGATTTTTTTACGCAATGCCATGCGTGCTGTTGATTTCCAGACAGTGGAAGCTGCCCGTAACATGGGTGCAAGTCAGTGGACGATTCTGCGGCGGGTGGTGCTGCCGGTACTCCTGCCGAGTCTGTTTGCCGTAACAATCCTCACCTTTATTACAGGATTATGCGCTATGAGTGCTCCGTTGCTGGTCGGTGGGAAAGATTTTCAGACCATCAACCCAATGATCCAGCAGTTTGCCGAAATGACGACAACAAGTGCCAAAAGTCTGGCTGCTACGCTTTCTCTGATTCTCGGTGCAGCGACAATGATCTTGCTGGCAATTATGACAGCAATTGAACGGCGTGGCCATTATATGTCTGTTTCAAAAGTGAAAACGAAGATCGTCAAGCAGAAGATCAACAATCCGGTCGTAAATATTCTGGTGCATTTTTATGCTTATGCGCTCTTTGTAATCTATGTGATTCCCGTTATCTTGATTGTTCTCTTCTCCTTCTCTGATTCTGCACATATTCAGCAGCGACAGTTGGATTTCTCCACCTTCTCTCTGAAAAATTATGGGGAACTTCTTTCCAAAACGACAGCCTATAAACCTTTTCTCGTATCGATTATCTATTCTGCTCTTGCTGCAGTAATCGTCGGTCTGCTGGTTGTGCTGGCCTGCCGCTATATTCAAAAGAGCAAAGGTACCTTTTCTGCCACTGCTTTGGAATACAGCCTGATGATTCCCTGGCTGCTGCCCTCTACTATGATTGCATTGAGCCTTATGCTTGCTTTTAACCAGCCCCGTTGGTATATGTTCAACAAGCCTCTGATCGCAACCTTGCAACTGCTGCTGATTGGCTATGTAATCGTCAAACTGCCCTTTACCATGCGTATGACAAAAGCGGCCTTCTTCTCACTGGATAATGCGCTGGAAGATGCGGCCAAAAACCTCGGTGCAAGCGAAGTCTATACCTTCCGAAGAGTCATTTTCCCGGTGTTGTTGCCCACTGTCATGGCTGTTGCAGCACTGAATTTCAATGGCTTGCTGACCGACTACGATATGTCTGTCTTCCTGCATCACCCGGCTAACCCGACGCTGGGTGTCAAGATCAAATCACTTACAGAGGAAATGGGCAACAGTTCAGACGGAGTCGCACTTACTTTTGTTTACGCTGTACTGATGATGATCATTTCCGCCATTGTTCTCTACCTTGTTTACGGGCGGGGCGGCAAAGATAATATTAAGGAGTAATCATTCTATGGATTTTGGTCAGGTCCGGTATGAAGAAAACAATATCCTTCTTAACTCAAAATTTGCTGAAAAACAAGTATTAATCTGTGCACATCGCGGTTCTTGGCACGGCAATATTACGCAAAATACCAACCTTGCTTATAAAGCCGCATTGTTGCAGGGAGCCGACATTTTGGAAACAGACACGACCGCAACCGTCGACGATGTTGTTTTTTCCTTGCACGACGGGGTAGAGCCGCGACTTTTTGGTTTGCCGCGCCGCTGCAGTCTGCAAATGACAGCAAGTGAAATCGATGCTATCCAGCCGCTCAACGCGCTTGCAGAGCCTTCTACGCACAAAGTCCAGCGTCTGGCGGAAATTTTTGCTGCCCTGGATCACGGAGAGCTGATCAATGTAGATCGGTCCTGGCGTGCCAAAGGGCTTGTGCTGTCTGTACTGGATGCCTTCCCGTACATGCGTCTTCAGGCTATCATCAAGGCTCCGCTTTCGGAAAAACAGGTCATCCAGCAACTGCAGGCTCACCCGATCAAGTACATGTTCATGCCCATTTGTTATTCTCTTGAAGAAGTAAAGGAAGCTTTATCCTTTGACGAACTCAACATGGTAGGCATTGAACTGATCGCTCATTCCGAGAAAGACGACCTGTATTCTGATGAAGCGATCCGTTTCATTCACGCGCACAATCTTTTCTGCTGGGTCAATGCCCTTGTAATTTCCGACTGTTATCCCAAGGCGGCGCTTTACGGCACTCTTAATGACGATGTTTCCATTGCAAACGGGCCGGATGCCGGTTGGGGGATACTGATGGACAAAGGGATCGATGTCATCCAGACAGACTGGCCTTCGATACTGAGAGATTACCGTTTTAAGAGGCTTTCCATATGATCAAAAATATTATCTTTGATATGGGCAACGTACTCATTTACTTCAATCGGGAAATATTTCTGGATCGCGTTGGGGTTACTGATCCGGAAGATCGTAAACTTCTCTTGCGAGAAGTCTACCTCTCGCTGGAATGGTCCCGTATGGACCGCGGGTCTCTCTCAGATGAGGAAGCAGCCGACATTATTGCCCGGCGGGTACCGGAGAGACTGCGTAGGCAGGTACATCAGCTTGTCAATGAGTGGGACAGGCCTATTCTTCCTGTTCCCGGTATGGAAGATCTTGTTCGAGAACTGCGAGTGAACGGCTATGGGATCTATCTTCTCTCCAACGCAAGCTTTCGACAGCATGTATACTGGCCGCGTGTCCCGGCGGCAGATCTTTTTTACGGCACACTGATCTCTGCCGACGTTCATCTTGTCAAACCCCAACCGGAGATCTATGAACTGCTTTGCAATACCTTTTCCTTGAAGAAAGAAGAGTGCGTGTTTATCGACGATTCCACGCCGAATGTGGAGGGCGCTTTCTTTACCGGTATGCCTGCTATCGTTTTCCATGATGATGTCTGCGAACTGCGCAGAAAGCTACGGGAACTGGGAATCCAATGCTGCCCTTGATTTCGTCAACCTGCACAAATTTCGCTGTGTTTTTTTGTCAAATTACACAAAAATAGGCTCTCCCTTGTAAAAAATCTTTTCTCAGGAATGTAAAAAGAGTATAATGTTTTTTACGGAAAGGTTTCCACAGCCGCAAGGCTGCAGAAATAAATTTTGATTGGAGGAAAACCTTATGAAAAAGTTTTTGGCAGTTGTTCTTGCTCTTTGCATGATTGCCGCACTCAGCGTTTCTGCATTTGCAGAAGAGAAGGCTCCGGAGGATTATTCCGGCACCCTCACGATCTATTCCCCGCATGACTCCGACCCTCTGCTGGCCGGTATTGCCGCATTTGAAGCTGCTTATCCCAATGTGAAGGTCGAATATGTCGCAGACGGCACTTCCAACTTGGTTGCAAAAATAGCCGCTGAGTCTGCAGCTCCGGTTGCTGACGTGCTTTGGGGCGGCGGCGCTGATACGCTGGCAGCTTATAAACAGTACTTCCAGCCCTACTGCCCAAGCAGCATTGATCTGATTGATCCTTCTCTTTATGACGCCGAGTATTACTGGATCGGTGAGTCTCCTCTGCCGATGGTGTTCATTGCCAACACCAACAAGGTCCCTGCCGACAAGGTCCCGCAGACCTGGGCAGAGCTTGCTGAGTTTGACACAGATACCTACGGTAAAATTGCTATTGCCGATCCTACTTCATCCGGCTCCGCATTTACGCAGCTTTGCACCATGCTTTTCCTCTATGGAGAGGAAGCCGACGAGTATGCATCCGGTTGGGAGTTTGTCGGAAAGGTCCTTCCGAAACTTGAAGTAAAGTCCAGTTCTTCTCTGGCTCACAAAGACATCTATGCCGGTGAAAATGCTGTCGGCATTACCCTTGAAAAAGCTGCTATCAAGTACGAAGAAGATTACATGGTCGTTGTTTACCCGACAGACGGTACATCTGCTGTTCCTGATGGTGTTGCGATTGTCAAGAACTGCCCGAACCTTGAGCTCGCCCAACTGTTTGAAGAGTTTGTCCTCGGCTATGACTGTCAGGTCTCTCAGAATGCTGACTGGGGTCGTCGTCCGATCCGCAGCGACGTTGTTCCTGTCGGTCTCTGCCCGTTGTCTGAAGTAACTCTGATGAACTACAATTTTGACTATGCTGCCAACAACGCTTCCATGATTAAAGAAGCATGGCAGGATATGCTCGTCGGGTAAGACCGCAAATCCTGATATTTGCATGTTCCACGGCGAGGGGGAATCCCCGGATTTCCTCTCGCTTTTTTTGTTTAGATGCAAAGTTAGCAAATAGTTTGCTGCTTTGCCTGTGGACAGAAAAAATTAAAATATAGGGGTTATATTTATGAGCAATAAAGTTCTGATCAAAGATGCCGTCAAAAAGTACGGCAATTTTACAGCCCTCAACGGTGTATCTCTGGATATTGCGGAAGGAGAATTTTTTACACTCCTCGGCCCATCAGGATGTGGGAAAACTACACTCTTGCGTATGATTGCGGGTTTCAACTCCATTGAGGGCGGTGAATTCTATTTCGGCGATAAGCTGATCAACAAGGTCCCCGCTCACAAAAGAGATATCGGCATGGTTTTTCAGAATTATGCTATTTTCCCTCATTTGACGGTGGAGGATAATGTGGCATATGGGCTCAAAGCCCGCAAAGTTCCTAAAGCAGATATTGACCGGCGTGTAAAAGATTCCTTGGAACTGGTGCAGATTGCCCACCTTGCAAAAAGGAAACCAAACGAACTTTCTGGCGGGCAGCAGCAGCGTGTAGCTCTGGCGCGTGCTTTTGTTATTGAACCGAGTGTTTTGCTGATGGATGAGCCTCTGTCAAATCTGGATGCAAAATTGCGTGTTCAGATGCGATCTGTCATCAAAAAGCTTCAGCGCCGTCTCGGTATCACAACAATTTATGTAACACATGACCAGGAGGAAGCCCTTGCCATTTCTGACCGGATCGCCGTCATGAAAGATGGTCACATCATGCAGGTAGGAACGCCCAATGAGATCTATGCAAAACCGCAGAATCCTTTTGTCGCCGGTTTTATTGGGGTGAGCAATTTCCTGGATTGTGAGATTGATTCAGCTGGGATCACCTCCATCAAGGATGAACTCAAAATAAAAGTGCCTCTTCGGAGAGCATACAGCGGCAAGGCAAAACTTTCTGCCCGTCCGGAGCAGCTCTTCTTCTCCCGGGAAGGTATGCCCGGAGAAATTCTGTTTTCAACTTTCCTTGGTGACTTTATTGAATATGAAGTCAAGCTGAATGACGGGCAGGAATTAATCATTAACGAATATACCAAGGATACCACCGAGGTCCATGCAGACGGAGAAAAGGTTCATATCAGTTTTGATCCGAACAGGATCAGTCTCTACACTGCAGATACAGAGGAGGTGCTCTCGTGCTGAAAAACAATAAGAGTTCTGCTCCGTTCTATACAGATGTTTGGTTTTGGGTCAAACTCATGGTGTTTGTAATCTTTGTCCTCTTTCTAATTTGGCCTTTTTCCTCTATGATTACAAATGCCTTTGCCTCAAGCAAAGCGGAAGGCTTTACTTTCTATAATTTCAACCGTTTCTTTACAAAAAAGTATTATTACGGAGCCCTTTGGAACAGCATTGGAGTTTCCGTTGTTCCAACACTCCTTTCGGTATTGCTCGGTGTTCCAATGGCATATTTCATGACGCGCTATAATGTGTGGGGCAAGAAAGTCTGGCATGTGCTGGCAATCCTGTCTCTGATGAGTCCTCCGTTCCTCGGGGCCTATGCATGGATCATGCTGTTTGGCAGAGCCGGAAGTGTTACGCAATTTTTTCTGAACCACTTCGGAATTCAGATGCCAACAATTTACGGCTTTGGCGGGATCAGCATAGTTCTGACATTGAAACTCTATCCGTATGTCTACATGTATACTTCCGGTGCCATGGAGAGCATCGACAGTTCTCTGGAAGAGTGCGCCGAAAATCTGGGCAGCGGCAAACTGAGAAGATTTATTACCATAACAATGCCGGTCGTTACTCCGTCTATTGCAGCTGGTGCCCTGATGGTATTTATGAGCGCTCTGGCAGATTTCGGTACCCCGATGCTGCTTGGAGGTGCTGATTTCCGTACTCTGCCAGTTCTGATTTACAATGAATACTTCAGCGAGATCGGAGGAAACGGTAATTTTGCGTCTGCTGTTTCCATTATTATCGTTATAATTACACTCGGGATGCTTCTCATCCAGAAACTGTGGGTCTCCCGCAGAAACTATGTTATGAGTGCACTTCGTCCGCCAAAAGAAGTGGAAGTCCATGGTTTTACACGTTTTCTTGTAACTCTGGTACCCTTCCTGATCACCTTTTTCTCTTTCCTTCCGCAACTGGTCGTTTGCGTCTGTTCTTTCCAGACCACAAATTACTCCAGTTTTACCGGCGGTTTTACGCTCGATAACTACACCGGGCTGGGGAAGCGCCTCTGGACGGCTATTCGCAATACGTTCACTTACTCCACCGTTGCTATTGTCTTTATCGTTGTAATCGGAATCTTGATGTCCTATGCAATCGTCCGAAAGAAGGGGAAAACCGGCGGTCTTCTGGATCTTCTGTTGATGGCTCCTTACGTTATCCCGGGCTCGGTTCTCGGTCTTTGCTATATCGTAACATTCAATGTCAAACCTCTTGTGTTGACAGGCACCGCAGCAATCATCATTATTTCTTATATCATTCGAAAGCTTCCTTATACCGTGCGAAGTGCAAGTGCATTTCTGATGCAGATGGATCCGAGTGTGGAAGAAGCTTCCATTAATCTCGGTGTTCCCCCTATGAAGACTTTCTGGAAGGTCACAGCGCGGCTGATGCTTCCCGGCGTGTTCTCCGGTGCGATTCTCTCTTGGGTTACATGTATCAATGAATTAAGCTGCTCTATTATGCTTTCCACCGGGAAAAATAATACACTGACCATTGCAGCATATACGGATATCGTCCGCAACAGTGTTGGCTCCGGTGCTGCCCTCGCGGCTATTTTGACGCTGACCAGCAGTATTATTCTGATTGCTGCCCTTCGTGTTACAAAGGGAAAGATCCGTGTCTGATCGCTGTTGCAAAACTGATTGAGCGCCCTCTTTCTGAGTACAGGTTCCGGTTTCGTCAGTTTGCACAATTTCAATTGCATTTTTTTGGCAGATTACACAAAAATAGGCTCTCCCTTGTAAAAAATCTTTTCTCAGGAATGTAAAAAGAGTATAATGTTTTTGTGGAAAGGTTTCCACAGCCGCAAGGCTGCAGAAATAAATTTTGATTGGAGGAAATCACATGAAAAAGTATCTGGCAATGCTGCTTGCATGCATCATGGTTTTTGCCCTGTGTGTAACCAGCACCGCTTTTGCTGATGTTGACGATGCTCTCGTTGAAGCGGCAAAAGCAGAAGGCACTGTTGTTGTGTATGGTTCCTGCGAAGAGGACTATCTCAATGCAGCCTGCGACAAGTTTGAAGAGCTCTACGGTATCAAGGTAGAGCGTCAGCGTCTTTCCACCGGTGAAGTTCCGGCAAAAATTGAGGAAGAAAACGGTAAACCCTCTGCTGACGTCTGGTTTGGCGGTACGAATAACCCGTACGATGAACTTGGTGCAAAAGGCTTCCTGGAAGTCTATGAGCCGGCCAATGCTTCCCATCTGACAAAAGACATCTATAAGGATCCCAACGGTTACTGGAATGGAATTTATACCGGTATTCTTGGTTTTATGGTCAACACCGATGAGCTTACCCGTCTCGGTCTTGAAGCTCCCAAAACCTGGGATGATCTTCTCAAACCCGAATACAAAGGTCTGATTTGGTTGTCCAACTATAACACTGCAGGTACGGCAAAACTCGTCGTAAACACCATGTATCAGCTTAAGGGTCATGAAGCCGGCCGTCAGTTCCTCGTAGATCTGGATAAAAATATCGAAGTATACACCAAATCCGGCTCCGGCCCGAGCAAGAATGTCGGCACCGGTGAGTGTGTTATTGGCATTGGCTTCCTGCATGATGGCATTACCCAGATTGTAGACAACGGCTATGAGAATATTGCTCTCATCATCCCCGAAGATGGCACATCCTGTGAAATCGGCCCTGTGGCAATATTCAAAGGCGCCTCCCATATAAATGCTGCGAAGCTGTTTGTAGAATTTGCTCTTTCTCCAGACTGCGTGGAGCTTGCTGCCAAGAACGGTTCTTATCAGTTCCTTGTTATTGACAATGCTCAGCAGCCGGAAGAGGCAGCACAGTTTGGCCTCGATCCGAGCCTTGTTATGGACTACGACTTTGCCGACGCTGCAGCAAACACCTCCACCTATGTCACCGAGGTAATGGAAGCCATCGCTGCCGCCGGAGCTGATACCGGTGAAGGCCGTTTCAAGACGTCCTGATATTATCTTTCATTCTTCATCTGTAGCATGTGGAAAGCAGGGAAGGCGGCCGCGCCGCCTTCCCTTTTTAAATCTATGCAGAATCATCCTTTCGTAAAGGAGAAAGGAGAAGCCGTATGGCTGCTAAAACAAAACAGAGTGCGTCGCTGGATCGAAAAAAACTCATGGCGGATCCGATTATGGTTACCACCATTGTAGTTTTGATTACTCTGCTGACGCTTTTTATTCTTTATCCTCTTGCCATTCTTCTGGTAGACAGTTTTGTAGGGGACGGCAGTTTTTCTCTGAGTGTTTTCCAGCGGATTTTTCAGATCTCCAGTTTTAAGCGTGCTATTACCAACACCTTAAAGGTCGGTTTTGTGGTGGGTATTTTGTCCTCTCTGATCGGTCTGCTTTTTGCTTATGTGGAAGTTTATGTTCGCATGCCGAAATTTACCGGTGGACTGTTCAAAGTTGTTTCTATGCTCCCGGTTGTCTCTCCTCCGTTTGTGCTCTCTCTTTCCATGATCATGCTTTTTGGGAAAGCGGGCATCATCACCCGTTTTCTGCTGCATATTTATGACAACAGTGTATATGGGTACTGGGGCATTGTTATCGTACAGACGCTGACCTTCTTCCCTGTCTGCTATATGATGCTCAAGGGGCTTCTGAAAAACATTGATCCCTCTCTGGAGGAAGCCGCGCGTGATATGGGTGCAGGCAGACTAAAGGTCTTCACCAGCGTAACGCTTCCGCTGATGCTGCCTGGCCTTGGTAATGCATTTCTGGTTACATTTATTGAATCTATTGCAGACTTTGCCAACCCTATGATCATCGGCGGTTCCTATGACACACTGGCTACAACAATCTACCTGCAGATTACAGGTGCATACGATAAGCCGGGAGCTGCCGCAATGGCCGTTGTTTTGCTTTGTATTACACTTTTGATGTTTGCTGTACAAAAATATTACCTTGAAGCCAAAACCGCTGCCACCCTCACCGGGAAGGCTTCCCGTGCCCGCATGATGATTGAAGATAAGAGTGTACGTGTCCCCTTAACTGTACTGTGCACACTTGTTGCTGTTTTTGTTATCATGATGTATATCTGTGTGCCGATTGGAGCCTGTTTCCCCACCTGGGGATACAAATTTTTCCCGCTCACAGGCAAATGGTTTACGCAGGTCTTTACCCGGTATAAAGGCTTCAAAGCCTTCAAAGATTCTTTTATGCTTTCTTTGATTGCCGCTCCGATCACTGCTTTGTTGAGTATGATCATCTCTTATCTCGTTGTTAAACGCAATTTCAAAGGCAAGGGCTTTATTGAAGCAGTCTCTATGCTGGCCATGGCTGTCCCCGGTACAGTGCTCGGCGTGGGATACATCCGCGGTTTTTCCGGCGGTCTGTTTCATACAGGCATCCTGCAGGGGCTTTATGGAACCGGCGCGATCCTGATTATTGTGTTTATTGTGCGTTCTCTGCCGACGGGTACCCGAAGCGGCATTTCCGCTTTACGTCAGATTGATAAAAGCATCGAGGAATCAGCCTACGATATGGGTGCGGACAGTTTCAAAGTATTTATGACGGTTACCTTGCCGCTTATCAAGGATTCCTTCCTCAGCGGTCTTGTCACAGCCTTCGTGCGCAGTATCACGGCCATTTCCGCTATTATCCTGCTGGTTACGCCGAGTTATCTGCTGATTACCGTGCAAATCAATGAATTTGCTGAAAAAGGCGCCTACAGCTTGGCCTGCGCATTTGCTACCATTCTGATTCTGATAACTTACGGTGCTGTGCTGCTGATGAATCTCTTTATGAAATACTTTGGCACCAGCAGAAAAATGAAGGAGGACTGAGCTATGGAAAAAATAAAAAAAGGCGTCCGTCTGGACCATATCTCCAAGATCTACCAGGATCCGAAGACCGGCAAAGACTTTTATGCCGTAAAAGATACTTCTCTTGAAATTGAACCCGGTTCTTTCGTGACCCTTCTCGGCCCGTCAGGCTGCGGGAAAACGACGACTCTTCGCATGATAGCAGGTTTTGAAAGCCCGGACGAAGGAGAGATCTACCTCGGTGAGGAGCCGATCAATGAACTCACTCCCAACAAGCGAGACACCGCCATGGTCTTCCAGAGTTATGCACTTCTGCCTCATTACAACGTGTTTGACAATGTTGCCTATGGTTTGAAGCTTAGAAAAGTCCCGAAGAACGAAATCAAAAATCGTGTTCTGAAGATCCTTGACCTGGTGGAACTCACCGGGATGGAAGAGCGCATGACCAATCAGCTATCCGGTGGCCAACAGCAGCGCGTTGCCTTGGCAAGAGCCTTGGTAATCGAGCCTTCCGTTCTTCTCTTTGATGAACCGCTTTCTAACCTGGATGCCAAGCTTCGCGTCTCCATGCGCACGGAAATTCGCCGGATCCAGCAGGAAGTCGGTATCACGGCAATCTATGTTACCCATGACCAGAGTGAAGCCATGGCTCTGTCCGATAAGATCATTATCATGAGCAAAGGTGTAGTAGCACAGATGGGGACCCCACAGGAAATCTATTATCATCCGGTCAGTGAATTTGTAGCGGACTTTATCGGGGAAGCTAACTTCCTCAAGGGCCGCATGATTGGCAAAAATGGTAGCAATGCTGTGCTGGAGATCGAAGGGAACTCGTTGAATGTGCCTGACCATGATGGAATGGAAACGGGAAAGGACTATACCATCGTTCTGCGTCCGGAAGCTGCTTCTCTGGCTGATCGTGGCGGAATGCCTTGCCGTGTTGTGCTCAGTTGCTTTATGGGCTCTTATCAGAACTACCATGTAATGGTAGGCAATACCCTTGTAAAACTGGAGGAGCACAATCCGAAAAACAAACGAATTTATCAGGTTGATGAAACCTGCTCACTCGTATTCGATCCGGAGTCTGTCCACGTGCTGTAATATTCCGCGTATATCTCTCCGGGATAGGATCCGGGTGCTGTCCCATCGGCACCCGGATTTTTATAATCTCAAAACAGCAGTAGCATCTTGTTTTTTGTATATTTTATACAAAATTTTTAGTTTATTTTTGTTTATTCTGCCAATTGATTATGCAATTTGTTTCTGATATACTATAGCCAACTTAAAAAAGTAAATACTTCCTACATCTTTTTAAAGAAGCCGCGAAGGTCAGGCACTCATAGGGAATATTCCTTGGCTACAGTCGATCCCGCTTATGGGAGTGTGAATGAAAAAGAGAAGCGCATTGTGAATGGATTCCGGAGTGAAGCGGCAGGAATATAAGAGAAAGAGAGGTAACCAGGATGCTAGATATCAAGATGTCAGAGAAATAACCCCTGATTGTTGCAGGTGAAAGATGCAATGATCAGGGGTTATTTCGTTTTGTACGGTTTTCAGCATTTTTCTTTCCGAGGCTGCTGTGCCCCGGTTTTTTTATGGCTTGTTAGCGGATTTCACTCTTGCTAAATTGCCGCTTTTTGACTATACTATATGGTATCTTATTTGATATAAAGGAGTACCACATGGAGAGACTTTCTTATAAGACCCTGGAAGAACAAGGATATACCGGATATCTTTTGAAAGATGCTCCGGAACGTGTGCTGCAATTTGGCGAAGGCAATTTCCTTCGTGCATTTGTGGATTATTTTATTGATCTGATGAACGAAAAAGCGGGTTTCAACAGTAAGGTTGTGCTGACACAGCCTTCTTCTCCCCGTCTTAATACCCGATTTGCTCCGCAGGATGGTCTGTATACTCTTTTGCTGCGCGGCAGAGAAAACGGTGAAGCTGTAGAGCGCAAAAGAATTATTTCCTGTGTTTCTCGCTGTCTGAATATCACCCAGCAGTTTGAAGATTATCTTGCCTGTGCTGAGAACCCGGAACTGCGTTTTATCGCCTCCAATACCACCGAGGCAGGCATTGCTTTTGATCCCTCCTGTAAAGCAGATGATGCCCCCCCCTCCAGTTTTCCTGCAAAACTCACACTCCTGCTCTATAAGCGTTGGAAGCTTGGTCTGAAGGGCTTCATTATTCTTTCCTGTGAGCTGATCGATCACAATGGCGATGAGCTGAAAAAGTGTGTGAAGCAGTATATAGATCTTTGGGCTCTGGAAAAAGAATTTACCGCCTGGGTCGAGGAAGAAAACATTTTCTGCTCTACCCTGGTTGACCGTATTGTCACTGGATATCCCCGTGCTGAGGCGGAAGCTCTCTGTGAGAAATTCGGTTACCAGGACGACATCATTGACACGGGTGAAGTCTTTGCCGCCTGGGTCATTGAGGGCCCGCAGTCTATCAAGGAAGAATTTCCGTTTGAACAAGCCGGTCTTCCTATTATTGTTGTGGATGATGTCACCCCATACAAACAGCGCAAAGTGCGCATTCTCAACGGTGCTCACACTTCTATGGTCCTCGGTGCCTATCTTGCCGGGCAGGATATCGTGCGCTCATGTATGGAAGATGAAAATATCCGGACGTTCATGAATAATGCCATCTACGAGGAGATCATTCCTACACTTGATCTTCCGAAGGAGGATCTTCTCGATTTTGCAGCCGCTGTTACTGAGCGTTTCAATAACCCCTATATTGATCATCGCCTGTTGGATATCTCTCTCAATTCCACTTCCAAATGGAAAGCTCGCGTAATGCCAAGTGTTACAGAATATTATAAACGGAACGGTTCTCTTCCAAAGCGTCTTACTTTCTCTTTCGCTGCATATATTGCTTTTTATCACACTGCAAAAGAGCGTGGAGAAGGCTGCCTGAAAGGCGTCCGGGGCGACAGTACTTATGATATCAAAGACGATGCCTGGGTACTGGATTTCTTCTATGATCATCGCGAGGACACGGCAGAAGAGATCGTACATGCCGTTGTGAACAACGAGCGCATGTGGGGTACAGACCTGGCCGAATTACCTGGATTTGAAGCAGCTGTACTGTCTGATCTCAAAAATATTGAAAGCCTGGGCGCCGCCGATGCCATTCGGGAGGTCTGCTGAATGAAGTTCCTTCAGATCCATCCGCTGGACAATGTGGCGGTGGCACTGGAAGATCTTCCCTCCGGCCTGACAATTACGTTGCAAGATTCTTCCACTGTCTCTACCGCAGAAGCAATTCCTCGCGGGCATAAGTTTGCTCTGCATGCCATCAAAACCGGAGAGAATATAATCAAATACGGTTGTGCGATCGGCAATGCATCAAGTGACATTCCGCAGGGTACCTGGGTACATACGCACAATGTGCATACTGGTTTAAGTGAAACTGCTTCATATACATATGATCATAAATACTTCCCGCTGCCTTCTGTCAAACCACGTACCTTTCACGGCTATCGTCGTCCGGACGGTCGTGCGGCCATTCGCAATGAGATCTGGATCCTCCCTACAGTAGGCTGCGTGAATAATATCGCAGCGCAGCTGGTTCAGCTGAATCAGGATCTCGTTCAGGGAAGCGTAGAGGGGCTGTATCACTTTTCGCATCCTTTTGGATGCAGCCAGATAGGGGAGGATCATGCGCAGACACGCAAGCTTCTCGCAGCGCTTACACGTCATCCCAATGCTGGCGGCGTACTGGTTCTCGGCCTCGGATGTGAAAATCTGACTATGGATCAGTTCAGGTCTGAACTCGGGAGTTGGGATGAGAATCGTGTCAAATTCCTGATCTGCCAGCAGGTGGAGGATGAGTTGGAAGCCGGATCTGCACTTCTGAAAGAACTTGCTGCCTATGTCGGGCAATTCCACCGGGAAGAGATTCCGGCATCGGAACTCGTTGTCGGTATGAAATGCGGTGGTTCCGACGGGCTTTCCGGTATTACCGCCAACCCCACTGTCGGCCGGTTCTCCGATCGTCTGATTGCTCTTGGCGGTTCAACCGTATTAACTGAAGTACCGGAGATGTTTGGTGCAGAATCCATCCTCTTCTCCCGCTGTGAAAACGAAACCGTTTTTGGCAAAGCGGTTCAAATGGTGGAAGATTTCAAACAGTACTTTACCAGTCACGGGCAGGTCGTCTATGAAAATCCAAGTCCCGGAAACAAGGCAGGCGGCATTACCACATTGGAAGATAAATCCTGTGGATGCGTTCAGAAAGGCGGCAGCGCACAGATCACGGACGTGCTTTCTTACGGAGACGCCGTTATAAAGAAAGGTCTGAATCTTCTCAGTGGGCCGGGAAATGATCTGGTTTCCGCCACAGCACTCACCGCAGCCGGTGCGCATCTGATCCTCTTTACCACGGGTCGGGGAACACCTTTTGGTGCACCGGCACCTACAGTCAAGATTTCCACCAACACCCCGCTTTTTGAGAAGAAGGGGAACTGGATCGATTTCAACGCCGGGACGGTCGTACAGGGCGAAAGTCTGGACGACGCAGGCGATCGTCTTCTTGACTTCGTGCTGGAAATTGCCAGCGGTAAAAAAACACGGTCAGAGCAGCGCGGTGCGCGGGAGATTTCTATTTTTAAAGACGGTGTTGTGCTGTAAGCATTTTCTCATAATAACAGCTCGGGCGTGTACTGATGTACACGCCCGGCTTTTGTTTTTCTGTTTTTTGGATTCAGGCGTAGGTTTTGATCAATTCCTTGATCTGTTTTGCACATGCGGAACAGATTGTTTTATCTCCTTCTGCAAGGTTATAAAGCGGTTCCCGCACGCCCCCGATATCCGGAGCACCCATATTCCGCAGGGTCTCTTTGATCATGGCATACATGTTGCCCGTTCCGGAACAGAGTTTATAGATTATCTGGCAACATGCATCCTGGATCTCTCTTGCTTTTGCAATCTCCCCTTTTTGCGTCAGGCTATAGATAGCGAGATACAGCTCCGGCATAACGGCATATGTACCTCCGATACCTCCGATTGCACCGGCGCAGAGGCCGGAGAGAAGCTGTTCATCCGGTCCGTTAAAGACGATTGCGCCTTCATCCCGCCACATCTCAATATCCTGAACCGGCATGGAGGAATTCTTTACGCCGATCACATTGGGGTTTTTAAGCATCTCTCGCAGCAGCGATGAGCTGAGGGCCACCCCCGCAAGCTGCGGTATGTTGTAGATTACAAAGTCTGTGTGCGGTGCCGCTGAAGAAATGTCATTCCAATACTTTGCAATAGCATGAGGAGGGAGTTTGAAGTAAATTGGTGGAATAGCCGCAATTGCATCCACGCCGAGGCTTTCGGCATGTGCTGCAAGCTCCATGCTGTCACGGGTGTTGTTGCAGGCCACATGCGCAATGATCACGATCTTGTCTCTAGCCGCAGCCATAACATTTTCCAGCACCAGTTTGCGCTCTTCCACCGAGTGATAGATGCACTCTCCCGATGAGCCGCCGACATAGAGTCCTGTAACACCTTTGCCGATCAGATACTCTGTAAACGCCCGGACACGCTCCGGAGAGATCGACCCGTCTTCTGCGTAGCACGCGTAAAATGCGGGAAAAATACCCTGATATTTAGCATTGTCTCTCATAACTGTTTATAACTGTTTCCTTTCCTGTTTTATCCTTTTACCGCACCCATTGTAATACCCTTGGTAAAGTATTTCTGGAAAATGATGAATACGACAATGATCGGTACAGAGGCAAATGCAGCTCCCGCCATGATGAGACCATAGTCTGTCGCATTTTCTGCCTGCATTTTGGCAATACCGAGAGAGATCGTCAGGTTCTTGGTGCTGGAGAGCATGATCAGCTGCATAAAATAATCATTCCAGGACGAAATGAAGGTGAAGATTGCCAGAGCCCCAACGCCCGGTTTGATCATCGGGAAAACAACCGTATTAAACGTTTTAAGTTCTCCCGCCCCGTCGATTCTGGCCGCTTCCAGGATTTCTCCAGGGATGCTTTCGGCAAACTGCTTGATCAGGAAAACGCCGAAGGGCCAGCCGACAATGGGAAATATCACTGCAGCCATTGTATTATAAAACTTCAGTGAGCTCATCTCACGGATCAGCGGGATCAGGATGACCTGTTTGGGCAGTGCCATGGCACAGACGATCAGAGTAAAGATCAGATTCCGCCCCACAAAACGCTTTTTGGCCAGGGAATATCCCGCCAGGGCCGAGGTCAGGCAGGTAAGCAGCATCGCTGCAACTGCCATAAAAACGGTGTTGATCATCCATCGAATTGCTGCAGGGACCGTCGCTCCTGTGACGGCAGCAATCGGTGCCCCATCCTCTGACCAGTACTGACTGAAGGGAATACTGATCTCAAACAGCGGGGCTTTCAATTTCCCCATCAGTTTTTCCCAGTTCGCCATCGTCCATTCATACGGCCACCAGACCGGAGTAGTAGAATTCACTTCTTTCGCTGTTTTAAAAGCACCGGTAACGATCCAGTACAGCGGGAAGGTAAACAGGAGCGCAATAATAAGAATAACTATAAACTCAATTGCCTTGGAAGCCTTGGATTTTTGCCCTAACATATCTGTACCTCCTTTAACTGTCACTCTGGCCGAGTTTAAACTGAATCCCTGAGAGCACTGCAATAATGATCATCAGAATCACACCCATTGCATTACCATAACCATAACGGGACATTTTCAGTGCCGTGTAGTAGATGTAATACATGATCGTATCTGTGGAGTGAAGCGGCCCTCCAGATGTAAGCAGCTGAATCAGGGCAAAGCACTGGAAGGAGTTGATCATGGTGATGATCAGGATGTAGAGCGTTGTCGGCATAATCTGTGCCCATTTGATCTTCCAGAAAACCTGACGGTGATTGGCTCCATCCACTTCTGCCGCTTCTACAAGGCTCTGGTCTACGTTTCCCAATGCTGAGACATACAGTACGATCGGCTGTCCGACAGATGTTGTCAGAAGGATTAGAATAATACATCCCAGAGCATATTTCGGATCCCCGAGCCAATTGATCGGTTTACTGATGATTCCGAGTGCTTTCAGAATGTAGTTGAAAATACCGTAGTAATTATTGAACATCCACTTCCATACTACCGTAACTGCTACCGATCCTGTTACCACCGGAAGATAGAAAACCACACGGAAGAGACTGGTCAGCCACGGCTTCATATCATAGATGCAGTTGGCAACCCAAAGGGAAAAGATCATAACAACCGGCACCGAAACCAGCACGATCACAAAGGTGTTTTTCAACGCTCCGCGGAAGATCGGGTCTTGGAAGAGCTCGATATAGTTACCGAAACCGATAAAAACATCCTGCGTATTCTTACCCATATTGGAATCAAAGAAGCTTGTAATAATGCACATTACCATTGGGTAAACAACAAACGTCAGAAAGAAGACCAGACTCGGCAGCAGAAACAGATATCCAGCTGTTGTTTCTCGTCTGACCAGCGCCCGGCTCATGCCGGATCTATTTTTGTTCATAGGCATACCCTTCCTTTTTGAAAAAGCAAATCATGATGGATCGTTTGAACTTCATTGAAAGAGAACACCCTCTCTGCGCGAAGCACAGAGAGGGTGCGCACCCTTAGGTTTTTAATTCAAACTTTTTCTCAGCCTGCTGCAAGAGCATTAGCTGCCTCGACAAAGGCATTCGTCTCTGCCTGGACATCACCGCCTGCACCGATGCGCTGGAGCATATTCCACCACTCGGTACGCTGCCCTGCCCAGCCGGGGATCACATTGTAGTAATCGCCAAGATTCGGAAGGAAGATTGCAGAATATTCATTCATAATATCTTCCGTAGCTGTGCCTTCAAATACGCCCTGGACATCCGCACGCACCGGGAAGAAGCTGGAAGCACGTACTGCCTTGACCACTTCATCTGCATCATAGCAGAAATATTTGATGAATTCTTTTGCTGCTTCCACTTTATCAGGATTGCCGTTGTCAAATACGCCAAAGCCCCAGATACCACCGCAGAGTTCTGCTTTACCATCTTCAGACGGGAAGTTCATCATGAGGATTCTGCTGCCATCATTGGTAAATCCCGGTTCGCCATTGTCGGCATTGGTCTGCTGAGAAGCATTCCAGCACCAGGAAATATTCAGCATACCCTGACGGAAGAGCTGGATCTCATCCCCTGCAACAATGCCCGGATCAAAGGTGATGGCATCCCAACTCTGGAGAAGCTCAAGTGCTTTTACATTTTCAGGAGAATTTGCTGTGTACTCTGTGTGTTCCGGATTGGTATAAGTACCGTTATACAGGTTGTTGACAAGAGCACGTGTGCCCTGGTCGCCGCCCTGACCACCGCAGTAAACAGTGGCAACCGGCATGCCGGTGTAAGCATAAACAGCATCGACAGCCTTAATGAAGTTCTCTGTCGTCCATGTGCGATTCTCGAGGTCAATGTACTGTAGCGCATCGGCAGCTTCAAATACATCATAATTGATAGCCATGTTATGGGCAACCATGCAGAGAGGAACTTCATAATAAGTGCCTTCATACTGACAGGCCTTCTTCAGAGAATCATAAACCCCGGCAGCTTCCGGAATTTCATAAAGATCGCTGAGGTCTGCCATATAGCCGCCGACGCCCCACTTCATTACGAGACGTTCGGGTCCTTCCATAATAAGGTCCGGAGCGGCGTTTCCTTCCAGTGCAGTGTTGACCTGATCGTCACCGGAAGTATAATCCAGATATTCTACAGTAACCTTGATGCCTGTAGCGGCTTCAAAATCCGCCATCAGAGCATCCATTGTCTCGGCATCGACCCATTTTCCAATCGGATACGTCCACAGTGTAATCTCTTTTGCAGGTTCTGCACTTGCGAAGACGCCGAGAGAGGCGACCATGCACAAAGCAAGGATAATTGCCAGGAATTTCTTCATTTTGTGTACCTCCAATAAAAAATTTTATTTTGTTTGGCCTCAACAGCCTGGATTCTGTTGAAACTGACAAACCTATTGTAATCGATAAAACCTATAATGTCAATTACTATTTTGAAAAAATTTTCAATTCATCTTCTTTTTGAAAATATTATACAAGATGGAGATCCGCCTGCGCCTCGGCTATTGTGAGGCGAGCCTGACGGGCATCCTCCAGATGTCGCAGACAGACTTCAGAAAACAGCACATCCAGCAAATACATTTGTGCAATTCTGGCTGCTACAGATCCCAGCTGGATCGGGCTTTCATTCGAACCGCATTGCAGCACCACATCTGCCAGCTTTACTCCCGGCGCATTGGGATATCGCGTGATCAGGATAACTTTCACCCCCCGTTTTTTTGCGATGGAAAGGGTATGCATTAAATCTGTCGTTGCGCCGGAATAGGAAAAGTACAAAATAGCATCTTTCTCCGTCATAGTGGCTGTCGTAATGGCTTGTGTATGATTATCCGTTACTGCAAAGTATTTACAGCCCGTTGTCGTAAACAGATGTGCTGCCTCCTGGGCCAAAATCATGGAGCCTCCCTGCCCCATACAAAAAACTTTTTCTGCTCCTTCAATGATATCCCCCGCTGCCCGAATGGTGTCTTCCTCTATCAGCTCCAGTGTCTGCGCCATCGCGTCAGCATCTGCAGCATAGATTTTTCGGATGATCTCCGAAAAACTGTCCTGATCTGTCACTTCCCCTGCAAGAGGGCTGAGCTGTCCGCTTATTGCTGTAAGAGACCGGGCGATATCCAGCCGAAACGCATTATAGCCGGAATACCCGAGGCGTCGTGCAAAACGGGAGATTGTTGCTTCAGCCACAGCACTTGCTTCAGCCAGTTCCGTGATGGACAGATGCTGTGCCTCGGCACGGTGGGCAAGTACATAATCTGCTGCCCGCTTCTCAGCTGTTGTAAAATTGTAGTATTCCCTGTTGATTCGTTGGGTGAAGCCGACATCCGATGTTTTTTCTGGCATCTGATGCTTCTCCCCTTTCTAATGTTATTCTGTAAGTTCAGCGAGCATACGGTCAACATTCACAAGCATACGCGGAAGATGGAATGGACCTTTAAAAGTGGACCCTTTTGTCGATGGTTCGGTGGGCAGGCCGTCGCGCCGTAGATAACCGTACCATTCGCCATACTCGGGATCAGAAAAATGTGCCTTGCAGTAATCCAGCGTCTTGTAAAACCAATTAAGATATGCTTCCTTCCCCGTATCACGATAAAGCATCAGAGAAGAGATCAGAATTTCGTCATGCGGCCACCAGAGCTTCATATCATGCTCATAAGCCTCTGGAGGTCTGCCGAGGCAGTCTACAAAATACAGCAGTCCGCCATATTGCTCATCCCATCCGGCATGAATGGCCCAGTTGAATATCTGCTCTGCTTTTTCCACAAGGGTTTTGTCCCCGGTACGCTTTGCATGTTCCAACAGGAACCAAACGCCTTCAATGTCATGCCCGGGATTGACGATACGCCCTTCCGTAAACTCTGTACGGGCTTCTCCGTCCGGGCCTACATTTTCCAGGATGCACTTGAGTTCAGGATGATAGCTGTATTGGAAGATCTCATTCACACACTGCTGTGCCCGTTCCTCATAAAGCGTTTTTCCGGCAGGATCGCAGCGCATCATTACGCTGGTTACGTTGAGATAGATCATCGGCAGGCCGAAGGAGCGTCCGGTGCGAGTCTCTGGAATCGTCTTCGGCCCCAAATGTGTCGGATCAGGTTCGCCATGCCAGAGTTTCCAATAGATTTCATAAGCACGCTTTGCTCGGGCAAGACAGATCTCCTCTCCCGTTACCCCGTAATATTCGGCATTTGCCATGGCGTAAAATGCTTCAGAATAATAATAACGGCGCTGCCGCAAGGGTTTTCCGTCCGCCGTTACAGTAAAGTACATTCTTCCATCTGCATCGGGATTGATACAGTATTTTTCCATGAATTCTAGGCAGGAGCGGGAAGCCTCCAGCCACTCGTCTTTTTTCCCGTAGACGGCGCATAGATACGCAAAGATCCAGCCGCAGCGTCCCTGCATCCAGACGCTTTTATCGGTAGAATAGATCTCTCCCTTGCGATCCAGGCAGGTATAAACACCGCCATGTTCTTTATCCATACCGTTTGTAAGCCAGAAATTGATGCATGTGTCAAGTTCTTGATCGATCCACTGTTTTGTTTCCAGCAGTTTTTCTCTTTTTTCCTGTTCCATGAAAATTTCTCCTGTCCTATCTGTTTTGTAATCAGGAATATAAAATCAGGGCAATAGCCTCCAGCGGTTCCCTTCCGTCATTGACAAGCCCGTGAAGTTCCCCTTCGCTGCATATTGTTGTATCTCCGGGAAAAACACGCACGATCTTTCCGTTGTCGTTATACAGTCCTGTACCGGCAAGAATATAATAAATCTCATTATCTCCTTCATGCACATGTTCTCCAATTGACGTGCCGGGTGGAAGGATCAGATGATTAAAAAGTTTTCCTTTCCCATACAGCTCTGACTCGCCTCGGGTTATCTTGTGCATCTCCGCTTCGCCGATCCCGTTGCGCACACACTGGAAGATTACTTCCTGTTCTTCTTTTTTTCGAACCATAGTCGGTCTCCTTTCTGAAAGTACCGTATATAGAGCTAAGTCAGTTTACAATAGGGTGAAGATTCTTGTCAACTACAAAAATGAAAAACGGCAATCAGCTGACGTCCGGAAGGACCATCTCTGTTTGCCGTTTGTTACAGACTGTTGCGGTATTCATTGGCACTCATACCGGCAATCTTTCGGAAAACGCGGGCAAAATGTGCCGGGTCGGCATATCCTACCATCTCTCCGATATCTCCGATCCGCAATCGGGGATCCGCCAGGAGTTCCTTGGCAGCATGGATGCGCTTTGTATTCAGAAGATCATAAAAATTTTTATGGGCATATCGATTGAGTAGTTTGGACAGATGCCACTGTGAAACATAGCAGGCCTCTGCCACTTCCTGCAATGTCAGCTTTTCGGCATAATGTTCATCCAGATAAGCAATGGCACGGTTCACAAGAAAGCTTCCTGCGTTTTCCTTTTTCTCGCTTTCTGCTGTCTCCTCGCCTATCTCCCGTCCCAGGCGAGCTGTCATGGCTTCCAATGCCTCCCGGATTTCCCCCATTTTCGACGGCTTCAACAGGAACCTTGTAACACCAAGTCGTATAGCTTCCTGTGCATAAGAGAAATCGCGATAGCCGGTCAGAACCGTAACCATCATCTCCGGGAATTCGCTGCGCAGTCCCGCAAGCATCGTCAGCCCGTCTGCCCCCGGCATTCGAATATCCGTAAAGAGGATATCCGGTCGTATCGTTCGGATTAATTTTGCACCGCTCTCAGCATCCTCTGCCGTTCCCACAACCTCACAGGTATAGTCCTTCCAGGGGACCACTTTTTTAAGGCCTTCTACGATCAGCGGCTCATCATCGACCAGTACAACACGGTACACGGTTTTTCTCCTCTCTGTCGTTCGGTTTTGTTTCTCATATTTTATCCTTTGACCGCTCCGGCCGTCAAGCCTTTTATTATATGCTTCTGCAAGCAGATATAGACTACCAGTACCGGGATCACTACCAACACCACAGATGCTGCCATCAGCCCGTAATTCACCCCTGCCTGAGAGCTGATCTCATTAAGCAGTCCGGTTATGGCCCGCTCCTGCGGATACCTCAGGAAAAAAGATTGGGTAAACAGATCATTATAACTCCACAAAAACGCAAAGATTGCCACCGTAGCAAATGAAGATTTTGCTGCCGGGATAATGATATGAAAATAAATCTGAAAAACACTGCACCCGTCCAGATAAGCACTTTCCTCCAATTCGATCGGTACAGACTGAATAAAGCCCATCAGGATGATGATAGCAAAACACAGATTTCCTGCAATCTGCGGTAAAACTACGGCCAGAAGGCTCAGCCAACGGTTTCCGGTTCCCGCTATGCCAAGCACTGCCTCCATTCGAAACACCGGAATAATGGTGGAAAACACGGGAAACATCATTCCCGCCATAATTAAGCTATGGAGCAGTCCTCTTCCCCGAAACCGGTAACGCACAAGCCCATAGGCGGCAAGTCCGGCAATCACGACCACACAGAAAGTGACTATACCGGAGATCAGGAAACTGTTCAGATAAGCATTTTTGAAGTCAGCCCGGTGAAATGCTGTAACATAGTTATCCCAGGTAAATGCTTCTCCAACAGGGAGAGAAAAGGAATCCGACATAATCAGTCCCTTTTGCCGGAAAGAATTCAGAATCACCCAGAAAAAAGGATAGATCGTGGTAAGTGCCCAAAGGCTTAAGATCCCATAGGTGATTGCCTGGGAAGTTCTTTTCTGTCCATATTTCATGGCAATGCTCCTTTACAGGTCTTCAGAAGGTCGGAATACCCTGTTGGCTATATTGGAAAGCACTACGCCCAGTACAACGATCAGCACTGCAATGGTAGACCCGTAGTCCACATTCATTTTATTAAAGGTCTGATCATACATATATGTTCCGGTGAGCCACCCCCGGTTTTCCGGCATTCCTGCACCAAACATAACCCACGGCAGATCGAACACCTTCAGCGCACCTGTGATAGCAAGTACCAGGCAGGTACAAAGAACATTGCGCAGCAGCGGAAGGGTAATAAACTGTGTCCTCTTCCAGCCGTCCGCACCATCCAGCGCAGCTGCCTCATAGACATCTTCAGGGATGTTATTGAGCCCAGTAACCAGAATCACGAAATAGAAACCGACATACTGCCACATAACCGGCAGCAGCATTGTAAAAAGAAAATGTGCCTGATCTTTCCAGTCCAGCCACTGTACAATCATCTTTCCGCTCGGCTTAATTTCTACCGGCAATTTCCCCAGGCTCAGAAGCATTTGGTTTACCATACCGCCTTTATAGAGAAAGATCAGGTTAAACATCAACCCCAGAGCGGTCGCTGAAATAACAATCGGGAAGAAATAAACTGTCCGGAAAAACTGTGCCCCCACGCGGATGGTATCCACCAACAAAGCCAGAATCAGTGCGATCCCCACCTGAAAAACCACCGTGCAGATGATCAGGATGAGTGTGTTCTTCATTGCCACGCGCATATAGGGATCTTCCAGAAGTCTCTGATAGTTTTCGTACCAGGGGGTATTGACGCCTTCCGGTGCCCTGCCGAGCCCACCGATCTTCAGAAAGGTGTTAAAAATATTCTGAAAGAACGGATAATACAGAAATACGAACAAAAATGCAAAGGCTGGAACCAGGAAAAGCAGCAGAGGGGATTTCTTTTTATAGATCATAGAATTCATAACCACGCCGCCTTACAGGAAAATTGGGAGGGCACGAGGCCCTCCCATGAAGAAGTTTTGAATATGGAGCCCCGGTTCAAATCTGCTGTCCGACTCAGTTGAGTGCAATTGCAGAGGCAACTGCTTCCTCGGCCGTCATTTTACCGGTGACTACATTCTGAACGTTGGCAAACAGATCACCGCGGGCTTCCGCTGTCAGGCTGTCCTGAACGGCACCGGCGATCGCCGTTATTTTCCCGTTCGCCTCTGCGGCAGACTGCTGCAGCACATTAAGCCCTTCCGGGCTGGCGCCGTTGACCAGTGCGGTCACTTCCGTCGTAACAAAGGTGCTCAGAACTTCATCGGAGGTAAGCTGAGAAACAAAGGCTACTGCTGCTTCCCGTTTGGCAGGATCTTCCCATGCTTTTCTTGTGATGAAATATCCCATGGAAATTCCCCCGATAGCTTCAGATGCACTGCGTTCTCCTTTGCCGGGAACAAAGGCAATGGCAAAGTCATTCAGATCTGCCGCATTGGCGGTAAAGTAACCGACCTTCCAGGACCCGTCAATCAGGAAAGCAGCATCACCGGAATTAAACAGTTCCACTGTTTCTGCATCGGAGGCGGTAAGCGTATTTGCAGGGAAGAAGCCGGCTTCGTACAAAGCCTTGATATCATTGAGTCCGGCTGCCCATTTTTCTGCCACTGCATCGTCGGCATTCTGTGGCAGATCAAGATGGTTTGCAACCGTCCCGTTATTCATTACCATAAACTCAAACCAGTAGTGCGGAACCTCAACCAGAGAACAGGCAATCGGTGTATAACCGGCTTCTTTGATCACAGCACAATCGGCAAGAAACTGATCCCATGTATAGTCAGGTCCCGGAACTGCTACGCCGCAATCTTCCAGAACTGCTTTGTTGACGAACATATTTTCCCAATATCCGGAAGAAGGAACAGAATACTGTTTTCCGTCTGCAGCAACCGCCATCATGCTGCTCTTCATGTTCGTGGCATAGTCGGGGTATTCAGCGCGTATCTCGTCTATGGAAACAACCTTGCCCGCAGAAATAAACGGTTCTGCATCCGCATTGGTAAAGTAGAACAGAACATCCGGCTCAGATCCGGTTTCGAAGTCTGTTAATACTTTGGCTTTCCACTCTTCATTTGAAGTAGCGGAACCGTCATTGACCTTATTGCCTGTGGAATTTTCGTATGCTTTTACCGCTGCTTCAAAGTTACCGCGGTTTCCATCGTCTCCGCCGTAAGAGGTAACTACATTCAGAGTAACGGAATCAGCAAACGCAGGGGAAGCAAGACTCATGACCATTACAAGAGCCAGCAGCAGAACAAATGCTTTTTTCATGTTTTTCTCCTTTTCATATTTTCTGATACGGGAACCCTTTCAGGTTTTCCTACTGTTATTATAAGGAAAAAGATCTGAAAGAGGAAGATTTCTGCTTGCCTTTTCTTGTCTTTTGTTGTTGTGATGATCACAGAATCAAGGTTTTATTCTTCTTTTGAAATGGGAAATCGCACATATGCCAGGATTCTGTCCTCTGTGATCTGCTCCAGGCGCAACTCTCCCTTTTCTCCGTATAGAAGATTCAACCGCTGCCGCAGATTGCGAAGGCCGACGTGCCCGGTAAGTTCTGTATCCGCAGTCGGCGAAGCAAGCATCGCAACTACTGTTGCACGGTCTTCCGCTGTCATATGTCCTTCATGCTCCACCTCGATGACAGCGTCTCCCTCTTCCTGCCTTACGCGCAGGCACAGTCCTCCTCCGTGGTTTCCTGTCAGATCATGCTCCACGGCATTTTCTGCCAGCGGTTGTAACACAAGGCGCGGAACAAGTACTTCTGTCATACTATCATCAATTTCTCTGCTTACCACAAAACGTGTACCGAGACGTTCCCGTATGATATATAGGTAAGCGTCCGTATAACGAAGTTCCTCCCGTAATGGGATCCGGCTGCGCCCGTCTCTCGCAAGTGCCCCATCCATCAAAACAGACAGCGCCTCGATCATTGCACTGACTCTGTCATTTTCTGCAAGGCGGGCTTCCCAGTTAATGATTTCCAGTGTGTTGTTCAAAAAATGCGGATTGATTTGCGACTGCAGTGCTTTCATTCTGGCCTGCTGCAGTGCCTGCTGTTCCTGAAAAGACCGGTCAAACTGGTTTTTCAATTCTGTCGACATCCGGTTAAAATGATCAAACAATGTTTCAAATTCCCGGCTGCCCGCATTTTCCGGAATTACATATCCCCGTTCCCCCTGTTGAAGCTTTTTACTGGCTTCTTCCAGTACCATCATTGGTTTTGTAACGTACCGTCGGAAAAGCAAAAGGACAACGAAAAGCAGCGGAATAGCCAGCAGCGCGACAAAAAGTCCTGCCGTACGGATCTCAGGCACATCCTGCCAGAAATGAAAGGGCGGGATCTTGGCTGTGAGGAGAAGGCTATGTCCGGAAACGCTGCTCCTGAAAAGATACTCTTCCTCACTTTTCGGGTCCTGTGCTTGTGTGCTGAGAGTTCCATTCTCCAGGAGCAAAAGAGTATCATCAATCTCAAGGGTAACGGTCTGGCAGATCTGCCTCACCGCTTCCAATGACTGAAACAACACATTCCTGTCACACAAAAGTACTACCGAAGCATATGGCAGAAAATGGCTGTCCAGCAGGTTGCGCGCCACATAGAGTTCTCCGCCGTATTCCAGAAGAAGAATCCCAGTATCAATGTTTTTCATTTTCTCCAGAAGATCCTTTTCCACCGTATCTCTGTATTCCCGCTGGGAATTATACCCGAAATCTCCGCGCGAAGCCACATAAGGCTGCACATCGATTTCTTCCCAGAAGGTAATAAAAGCAGCGGGAACACGTTCATCTCTTGTAAAATTCTGCTTCAGATAATCGGTTACAACCCGATATAATACTGCCTTGTCTCCGTCTCGTTGGAAAAGCCGGTAAGAATTGCGTACAACTCCGTCATAAGAGACTGCCTTGGAGGCTTCAAATACGGCATCCATACGCATGGCAATCTGCTCTAACGCATTTGCTGCGCGCCCCTCCAGTTCCTGCTGCAGCGACCGTTCATAGCTTCTGCCGATCAAACTCCCGGCCAGGACCATCACGCTCATTACAGGCAGAATCCAGCATAGCAGTACAGCTGCCATCAATCGTGCATGGAGAGAACGCGGACCGATTGTATTTTTCATAGCTTTCTTCTTCCCCTCTTACAGCATCACAGAGGGAGGGTGCCAAGCATAGCAGGCCCCTCCCCTTTTTCTATAATGACAAAGAACTGCGCCAGACAGCAATGCTCCGTTCTGCCTGTTCTCCAGTTTCTGCTTCGGCTGCCATTCTGAGCAGCGGCTCCGTCCCGGAGAAACGGCAGATTACCCAGCTCCCGTCCCGGAACCAAGTCTTTACACCGTCTGTTCGATCCACTTTTTCAACATCGTCAAACAACGGCAGATACTTTTGGGCATAAAGCTTTTCCTGCAGTTGCTGTTTGCCTTCCGCCGTCAGATGAAAATCCATCTCTCGATAGACCAGCTCACCAAACTGTCCGGTGATTTCCCGGTACAGTTCTGTAATGGATTTCCCCGTTACTGCGATCATCTCAGCGAGCAGTGCCGCAGCGTAGATTCCGTCCTTGCCGGAAATATGTCCTCGTACAGAAAGACCGCCGGAACTCTCCCCTCCGATAATTGCATCTGTCTCTGCCATCTTTGCAGAGATGTACTTAAAACCCACCGGAACTTCATAACAGCACTGTCCCAAACCTTCCGCTACGCGGTCGAGCAGGTGTGTTGTGGAATTATTCCTCACACAGGGGCCCTTCCATCCGCGTACCTTCACCAGATAATAATAGAGCAGTACCAGCAGATGATTGGGATGAAGAAAGCTGCCCTTTTCATCGATTACTCCCAGACGGTCAGCATCTCCGTCGGTTGCAATCCCGAAATTGCAGTGTGTGTCTGTCACCACATAAGAAAGTGGGGAGAGCGTAACAGCATTCGGCGCCGGGAGTTTTCCCCCGAAGAGTGTATCATGCCGATCATGGATCACTTCCAGATCACAGCGGCAGGTTGCCAGAATAGTGCGCAAACTGGTTTGGCTTACGCCATACATCGGGTCCAGTGCAATTTTCAAGCGCGCATTCCGAATAGCATTGGTATTGATAAGTTCCAAAATGCTGTCTATATACTCATTGGCCGGATTTTCTTCCCGCACCAGCCCTCTTGATAACGCTTCTTCATAGGGAAGGCTTTGAATGGTCGCCGGATCAAGCTGAGCAATAATCTCTTCAATTTCGTTTGTTACGGTTTGATCTGCATCTCTCCCGCCCTCTGTAAATACCTTGACGCCGTTATAAACAGCGGGATTGTGACTTGCAGTGACCATCATCCCGAAGGGCATATTTCTTGTTTTTACAGTATACATTAAAAGCGGCGTCGGAGAGGATCGATTTACCATCAGCACCCGATATCCGTTTGCCGTGAGTACTTCCGCTATCCAGTGTGCCGATTCTTTTGCCAGAAAGCGCCGATCATATCCTATGGCAATCTCTGCTCCGGTTATGTTTTTTCGGTCCATCAACCTGCATATTCCCGCTGCAAGCAGACGGAGATTCTCTTTTGTAAAGCCATCTGCAATAACATCTCGCCATCCGCCTGTTCCAAATCGAATCATCTTTTTTCTCCTTTTCGTCCCATAATCACTTCTGCGTGGCACACACTGCCCTCGGGAAGAATCGGCAGAATATCCGTTTCTTGCCCGTCTGACAGGATACGGGCAACTCCTTTTTCCACCCCGTCCGGATTCAAAACATGGATGATATAGGTGCTTCCCCTCCATTTGCGGGTAACGGAGAATTCCTTCCATTCTGATGGGATACAGGGATCAACAGCCAATCCATTAAAATCCGGTCGAATACCTAACAGGTACTGTGTCGCTGCATAATATGCCCATCCGGCCGAACCTGTCATAAACGGATGGTGTGCTCTGCCAAATGCTGTGTGTGCTTTCCCTGCCACGAACTGGCAATAGCTGTATGGTTCCGATCGGCGAATTTCGATCCTGTCATTCTGCAGAGGCGGACATAAGGCGTTATAAAACTTCATAGCCCTGCTTCCACGACCCAGGATGGCCTCTGCACACCATGCCCAGGGATTCGGATGGCTGAAGATGGATCCATTCTCCTTGAGTCCGGGATAAACGCGTGTTACAAAGCCGATTCCGTCATCCGGCCTGGTATAGCAGGGAGCATTCAGCATCAGTCCGTATTCTGTAAAGAGATAGCGGTCTACCTGATCCATGGCGGAAATGCCCTGCTGATGTGTTGCCGCGCCGGAAATCACCGCCCAGGTGTTAGATTCCATGTGTACTTTTCCTTCTTTATCTGTCCGGGTGCCGATTTTCCGGTTATCTGCCGTAACGCCTCGGATAAACCATTCTCCGTCCCACAGAAACTGTACGCATTTCTTTTCCGTCCGATCTGCCAGCTCGGTATATCGGTATGTATCCTCTTTCTGATTCAGGGCCTCCGCCAGTTCACAGAAGCGCCGCAACGCCCATATATGCAGAAAGCTGACCATGGCGCTTTCTCCGCCGCCAAGGTTCAGGCAATCATTCCAGTCAGCGCGAAGGCCTTTACAGATCCCGTTTCTTCCGATCTCTCTGGCAGAAAAATCAAGAATACGTTTCAGATGTTCGTATACACTGTCTTCTCCCCCGTCTGCATAGGTTACAACCTCCTCAGCGAAAGAAAAGTCACCTGTCTCCTTGATATACTGTACAACGGCTGAAACAAGCCACAGCGCATCATCTGCGCAGGCATCTTTGATTCCATGGACAATCTGCGCCTTTTCCGGCATTGGGATCACTGTCGGAGATCGGAAGGATTGCTGCTCCTCTTTTTTCCCTTCAAACCACCGCGGTTCAAACAAGTGCAGGCCATAACCCGCCCGGGTCAGCGCTCGCAGAAGTTCTATAAGCCTTCTTCGGCACATGCCGGGATTGGAATGCGGGATCATCATAGCATCCTGCGCCGTATCCCGGTAGCCTAACCCGACACGTCCTCCAACTTCAATAAACGAAGTAAATCGGGAAAACATCACGTTGATCTCGCTCTGATACAGATTCCAGATATTGATCTCTGTATTCATTCCTTCATTTGGCGTCCGAATCTGGAGGCAGGAGAGCTTCTCTTCCCAGTAGGCAGCAAGGCGCCGAAAATCATCATCTGCCCTTCTCTGGGTGTATTTTTCCCTCATCTGCTTTCCTTTGCTGACGTTGCCCTCTCCCAGAAGGAACAGCAGGCGTACTTCTTCTCCCGGTTGAAGCATCAGTTCTTTTTGGAGGCACCCGCAGTGGTTTCCTCCTTTTTCATAGCTTCCCCGGCAAACACCGCTTTCTACCACGATCGGATTTTTTTCGGTGCGGTATGGCCCAAGAAACACATCCCGGAGACATTCAAACCCGTCTGGCTCAAAGTCCGCTGTAAAAAACTGATATCCGTTTTCCTCATAATAAAGATCATGTTCAATCACCCCGTCTTCATAACGGCTTCCGGCAGCATAGAGACTCATTTGAAAATTTCGGTTGTCCATATCGATATGATGGAAACTGAATTCCAGATAGGAATATACTGAAAGATTACGGACAGTGTCCCCCACATTACGCAAACGCACATCCCAGATTTCTACCGGATCATCCATCGCAGCGAACAGCGTCTGGGTGGCATCGATTTCACTGTAGTCGCTGTGATATTTTATATAGCTTAACCCATGGCGGCAGGAATAGTGTTCTTTCGGTTTCCCTACAGGCTGCCAGGATATTGACCAGAAGTCACCGCTGTCATTATCCCGGAGATACACATAATGACCGGGAGTATCCATCGGCACACCGTTTGGTCTGAAGCGGGTAATACGGTGATATTCCGGGCTTTTATACAGAATATACCCGCCTGCCGTATGGTTAAACACCCCGTACAGTTCTCCTACGCCGATGTAATTCGTCCAGCTGGTTGGCAGGTCGATCTTCTCGATCACATATTCTCTGTTTTTATTGTCAAAATATCCGTACTGCACCGAAGCACTCTCCTTTTTATAGTATTGTTTCCATCAATAGCGTAATTTTGCCTTGTTTTGCAGTTGTCCCGCTGGGACGACCAAAACAGCACTAAATTGTCCCTGAAACAGCAATAATCCTATCACTGCAAACATATTATACCGAAATACTCTCTGGTTTTGTAGAGCAGAAAATGCCTCTTCTTGTCTTTCGTTGTTCTCCCGATACAGTTTTTTGCATTGCCCTGCGAAAAAGAGTGGGCAGCTTCTTCCGTGAGCTGCCCTTTCCTGTATAAAATGACTTCTTCTTTATCGCCCGTTTCAGGGCGTCTTCCCTTTAGCACTTTTTTGTTTTTTTATTATCTCCCTCGCTCTAATGGCTTTGGTCTGTCGACCCGTCGCATGCCAACATTTCCAGCCCGTGCCCGATTGCATCGAGCACTGCTGCTAAATTCTCCTTGGCCGCCTTTTCACTGCCGGGCAGGTTTACGATCAGTGTTTTCCCGCGGATCCCTGCCACACTGCGGCTGAGGCAGCCGCGCGGTGTGATCTGAAGGCTTGCATACCGCATTGCCTCGGGGATCCCTCGGGTCTCCCTCTCGATTACAGAGAGAGTAGCTTCTGGCGTAACGTCACGCGGCGAAAACCCCGTTCCGCCTGTCGTCATCACTAGACTGATCTTTTTTTCATCTGCACATAAAACCAGTTCATCCTTGATCTGCTCTAATTCGTCAGGAAGGACTGCAGTATAAACAACCGCATACCCGGCATCTTCCAGCATTTTCCGAACTGCGGGACCGCTGGTATCCACACGCTCACCGCGTGCACCCTTGTCGCTGATAGTTAATACTGCCGCTGTTGTTTTCATGCTTTTATCCTCCGATCTGATTCATATTTCGTTTTGCTCGGCTGCGCTGTCGATAAGAGAGTTCTCCGTGCCATTCCGGCTTTTCCAGAATAGCTGTTCGGATAGTTTCTCTCATTTGCTGTCCATTCATTCCCTTAATAGAGATCTCATCCTCGGAGTGCAGGCATGGCTTGATTTTTCCGTCTGCGGTAATACGGATTCTGTTGCATTCCGCGCAAAAATGAGCACTTACGGGGCTGATAAGTCCAATATTCCCTTTCGCATCTGAAAAACGAAACAGCTTGGCGACTCCGCCGTCTGCAGGAACCGGTTCCAGTCCGGACAGTTTTTCTGTTACCACCGTGTACGGAATAAATGCTTCCTGACCGAAATCGCCACTGTCGTACATAGGCATCAGTTCAATAAACCTCACATCGATTGCCTCGCGCCGCGTAAGATCCGCAAGCTCGGCGATCTCATCATCGTTAAATCCGCCTATCAGCACCGTGTTGATCTTAATTTTTTCAAATCCTTCTTTCAGGGCGGCTTCAATGCCGCGCAGCACCTCTGAAAGTGTGCCGTTTCGCGTGATCATATGATATTTTTCCGCATTCAGCGTATCGAGGCTGATGTTCAGACGCTTTACGCCGGCTTTCCGTAAAGGCCCGGCCAATTCAGGAAGAAGAGTGCCGTTTGTTGTCAGGCAGATTTCCCGGATACCGTCGATTTCCGCCATATCCCGGCATAGTGACACAATATTGGGTTTCACAAGAGGTTCCCCCCCTGTAATGCGCAGTTTGGTGACCCCAAGCGAAGCCGCGGCTTTGACCGCCGCGACCATTTCCTCCTGTGTAAGCATTTCCTCATGCCGTTTTTTGCATATACCGTCTTCCGGCATACAGTACCTGCAGCGGAGATTACATAGCTCTGTTACAGAAAGCCGCAAATATGTAATCTTCCGACCATAGGAATCTACCATGCGGCCACCTCCTTGAAATGTTTTCTCGTATATTATTCGCTGTTCCTTTATATATCACAAACATCGGCGTCCGTCAAGAACTCCGCGTCTGCCGGCAAATAGAATCGATCCCGCGTATCTCAGTGCGGAAACTCTGCGATTTCTCCTTGTTTGCAGTTGAAAAAAAAAAGAACTGATGGTAGTATATCAGTACTTGTAATAATCATTCATTGTTTTTTCGGAAAGGAGATTACTTTATGAAGAAGACTGTTTTTGGTATTGAAGTAAACATTATCCACTCCCCTGAACTGGACCCCGGTTTTATCCCCATGCATTTGTTCAACGATGCATTTCTGAAAACTGCAAAAAAGCCCATTGGAGTTGCCGTCGAGCGGGCCAACGGCGAGGTTGCCCTCTTCCCGACTTTCATCCATGACACGCCTGACATGCTGGAGGCGGATCGTTATTATATCCGTCGCCTCGTAAAAACACTTCTCTGGATGAAGGGCGGCTATAAAGTCTACTGCAATCATGAAGGAATGTTCCATTACCTGCATGATGTTGCATTTTGTGACGGCGGTCTCCAGGATTTTGATTTTCATTATTTCACAAAAATATTTGAGCAGCCTTTTGAGGTGATCTACACTACCTCTCTCCCGGCAGCAAAAGACAGTCCAAAACCTATGGGTGGGCATTTGGATGGCTGTCGTATTGGTTTTGATGCAGGCGGAAGCGATAGAAAAGTATCCGCGGTAATCGATGGAGAAACGGTTTATTCCGAAGAGGTCGTCTGGTTCCCGAAGATCAATTCTGATCCGGACTATCATTATAACGGCATCGTTTCCGCTCTGAAAGAAGCTGCTTCTCACATGCCCCGGGTAGATGCTGTAGGTGTCTCTTCTGCCGGTGTTTACATCAACGACAGAACGATGGCCGCATCTCTCTTTCTTGCGGTGCCGGAGGATCTTTATGAATCCAAAGTGAAAGATATTTATATCCGCGCTATTACCGACACTTTTGGAAAAAGCATTCCCTATTGCATTGTAAATGACGGTGATGTAACTGCCCTTGCCGGTGCAATGAGCCTTGGAGATAACAACATTCTCGGCATTGCTATGGGTACTTCAGAAGCAGGAGGCTATGTAGATGCCAATGGGTGTATCACGGGTTGGCTTAACGAGCTGGCATTTATTCCTGTAGATGCCAACCCTGAGGCTATGCAGGACGAATGGAGTTTGGATATCGGCTGCGGTGTGAAATATTTCTCTCAGGATGGAGTAATCAAACTTGCGGCTTATGCCGGCATTGAACTGGATCCTGCCCTCTCTCCGGCTGAAAAGCTGAAAGTTGTTCAAGGGTTGATGGAAGCAGGGGACGCAAAGGCAGCAATGGTATATGAAGGTATTGGATGCTACCTTGCTCACACACTTGCCTTTTATGAAGATCTTTATTCCTTCCGGCACGTTCTTCTTCTCGGCCGTGTTATGTCCGGCAAAGGCGGTGATTTGCTGCTGGAGACATGCAAGAAAGTCCTTTCCGAGGAGTATCCCGCATTGAATAATACTATCCATCTGGCTCTGCCGGATGAAAAATTCCGCCGCGTCGGTCAAAGTGCCGCTGCTGCCTCACTGCCGGAGATCCCTGCCAAACAGCAGGCATGAGGAAGATCTTCTCTCCGGAAGGCCTTCTCTGGCGTATTCTCAATACATTGACGGATATTTTTGCCCTCAGCCTGATCTGGCTTTTCTGTTGCCTTCCTCTTGTGACACTCGGGCCGGCGACAACTGCCTTGTATGATACCGTTGTGCGATGTATCCGTTACCGAGAAGCTTCCCCTTATCAGCGCTATTTCCGCACATTTCGTGCAGATCTCGGTATTTCTATCGGCTCCACCGTTTTCTGGGAGGCGGTCATCGGTTTCGGGCTGATAGCGCTGAACATGCTGCGAACGTTGGGTCAGACCTCTGATTCCGCTCTTATAGCTTCATCTGTTTATTATGTTGTTCTCCTGTTGCCCTGTGGCGCCGCATGCTGGGTTTTTCCGATTTTGTCGCGCTTTACCTATGGATTTAAAAATCTCAATCTAACTGCATTACGTTTCTCCGTTGGTTATCTTCCACGGACAGTTGTTCTGGTTTTGTTGACAGCAGAACTGATTTCTGTATGCATCCGCTATATCTTTCCCTCTTTTTTCATTCCTTCCTGTTTGATGCTTTTGTGGAGTCTTTTCATTGAACCCGTTTTCACAAAGCTTGGCGGCGGCTTGAAAAAAGATTCTGATGATTCTGAAGAAGCACCTGTACAGGCAGAAGATGAATAAATGCTCTTAAAAACACAGCGGAAGCAGGGTATTTCCCGCTTCCGCCGTGTTTTTCTTTTCCGTTTTTCCTTCACTCAGACAAAGACATACTGTTTCAGTCGGCAGAACGCCTCCTGCTCCTGGGAAAACGGCAGGGCCAGGTTCATACGGATCGTATCTTTTTTGAAAAAAGCTTCTCCGTTTTGCCATATTACTCCCTTGTGCACACCTCTTCGCTGCAATTCGTGAATAGAAATACCGTGTGCTTTACACCATTCTGAACAATCCAGATAGAGCATATAAGTTCCCTGTGGCTGCATTACGAAAACACCCGGAAAGTTCTTCCGGATAAAATCACAGGCGAAGCGGCAATTATGATCAATCACTTGGATCATCTCATCCGTCCATGCCTCTCCCTGTTCACTGTAGGCTCCCAGCAGTGCGTGCATTGACAGCACGTTCATTTCATTATAGCGTGTTGCTTCCCCTTCCGCGCGCACTCTGTCGCGCAGCATATTGTTGTAGATTACATGATATGAGCCTACAAATCCAGCCAGACTGAACGTTTTACTGGGCGCATAGAAGGCGATCGTCCGCATTTTGGCATCTTCCGAAACAGCTTGTGTCGGGATATGCTGATAGCCTGGCATAGTAATGTCGCTCCAGATCTCATCGGAAATCACAATACAGTCATTGGCGGCATATACTTCCATTGCCTTTTTGATCTCCCATTGCTCCCACACGCGTCCGCATGGATTGTGCGGAGAGCAGAAAATGGCCAGGTGGATATGGTTATCCCTGATTTTCCGGTCCATATCTTCATAATCCATCCGCCAGATACCGTTTTCATCCGCTTTCAGTTCACTGAAAACCATTCTTCGGCCAAGACTATTTAGCGTTCCGGTAAACCCGACGTACACCGGAGAATGCACCAGAATCCCGTCCCCGGGAGTAGAAAAGGCTCTTACTGCCGAACTGACGCCCCCCAGCACACCGTTTTCATAACCGATTTCTGCTTTTGTGAGGTCATATACTCTTTTCCTGTCTCTGTGCCATCGAATGATTCGTTCGTAGTATTCCTCCGGTGGGCGAAAATACCCGAAGTTCGGCATCTCCAGTCTGTTTTTTACCGCTTCCACAATAAAGGGTGCAGCGGGGAAGCTCATGTCCGCCACCCACATGGGGATCACAGAAAAACCCTCTTCCACAGAAACACCTTCATAGGGGATCACTTCCGATGCAAGCGAATCCTTTCCCCTGCGATCCAGGACAGTGGTAAAATCGTATTGCATGATTCCTCCTGTTTTACAAAACGGAAGCAGATTTCTGTCTGCTTCCGTTTGATCTTCTGTCAATCCTGTTTCTTATCAAGGCCAAGTGCTTTGAGCGCTTCCTTGCGGCTGACATTCCACCGGCCCTTTTCATCCACACCGAGGAACTTGACCTGTGTTACATCCCCGACGTTGAGGACGTCTTCCACTTTTTCTGTGCGCTTGAACTCCAGATCCTTGATATGGCACATGGCATCTTTGCCTGGCTTCAGTTCAATGAAGGCGCCAAGGTTAGAGATCACGCGGACAACTTTGCCCTCATAGATCTTTCCTGCTTCCGGTTCGAAAACGATGTCATCAATCGTAGCCTTAGCTGCGCGGCAGGCCTCAATGTCTTTAGAGGCAATATAGATCGTTCCATCATCGTCAATATCGATCTTGCAGCCGGTATCTGCTGTGATCTTCTGAATAACCTTTCCGCCGGAGCCGATGACTTCACGGATCTTGTCCGGGTTGATCTGCATCTGAATCATCTTAGGTGCCGTCTTGGCAAGTTCATGGCGCGGTTCAGGAATAGCTTTGAGAAGGACTTCATCGAGGATCTGCAGTCTTGCTTCACGGGTAATCTCAAATGCCTGCTTTACGATCTCATGCTTTAAGCCGTCATTTTTCAGGTCCATCTGGATGGCTGTAATACCTTTGGTGGTGCCTGCTACTTTGAAATCCATCTCGCCGTGGAAATCTTCAATACCCTGGATATCGATAAAGGTCGTGAAATCATCACCGTCCTGAATCAATCCGCAGGAGATTCCGGCAACAGGCGCTTTAATGGGCACGCCGGCATCCATCAGGGCAAGCGTCGTACCGCAAATCGATCCCTGTGAAGTAGATCCGTTGGAAGACAGCACTTCAGAAACGACACGGATAGCATACGGGAAATCTTCCACATCAGGAATCACGCACTCCAGTGCTTTTTCCACCAGTGCACCATGGCCGTATTCACGCCGACCGGTGCTGCGGCTGGCACGTGCCTCCCCCGTAGAGTAGGACGGCATATTATAATGATGCATGAAGCGCTTCTCTTCCTCTTCCCAGATAGTGTCAAGCTTCTGGGATTCGGAAAGCGTAGCCAGAGTGGCGATGGAAAGCACCTGCGTCTGACCACGGGTAAACAGGCCGGAGCCATGTACCTGCGGGATCACACCGACTTCTGCGTCCAGCGGACGGATCTCATTCATCGCACGCCCGTCAACACGTTTCCCTTTGAGCAGCCACTTCTTTACGACCTTTTTCTGGAACTTATAGATGATCTCATCGATATACTGCATCATATCCGGATGATCCGCTTCATACTTTTCCTGCATGGCAGTAATCCATTCGTTGACGCGCTCTTCACGGATGTTCTTATCATCGGTATCCAGGCAATATTCCATGCCTTCGAACTCATTTTCCACCAGGGTTTCAAAGAGTTCTTCATCAAAGGCAGCGTGTTCATAGGAGAACTTGGGTTTTCCGACTTCTTCCACCATCCTGTCGATCAGATCCAGTACCGGCTGCAGATGCTCATGAGCCTGAACAATACCTTCATACATTACCTCATCCGGAACCTGATCAGCTTCCGATTCGATCATCACGATCTTTCTGTGCGTAGCGGCAATCGTCGTCGTCATGCGGTTGGTCTTACGCTCTTCTGCCGTTGGATTGAAGAAATATTTTTCCCCGTTCCAGCCGAGAACGATTCCTGCGATTGGTCCATTGAACGGTACATCAGAAATCGACACGGCTGCCGAAGCACCGATCATCGCGGTGATTTCGGGAGAGCAGTCGCGATCGACCGAAAGGACTTCGCAGGCGATCACTACATCATTGCGCAGATCCACCGGGAAAAGCGGCCGCATCGGGCGGTCGATCAGACGGGAGGCCAGCACTGCAGGAAGGCTCGGTTTCCCCTCTCTGCGCTGGAAACTGCCGGGGATTCTGCCCACGGCATAGAGTTTTTCGTTGAAGTCTACTGAAAGCGGAAAATAGTCGATCCCGTCCTTTGGACGTGCGGAAGCAGTGCAGGTAACAAGTACAACCGTCTCGCCGTAACTGACGAGTACAGCTGCATTGCACAGTTCGGCCAGTTTGCCGACTTCCATCTTGAGGGGACGACCCTCATATTCCATTTCGAACTTGCGATAGTTGGGGAATTCTCTGTGTTTAATGATCATTTTCTTTTCCTTTCCACGCGGGCGGTACAGTAACCGCACCCGCTCCAATAAAATACAAAAACAGGGGCTAAAAAAGAGCCTGGGGGCAGTTTTTCAACGTCCTCAGACTCTTAAAACCTTCATACCCCTCAGAAATCCGGAAATTTCCGGCTTTTGCTCAGGCTTCCGACCCTTACTTGCGGATGCCCAGCTTTGCGATGATAGAACGGTAACGCTCAATATCCTTCTTCGCAACATAATCCAGCAGACGGCGTCTTTTACCGACCATCTTGTACATACCGAGACGGCTGTGGTCGTCATTCGGATGCTGTTTGAGATGCTCCGTCAGTTCACGGATACGCTCGGTAAGAATAGCAATCTGGACTTCCGGAGAACCGGTGTCCCCTTCATGGGTTGCATTGGCGAGCATTACTTCGCTCTTTTTCTCTTTGGTAATCATTACACTTGTCCTTTCTCATTATTCTTTCTCCAACGGCCGGGCGACGGGCGGAAAGGACGCTTCTGTTGGAAGTCAATCTCCCTGTGCTCAGCACGCGGACTTTGGTATAATACCATTCTCCTGCAACCTTGTCAATCTTTATTTTTATTTCTCATTCATCTGTCTTATATACTTTATGATTATCTTATACTTATAGAAGCAAATCAGTTTTCTTCACTTTAATCAGAAGCAGATAACTGCATCTTTTATCAGATTTCATCAGAATCAGGCTGTTTTTTTCTCTTGATTTTATGAAAACTGATGATTGACAGGAAATGGAAAACTGCGTATAATTCACAACATCCGGTTTCTGCCGTTTTAATTCATTAAAGAATTCATGGAATACGGCAAGAAACCAGAAAACATTTAAAAGGAGCAAATAGAATGAAAAAATTCGCAGCAGTTCTCCTGGCAGTTGCCATGGTATTTTCCCTGTGCAGCATCAGCGCTTCCGCTGCAGGCAAATATGCCGGCATCATGCTTGGAACCAATGTCATGTCTCTTGACACCAATCTTGCAACCGATGGTGACTCTTTTGAAGTCATTGCCGACTGCATTGACGGTCTGACCCAGATGGATGCTGACGGTGCAGCAGTGCCTGCGCTCGCCGAAAGCTGGGATATTTCCGATGACGGCATGACCTGGACCTTCCATCTCCGTGATGCAAAATGGTCCAACGGTGACCCTGTTACCGCAAACGACTTTGCCTTTGCATGGAAGCTCGCTATGACAGCAAATGTTGAATACGGATACATGTTTGATTCTTCCGTCGGCTGTGTGAAGAATGCAGACGCCATTCTGTACGACGGTGCTGATCCTGATACACTCGGTGTAACCGCCGCTGATGACAAAACACTTGTTGTCGAACTGGAAGCTCCTGTCTCTTTCTTTGCCTCTCTGATGTACTTCCCAACCTTCTACCCCCTCAATGAGGCGTTCTATTCCTCCCTGGATGAGGGCACCTACGGCACATCTCCGTATACCTTCCTCTCCAACGGCGCCTACCTGCTGGAAGACTATACCCCCGGTGCCGCCAGCTTCACGCTCGTTAAGAACCCGGATTATTGGGATGCCGGCCGTGTAAACATCGAAGGTCTCAAGTATCAGGTCGTAGGTTCTTCTGATAACGCCCTGACCGCTTTCCGCAGCGGTACGCTGGACCTTGTTTCCGTCTCCGGTTCTCAGGTTCCTGCAGCACAGGCGGATGAGAAACTCGCTTCCAACATTAAAGTGACCGGTGCCGGTTATATGTGGTATCTCTCTTTCTCTCAGACGGAGGCCAACGCAAACGGCGGCCAGCTGGCCAATGCCAATCTCCGTCTTGCCATTACCAATGCCATTGACCGTGAATCCCTCGTGGAAAACTATGTGATGGACGGTTCCATCCCGACATTTACCTGCGTTCCTCCTCAGTTTGCCGCTTCTGCAACCACCGGCGAAGACTTCTCCGCTGACCAGACTCGTTTTGCCGACGTCTGCTCCTATGATGTAGAGAAAGCCCAGGCTTACCTTGCAGCTGCCAAGACAGAACTCGGCGCTGACGAATTTACTTTCACCATGATCTACGGCAACAATGAAGGCGATGAAGTTTCCAAAGTTGCCCAGGCCATCAAGGAAGAAGTGGAAGCCAATCTGCCCGGCGTTACTCTGAATCTCCAGGCAATGAGCAAGGCTGAGCGTCTTGACAAGATGCAGAATGACAACTATGACGTTGCACTCACCCGTTGGGGTCCTGACTATGCCGACCCGATGACGTATCTCGGCATGTGGATCACAGACAACGCCAACAACTATGGTTTCTGGAGCAATGCCGATTACGACCAGCTCATTAAAGACTGCACAACAGGTGCCTATGTCACAGATTATGATGCCCGCTGGGCTGCACTCTACGAGGCAGAGACTCTCGTCATGAATGATGCCGTTATCGCGCCGCTCTACACCAAGTCTCAGGCTAACCTGATCGCCGACCGCTTCAGCGGCATCGAGTTCCACCCGGTTGCTCTCAACCGTGTTTACAAGAACGCAACACTCGGCTGATTTTCCGGCAGTAACAATTCAATCTTTAACGCGCATTGAAAAGGGCGGTTTTATACCGCCCTTTTTTGGAGATTTTATGATATGAAACGATATGTGATTAAACGTGTCCTGTCGGCGCTTCTTACTTTGCTGCTGATCACGTTTCTTCTGTTTCTGCTGGTACGCATTATGCCCGGTAATCCATTCCCTTCAGAACGAATGACAGCAGAAGCCATCGAAAAAAAACGTGCGGAAATGGGACTGAATGATCCGATCCTGGTACAGTTTTTCCATTATATGAGCAAAGTATTGAAGGGTGATTTTGGGAAAGGAACCTCTCTTTATTACGGCGCGCCGATTCATACAGTGCTGAAGAAATGCCTGTCGAATTCCTTTAAGATCGGCGGGATTGCCATCCTGCTCGGCACCTTTGTGGGGTTGCTGCTCGGGATTGTCGCTGCGCTGAATCGGGATCGCTTCTGGGATGTGTTTTGCAGCGTGTTCTCCATTCTGGGTGTCTGTGTCCCGGCTTATGTGTTTCTGATCTTTCTGCAATATACATTTTCATACAAGCTGACGTTGCTGCCTTACTTCTTTGATTCCACAGATTTCCTGAGATCCACGATTATCCCCTCTGTTTCCATGAGCTTATTCACCATGTCTACTGTAGCGCGTTTCACCAGGAACGAGATGGTGGAAGTTTCAGACAGTGATTATGTCCTTTTGGCAGAAGCAAAGGGGATGTACGGTGCAAAACTGATAACACGCCATGTACTCCGCAATGCGCTGATCCCGGTTGTCACTGTATTGGCTCCCCTTGTCGTTGATCTTCTGACCGGCGCCCTTGTGGTGGAAAAGATTTACGGGATACAGGGTATCGGTAAGCTGATGGTGGATGCCATCTCCGGAGAAGGGATTGACTACAATTACGTACTGGCTCTCGGTATTCTCTACTCTGCCATGTATATCGGAATCATGCTGGTGGTCGATCTTCTCTACGGTCTGCTGGATCCGCGCATTCGTATTTCGGCAAAAGGCGGTGATAACGGATGAATGATTTTGAGTTTCTGAAAAACCGAAATCTCCAGACCGACCGCAACTTTGCCTCTCAGCCTTACTGGGCCGGTGTATTCAAACGTTTCTTTGCCAAGAAAAGGCCTGTTATCGGACTGATGATTGTTTCCGTAATCCTTCTTCTGGCTGTCATCGGGCCTATGGTCAGCGGCTACAGCTATCGTGAGATCTCTTCTGTGATCAATCCGGAGACAGGGAAACAGGTGGTTGCACGCGGCATCAGTCCAAGGATACCCTGGCTTCACAGTTTGTTGGGAAAGGAACCGTATACCGATTTCTTTGCCGAAAAAACCTTTCTCTTCGGCACGGATGACCTGGGCCGCGACCTCTGGACAAGGACCTGGTATGGCGCCCGTGTTTCTCTGCTGATAGCCTTTGTCACTATCTTTATCGACGTGATAATCGGCATGACCTTCGGTCTGATCTCCGGTTACTTCGGCGGAGTCGTTGATGCGATAATGCAGCGTTTCGTGGAAGTTGCCAACTCGGTTCCGCGGCTGGTAATAGTTTCGGTTCTTGCTATCTTTATGCCCAAGGGCATCGGTCTTGTCATCGTTGCGCTGCTGCTTACAGAATGGATCGGCATGAGCAAAATTGCGAGAGCGGAAATGCTGAAGATCAAAGAACTGGAATATATTCTGGCAAGCCGTACCCTCGGTGCAGGGAATTTCAACATCATTTTTAAAGATGTGCTTCCCAATACCATTGGGCCGATTATCACCCAGGTCATGTTCTCTATACCGACAGCCATCTTTACCGAAGCCTTTCTGAGCTTTGTCGGTGTGGGAATTATGCTGCCGCAGTGTTCCGTGGGCTCCCTGATCGAGGATGGCTTTAACAATATCACCACTCTCCCGTATCAGATTATTCCTCCCATTCTTGTACTTGCATTTATGATGCTCGGCTTCAACTTTATTGGAGACGGTCTGCGGGAAGCACTCGCCCCCAAGCTGGAAGATATGTGAAAGGAAGCATCATGGAAGAAAAAGATAAGATTCTTGATATCAAAAACCTTGATGTCAGCTTTCGCACCTCGGCCGGAACAGTTCATGCACTGCGAGGCGTCAACATCGATCTGTACCGTGGGGAAACTGTTGCCATCGTTGGAGAATCCGGATCCGGCAAATCGGTCTCCATGAAGGCTGCAATGGGGCTCCTTGCCCCCAATGCCACTGTTAATGATGGGCAGATCCTTTTCCGTTTTAAAAACAGCAGCGGAGAGATTGAAGAAGCGGACATTCTGAAAAAAGACAAAAAATGGATCCGTCGGAACATCAACGGCAAGCACATGGCTATGGTCTTTCAGGACCCGATGACCTCTCTGGATCCCACCATGCCCATTGGCCGCCAGATCACCGAAGGGATCATTGCCCATCTCGGTCTTTCGAAAAAGGAAGCATGGGAAAAAGCAAGAGATCTCCTCCTGGAAGTCGGGATAACAGATGCGGAAAAGCGGATGCATCACTATCCTCACCAGCTCTCCGGCGGAATGAGGCAGCGTGTAGTGATAGCCATCGCCCTCTCCTGTGACCCTGATCTTCTCATCTGTGATGAACCGACTACCGCGTTGGATGTGACCATTCAGGCAATGATCCTTGATTTGATCATGAAGGTTCAGAAGACCCGCGGCATCTCCGTGATCTACATCACTCATGATCTGGGAGTCGTAGCCAAGGTAGCGGACTATGTCAACGTGATGTATGCGGGAAAGATTGTCGAAGTGGGAAACGTCAATGAGATTTTCTATGAACCCGCACACCCTTACACCTGGGGTCTCCTTTCGGCCATGCCGGATCTCAGCACAGACGATGTCCGTCTTTACACGATTCCCGGTTCCCCTCCAAACCTGCTTCATGAAATGCCGGGTGACGCTTTTGCCGCCCGCAATCCATATGCGCTTGCTATCGACGAAAAAGAGCATCCGCCTATGTTCAAAATCACGGAGACACACTCTGCGGCAACCTGGCTGCTGGATCCGCGTGCACCTAAGGTGGAAATGCCGGCGGAGTTAAAAGCCAGGCTGGAGCGCATGAGAAGGGAGGCGCAGGGATGAACAGTTCCAATCGGCAGCCGCTTCTTCAGGTGGAGCATCTCAAACAGTATTTCAAACCCAGACGGGATTATACTGTGAAAGCGGTGGACGATGTAAACTTTGAGATCTACCCCGGAGAGGTTTACGGCCTCGTCGGAGAATCCGGCTCCGGGAAATCGACGATCGGCAAGTCCGTCATCCGTCTGTATACGCCCACCTCCGGAAAGATCATTTTTAAGGGAACCGATATTTCCGGCACCCTTACAAAAGATGCCCGGGATACTCTGCGCACAAAGATGATGATGATCTTCCAGGACCCCATGGCTTCTCTTAATCCGCGCAAAACCATTGGCGATATTATCGGAGAAGGGCTGGATATCCATAAACAGTATACCTCTCGGGATGAGCGCAGGGAAAAAATCGTCTCAATCCTGAAAAAGGTCGGTCTTTCTCCGGAGCATTACAACCGCTATCCCCATCAGTTTTCCGGAGGGCAGCGGCAGCGAGTCGGCATTGCCCGTGCCCTGATCATGAATCCTGATCTGATTATTGCCGACGAGTGCATTTCTGCATTGGATGTTTCCATTCAGGCACAGGTCGTCAATCTTCTCAAAGATATTCAGGCAGAGACCGGGTCCGCTTATCTCTTCATTGCCCATGACCTTTCCATGGTAAAATACTTTTCTGATCGTATCGGTGTGCTGCATCTCGGCCATATGCTGGAGACCGGCACCACAGAGGAGATTTTTGCCAACCCTGTCCATCCTTATACCAGAAGTCTGATTTCTGCCATTCCCCTCCCCAATCCCGGGCTGGAAAAGCGCCGCAAGGTAGTTGGTTACGACTATGCCTCTTCAGGCATTGACTACACAGTTGGCAGCAACCATGTGCTGGAAGGCACGCACACTGTCTTTGGGACGGATGAGGAAATCGCGCGCTGGACCTCGAAGCAGTAGAGGAAACAGAAATCCGCCCGGCTGGATGACGGCTGGGCGGCATTTATACACAGTAGAAAGGAATACTCATGCGTTATCCAGCCTTTATCAAGCCAGGCGACACCATCGGATTTGCAGCTCCTTCTTTTGGATGCAATATAGAACCTTACCGCTCTTCCTTTGATCATGCTTTGTCTGTATTTCAGAAAAAGGGATATCGCACTCTCTGTGGGGAAAATGTTTATGCCGGAGACGGGATCGGCATCAGTTCCTCCCCGGAACGTTGTGGTGCTGAATTCACCCGAATGATGCTCTCAGATGATTGTTCTGCCCTTCTCTCCTGCGGTGGCGGTGAACTGATGTGTGAGATCCTTGATTTTGTGGATTTTCACGCTCTTGCCAGTGCGAAGCCAAAATGGTTCATGGGTTACTCGGATAACACCAACCTCACTTTTCTGCTGGCAACCCTTTGCGATACGGCATCTGTTTATGGTCCCTGTGCAGCCGCTTTTGGTATGGAGCCCTGGCACATTTCTCTTCACGAAGCATTCTCCGTTCTTGAAGGCAGGATTCCTTTTCTGAAAGGCTACGAAGCCTATGAAATTGCTTCCCGGAAGGATGTCGATCATCCGCTTGAACCGTATGCCTGCACTGAACCGAGAAAAATCGTTTGTTATGATCCGCTTACCGAAAGGATCCTGCTGTCCGGGCAGCGCGCATCTCCGCTTTCTTTCTCCGGTCGTCTTATCGGCGGCTGCCTTGACATTCTGGCCAATCTCTGCGGCACACAATTTGACAGGACAACCGATTTTCTGGAGAGATATGCTGATGACGGTTTTATCTGGTTTCTGGAAGCTTGTGATCTGAATGTGTTTTCCATTCGCCGTGCCGTCTGGGAATTTCAGCATGCAGGGTGGTTCCGTCATGTGAAGGGCTTCCTGTTCGGAAGAACTCTTGCCGCACAGCAGAAACTGATGGGGCTGGACCATATCCATGCCGTGACGGATCTGCTTTCCTGTTATCATGTGCCGATCCTTCTGGATGTGGACATAGGCCATCTTCCGCCCATGATGCCGCTGATTACCGGCAGTATCGCTTACGTAGATTTCTCCCCGAAAGACGGCAGCATGGATTTGCATTACGAGCTGAAAGCATAACCGATAATTCAGCTTTCTCTGTTGGTCCCTCTCTATAAAAAAACGAATTCCGGTGTAATGAAAACTTTCTGCAAAATGCGCAGAAAGTTTTCATTTTTGCCTTGAACCGGATATTATTGTGTGTTATTCTGTTAAAACATGCAAATCAGCAAAGGAGGAATTATATGATCCGGAAACTGGCGAAAAGTATTCGGGAGTTCAAGCGTTCCACGGTCTTAACGCCCGTATTTGTCGTTGGCGAAGTGGCAATGGAAGCGCTGATACCGTATGTCATCGCTCTCCTGGTCAATGATATCCGTGACGGTGCCGGGACTGCTGTCATATTGAATTACGGCTGGAAGCTCATTCTTCTCAGCCTTTTGAGTCTTCTCTGCGGTTATCTCGCAGGAATCCATTGTGCCAGGGCAAGTACCGGTTTTGCCCGCAATCTGCGTTCGGATATCTTTCAGAACATCCAGAAATTCTCTTTTTCCAATATTGACAAATTTTCCAACGCTTCTCTTGTTACCCGTCTGACGACGGACATTCAAAATATCCAGATGGCTTTTATGATGATCATCCGTACCGCGATTCGTGCACCGCTGAATTTGGCTTTTTCGTTTTTTATGGCTTATTATATGGGCGGAAAAATGGCGCTTATCTTTGTCGTCGTTATCCCTGTTCTCGCTCTTGGTCTCCTTGCAATCGGCAGACGTGCACTCCCGATTTTCCGAAAAGGATTCCCGATGTATGACAAGCTGAACAACAGTGTGGAAGAAAATATCAAGGGAATCCGAGTAGTCAAAGCATTTGTCCGTGAAGATTATGAAAATGTAAAATTCCGGAATGCCTCCAACAATATTCGTATGATCTTCACCAGGGCGGAACGTCTGCTGGCTCTGAACGGCCCGCTTATGCAGATCTGTATGTACAGTGTCATGCTGTTTGTAATGTATTTTGGTTCCCGGCAGATCATTGCCACCAACGGGGTTGCGCTGGATATCGGTCAGTATTCCACGCTTTTGACGTATTCTTTTCAGATCCTGACCAGCCTTATGATGATCTCTTTCCTTTTTGTCATGATCACTTTCTCTACCGAATCTGCCCAGCGTATCTGCGAAGCCCTGGACGAGAAAAGCACCATCACCTCTCCGGAGGCTCCTGTTAAAGAAGTTTCTGATGGGTCTGTTGACTTTGATCATGTAAGCTTTCAGTATTCCGAAACCGCTGAACAGCCGGTACTCAATGATATCGATCTCCACATCCGTTCCGGAGAGACTATCGGCATTCTTGGCGGAACGGGTTCAGCAAAAACCAGCCTTGTACAATTGATCCCCCGTTTATACGACGTCAGTGCAGGGTCGGTACGCGTCGGAGGAAGAGATGTGCGGGAATATGACCTCGCCAACCTGCGTGACAGCGTTGCCATGGTGCTTCAGAAAAACATGCTCTTCTCTGGTACGATTGCAGATAACATTCGCTGGGGCAATAAAGATGCCTCTCTGGAAGAAATAAAAGAGGTCTGTCGTCTGGCGTGTGCTGATGAGTTTATTGCCCAGATGCCTGACGGGTACGATTCCTGGATTGAACAGGGCGGGACAAACGTTTCCGGCGGTCAGAAGCAGAGGCTCTGCATTGCCCGCGCACTTTTAAAACAGCCTAAAATTCTGATCCTTGACGACAGTACTTCGGCGGTTGACACTCGGACAGATGCTCTCATCCGGAAAGCTATGCGTACCTATATCCCGGAAACAACAAAAATCATTATCGCTCAGCGTACCAGTTCTGTGGAAGATGCTGACCGCATCATTATCATGGACAACGGGCGTATCGATGCTATCGGAACCAGCACCGAGCTTTTGAAAACAAACCGGATCTATCAGGAAGTATACTTTTCTCAAAACCGTCGTGATCGTGAAGATCCGGTGGAAACGCTATCCGGAAAGGAGGCCAGTGCTTCATGAAAAACACTGCCAGACCATCGGCAGCAGGTGTTCTCCCGCGTCTTCTTAAGATGCTTTTTCGCTTTAATCCTACGCTTTTGCCCGCTATCCTTGTTCTGATTTTGATCAGTGCTGTAATTGGTGCGCTTCCTTCCATATTCCAGCAGAATGTTGTCGCCGTGTTGGAACAGGCCTGGGCCAACAGGTGGGATTGGGCTGTCACAAAGCCAAAAATCCTTCACTTTGTACTGATTCTCGGCGGACTCTATCTTCTGAGTCTTTTGATCAACACCCTGAGCAATCAGCTTCAGGCAATTCATACACAAAAAGTTCTTGATCAGTTCCGCACTGTCATGTTTGAGCATATGGAATCACTGCCGATCCGCTATTTTGATACGCACCAGCGCGGAGATATCATGTCACAGTATACCAATGACGTCGATGCCATGCGGCAGATGATCTCCCAGAGCTTCCCCCAGCTGCTCGTTTCTTTGATTACCGTCACTACGATTCTCTGCATCATGATGTACTACTCGATCTGGCTGGGGTTGGTGATCCTGGCTGGTGCTGCTGTCACGGTTACGATTACAAAGAACATCGGCGGTAAATCTGCCCGCTACTTTATGGCACAGCAGAAGAATATCGGGAAAACCGAAGGCGTCATTGAAGAGATGATCAACGGACAGAAGGTTATCAAAGTCTTTAATCATGAATCCGAAGCCCAGGCTATTTTTGACGAAGCGAATAATGCACTCTATGAAGCTTCTTTTCAGGCCAATCGCTACTCCAATACCCTTATGCCGATTCTCAACAATGTCAATTACATGATCTACGTTCTCGTCGCAGTAGCCGGAGGCCTGTTCCTGGAACTCCGCGTACCGAATCTCTCCCTCTCGGGGCTTCCTTTTTCCATTGCTGTGATTGTTCCGTTTCTTGGGATGTGCCGGCAGTTTTCCGGCGCTATTCAGCAGATCTCCCCGCAAATCAACTCGGTGGTGATGGGGCTTGCCGGTGCCAGGAGGATTTTCGCTCTCCTGGATGAAGAAGAAGAGCAGGACGAGGGTTATGTGGAACTTGTCAACGCGAAAGAAGTCAACGGGGAACTGACAGAGTCCTCTGAAAAAACCGGTCTCTGGGCATGGAAGCACTTTCATCGGGAGGAAGGCACCACCACCTATGTTCCCCTGAGAGGTGACGTCCGTTTTTACGATGTAGATTTTGCCTATAACCCGGACAAAGTAATTTTGCATAATATAACGCTTTATGGCAAGCCGGGACAGAAAATTGCATTCGTCGGTGCAACAGGAGCCGGAAAAACGACAATTACCAACCTGATCAACCGGTTTTATGATATAGCTGACGGCAAAATTCGCTACGATAACATCAACATCAATAAAATCAAAAAATCCAGCCTGCGCCGCTCTCTCGGCATGGTGCTGCAGGATACGGTTCTCTTTACCGGTACCGTCATGGAAAACATTCGGTACGGCCGCCTGGATGCCACCGATGAAGAATGCATCGATGCCGCCAGACTTGCCGGTGCTGACAGTTTTATCACTCGTCTGCCGCAGGGGTATCAGACAATGCTGGCCGGTGACGGCAGCAACCTTTCCCAGGGGCAATGCCAGCTTCTGGCAATTGCACGTGCTGCCGTAGCCGATCCGCCTGTTATGATTCTGGATGAAGCAACTTCTTCCATCGACACCCGAACCGAGCAGATCGTTTCCGCAGGCATGGACAGGCTGATGCAGGGGCGCACAGTTTTTGTTATTGCACACCGCCTGAGTACCGTAAAAAATGCCAATGTCATCCTGGTACTGGATCACGGACGCGTGATTGAGCGGGGCACCCACGAAGAACTGATTGCTGCGAAAGGTCAGTATTATCAGCTGTATACCGGTGCTTTTGAACTGGAATAAGCATACTTATGCGTAAGCAAAGGGGCTGTGAAGAATGGACGAGGAAAACTCACCCAAACTTCACAGCCCCGTTTTTCTGCCTCTCAGAATACCGCCCAGTCAACGATGGTTCTATATGGGTTTGAACGTATCGGGCCCTTTTTGTACAAATTGACGGGCGAAGCGTCATCGGCAAGAATATATTCATCTTTATGCATAATAATCACAAAATATACATTTTTACTTGACTTTTACCCATTGTATCTGTAATATATATTCAATGTAAATTACGTGAGGAGGCATACTCATGAAGAAAGAAGACATCAAAAAAGTCGTGCTCGCCTATTCGGGCGGCCTGGATACATCCGTCATCATCCCCTGGCTCAAGGAGAACTACAACAACTGTGAGATCATTGCGGTCTCCGGCAACGTCGGACAGAACGACGAACTGGAGGGGCTGGAGGAGAAGGCGCTCAAGACCGGTGCGTCCAAGCTTTATGTACTGGACCTGATGGACGAATACGTCAACGATTACATTATGCCCTGCCTCAAGGCAGGCGCGATGTACGAGGGATATCTGCTCGGCACAGCCCATGCCCGGCCGGTCATTGCCAAGGGTCTGGTGGAAATCGCACTGAAGGAAGGCGCGGACGCCATCGTCCACGGCTGCACAGGCAAGGGCAACGATCAGGTGCGCTTTGAGTTGGCCATTAAGCACTTCGCGCCGAACATGCCCATCATCGCCCCCTGGCGTGAATGGGACATCAAATCCCGCGACGAGGAGATCGACTATGCCGAGGCACACAATGTTCCTCTGAAGATCAGCCGCGAGACAAACTATTCCAAGGACAAGAACCTCTGGCATCTTTCGCACGAGGGTCTGGATCTCGAGGACCCCGGCAACGAGCCGCTGTATGAAAAACCGGGCTTTCTGGAAATGGGCGTCTCTCCCCTGCAGGCACCGGACGAGCCGACCTACGTCACGCTCGATTTCGTAAAGGGTATCCCCGTCGCCCTCGACGGTATGGAGATGAGCCCCAAGGACATCATCCTCAAACTCAACGTGATCGGCGGTGCCAACGGCATCGGCCTGCTGGACATCGTGGAAAACCGGCTTGTCGGCATAAAGTGCCGCGGCGTGTACGAGACGCCGGGCGGCTCGATCCTCTACAAGGCGCACAGCGTGCTGGAAAGCATCTGTCTGGACAAAATGACGCTTCACGAGAAGCAGAAACTCTCCATCACCTTCGGCGAGCTAGTCTACAACGCCCAGTGGTTCACGCCGCTGCGCGAGGCGCTCAGCGCTTTTGTGGACAAAACGCAGGAGCGTGTCACCGGCAAGGTAAAGCTCAAGCTCTATAAGGGCAATATGATCAACGCCGGGGTGTGGAGTCCCTGTTCCCTCTACAGCGAGGAGATCGCCACCTTCGGCGAGAGCGATTACAACCAGGCGGACGCGGCAGGCTTCATCAATCTCTACGGGCTGCCGGTCAAGGTACAGGCTCTCGTGGATGCAGCGAATCCGTAAAGAAGACTCATCACCGCGGCAGATGCGCGA